>PAQK01000031.1 GCA_002709665.1 Gemmatimonadota bacterium | reverse complement strand
CCACTGCTTCGGGAGAGTACCAGAAGTTCGTTCGTTATCTCAGTGGAAACCAAAAGAGTGGTTCACATGGTTGGTGAAAGGCCTTGGCAGAGTTTTTCATTTCCCAAAACCAGCTGACATCTACGACGCCAATTGGCGAAAGGAGGTCCAAATGCCGGCATACATTGTTGCTTCCGGACGCATCGACGACCAGGACCGTTTTAATGTCTATATGAAAGGTGTCGCAGATACAATGGAACCTTTTGGGGGCAAGCCGCTTGCAGTTGAAGATTCCGCAGAAGTCCTGGAAGGCCATCCCCCTTATCCCCGAGTGGTGGTCGTTGAGTTTCCAACAATGGACGACGCGAAAAACTGGTACCACTCGAACGATTACCAGGCGGTTTTGGGGCACAGGTTGGCTTCATCCGAGCATGTACTCTACGTGATGAACGGTTTCGGCCCATCAGAGTGAAGGAAAGAATAATTGAGCCTAGATAGGCGTCTGTTGTATTTCACGTTCCCCGGACAAAAACAATACCTACAAAGCTCCCAAAATGATCACCGATTTGATATTGCCCTTGAGCATCGTGTTCGGGTTGTTCAATTTTGTCCTGATAACCAGATGGTACGTAATGCCGTGGGTTCGTGCGAAAAATCGAGCAGAGGCCCTGACTCCTTTGCTTCTGCTCCACAGTTTCCGGTGGATCAGGAATGGCTTTCCTGATCCACGGTGTCACTGCCGAACCTCTGGACGCCAGATTCGCCAATTCAGCCGCCTACGGAGATCTTCTTGCATCTCTTCTCCCTTTCCTGGCCGTCGCAGGCTTGAGAGGCAACTGGACAATCGCTACAACACTTGTTTGGGTATTCAACCTCCTGGGGTCACTGGATCTGATGAACGCACTTGCCCAAGGGGTGCAGTTCGTCCTAAATGGCCACTCTGGCGCGATGTATTTCATCCCTACTATCATCGTTCCGACATTGCTTGTTTCGCACGACTTCATTTTTCTTCTCCTGATCGGAAGACAATCTCCAGAAAGAGACTAGGCAAGTCGGGGAGGATACTATGGTTGATAAGGGACACCTGCAGTCACGTGGAGGACTAACCGATAAGGTTAAGCAACAGTACAAGACACCCGCTAATTTGAGCGCCCGAAGCGACCTCCATTCCAGATTCAGCACGAGCAAAGACAACTGGAATCACTGGTTATTCGACCAGTTGGAGTTATCGACGAACGAGAGTGTCCTCGACATAGGTTGCGGACCATTCTGGCTTTAGCAGGGCAATGTCGACCGGGTGCCCCCTGGCGTGAAGCTCATTCTGACCGACCTATCACAGGGAATGGTGGCTGAGGCCAGACGAAACCTTTCAAGAGCTGGTTTTAGCCCCATCATTTCGGTTGCCGATGCCGGATATACCCTTGGACTCGGGTAGTTTCGATCTTTTGGCCGCCAACCATATGCTATACCACGTACATCAGATAGATNTGGCGTTACNTGAAATACGTCGCGTNCTGAAGCAGGACGNTCGTCTGGTAGCAANCANAATTGNNCGAAGTCATCTTGGAGAATTGAGAGCGCTCGNGNATGAGTTCGATCNGAAATNCGACGCGAGTAGCCGGAATGCCGAGCTATTNGGTTTGGAAANGGGGCTCGATCAGCTGCAAAGTGTCTTCTGNAAGGTNCGAACACATCGATACCTGGANAAGCTCGTGNTGACCNAAGCCAAGCCTCTGGCTGNTTACNTTGTCTCAACCGGGAGAGGCGTTGCNNTTCANGACAGGCNTGTNGCNTTCCAACAGTTCTTGCAGAAGAGGATCGATCTGAANGGAGCGATCTCGATTGGCAAGGATAGTGGACTTTTCTGTGCCACACCTTAGTCGAGTCTCGCAACCAGGGAAACCTCAGTCTCTCCACGCCAAAATGCACTTTCGATCCACCCTCCTATTAGGAGAACATGATGCTCACCGAAGACCTAGCGGAATTTGAGGCCGCAGAATACGAGAATCGTCTGTCCAGACTACGTTCGGAAATGGCCGGAGCAGGATTGGATGCGGTTTTGATCAATACAGATACCAATCACCGGTATTTTACGGGACACTGGACGCACAGGTGGATGCACAAGTTCACTTCCCTCTTTGCGATACTGCCGCTCGAGCACGAACCGGTTCTCGTGGTCCCACCCTTGGAAACGGGGATGTGCGAACTGGACTGCTGGGTGAAGGATATCCGTACCTATCTCCCGCCTATCCGTGTCCAGGCAGGTGTCGAGCTCCTCACTGAGACCATAAAAGAACTCGGTCTGGAGAACGGTCAAATTGGTGCTGAACATGGCGGCGTGCTCTGGAATCGAATGCCACACAACGACTTTGCCAAGCTCAAGAGCAATCTGCCCGGACTGACCTTTACAGACGCAGCTCGGATTCTCTGGAAGACACGGTATCGAAAATCGACAAAAGAACTCGAATACATTCGAAAGGCCGTCAAGATCACTGACGAGGCATACCGCACTCTGTTCTCCACTGTCAAACCTGGAATGACCGAGCGGGAGGTGCACAGTTTACTCTCAGTGGAACATATGAAACAGGGAATGGACACACCGGGTTCGATCACAATCGCCACATACATTCCAGGCAAAAGGCGAAGGTGTGATATCAGCCTGCGACGCCACATGGACCGTGTCCTCACCAGGGGCGAAGTCATCACCCACGACGCGGGAGGAGTATATCGCGGGTACTGGTCCGACTTCACGAGGATGTTCGCCCTTGGGAGCGCCACCCAGGNGCACAAGGATGCCTACAGGGTTACGTACGAGTGTCTTCAGGCCGCTATTGCCGCAACGAAGCCGGGCGTTCCAATCGCGGATCTTGTACGCGTGTCGATAGACATCCAGAAGAAGACGGGTTATACGGAATTCGCGGAGAANGTTTCGGGTATCGGCCACGCGATGGGGCTGGACATCATCGAACCTCCCTTTATNGAGNTGGAGGACGAGACGATACTGGAGGAGGGCATGGTGCTCACGGTGGAGCCGTCGCTCTATACGGATGACGCCTACTTTATGCTCGAGGAAGACGTGGTCGTTACGGAGACCGGGTGCGAGGTCCTGTCGGATCCGATCAGTCCGGAGTTGCCGGTGCTTTAGCGAAAGCGTGTCGACAAGAAGGAAAGCAGTAAACCACATATCACCAAGGGAAAGACTATATGCGACAAGTCAGGACCATCCTAATTGCAGACGAGCCAACGTATATCCCCTGGTGCCAGGACATCGTTGACATAGTCGGGAAAGATCACGACCTCACGGTACTGGACGAAACTCAGCCTCTNGAGGACCAATTCGAGGGTGTAGAANTNGTGGTCGAACAGGGCGGCCGGAATGGCACCCCGGAGATGGTCGAGCTCGCCAGAAACACGAAAATGTGGCAGGTCACCACCGTTGGGTTCGAGCACGTGGACGTCGACCACTTCAAACGCGTCGGCATTCCCCTGGCCAACACACCTGGGACGTTCAGTGCGCCCGCCCTGGCCGAGGTGGCATTCATGATGATGTTGATGCTCGCCCACCGATATGTGGAATGCGCAGAGAACATTCGGGAGAAAGTTCGTTACGAACCAATGGGCACGGAGTTAGAAGGACGCACTCTGGGGATCATCGGATTCGGGTCAAGCGGGACCGAGTTGGCGAGACGGGCAAGAGCCTTTGGCATGAGGATTCGGGGGATCGACGTCCGGCCCATCTCCCAGGAGATCCTCGATGAGATCCAGCCGGAATTCATTGGAGGTCCTGCAGATGCCGATCAGGTTATTGCAGGCAGCGATTTTCTTTCCCTCCACCTCCACCTGAACGATGAAACCAGCAAGTACATAGACGCCAGGCGAATCGAGCTGATGAAGTCCACTGCCTGCCTGATAAATGTCGCCAGAGGCGGGCTGGTGGACGAACAGGCTCTTCTGAAGTCACTCGAGACCGGAGAGATTGGCGGAGCGGGCCTGGATGTCTTCGATCCGGAACCCCCTGATCCAGATTCACCGCTGCTCCAATTTCCAAATGTGGTCGCCACACCCCACATCGCCGGGGTAACCCGCGAGACTTCCATGCGGAGGGCGGAATGCGTGAAGGAAAATGTGGACAGGATCGCCCAGGGTATGGAGCCGATATACCGAATCGATCAGTAGGATACACAACAAGCATTATACTACTTAGTAAGTCCTAAGAGGAAAGCTTCGATATATCTAGACCATTAATTGAATATTATCAATTAGATAGCGATTTAGAGCCAGGGGAGGATCTAGCTTCTTTGATATTATGAACTGGATTCNCCTGAAACCTGTTATNCCTGACGTAAGGATTTTTAATATGCAGAATTCCCGCCGGAAACTCCCTCACAGGCAGATCCCTAGAACGATTNCAGATCCTGAATCACCAGTCCCGTGTAAACCTTAGGATAGAAGAAAGTGGACTTAGGAGGCATTCGCTCCCCTGCCAGAACCACCTCTCGCAATTCCGACATTCCCACAGGATTCAGGAAGAATCCTGCACGATCCGGTGCTTCCCGCACCAGGTTCAACACATCCTTCTCNACCTTCACGAACTCCACCTTCTCGCCTCGGGTGAGCGTCNCNTCGTCCAGANCCAACACCTTCCCCAGNACCAGTTGAAGCAATCCAGAACTGAGATTCCTCCACGCTGCAGAGTGATCGCCCTGGTCAAGCGCCGACGGATCGACGGTGTCCTTCAGTGTCAAGTACTGGATCTCAGAGACGTCTCCGGTGGTAAATCCGAACACGGCTTTCCCACCTTCTCCCCTTTTCCGAAGCTCCAGCAGCACCTCACCCGTTGACCCGAGCGGCTTCCTCTCGATTTCGAAAAATTCCCTCAGCCCGGATTCCAACTGCGCGACTCCGTCCTCACCCAGATCGAATACCACACGGTGAATCGCATTAATCGCCATTCCCTCGGTATCGTCCATATTCACCAGGGTGTGCATTCGGTAGCCGTAAGGCTTTCCCTGCCAATCGACACCTTCAGCATCCGCCCGTTCGTCACGGTAAACTACGGCGGTTTCGTATCGATGATGGCCGTCGGCAATAAAGAAGGGTTTGTCCGACAACACCTCCGCAACAGATTCGATCACTTCGTGATCTGTTACTCGCCAGAATCGGTGCACCACACTATCGCCATCGACAAAAGTAAACAAGGGTTTGCCTGANAGANCAGACTCCACCAGCCGCCGGATCTCGTAATCGGGATCTGAGTAAAGNGAAAAGATCTGTCCGAAAGCGGCACGGGTATGTCTCATCAATTCCAATCGATCAGCTTTGGGACCCGGCATCGTGAACTCGTGCGGAAGGATCGAACCTCCGCCCAGTGCGTCCGCCCGCACCAGAGTTACGATACCTAGGCGCGATTTCCGTACAGGACCGTCCGGAGNGTTTACATCGAAGTCCTGCGCGTACAGATATATCCCCTCTGCTTCGTCCTTGATCAGAGAACCTTCCTCTAGCCAACCGCGGAAATCGTCTCTGGCTCTTGTGTACCGATTGCAGGANGCTCCGTCATCTTCTTCATCTTTACCCAGAATAATCCGCACGACATTGTTCGGGCTTCGGTCGTACAGCGCCTGCTGAAAACTCCCATCTATCACGTCGTAGGGAGGGGACACGAGGTCGCCTGCGTCGCCTACTTGATCAGTGTTGTATCGGATCCCCCGAAAAGGCCTGATTTCGGCCATTGACCTTCCTTTCGAAAAAAGTTGAAATGTCCGCTCTGTCGATTAAGACTACAGATAGGTAGTTCGCTATAGTTCAGGACGCAGGAAAGGGCGGGTGCTCGGCCCGCCCTCGTTGATTATTCGTCAATCTTATCACTCACTGAACCCGGCTCTCCAGTTTCGGGTAGCCCAGCTTGCGGTCCATTTCGTTACGCAAGGGTTCCCCGGCAATATACCGCTTGAGATTGTCGCAGAAAAAATCCACCGTCCGCTGCGGCCGGTAGTGCGAGCCCCCGGCTGCGTGAGTTGTAATAATCGTGTTGTCCATCGCCCAAAGCGGGCTCTCCTCGGGCAGGGGTTCCTTCTCGAACACGTCAAGCCCGGCCCCGGCGATCGCGTTGGTCTCAAGGGCTTCCACCAGGGCTGTCTCGTCCACAATTGGGCCCCTCGCTGTGTTGACCAGGAAGGCACTCTCTTTCATCAGCCCCAGGGTGCGAGCATTGATCAGCTTGTCGGTCTCCNGNGTCCAGGGACAGGCAATGAACACNAGGTCCGATTCCTTCAACAGATCATCCAGCCTCTCGATCCCCCACAGCGCCTCCACATAATCCGGCTTCTCTCCCCCTTGAATATCCACGGCCAGAATACGCATCTCCGAAGCCTGTGCCCGTTTGGCGAACTCATTGCCGATTCCACCGAATCCAATGATGCCTGCCGTAGCTCCGTANAGGTCTTCCATTGGCGCACGGGTCCACTTTCGCTTACCCTGGTTCTGCAAAAACACGTGCAGCCCACGAAACAGAGCGGTCGTCAAGGCCCAAGCGTGCTCGGCAACTTGTATCGCGTGAATCCCACTGGCGTTACAGAGTCGGAAATCACCCTCCTGCACCTCAGTAAGTTTCATGAACATATCCATTCCGGCGCTGGTGGTCTGAATCCACTTGAGATTCTCTGCTGCCCGGACCATCTCCACATTGAACATCCCAAAGATGATCTCCACATCCCCCATTTCCGGAGCCGCTTCATCAAGCGAGTACATCACGACCTCCGATCCAGGGGCTGTCNGTCGGACCTGTTCACAGAGCTCCTCGCTGACGGGTGGGCAAAGGGCGATTTTCATGAAACCTCCTGGAAGATAGACGGGCTGGCACACATGTGATCGGCCAGGCTGCGAAAGTAAAGTCTGGCCAGGGAAGAAGATAGGGACGCAGAGCGGGGAGCGCAACCTTGGACTGCATGGGGAACATAAAGAGGATTTTCCGGACTTACCTAATACCCCAGATTCGGCGCCAACCACCTTTCGACTTCCTCGACGGTGAGCCCCTTTCGGTCTGCGTAATCTTCAACCTGGTCCTTCCCAATCCTGCCAAGCGAAAAGTACTGAGCCTCGGCGTGGCCAAAATAGAGTCCGCAAACGGATGCGGCCGGGGTCATCGCGAAATTTTCGGTAAGCCCGATCCCTGTTCGTGACGTCACATCAAGCATATCGAACAAGACGCGCTTCTCGGTGTGATCGGGACACGCCGGATAGCCTGGCGCCGGCCGGATTCCCCTGTACTGACCTCGAATCAACTCATCCTTACCGAGCGATTCCCCTGCCGAATACCACTCTCGTCGAACACGTTGATGCAGCAGTTCGGTGAAAGCTTCGGCTAACCGATCCGCCAGGGCCTGCAGCATAATGGCATTGTAATCATCGTGGGNGTCCTCTAAGGCTCTAACTTGCCCCTGAACATTCAGTCCACACGTCACTGCGAATGCCCCGAGATAGTCATCTACACCAACAGGCGCAACAAAATCCGCCAGGGCGAAATACCTGCCCGACGCCTTCCTCTCCTGTTGACGCAGCGTGTGGAACCGTTCCGTCTCGGTCGAGCGATCGCTGTCAGAATACAGGACGAGGTCATCGCCCGAAGCGTTTGCAGGCCAAAATCCGTAAACTGCCTCTGCGCCCAACAGACGTTCCTTCACCACCCGATCCAGTAGAGATTGCGCGTCGTCGAACAGCTTCCTTGCCTCCTCACCCTTATCGGGATCATCCAGGATCCTGGGATAGCTCCCGCGCATCTCCCATACGTGGAAGAAGGGTCCCCAATCGATATACGGAACAATTTCCTCCAGAGGAAAACCCTCCAGCAGCCGGGTCCCCAGGAACTCCGGTGCCTCAATCTGCGTGGAAGCCCAATCGATCTTCGGACGCTTCTGCTTGGCTTCCTCGTAGGAAACCAGTGGCTTCCGTGTCCCACCCTCCTCGAATGCTGCCTGTGCACGCTCCTGAGCTTCACGGTTTTTGTCAACTAGTCCGGCCCTCTGCTCCGGGTTCAGCAACATCCCCACGACCCCCGTTGCTCTTGACGCATCTTTCACGTGCAGCGTGGCCTTTGAATAGACCGGCGCGATCTTCACGGCCGTGTGTTTGACGCTGGTGGTCGCGCCCCCGATTAACAATGGCGTGGTGAATCCTTCCCGCTCCATCTCCTGCGCAACGTGGACCATTTCATTCAGCGAAGGTGTAATCAGGCCACTCAGACCGATCAGGTCTACCTTCTCCTCACACGCTGTGCGAAGGATCTGATCTGACGACGCCATCACACCAAGGTCGATCACCTGATAATTGTTGCAGCCCAGAACGACACCCACGATGTTCTTGCCAATGTCGTGCACGTCACCCTTGACCGTCGCCAGGAGAACCTTTCCGCGGGTCTGGGCGACACCTTCCTTCTCGTCCTCCATCAACGGCTGCAGATACGCTACCGCCTGCTTCATCACTCTCGCGGTCTTNACNACCTGGGGGAGAAACATCTTNCCCTCGCCAAACAGGTCGCCCACCACGTTCATCCCATCCATCAACGGGCCCTCGATGATAGCCAGTGGCTGATAGGCCTTCAGTGCATCCTCGAGGTCCTCTACCATATACTCGCCCTTGCCGTGTAGCAGGGCGTGGCCGAGCCTCTCCTCGACACTCCCTTCGCGCCAGNACTCATCAANTTCTCGCGANGTACCTTCCTTNCTCGCAGATTCCGCAAAGTTCACCAGGCGTTCGGTCGCATCCTNCCTGCGATTGAACAACACATCCTCAACAAGTTCCAGGAGATCGTCGGGGATGTCCTCGTAGACCATCAACTGACCCGCGTTCACAATCCCCATATCCATCCCCGCCTGAATCGCGTGGTAGAGGAACCCAGCGTGCATCGCCTCCCGGACGTAGTCATTCCCCCGGAACGAAAAGGATAGGTTGCTCACCCCTCCGCTAACTTTCATCCCCGGACACCGAGTCTTGATCTGCTTGACCGCCTCAATGAAATTCACCGCGTAGTCGCTGTGCTCCTCGATACCGGTCGCCACGGTGAGAATATTGGGATCGAAGATGATATCCGTCGGAGACACACCCAATTCCCCTGTCAGTAGACGATACGCACGTTCGGCAATCCGGACCTTGTCCTCCGTGCTCGTGGCCTGCCCCTTTTCATCGAAGGCCATCACGACCATTCCGGCACCGTACTGTTTGATCTTTCTAGCGTACTTACTAAACGCTTCCTCACCCTCCTTGAGACTGATCGAGTTCACCACGCCCTTGCCCTGGACACATCGCAATCCCGCTTCGATCACTTCGAAATCTGAGCTGTCTACCATCACGGGGATCGTGGCGATATCCGGCTCTGCGGCAATCCGGTTGAGGAAGGTAGTCATCGCTGCTTTGGAGTCCAGCAGGCCCTCGTCCATATTCACGTCGAGGATATTGGCGCCACCCTCTACCTGATCCCTGGCAACTGCAGCCGCAGCTTCGTAATCTCCATTTTTGATTAGCCTGGCGAACCGCCTGGAGCCGGTGATGTTCGTGCGCTCGCCAATCATTATGAAGTTGGAGTCGGGCCGAATCTCCAGCTTCTCCAATCCGCTGAAACGGGAAAGTGACTCTTGCTCGGGTGGAACCCTCGGGTCGCGGTCGGCGACCGCTTTGGCAATCATCCGAATGTGTTCAGGTGTGGTCCCGCAACATCCTCCGGCAAAGTTCAGCCACCCTTCCTCTGCGAATGTATTGACCATTCCGGCCGTGTCCTCGGGGAGTTCGTCGTATTCGCCGAAGGCGTTCGGTAACCCCGCGTTCGGGCAACAACTCACGTGGATGGGTGAGATATGCGACAACTCCTCCAGGTACGGTCGCATCTCTCTGGCGCCCAGCGAGCAGTTGATACCTACGCTCAGAATGTCAGCCTGGGATATGGACAGCCAGAAGGCCTCCACGGTTTGTCCGGAGAGTGTCCTGCCGCTTTGATCCACAATGGTGACCGAGACCATGATCGGCACCCGACGAGACTGTTCATCAAAGTACCGCTCGATTCCAAACAGTGCCGCCTTCAAGTTCAGGGTGTCGAATACGGTCTCTACCAGCAGGAGGTCCACGCCGCCTTCTACCAGACCCTTCACCTGCGTGTAATAAGCGTCGGACAGTTGCTCGAAGGTCTGCGTGCGAAATCCGGGATCATTCACGTCGGGAGAGAGAGACAGGGTGACATTTGTTGGACCTACGGAACCCGCCACGAACCGCGGCTTCCCGGGGGTCTGACGCGTGTAGTCATCTGCCGCACGCCTCGCCACGGCAGCAGCCGCGACATTCAACTCGTGCACGTGGTTCTCTAGTCCGTAATCGAGCATAGAAATGGGTGTCGAGTTGAACGAATTTGTCTCGATAATGTCCGCGCCTGCCTCGAGAAATCCGCGGTGTATCTCTTCGATTATCGTAGGTTGGGTGACACACAACAGGTCGTTGCACCCCTGAAGGTCCAGAGTGTGATCCCGAAACGCCGCTCCCCGGAAATCCGACTCCCCCAAATTCCGGGTCTGGATCATCGTTGCCATCGCACCGTCGAGCACGAGAATCCGCTCATCGAGGATTTCTCTCAGTATTGTGTTCACACTCTTCATTTCATTCCTCGAATATTTCATTCCAACAGACGCACCCAACACAATGAGTTGCCACCTTCAGATGTCATACCAACAGTCGGAGCCAGTTTCTGGCTACCGACTTCCGCTGCAGATTAGGTTTCCCTACGAATTGCTGCCCTTCCGGCGATCCCCCAAATCCTCCCTCAGAACCCTGTCTCTCGTCCCCCAAGCCACAACACTGAATTTACGCGATCAGCGCGCAAGGTCAATGAACGAGCAATTGACTCCACTCATCCACGGGTTGTAGCATCGAAACGATTTCGAAGACAAACAAAAACCGCCTGGACGTAATTTATTTGCCCAGGCGGTCGACTTTTGCATTCCCCGGCGCTCCCCTGTGGTTCGAGTCCACAAATCCGTCAGTTACACCGGGTGGTGTTTGGTGATTAACCCTGATCCTTGCGTTTCTTCGCCTCCTGGCGCGACCGGAACTGTTTTTTCAGATTCTCGTCCACGTACTTGCCTTTTGTCTCTTCGTGTCGCGCTGATACCTGGGCCTGAATCGAAGCCAGCTTGTTTTTTTCTTCTTCGGGTCGAGCGTCGTCCTTCATCCTCTGGCCAATGGACACCATCAGTTTCCGATAGGTGTTCTGATCCTCGGGATTCGGGTGAAGCGTGAAGGGAGGCACGAACTTGACGCCGGGGTAATTCTTTCGGCGTTGAGGGTTGGTTTCCTGTGTCAGGTCTCTCGGGAAGAGCTGAAACATAATCCGGTCCTTCGGTGGCTCCGCTTCCGTCAGGTTCCCCAGCGATAGGGGGAGCCAGATTTCCACTTCCTTTCCGATTTTTTGACCGAAGGTCCTCATCATCAGCTCTTTTATCTCATCGGCCACCTCAAATCGCAGCAGGAATCCCAGACAGGAATTCAACACCTGCAGATTGTCATTGGGTTTATTTTTGACCGAAGGCACCAACCTGTCGTGCTCGATGTCAGTAAAGATGTTTTCGGGGACCAGCATGGTGATAGTGTCGACACCAAATTCCACCAAAGTAACACCTTTAATACATTTCTTAAACTCTTGCTTATCTATATATTTAGACAGACCTTCAGGAATACTTTCGAAATACCCTTTCCCGCCCTTCTTGGCCCAGACACCACCCCCCCCGATCACCCAGAGCTCCGGAGAGAATATGTAGGGTGAGAACTGATCACCNGTGAATGTCTCGGGCGCGTTCGGGAACACGGTCACCTGGTCTATGCGAATCTGGATTACTTCCTTGCCCTGTTTAATGCCGGCTGCCCCCAGCTTCTTCTCGGTCGCTTCTCTCGAACCAACCCAGGGCTTCGACGGGTCTTTCGCGTTGGGAACGTAGAGCGCCGTCTGGAGATAGAGGCCGCGTGCCGTGAAATAAAGAGTGTTCCCGTCAGCCTCGGGCAGGGCCATGCTGTAGCTGATCTCCATCACCTCGCCGGCCTCTATCGGGTTGTCGGCAGGCACGAAGTTTCCACCTGTCTTGGACCTGGGAAAACTCACCACAATCACTGGCTTNGGGCCATTCTTGAAATTGTGGATCATATAGTTGTAGATCTGTCCTTCGCCACGTCCGCTGACCATGGACGCAGCCTTCAACTTCTGCCTGCTGATCTGGGCGGTTGTCGCCTCCCCACGGAGGCCCTTCATCACGGCATTTACCACTTCCGGCTTGGAGAATATCTGGACGCGGTTAAAGCTGATTTTCCCGCCACCGTTCTGGGCGGCTTTGGCCTTTTTATTCCCAAACAGATTCATCGATAACCTCCGATGTCTGGGTCTAAGCTGCTAATTCCCAAATGTATTTTTAAAAAAATATTAGCCTGGGAACTGCAAGTCAAGAAAAAACGGGATCGCANAATCCCTTCCAGAGGATGGCCCCCACGACATCAGGGCACGAAAGTCTTGAGCCACTTCTCTCCTCGGTAACGGGGATAGACGGTCGGCATCACCACGGAAGAACCCGGTAATCGAAAAGTTCAGCAGCACGAGGGGCGCGGCCAGGATGCGGATTCCGATATATCTTCTACCCCAAAGTTTTACATCTTCCGTGCCTCCTGCCAGCCCAAAACCGATGTCCGCAATGAGATCCTGGAGCAGAACCACCAGGATGCCCGCCGCCAAGGCGATCAGACAGGTCTGGAATAAAACCTGCAAACAGGACCGGTGATCTCCTTTACNGTGTTACTGGGNGTAAGCGCCGTGGTTCCCATTCGCAGGACACCGNNCCCCCAGTACAACACNTCAAAAATCANACTCGCAACGNCTACAGATCCAAGATAGGCCACATCGGGAAGATGACCGACCAGAGCCGTATCCACGATTCCGATCAGGGGAACCGAAAGCGTGGCGATTGTGGTGGATACACCCAGACGGAGAATCTGCCTGTTTAGGGAATGACCGCTCCCTCTCATAAGAACACTGCAACCAGGCCGCCGACCAGAACCATGCCCACTGCAATCCACCGGAAGGCATCGCTGGCGATGTGTTCCCGCAGAAATGCGCCCATCAAAAATCCCGCAACTAGTCCGGGCAACCCGGAAAGCGCCAGCGAGAGGGACGCTGCATCTAGCAGGCCTGCCTGATAGTGGAAAGGCAATCCCACAAGCGACAAGACCAGAAAATAGGTCAACAAAGTTGCTCGGAATCTCCGAAAGTCCCAGCGCTGCTTAAGTCCCAAGAGAACGATCGGAGGACCGGAAACAGCGGTACTTCCTGCCAATATGCCGCTAATCAGTCCAACACCGAATATGGTTGAGGTCTCCCTTTTGAAGGGTGCACCGGGTCTTAGTTGAAGGAGAACCGCAAGACAGACCATCAAGATGCCGATTCCCCGTTGCATCGTCAGTGTATCTGTGTTGCTCAGAATGTACACGCCAAGGGGAAGCCCCACCAGACCTGGGACCGCAAACCAGATCAGGATCCGCCAATCCACCTGATNTCTGAATTGAATATGCTGTNNTGTACCCAGNGGAATCCACGACATAANTAATGCAGGAACAACAATTTGTGCTGGAAATCCAACAACCAGCACCGGCAAGGCCAACAACATAAAACCGAACCCCGTAACCCCCTGCAGTGTTGCTGCAACAAACATCGCGACACTTACATACAAAACATCCCCACCCACGCGCATCCTCCCCTCATTCAGCCTCTAGTATGAAAACGGATACCGGAACGATATGCTTCGCTCCGAGGGTTCGTACCAGCCCTGGGCTGCGTAATCACTGGTGTGAAGATAACATCTCACNTTGACCTCTGTAGATCCCTCTTCGAAAGTCAACAACCGGCTCATCGGGACATTTTTTTTGCCGTGATGCTTNGAAAGTGCGGAAACGTTGAAGAACGTCGNACCCCATTTTTGCTCTACGTGAGACCGGCCACACATCAGATCGTCTGGATTGGTGTGGGTGTGTCCACCCAGCCAGAGGTCGATTGCTCTNGGGTTTTCATCTAGAATGGCCTCGAAACGGCCGCTGTCTGGCTCGCCCCCTACCCAGTATAGATAAGAAGCGCCTATGGGTGCACCTTCCTCAAACCGTCCGTGATACCCCTCATCCACACCCACCCAGTCGAAAGAAGCCACGGTGGTTTCCTTCAGCATATGATGGTGCGCAGTNATGATGTTCTTGTCCTGATTGCTCAACACCATATCCCGCCACCACTCAAACGTCTCCATCGTGACCGCACCTGCTGGGAATCCACCTCGCTCCCCTCTCCCCACGGGCGGTCCTCCGTCGTTTCGATCTCCCATAGCGAGAAAGAGGATGTTACCCACCTTGAAGGAGTACCTATCCCATTGTCCTTCAACTGGATATGGGCGGTTATTAGCGTGTACCCCCGAATACTCCGGGTGCTCCCCCATCGGGTCCACCCATTTCTTGAACCACCACTGGCAGGCCTCATAGGGACCGCTCGCATCGTGGTTACCTACAATATTGTAGAAATCCTCTCGAGGGTGCTTTGTCGAAACGCTGTATTGCGCAACGACCTCTTCCCCCTCTTCGTCCTGTGGCGGTGTCTGGGAACCGGATAGATCGCCAATATCAAACATGATGTCCCAGTCAAACGGCGGGCCGCCTTCCTCACCACCATTTTCCGCCTGCAGAATAGCATCTTTGAGGCTTGTTCGTTGACTGACCCTCAGGTCCGTTCCCACATGTGCATCTCCNCCTGCCCAGAGCCTGAATACCNCCATGAATTCCCCCTCGCCCCGGTGAACCGGGGCACATAATCCCACATTACATTGCGTTATTTTTAAACTTAGAGGTCATTCCCCCTGTATATCCGTTCACCTCTTATCATAATTCGTTTCTCGTCCTGGCCGCTCAATTCATCACAACTGTGATAGCCGAACGTCATACTTATCCTCGTCTCATTCGTTTTGTTCGTTCCTATCCTGNGTAAAATTAAACTGTTAATAGCCAACATTCCGCCTGCGGACATGGGTACCGGCACAGCTTGGTCCACAATACAGGCCTTTTTCACAAGTTCCTCCTGTTCCAGGTGATGCATCGCCTCAAGACTCGGCAGCAGGTGGGTACCGGGAATCACCATGGTACAGCCCTTATCGTAGGTCGCGTCCTCCAGGTAGAAAATTACGGTCAAAATGCTGCGTGTCCACTGAGCCACATCTCTGTGGAAACTGTCCTGCCTGCTGGATGACCTGTTCAAAGTGGCGTGGTTGTGTCGGTTCCGGACGACNTCGATATTGGGCCCAAGGAGAGAGGATAGGGGGACTGTGACCTGGGGACAGCTGGCTGTTTCGAGAAATATCGGATCTCGATCGAGGATCCCGGATATCCTGTTCACCCGACCTTCGGCATCCCTTGCTACAGGCTCAGCAACTTGCTCGATATCTGCCAGGATAGTTTCTTTGAGCGCCATGATGCGCTCATCGTCCAGCCTCGTGGGTAACTTGAGGAACCCGTTGTGTCTGAATATCCTGATCTGTTCAGTGGTTAGGTCCATAATGCGTTTCATCAAGCTCNGGAGAAATCCCTGGCGTGAAGGGCATTGAGTTGGGCATTTTCGTCGTCGGTGAAGCCCTGGATCCCGGACGCATTCAAGGCGTCTTCCAGTTCGGCACAGTTCTTTGCGCCACTGAGGACCGTGGAGATCACCTCTTCATCCAAAAAACCATATAAGTGATTCTTGTGTAATAGTTTGTATGTATTTTTTAAGCGGATTTTCGAGGTGTTCCACATAGCTCACACACTCATCGATCTCATCACGGGAATACGGGGCATTCAGGTTGTTTTTCGGAAATTCGGTCTCTCTGGCTATCACACCGGATAGGAAACCATTGGCAAGCGACTCTCGCGCTACCACACCGATGACCTGCTCACCCGGCTGGGATATTAGGCCGCTCGCCTCCCGGTTCATCAAACTGTAGACTACCTGGACAACATCGATCTTCCGTTCACCTGCCCAATGTTCTGCCATTCCCCTGGTGTCCTCAAGTTTGGAGATCGAGTGACCCGCAAACCGTATCTTTCCGCTGTTCCTGAGATCGTCGAGCGCTTGCCAGACATCATCTTCGATTTCCGCGTGCCCGAATGGTGAATGGAAAAAGAGAATGTCGATGTAGTCCATTCCTAGCCGGTCCAGGCTTTACTCAACCGAAGAAACCAGACAATTGGCACTGAAATCAGGT
Organism: Gemmatimonadota bacterium; assembly: GCA_002709665.1. Lineage (GTDB taxonomy): Bacteria > Latescibacterota > UBA2968 > UBA2968. The sequence continues at coordinate 4,012 of PAQK01000031.1, read as the reverse complement.
GCCGCATGTTAGGTTGTCCGTCTGCCGAATTTCGTGGAAATAACCACGCGATTGTGGTTGGGACCCAGCCCCTTGCCGATAATGTACTCTGAAATCCATTCACGACTCAGGTCCCCGTATAGTGGTGCGGTGTCGAACAGGGAAATACCGGAATCGAGCGCCGCACGAATGGTATCCAGGTCGCTAGTTTCCATAAGCCTGGGAGGCAAATGCCCACGTTCCAAGTCGGACCTCGCTCACATCCAGTCCTGTTCTTCCCAGTTTGCAGTATTCCAGGATGTCCTCCAACACACTTGACAAAGCAATTCGAGGTGTTTAAACTAATCCCTGCCTGCCCTCTGGATTTCTGCCCATATAATACTACATAAATTGCTCTGTAACAAGGTATAAAAACATACATCTGTCGCGTTACTTTCGCCAATTTGAGGACCAATGACCGCTCGATTACGGCACCCGCTCATCTTTCCCGTATACCTCCCTACCCTGATCCTCTCTTTTGGACGGGGAATGTTGATTCCCATCCTGCCGCTCTACGCCAAGTCCTTCGATATCTCATATGGCCTGATCGGCCTGGTAATGGCTGGTGACGGAATTGGCATGCTGATCGCCGATGTCCCAAGCGGCCTGCTCCTTCGACGGTTCTCCAGAAAAATCGTGATGGTGGTAGGTGTCACCTGCGTGGCATTCTCCGTTCTGGCACTGTTTTGGGCCACCACTATCACCCAGATCGTATTCGTGCGGCTGCTGGCAGGAGTCGGCAATTCCCTTTGGAACATCTCCCGACACGCCTACATGGCCGACGTTACAGCCGTTTATCAACGCGGCCGGGCTCTCTCCGTATTCGGCGGTATCAATCGAATAGGCACTTTCGCTGGGCCCGCGGTTGGCGGTGCGCTTGCTGCGGTCTACGGAATGCGGTTCCCTTTCCTGATCTACGGCGCCCTCGCGATTGTGGTATCAATCACTTCTGCCATCTTTTTCGAGGCCCCAGAGAAACCATCCAATAACAGGCACAACAACCTGCCCGACAGCATTTTAAACCATCTAGTTCGTGTANTCAGATCACACTATCGTCAACTTGCAACCGCCGGAACAGGCGCCCTTTTCGCACAGATGATCAGGGCGGGCCGTAACACCGTGGTCCCACTTTTTGGTGCGGATGCCGTCGGCCTGACAGTTCAAGAAGTGGGGTGGATCGTGAGTATCGCTGCATTTGTGGATATGTCTATGTTCTATCCTGCAGGCCTGATTATGGACCGTTTCGGAAGAAAGTACGCAGTAGTGCCCTGCTTTTTCATACAGGCTGTCGCAATGGCCCTCATACCCCTTACTGGCAGCTTCACGGGCCTGCTGGNGGTCACGTGTTTGTTGGGTTTTGGAAATGGGATTGGATCTGGTACCATGATGACCCTAGGGGCGGATTTGGCCCCGGATAGGTCGGTGGGAGAATTCTTGGGGGTCTGGCGGCTCATAGGCGACACCGGCCATATGGGCGCGCCCCTTGTAGTGGGAGGCGTAGCGGATTTGATTGGACTTTCCCCCGCTACGTTCGTCATTGCAGGGTTTGGGTTAGTTGCGTCTGGTATTTTCGCACTCCTGGTGCCTGAAACGCTCACTGCCCAAGGGCCAAACGCCCAGTGAAGGTGGTGCCAAAATAGCACATGTACCGGTAAATGTCAAAACCCATCACAAACAAAACACGGCACGGACCTCAAGGGTCGGTGCCATTTTACACAGATACTGCCGGCCGGACCTACTGCAACGGTGACAGCGCGCCCTGTGGGATCGCGTTCGCCTGTGTAAGCATTGCTGTGGTGGACTATACCAGGATCTGAGACTTGGTGAATTCCTATACTTCGAATGCAATATCGGTATCTCTGATGGCGGACTCCGACGCCTGTTTGTTCTAAATCGAATTTTCTGAATTCTTGACATTAAATCCGAGACGGTTCTGGAAGGCGCCTAGATCCCCTCGAGCCGAAGACACTTTACCAATTGCCAGGTCCACGTTGGAAATGGCGGATTGTGCCGAGGCTAGGGTGTCTACGGATTGACTGCCCCTGCCCAGGTAGGCGACGCACGATGTTTATCTCGATCCTGTGCGTTACATCGTCATCAGGACCCACCTAAAATGTTCCTTCTGTGCCTTCATCTAAGATCAATACCGTGCCATCTAGGTCGCCATCCCGATACCTGGTGGTAGTACGAATGGGACCCTGCTCTAGGCGATCTGAGGAAAGAGTCAGCTTGAATACCCAACCTGTCGAAGTTGGCCACAATGGAGCNCCCTGAAGCCACAACAGCGGTATTATCGTGGTCAAGCGCAGATCCAATGTCAATCGTCTGGCTCACTACACCATTCGTCAACGTGATCTAGTTGTCTCTGGTTCCTGCGTCCAGAAAGGAGTAATGTCTCCGCAGCTGCTCCGGATATTTGCACGTTGGTCAGGCCGGTGGCTGCGACATTTAGTGCATAAAATACTGCCGTGTTGCCGTTTACGGTATTCCCATAACCTGACAGCAAAGAGGAATTGTTGTAGTATGTAACACTACCGATCCGGTCAATCTCGTTGAGGAGCTGCACAAACTTGACGTTTATGGACTCCCAGCTTTGGTCGTTCACAGTTGAAGGCGTCGATTGTGCAGCCAACTCCCTTATCCTGATCAGCATGGCGTTGACCTCATTCAGTGCGCCTTCTGCAGTCTGAATAAGGTTGATCACGTGCTCGGAGCTAATTGTCCCCTGCCTCAAGCCACTCAACTCCGCCCTCATACCTTCTGAAATACTGAGCCCAGAAGCGTAATCCGCAGCCCAATTGATCCTTAGACTGGAGCTGAGCCTCTCCAGACGCATCTTCAAATTGCGGTTATTGATGTGGCCAAACCTTTGAGTATTGATACTGGGGATATTGTGGTTTATGCGTATCGGCATCAAAAACCTCCTGCCATGCTGACCACGTCCTCTGTGGAGGTTCCCTCCGGCTTCCCTTCCGGGAACTTTGGTTCTGAATCTCATCAGACAATCAATTACTCGATACCTCTTAGCATTTTACAATGCCCTTATCCATATCCTATCTATCTACTTTTACAACTACTTGCGTCTGTATTTTCGGCGTCTACGGTACCCTCTTTAGGCATTTTTGGGTTGCCTTTGGTTCGAATGGAATGGCAGGAATACAACGGATCCTGCGGACGGTTGACAAGCAGCAGGCAATAATGCCGCACATCCGGCAATTATGGCGGATTTGCACTCTCAGGGAATCACACTCTTGATTTTATTGCCTGTTATTCTTAGATTTTTATAATTTAGTCCCCTTATGTCAACGGAGGCATCCCATGCCAGAAGAAGCACCCGACGAAGATGAAGTAGAAGAGGAAGTCGAAGGAGGCGAGGGTGATGGGGGTGACGATGCCGGAGATCCGGCGGATCCGCTGGCTGCCCTTGCAAGTGATGGAGGCGACGATCCTGAAAATGTAGACGATATGTTGGAGCAGGAAATGCTCCGTGCCATACAGGAAGAGGACTCACCCGAGGATGGCGGTGGCCTTGCACCTTCTACTCCGGCAGATCTCAGCGGAGCCATGTCTGCCTTCGCTGGCGGCCTGGCGGGGACACCAGAATCCGCGGAGGGTATCGACCGTCTCGCCGAAATCGACGTTACAGTCACCGTTGAGTTGGGGGGGGCGCTGGTCCCGATAAAGGACATCCTGTCCTGGCAAAGCGAAGAGGTCGTCCAGTTGGAGCCCGAAGAACACGAGCCGGTAGACGTTCTGGTCAATGGGAGGCTTTTCGCTCGAGGTGAGGTCGTGGTGGTAGGTGACACCTTCGGTGTCAAGATTACCGAGCTGGTCAATCCTCCTGAAGAAGCTTAGCTGTAGTTGCGGAAAAACGTGCGGGATTTGGTCTGAAAGAATGCAGGATACGCAAAGCATTGCTAATTTCGCTTACCCTGTCAAGCGCTTTAATATATAACAACATATGCACAAAAGGCTATCATAATTTCCCGTAGGA
>PAQK01000030.1 GCA_002709665.1 Gemmatimonadota bacterium | reverse complement strand
CGGATCCAGCATGTGTGTCTGGTTCCTGGGCAGCCCTAATAAAGTGGTTGGTATGGCCGGACGCTTGCTGAAGACACACCTGCCCGTGGACGACAATGGGGCCATGTTGCTGAGATACCCGGGCGCGTTATGCCGACTCGAAATGACCTGGACGGAGGCCGTGCCCCACCAACCGCCACACGATGTCGTGCTCTATGGTACCGAGGGAACAATCCTGTGTGGACACGACGATGTAATTCTATACACGAAGCGAAACAGTGGAGGGAGATCCGTTCGTTTGGATGCCCTGCCCATTGGTCAGCGCAATGCGCCGGAGTATTTCGTCAAGTGTTTGCAGGAGGGAACGGAACCCGAAGGACTGACAAATGGGCACCTCTCGCGCGACGCTCAAGAGATCATGGAAGCGGGTCTGATTTCTGCAACAAATGGTGTCGCAGTTTCGCTGCCTGTTGAAGACCATCTTTTCAGGGAGTAGCCGGTGAGAGAAGTTCTGATCATCGTAGTCTTCTATCTTATGCCTTCAGCGTCAGTTGTTCAAGCAGCGGAGGTTGTTTTGGATAGCCTTGCGCTTAGGGCAGACAGCCTCGCGGCAATCCTGGCCGAACAACCCCCGGAAGAACAGCTGGAGGAGTTGGGAGACTCTCTGTTTGTACCCTCGTCCGGCCGTGCGCATATTATCAGAGATCGCTATGGTGTCCCGCACATCTATGGTGAGACCGACGCGGATGTCGCATTTGGATTCGGATACGCGCAGGCTCAGGATCATCTGATTTCGATGTTGCTGAGTTACCGTGGTGCTGCAGGAAGGCTTTCCGAGATTCTGGGTGAGTCGGCACTGGAAAGTGACACCAAGGTTCTGTTGTGGCGTATCAAGGGCGTTGCAGGTGAACGGTATGGTACGATTCCCAAGGATACTCGAGATCTCATAGGTGGTTTCGTCAGTGGGGTGAACCATTACATCGATGTTTACGAGGAGGTTCTTCCGGAATGGGTTGAAACCATAACCGGAACGGATGTGGTCGCCCTTTCCAGATGGTTGATGCTCCTGTTTGCGGAAACCACCGGAGCGTCGGAATTGGCGAAAAAGGGCCTGGAGCCAACGCTTAAGTGGCCTGTGGGATCCAACCAGTGGGCAGTGGGGGGGGCGAGGAGTTCCACGGGAAGCCCCATCTTTGTGATGGATCTTCATCTGCCATGGGTGATGCCCTTTCACCTCTATGAGGCACACCTGGTCAGTCGAGAGGGGATGAACGTGGCTGGTGCTACGTTCTTTGGACTGCCGGTTATCGCCGTAGGGCACAACGATCAAATCGCCTGGTCTATGACATTGAACGAAACGGATGTCTTCGATATGTTTGAAGAAAAGCTGGATCAGGCCAACTCGCGTCGATATGTATATGAGCGCGAGAAAGAACGTATGACCGCCAATCGAGTGAAGATCAAAGTGTGGAAGGGTGATACCACCTACGACGTCAAACGAGAACTGCTTTACACACACCATGGTCCAGTTTTGAAGTCGGTAGAGGGTTGGGCATATTCCGCCAGATCGAGTATGATGGATATCGTTGGTACCCTCGCACAGTTGTATGCTATGAACAAGGCCGTTGACGTTGAGGCCTTCAAGAGAATTCTTAGCAACCTAGAAGTGCCCCTTTTCAATGTGATGTATGCTGACCGTCAGAACGAACTTTTCTACGTCTACAATACGCGCACCCCGCAGCGTGCAGGAACCTTCGACTGGCGTTCACCTGTTCCCGGGTGGGCATCCGAGACCGAGTGGGGGAGAATAATACCTTTCGATCGCTTGCCTCAGGTTTCGAACCCAATCGCCGGTTTTATGCAGAACTGCAACGTGGCACCGGATCTGATTACCATGGATACTGACCTGAATCCCGATGATTATCCACAGATTCTGGGTTGGGGTACTTTCAACGATCGGGGTCGCAGGACAATGGCACGGCTTTCGACGCAGTCCGACGTCTCTTTAGAGGACATGCAGCGCCTTGCAAGAGATACGTATCTGATTGCCGCCGAAGAATTGAAGGGTACGATACTTGCCGCATACAATCACTCCTGGCACGAAATCTACGATCCGGCAGGTATTCTTGCGAGTGCCGTGGAAGTCCTCCGGAATTGGGACAACAGGGCGACGGCGGAGAGTAAGGGGGCACTGCTGTTCTGTATCTGGAAGACCCGGTTTGATCCTTTGATCCTCCAGATCCCCGCAGATCAACGTTCAGATAACCAGGTCCGGGAAAGGCTGGCTCTGGAGGCATTAAGGATGGCAACGGAGTTTTTGGTGAGTACCTACGGCCGGGTTGATGTGCCCTGGGGGGAAGTGCATGTTTTGGAACGCGGCGAAGCGCTTTTCCCATCGAGTGGATCACCGCCTCAGACTTCAGCCCTGCATACGACATGGTCGAAAATGGGAGACGATGGGCTTTACCGGGTCACCGGAGGGTCGGCATTTACCATGGTCGTCGACCTGTCACCGGATATGAAGGCGTTCAGTATTGTTCCCTTCGGCAGCAGCGAGAATGTAAATTCCAAACACTTCAGCGATCAGGCTCCGATTTACGGCGCCGGTGCCTTCAAGAGGACTCGTCTGACACAGGACGAAGTCTATTTCGATATTACTGCGGTGGACCAAGTGCCCCTCAATATAGAGGAGGCAGAAATAGAGGCCTACCGTGCGGTGTGGAAAAGGGATCGGGTTCTGATGGAGAAGGCCGACACAACGGATGTCAACTGATTAGGAGAACGTATGGTGCTGCCAAGCATGCGCCTCGATGAAAAGGTGGTTGTGATAACAGGTGCGGGATCCGGTATCGGAAAAGCTGTGGCTATCGCTGCTGCGGAAGCTGGTGCGGATTGTGTGCCCTGCGAGTTGCCCGGTAAAATCTCCGATCTCGATGATGTGTGTTGGCAGATCGAGAATCTGGGTCAGCGGGCCCTTCCCTTGCCGCTAAGTCTTCCCGATCTGGACAGCATCGATGCGATGGTGGACCAAGCCTCGAAGGAGATGGGACGCATCGACATCCTGGTCAACAATGCTGGAATCAACATCCCACGAGATGCCCTGGAAGTGTCCGAGGAGGATTGGGACAGTGTGATGGATGTGAATCTCAAAGGGCTTTTCTTCATGTCCCAAAGGGCCGCCAGAAGAATGATGACCAACGGTGGCGGAAAGATTGTCAACATTGCTTCGCAGAACGGTGTTATCGGCTATTACAAACGCGCGGCTTACTGTTCCAGCAAGGCCGGTGTGGTGAATCTTACCAGGGTTCTAGCACTGGAGTGGGCGGATCACCAAATAAATGTGAACACTGTCGGCCCAACTTTCATCCTGACGCCGCTCACACAGTCGACCTTTGACGACCCGGTCCTGCGTGAAGATCTGCTCAGCCGTATTCCGTTGGGCCGTGTCGGACAACCAGAAGATGTTGTGGGGGCAGTGGTGTTTCTGGCCAGTCCCGCTGCCGATCTGATTACAGGCCACACCCTCCTGGTAGATGGCGGCTGGACCGCGGTCTGATTCTGATTGTGGTGCTACCGCAACACCGTTACCTGTACGCTATTGACGCTTGGATCCACAAAATGGTCAGCTACAGAATCACCTTAACCATATCCCATTGGACAATTATGACTCCAGAATCTAGACCTTCGACTCTCGACGCCCTTCTATGAATTCCATCGCTATCATCGGAGCAGGAACCATGGGCGCTGGCATTGCCGGACTCTTCGCACACGCAGGCTGCAAGGTCTCGCTGGTTGATTTGAGCGAAAGCCTCTTACAGCGCGGCTGGCGACTGCTGGAGATGGGCCAGGCGGCACTCCTGGATGCAGGTCTCAGAGAAGAAGGAGACGCCGAGGCAGATCAGAAACGGATAACTACGACAACTAGACTGGACGAGGCCTGCGAAGGTGTGGATCTTCTTGTGGAAGCTATTTCAGAAGATCTGGATTTGAAGCGGGAGATGTTCGGGAAATTCGACAAAATGTGTCCGGCAGAAGCAATTTTGGCAACCAATACATCGGGGCTTTCCATTTCCGCCATATCCACCGCCACGAGAAATTCCGGTCGTGTGGCGGGAATGCACTTCTGGAACCCACCTCACATCATCCCTCTCGTTGAGGTGACCAAAGGGGATGAGACATCCGATGAGACGGCACAGGCTCTGATGGACGTGTCCCGACTTTTAAGTAAGAAGCCAATTCTGGTTCGGCAGGACGTCCCAGGCTTTGTGGGGAATCGGCTTCAATTTGCTGTGGTTAGAGAGGCCCTGCATCTCCTGGCCGAGGGCGTGGCATCGGCGGAAGACATCGATACGGCGATGACCGCCGGACCGGGGATCCGATACGGATTTATGGGCCCCCTCAGGACCGCCGACCTGGGTGGCCTTGACGTTTTTCGGGCTATTAGCGAGTATTTGTTCACGGCACTCAACTCGAGTGGGGATGCTCCGCCATACTTGAGCAACTTGGTGGAGGCGGGAAAACTGGGCGTTAAGTCCGGCGAAGGCTTTTACCAGTATGGTGCTGAAGACGCACCTCGATTTCTAACCCGGAGGGATCGCGCGCTTCTGGGTATGCTTAAAGCTTTGAGCAAAGAAGAAGGTGATAAACATGGCTGACCTGGCATCAGGCCGAGGGCCGCTTTTCACAGATCCCGATCCGGAGGTTGCTCGTGCATTCTTTAGGGGAAAGAAGGCGGCCTTCCAGGACAAGGTGATGACCGTTAAGGAGGCCGTGGCGACATTTGTGCAAGACGGAGACTACGTTGCCTCCGGAGGCTTTGGCGCAAACCGCATATCCACATCGTGCATGCACGAGATGGTACGTCAGAGGAAACAGGATCTGGGGTTCGCCGGACATACCACCACGCACGATTTCCAGATTTTGGCGGCGGGCAATCGGAATGGCAGAAAACTGCTCGGCAGGGTGGATGCCGCATATANCGTGGGACTCGAAGCCAGAGGACTGTCGTTTCAGGCAAGAAAAATAATGCAAAGCGGCGAGGTCGAGGTGTGCGAGTGGAGCAACTTTGCACTCGCATGTCGTTTTCGGGCCGCGGCTGCCGGTATACCCTATGTGCCGATGCGCAGCTTGCTGGGCACGGACACATTCGAACGCAGCGCAGCAAAGGAGGTGACTTGCCCCTTCACCAGCCGCAGATTGCTCGCGATCCCCGCCCTATATCCGGATGTGTCCTTCATCCACGTACACGAAAGCGACCGGTTGGGAAACGCAAGGATCAAAGGCATTGGTGTGGCGGATTTTGACCTCGCCAGGGCTTCGAAACGGCTTGTTCTCACCNCAGAANGACTTGTGAGTACAAATGAAATTCGGANTGACTCCAATGCTACCACGATCCCATCCTACTGTGTAGACGCCGTCTGTGTGGTCCCATACGGATCCTATCCAGGCAACATGCCGGGGGAGTACTTTTCCGATGAGGCGCACTTGAAGATGTGGCTGGANGTGGAGAAGGATGAGAAGGAATATGAGNCATTTCTCGAGCGATATATTTTAGGGGTTGACGATCACGCAACGTATTTGGAGCAGTGTGGCGGTGAGTCCCGGATTGCTGANCTTCGAGCAAGCGAACTGATGGCCGNANATGGAAACTGAGGCAACCATGNCCGACTACAATGCGATGGAGTTGATGATTTGCACGGCCTCCCGGNTCCTNGAAAATGGGGCCAGGGTAGGNGTGGGCACCGGGGCTCCNTGCGCCACGGTGATGCTCGCACAGAACCTCAACGCGCCGGACCTTCTCGTTGCGTTCGAGGCGGGTGGTCTGGCACCCATTATGCCGGAGATGCCAATTTCCGTAGGTGATTCCAGGACCTTTTACCGAGCTTTGATGGCGACCTCCATGGGGGATATCATGGAGACCTGTCAAAGGGGCATGATGGACTATGCATTCCTCGGTGGGGCGCAAATCNATTGTTACGGAAATCTGAATTCTACCGTGATTGGAGACTACGACAATCCGTCAGTCAGATTTCCNGGTAGTGGGGGCGCAAACGATTTCGCCAGTTTCTGTTGGCACACACTCGTGATCACCCAACACGACCGACGACGATTTGTTGAGCGGTTGGATTTCATAACAACACCCGGTTACTTGACAGGCCCCGGAGCACGGGAGGAGGCAGGATTGCCGCACGGCTCCGGGCCACACAAGGTCATTACCGATCTAGCTGTGATGGGATATCACCCGGCGTCAAAACGAATGCAGGTGGAGAGTCTGCACCCAGGCGTCACGATCGAGCAAGTGGCTGAAAACACCGGGTTCGAGCTCCTGGCTGCAGAGCAGATAACGGAGACTGATCCACCTACATTTGATGAATTGAGAATCTTGAGGGAAGTGGTAGATCCGCACGGGATTATAATCAGTAGAGCGTGAAGCNCGCTTTAAACCTGAACGTCAAAGGGAGGGCCTTGCATGCCGTCCGTTAAGGAGATCTACAAGTTTGATGAGTTGACCTGGCCTGAGGTGAATGAAGCCGTGGAGATGGGGAAGATCCCGATACTGCCCACAGGTTCGGTGGAGCAGCATGGACATCACCTGCCTCTGAAGGTGGACCACCTCTGTGCCAATGCGGTTGCTACGGAGGCTGCTCGCCTGAAACCCCACCTGAGCTTGGTTCTGCCTCCGGTTGCTTATGGTTATGTGCATCACGTGATGGATTTTCCGGGCTCACTCAACATTCACTACGAGCATTTTATCCAATACTGTCTGGATATCTGCAAGAGCCTCGCCTACCACGGTTTCAAGAAGATGATTCTTATCAACGGACACGGGTCGAACCACAACCTGGTTGACATGGTGGCAAGGCGCACGATAGTGGAGACAGACGCGAGCTGCGTGTTCGCCAGCTGGTGGCAACTGCTCAAGGTGAAACCAGACTTCGACAGCCAGTGGCGAGAGAGCGTGCACCCGGGTGGCTGCTCGCACGCAGGCGAGCTCGAGACTTCAATGTTGCTGCACCTCGCACCCGAAAGCGTTCGGAAGGACAGGGTGAAAAGCGAGATTGCGAAGACCAATAAATTGGGTTCCAAATACGTCTGGACGGATCTTTTCAACAAAGGTCCGATGGGACTAATAGAGTGGACCAGCCAGTACTCAGATTCGGGNGTGATGGGTGAGGCGGAGAAGGCAACGGCAGAGAAGGGTAGGATCTGCTTCGAGGAGGTGACCGGAAATCTTTCCGAATTCATAGAAGAGTATCATGGGATGAAGATCGAGGAACGCAAGGCCAACCAGTCGAAGCCGCCAACCATCCCACTGTCTTTCCCAACCGACTAATCCGGTACGAACGTACCCAATACCAAGGAGGCTTTTGAATGAAGCTTGTTACNTACTCCATCAAGAAAGACCAGTTCGTCGNAGCGGTTGTGGCTGACGACAAGATAGTGGTCGACCTGGCTGCTGCAGACAGGGCGTTGGCTCGCAAAGAAAAGCGTCCTGCACACGATTTCTTTTCGGATATGATCTCCCTGCTGGATGCTGGTAGCAAAGGGATGAGTGCCGCAAAGAAAGCGGCAGGGGTTGCTGAGGATAAATTGGGGAAGANACCGAAGGCCAACGGAAAGACCAGCCACCTGGCGAGTCGCGTTAAGTTGCGGGCTCCCGTTCCGAACCCCAGAAAAGTGCTCTGCCTGGCCGGCAACTACCAGGATCACATTGAAGAGGGCGGTGGGAAGATGGCGGTGCAGGACAAGGAGACGCCGAGAGTCTTCATCAAGCCGCCAACCACCACAGTGATCGGTCCTGGGGATAGCATCCTGATTCCCCCTGTTGCAAGATCGATCGATTGGGAGGGGGAGCTTGCGGTGGTGATCGGTCGGAAAGCGAAGGGAGTAAAGGCCAAAGATGCCTTGAGGTATGTGGCAGGTTACACTGTGATGAACGACGTGTCCGAGAGAGATTTGCGGATCAAGAAGCGCACGGACAGCCGACCGAGGGACGAGTGGTTCGACTGGCTCAACGGGAAGTGGCTGGATACCTTTGGTCCGCAAGGCCCCTGGATTGTCACTTCCGACGTAATCAAGGACCCGCANGTACTGGACATCAGCACTTATGTAAANGGAGAACGAAAGCAGCACAACAACACTGGCCAGATGCTCTACCCTGTAAACAAGATAATCGAGTACATTTCTGCTATCGTCACGCTGGAGCCGGGTGATCTGATCAGCACCGGTACCATTTCAGGGGTAGGGTCGACCACGGGGAAATTCCTGAAACCGGGTGATCGGGTGGAAATCGAGATCTCAGACATAGGGGTGTTGCGAAACAAGGTGGCGGCCAGCAAAAAGTAGACAAAACTGAAACAGAATGGTTCGTTCAGACTAGCCAAGGGCAGGCAGGTACCGGCGGCCAGCGCACCTGAGAGTGTGCTGGCTGTGTTTTTTATTTGAAAACTAGACATAGATATACATTTGCGCATTTTTTTGTTGACTTTTGTTTATCCAATAAGTATACTTGAGATGTCAAATGAATTCAAATGTGTCCAAGTAGACTCGAAGTTATTCTGGATACGATGGGATGAGAAGTAAATGATGCAATATCAGATACTTATTGCAGTTGTTGTTGTTCTGCCGGTCACGGGATTGGCGTGTGTGGGTTTCAGTCGAAATTATGGCCAGATTTGATAAGGCCCCATCCGTGGTAGAACGACGAAAGACGGGGCCGGAAGAGGAAAACGAAGAATTGACTCGACTCGGAAGGCCGATCAGAGAAGTGAAATTTCAGCTAGTGGAGAGCAGNCCGGGCAATTCTCCGGCCGATGAAAATGGAGAGGTGGGTTTCGAGGGTTCTTGGGCACTCTCCCCTGAGGATGAAATGACCGTTTCATCCCGCTCGTCCCGGACCCTCGCCTATCTCTCTAAAATAGAAAAGGCGGGCGATACTCCCCCATCGCCCGCCTTTTCTATGAAATCCTGCAATTGGCCACTCACCTCAACGGTTCAAGCATAAATATCCGTTTTGTGTGCCGCAACTTCGGCAATGCCCTGTCCTTGATCTGCCTCACCCGTTCCCGCGTCAGGCCAAAATACCTCCTGCTCTGCTCGAGGGTAAGTGGATTGTCTCTTCCCATGCCTTAAGTAAATACGGAGCACTTTCGTTTCCCTCTACTCTAGAGTGCCTAGGGCCTTTCTGGACCTGGTTGCGATCCGACTCCTCTGTCACCTCACGATCAGGCCTGTCCTGTCAGTTGTCAACGAGGGNGCGCTTCATATCTAAAAAGCTGTTGGCGTCCAGTGGCGCGTCCAGGGAAACAACACGTCGGGAAAGGGCAAGTGTGTCTTCCATCAAGACGGGACACACGCCCAGCTGCCAGTCAATCAACTTTAGATCGGGTTCCGAACCCTTTCGGTGGCCGAGATGGCTCGAAATCTTCGAGATCTTTTTCAGTAGCTTGTGCCGGTTGGTAGGAATCCGAACAGGGCTAGGGTCCTCCAGCAGTGTTTGGTGGATTGCACGTCTGATCCACCACTTGGCATAGCTGATGAATCTGAATCCGCGAGTTTTGTCGAATTGTTTAGTTACGGTTATAAGTCCAACGTTTCCGGCACCTATCAGGTCCTCCAATGCAACACCATACCCCTGATGCTGTGCCGCGAGGTTAATCACGAAGCGGAGATTTGCCACAATCAGCTTATTTCGCGCCTCTCCATATCCCCTTCTCGAGTTTTGCGCGTCAAGTCTCCTTACTCCTCCGTGGAGAGGGGGATGGACCCGCCTATGTCCCTGGAGTTGAGACCCAACAGCCTGTTCTCAGCTCATTTTGACCTTCTCCTCATATGAATTGCCCCCTTTTCAGGCCTGACAGCTAACCCAGTCCTACTACCAATTATCGGTTAGTTTTTTGGGAGGGAGATGGTATCAGTCACAGTATTTCTGTGATTGTTTGTCCGGCCCGTGAATAGTTCGACTGCANCTTATGTAAGGTGCAACTTAACAACCTNTTANCCGNAGTATAGTTTTTCGGTTTGTTGTTCNTTACCCTGATTTGCGATGCACCAACTATCGTAACTTGGGTTTGGCACAATCCTGTTGCCCCCCCAAATGACTTTTGGTATCTTTTGCACCATGTCGAAAAACTTTCGTTAAGGAGCGGAAATTCTTGGAGAAACTGAAGCTTGCATTGGTTGGATGCGGGGCGATTGCGCGACTCCATCTGGATGGATTGAAGGAGCGTGTGCCCGATATCTCTGTNACTGCAGTGGTGGATACAGACCCCNAGAAGAGGGATGCATATGCGGCTGAGACNGGCGGAGAGCCCTTTGCCTCTCTTGATGCGGCATTGGCAGAAGGGGACTTTGATGCGGTGGACATCATGCTGCCCCACGATCTACACGAGAGCGCTGCGTTACAGTGCTTTCATGCCGGCAAGCATGTACTTCTGGAAAAGCCCATGGCCACGGATCTGGCAGCGTGCAACCGCATTCTGGAAGGTGCAGAGAAAGCGGGTATCGTATTTATGGTGGGTGAGAATTCACAGTATTGGCCCGAGATAGTGAAGGCGAAGGAGGTCCTGGAGTCTGGGGAGATCGGTGAGGTGATTACGGCACGCGCGGCNTTCGTTTATGCNTANGACCCCTACTGGTTCAAGGACGACAATCCCTGGAGATTCGATTCAAAACGAACTGGAGGGGGCATTGTCGTTGACGGTGGTTCTCACTGGATCAGGCCGTTACGTATGTGGATGGGCGAGATCGAGGAGGTCGTTGGCGTCACGGACAGGCCGCTCGAGCAGATGGAGGGAGAGTCTCTTGCCCGATCCCTCATTAGATTCAAGTCAGGCAAGACGGCGGCATTTGACGCCATGATGATCGATACGGTATTCGCCCCCGAGTCCTGGTGGCGAATAACGGGCACCAAAGGGGAGATTACCATTGGGTGTGGATTCGAGGGGGGGCTGCGCATCTACGACGCCGGTAATCCGGAAGGGAAGTGTGTAATGGAACCGAAAGGATATCCCCAGTCCTTCGGTCCTGAACTGGCTGACTTCGCAGCGGCAGTGTTGTCCGGCAAGGTGCTTGAGGCGGAACCAGAGGAATCGTTGGGTGAGCTCAGAACGGCCTTCGCACTCTACCGATCGGTACAATCTGGAAACTGGGAGAAGGTGTGGGACCAGTGATGCATCAATGAGACAGGCATATCTCACCGATGAGATTCCCAGGCTGACCAGATGCATTGTAAGGTGTTATTAATATAATAATTTGATGATATTCTATATTTCAATACCCTTGGTACGTAACTTGCAATTCTTAATAGATTAGCCATTTTAGATACTTACCGGCATCACCTAATCTATCTTCAGGGTCCGGCAATGGCAGATTATTCCGGTACACGCGGGTCCCAGTCCTAAAACACTTGTGAATTCCGNCCTTTCATGCCCTTTCTAATTGTCTTCCTNNTCTGCCTCTC
This sequence comes from Gemmatimonadota bacterium, assembly GCA_002709665.1. Taxonomy (GTDB): domain Bacteria; phylum Latescibacterota; class UBA2968; order UBA2968. Next base: position 57,728 of record PAQK01000030.1, on the reverse strand, counting down.
AGNAGCGGNNNCTGCGTTTGGCCAGGCTGACGCCACNGATTTCAACGGCGACGGCGATGTGACCTTCGCTGACTTCATTCTGTTTGCNCAGGCGTATGGATCCCAGAGCGAGANATTCGATNTGAATGCCTCCGGGCANGTGGACTTCGCCGACTTTGTNGAATTTGTCCGGGTTTTTGGCGGAGTGGCCCCCCCACCTGACCCCGTGATACCTCCCGGAGTCAATACAACGCACGAGATGATCAGGATTCCTGCAGGTGACTTTGTAATGGGCACCGATCTGGGACTGGTGCCGGATGGACCACCTCACACTGTCTATCTCGACACCTATTTTATAGACAAGTTCGAGGTGACTAATGCCCAATTCGTAAAGTTCCTGAACGACGGGTCCCGATTTCGGAGGACAACCACCCAGGCAAAGGCCTGGCAGCTACCCGAAGATGTGAACTACCTCAATGCCTCTGAACGCAACAAAGATCCCGAAGGCAATGTGCTGCTCAATCTGGATTACGATGATGTGCAGATCCGAATCGGTGGACAGGATTCTACGCAAACAGGTGGGGAAGGTGATCCGACACCCAGTGTGAGGCGCGACTATCTCGACAAGTTCGAACTGGTGTCGCAGGAGGCTGCGAATTGGCCGGTTTTGGGTATCACCTGGTTTGGTGCGAGCGCGTACTGCGAGTGGATCGGCGCCAGATTGCCTACGGAGGCTGAATGGGAAAAGGCCGCCAGAGGCACGGATGAACGCCAGTTCCCCTGGGGAAATATCCCCGCCAATCCGGATCTGGCCAATACATCTATGTTTTACGGCAGACCCACGGATGTAGGAAGTCTCCCGGAGGGTGCCAGCCCATATGGCGTGCACGATATGATGGGTAATGCCTGGGAGTGGTGCAGCGACTGGTTCGAGTTCGCCTACTATTTGGAAAGTCCGAGGGAGAATCCACAGGGCCCCGATACCGGCTTGGTCCGAATCCTTCGAGGTGGATCCTGGGTGGTCAGTGACATCGGCACAACAACAACACGGTGGTTCGATGCGCCTTTCAAAGCCACAAGCGAGTATGGCTTCAGGTGTGCAAGTAGTTTCTGAGAGAAGGGTGTCGAATGGCGCGGACCGAATGCAAAAGCGGATGCTGGATTTCCTGGATAACGAGGCTCCTCGTCTCAGGTATCCTGGTGGGATGTGTCGGCGAGACTGTTCCGACCTTCACTGGCGATGACGAGGAAGACCCGGAGCCCGTATCCCTTTGCTCGGATGTGCCCGGCACCATCTGTACCTGGGCAGGGACAGGTGATGCCGGATGGAATGGGAACGGAAACTCACCCCTTACCACGGAGTTCTATTGGCCGATTGATGTGACTGTTACATCTTTTGGGCGCATTTTCATAGTGGACTGGAACAACAATGTGGTCCGACGCCTTTCCGATGACGAGGAGACGATCGAGACGGCGATCGGTACCGGTTTCGCTGGGGACGGTCCGTATGACGATAGGGATTTGTTACCCCCGGGCGCTCCAGGTCCCTCGGTTAATTTGAACCACCCGACGCACATTCTGCACCTTCCGGATAACAAGATGCTGCTAACCGGCTGGAACAGCCACAAATTGCGGTTATACGATCAGCAATCTCGGCGGGTGCGTGTGCTTGCAGGAGACGGCCCCGGGTTTTCCGGGGACGGTGAATTGGCCTGGAATGCACTTATGAATCATCCAAGCCAGACAGCAGTGGCGCCCGACGAAAGCCTTTATATCCTCGATCAGTGGAATCACCGGATCAGAAAGGTGGATACTGAGGGGATCATTACCACGGTAGTTGGCACGGGCGTCCCGGGCTTCTCGGGGGATGGTGGACCGCCATTGCAGGCACAGATCAGAATGAGGGATGGTGACGACCTGGCTCCGGCAGGTGCGTTGGCCTTTGATGCCCAGGGCCGGCTCTACATTTCAGATACACACAACCATCGGATTCGAGTGGTGGATTTCTCGTTGAATCGCATCGAGACTGTTGCGGGTACGGGCCAGGCAGGTTATGGTGGGGATGGTGGCCCGGCGCGGAGTACCAAATTCAACAGGCCCAGGGATATCGAGATCGGCGGGGGTGGACGTCTTTACGTTGCAGACGAGTTGAACCACAGGATCAGGGCAATCGACCTTTCTTCTGGAACGATTTCGACTGTTGCAGGTGCGGGTACCGCAGGATTTTCGGGAGATGGTGGTCAGGCTCTACAAGCACATCTCAACCGGCCTGCAGGGATCGCCTTCGACCCGGACGGCAACCTGTACATTGCAGATACATACAATCACCTTATTCGTCACGTGATAATGTGAGCGTTTCAGCTATGGATAGGGCCAACTTGCGAAGCCTAATCAGAATGGCCTGTCTCGGTCTGGTCTTCCTGCCGTTTTTGTCGTGTGACCAGCCACTGCCAATCGGGGACGATGAGCGCTATCAGGCCTACCCGGGGTTTCCTTATTCACTCATGGCCACGTTGATAGGGAATGGCGAACCCGGGCGTTCNGCATTTGGGATCGAACCCCTTNAGACGAGGCTTTATCAACCGCAGGATGTGACCGTAGGGCCTGATGGCAGGCCTTATATCCTTGATTGGAACAACCACCGTATTCTGGTGTTGGATAACCATAAGGTTCAGCCTTCTGTCGGAACAGGCGAGTTGGGTCCCGCCCATCCGGGTAGAGCCTTGGATATTGCCTTGGATCATCCTACCCACATCTCTTTTGACCCGCAAGGCAGAATGGTGATAGCGGCGTGGCACAATTCAAAGATACTCCGATATGATCTCGGTACGGGTCAGGTTGAGACGATTGCAGGAACAGGTGAGAGAGGGTATACAGGTGATGGCGGACCGGCCACCGAAGCCTCCTTGAACCTTCCGGTTGCGACCGCTTTCGATGGTTCCGGTCGGATGTTCATCGCAGACCAGGCGAATNAGTGCGTCCGGGTGGTAGAAACCGACGGAACCATNAGGCGCTATGCAGGCAATGGTCGTCAAGGGTTCTCAGGTGATGGGGGGCCTGCAACCGAGGCCAGGCTGTATGCACCGGTTGGTCAGTCGGCTCAGCCAACCGGCCGAATTGCTCTCGATGCAGCAGGCAATCTATATATCGCTGACACTTACAACCACCGCATCAGGATGGTGGACACGGACGGGATTATTACCACCATTGCCGGTATGGGTTCCATAGGGCTCGGAGCAGGCGGGTATGCAGGAGATGAAGGCCCTGCGGTTTCAGCTGTACTGTCCTCACCCTCGGACGTTGCCGTTGATTCCGAAGGCAACCTGTTCATTGCGGATTCTGGCAACCACTGCATTCGAAGAATAGATAGAGACGGGATCATAACGACCCTTATCGGCCAGGCCGAGGAGCCCGGTTACGGGGGAGACTCCGACCACCCGAAATGGGCAAGGTTGAGGGGGCCTTCAGGCATCGGTCTGGATGACCGTGACAATATTTTTATTGCAGATACGTTCAATCATAGACTGCGTGTAGCCTATAAAGGTGTTATCAAACTGGATTGATCCGTGTAATGATGCGCCTTNTCCCACAATTGCGGTTTGAGTTATAATATGAAGACCGAGGTCGAGAATGATTAGAAAGAACCTGATTTTCAGTGTACTGGTGTGTGCCGTCGTTGTCTCATTTGCGTTGCCGGTAGCGGCGAAGACCAAAGAGAATAGGGCGGTACCAGGAGTAAAGGTGGTTTCGGTGGAAGGCGATACGCTTTCGCTGGTGGAACTGTGTGGGGAGAAACCTACATTCCTGTATCTGTGGGCCACATGGTGCAAGGTCTGCTCCAAAGATATGAAGGATGTCTTTAAGCTCAGAGAGAAGTTTGGAGACAAGATCGAAGTTCTGGGTGTCGCCTATAAGAATAGTCCTGAGGAGATTGCGAAATACTTCTCGAAAAGAGAGAAGAAACTCAAAAGTTACATCGATGCGGATGGAAGCGTATTTGAGGCTTTTGAAACCAATGCAACACCGACGGTCGTTATCGTAGACGGCTCGGGTAAAGTGCTGTTTTCCGGATACGGATCCTATCGCAAGTACAGAAAACTGCTTGAGAGGGCGTTGAAAAGTTGATGTTTGCTCAAGTGGCCGGGTAGAAAGGAGCCGGTGTATGCGTAGACTGTTGCTAGTTCTATTGCTCATGTTTACAGCGGATTTTTTCGTGGTAAACAAACACGCCCTTGCGCAAGGCGGTGTAAGCTGACGGCGTCCCGTTCTCCCAGGTGGGAGAATGTTACAGAATAGCGTGATCAGCCAGGGCCAGGTGGTTCTCTCTTTGAATTATGAGTACGAGTTTCTGGCCGAAACGCAGTTTGGGATGGACCCGATTCCGAATATAAACAAGGAACAAACTTGGCTGAATTCAGGCTCTCTGTTCGCCAGCTATGGGGTGACGGAAGGGCTCAGCATTGCGGCCGTGGTACCGTTTCGTAACATTACAAACGACAAGTATCTGTTCCCGGGGCAACACGAGGATCAATACGAAGGCGGCAAGTACACTAGGCACTCGGCCGGGATGGGCGATATCGTCCTTTTGGTGAACTTCGTGCCCAATATCCTCCTCAAATTGCCGGGGACGGTGATTACTGTTGGCATAAAACTGGCCACAGGCTCGGTTCACGCAGTGGATCAGTACGGCACCCGATTCTCCGACCTGCTGCAACTGGNGACGGGCAGCTATGATCCGGTATTTTCGATCAGTTCCACTCAGTCCTGGAATAATCTCAGCGTGACGGGATCGTTTTTTACTCGGTTCACCATGCAGGAGAACCCGTATGGGTACAAATACGGTGACGAATTCCAGACTGTCCTGGGCACGGACTACCAGCATAGCAGCAGGTTCTTTGGTGGCGTGAGTCTCAACCACGTATTCACCACAAGAGACACGTTCGGATATGGAAAGGTAGCCAGGAAGCGTGGAGGGAAGTGGTTCTATATGGCCCCGAGATTTGGGTTTAATCTGAAGGACAACCTGAGTCTGGAGGCCAGAATCCCAATTCCGCTTTACCAGAATGTGAATGAGAGTCAACTNGTATCGGATTACCAGATTCAGTTCGGGACGTCATACCACTTCGACCTGTAAATAAGCAGCCATCGGATATCGATAAGGCCTGGCCGATGATCGGTCAGGCCTTCCGTATTTACGTCTACACAATCCAGGGGACGATCAACAGATCGCGATTGCCCTTTCTGAAAAAGCGGGAGATCTACTAGTTTCTTCTACGGCTTGACATCGGTCGCCGATTGTGATACCCATATTGTCAGGAGGTCGATCTGATTCGAGTAGTCTCAAGTGTTAATCTTGGAGAAAAGATGCTTGATATTCGAACCATCCGACAAGATGGTCCTTACTGCTACACGTATTCACCATTCCACGAGCCAGTCGCCAGTGTAAGGCCGGGTGAAACGGTGTGCATTCATACTGTGGACGCATTCGAGAACAAAATGACCCCCGATGTCAAAGCCTTTGCCGACATCTGCGCCTATCCCTTTCTCAACCCGCAAACTGGACCCATTCTGGTCGAGGGGGCAGAGGTTGGCGACACGCTTGTAGTAAAGATTCTTGAGATAGAACCCACTCGAGACCACGCCGTTACCGGGCTGGTTCCTTTCTTCGGAGGCCTGACCTCCACCAAGCCGGATCCAACTCTGCAGGACTCCCTGGCAGAGCAGTGGATGTTCCTGCCTTTCGAAGATGGAGGCGTCCGTTTTGATGAAGACCGTGTGATTCCTTACGAGCCCTTTCTTGGCACCATGGGCGTTGCACCAGAAATTGAGGCGGTGAATGCCTTGACGCCGGACTACTACGGTGGNAACATGGACTGTGTGGAGACGCGTCCGGGNANCGAGGTCTGGTTCCCTGTTTTGGTTCNCGNTGCACACTTCTTTACCGGTGACGCACACGCGAATCAGGGTGATGGTGAATTGACAGGTGTTGCCCTCGAGATTCCTGCAAAGGTAACGGTGACNTTNGACTTGAAGAAAGACTATACAGTTCAGTGGCCNCGGATCATCAGCAAGGAATTCATTATGGTGGCGGGTAGTGCCCGTCCACTGGACGCTGCGGCCAGGATTGCGTGGGTGGAGTTGATCGATTGGTTGGTGAACGATTTCGGGTTCGATCGACTAAAGGCCTATCATCTCTTGGGACAGGTGGGCCAAATGCGGCTCGGGAATATGGTGGACCCGAAATTCACGATGGTTGCGAAAATGCCCAGGAAGTACCTGGGTTGATCGAGTCTGAATTCAAAAAGTGAGTTCGATGAAATGCAAATGTTTTCGAAAATGCGTCCGGCGAGCATGTCTTTGGGTGTCGTGGTTCTGTTCTTTGCTCCCTTGGGCCTTGTTCCGTCAAGCGATGCCCAGTGGGCACAGTGGGGCGGTCCAAACAGAGATTTCAAATCTCCTGCAATAGAGGTCGGCCAAGAGTGGCAGGATGGTGGGCCAAAAATCCTCTGGCGGAGAGAACTGGGCGAAGGGAATTCTGCTATCAGTGTAGATGATAGTGTGCTCTACACTATGTATTGAAAAGCGGACAATGAGATCACGATAGCCAACGACTCAGAAACGGGTGCGACCAAATGGGAATACTAATAAGCCGTGCCTCTCTGGGAAGGATTGAATGCGGGCTATAGGCCCGGTCCGCATACTACGCCGATTGTTGAGGGAGATCTGCTCTTCACCATAGGTGCAAAGGCGTAGCTCGTGTGCTTGAACAATAAGACGGTTGAGAAGGTGTGGGCCCACGGCCTGTGGGAAGCATTCGGAGGTAAGCCGGGCTACTGGGGGTATGCCTCCAGTCCAATTGTTTACAAGGGCATCCTGGGATTCGACATGAAGACCGGAAAGGTGGCCTGGTTTGGTGGTGAATTCAAAGGAGCTTACAGTTCGCCGAAAGTCATCAATGTCGACGGGCAGGATCAACGGATCCCTTTTGTAGAGAACCTGGCANTTGGTATGGACCCCTCATCGGGTGAAGTGTTGTAGCAGCACGTCCACGAGACGATATACAAGCTGAATATCTCCACACCCATCTAGGGAGATGACAACCTGCTGTTCAATCCTTCGGCCTATGATACAGTCAGTCGGGTGCTGCATCTCTCCCAGAAGGGTGCGGAGACAACTGTAACGGAGAAGTGGTACAATCGCAAGATGCAGGTGCCGCACGGTAGGGCAGTGAGGCTTGGAGATATGGTTTATGGATCCGGTGGCGGGTCGGGACCCTCCTTTTTAACCTCGATAGATGTCCGTGCCGGTGAGATCGCAGTGCGACAAAGAGGGTTCTCCAAGNCGAATCTNCTGGCCTCGGGAGAGCGACTCCTAATTCTGGATGAAGACGGAGAGTTTGCATTGGCCACCGCAGGCAAAGATACCTTCGAGGTCCACGCTCAGGCCAAGCAAGGTGCTTACCACAAGTTCCTGGGCGGTTCCAACACTCGTCGGGATAACCGTCTACCTGAGGGATCGCAAAGATACGGTTGCGCTGGACCTTTCCCGGAAGTGAGGCAGGGACACTCCTCCCGGGCATCAACGGCTTACTTAGGGGCGACTCGCTGAGTTGCGCTTTTCACCTTTGTGATACCCAGGCGGCCTGATCTGCAGGTCACCCTTGGGGCTAGAATGAAACTCGAGGACACAGCTATGTCATCTCTCGGTATCCCCTGGAGTCCACGGATTATCCTGCCGAACCGCACCTTTCGATTGCCGGTAACCGGCCCTGATGGTGCAATCCTCGAGGCCGATGGATTTGAGCCTGTCAACTCAAGGTGGTCAGATCTGGACACGGCAAGGTACCATTATTTGAGATCACCCTCATCGCCGGGAGACTACCATCTGGTTGCCGGACNAGGGGGTGAGGAATCNNCTGTCGTNATACAGGTACGTACTCTGGAGGAGTGNCGGAGNCTTTCGACACATAACGGGATCGAGTGGCCNAGGAGATGGCGACCTGGGAAGGATTACGAATCCACCAAGACTCGACAAACGCTACAAGACGAACCTGTGTCCAATCCGACAGGAGACGAGGTCGTTTCTTGGTGGGTCTCACAGCCTGACGAAGTGATCTGGCGACAGCTTCCTCCTGCGGAGTTGCCCAAGGCACATTATACCAATGTTCACCACGGCTGTCCCCAGTGTGGCACTGCAATCTACCGTTACGGTGGATTCTATCCGTGGGCACGCAATCACCTGNCGTGCGATTTCAAATCCAGATGTCCCGCATGCAATGCCGTGTTCCCAAGCAATGATTTGATGAATGGGGATTTCACTTCAGGAGATTACCCCGATGACGGGTTCGGCTATTTCGATTCAGATGGCCANATTTTCATCTTTNCGGCNTCCTATCATCGCGATCAGACNCGTGCCTTTGATTCTGGTATCCAGGCGCTTACAGGACGATTGAGGAGAACCGGGCATAACCCAGAAATTGCTCGGAGGCTGGGACTCATGCTTCTACGCTATGCAGCTGAGGAGTGTTATGTGGCCACGGCGCCACAGTTCAGATTCGGGGCCCAGATTGGTGGAACCGAAGAGGCATGGGATTGGGGTCAGCCGGATTGGGCGAGTCTGCCGGAGGGTGCAAAGGCTCTGGCCAAGAAGGGAACACAGCGCTACGCCATCGATACACCCGGGATCGCTCAGGTCCTGGCAATAGCATACGATACGATCTGGCCGTTCTTAAGGGAGGATGATGAACTGGTGTCCCGGGCGGGGACCATGGGATTGGGCCTGGACGGCACGGATGACGTACTGCGCATTCTGGAGGAGATGCTTGCAATCCATCTGCAAAACATCCTGGATTTCGGGGCATCAAGCAATCTACCGAACGAAAGCGTGGGAGCTCTCGTGCTCTTGAGGTGTCTGGATCGTCCTGATGCCGGAGATGTAATGGACTGGCTGTATGACTGCGGGCCTGATACGCTTCGTGTCTTCCCGATCAATGACTTTCTGCCCGACGGAGGCCCTCCAGAGTCCACAGGTGGGTATAACAGCATCCACATCAACGGTTTGTTCTCTCTGGAGTATCACCTCAGGAAATTCCGGGCGCAGCACCCGAAGGCATATCCCGAGTCCAAATATCCCTCCCTGGTTTCTGACACCAGAATCCCCAGACTCATCAAACAGGCTTCGGAGCTGTCGATGGTTGGGAGATCCTTCTTCCAATTCGGTGATGGTTCCGCACCGGGGACCAGTTCTCAATTGGGCGGAAGGGATAACCGGACCAGTGGTTCCATTCGGATCAATGAAGACTGCTACCACGCATCTTTGTCTCCTCAGGCCTTAAGATGGGCGGCGGAATTCACGGGCGATGCCGACGTGGAGGCCATTGATGCATCCGTGTCGTCGGGTAGCCACCGTGGAATGGGCTCAACCATTCAGGACGGTGTCGGGATCGCCATCCTTCGCACGCCTGAGGCCCCCGAACGCGCCGCGGCCGGTATCGTGTACGGCGACACACACGGGCATAGACATCGCGATCTGCTAGATGTGCAGCTTTTGGCTTATGAGCGTCCCTTCATCACCGACCTAGGATACCCGCAATCCTGGGCAAGCCGAACCGTTTGGGAAGATCACTGGGCAACTCACAATACAATCTGGGGTGATCTGCCCGATGTGGCGATACCAAGGGAGGCAGGTAGAGGACGGTTGGTGAGAACGCTGTTTGTGGCCGGCCTGCAGATCGTTGAGGTGGAGGCCGATCGCTGGGCTTTCGATTCAGGGGCGAAGAAATGGCACAAATCCGGTGTCCACTTTAGAAGGCTGATTGCTCTTGTGGAAACCGATGGTGAGGGGGTAGCTCTGGTAGATCTCGCCAGAATCTCTGGAGGTACCACGCATTGGCGAATGTGCAGAGGGTTGGAAGGAGATTTCTCGGCTGGTGATGTTCCTTTAGTTGGTCGCAAGGGCACTGTTGCAGACCCAATGGGGCAAAGGGGGTGTATCGACAGCCTGGAACACCCGGACCACGCGGCCCTGGCATATATGGATGATGTCTCGACCTGTCCAGCGCCCGGCAGCTGGAAAGGCTTGTGGCAGTCGAGGTTCGAGGAAAATGTTCATCTGGATATACACCAGCTCCAGGCCAGTGCTGAGACAGAGCTGCTCACTGCACGTGCAACAGCGATGATGGGCGAGCCCGAGGAGTCCACCTACGATTTCAGTACCGTGCTATGGCGTAGGAAGCCCGATGGGGATACGACTCTTCTGGACCTTGTTTTCGAACCGAGGATTGCCGAGTCGACCCTGTCGGAGGTCATCGCCGTTTCGAGCAAAGACCGGTGCTCGAGTGGTGTCCGGTTACTCACATGTAAGGGTAGAGCGGTGAGTATTTACTGGTCCCCCGAATGGGAAATAGGTTTCACGACCTTCGAGGATGGGTCCAGAATGGATGGTCCTCTGGCGGCTATGGTGGATGATCGGACCTATTCAACTGGAGGAAGGGAATTCAAATATGGTGGAAAAACCTTCTTCTTTAAGAACTCCAGAAAATCAGGTGAAATTGTTGCAGCAGAAACAGATATGTTGTCTATTGATCTTGAAGGATTGGGCGGTGTAAAGGAGGGTGATCGTTTGGTCGTGAACCCGGCCGGCCGTGCCCATACCTACAAGGTGGAAGCAGTCGAGTCGCTGCAGGGCGGAATCTCACGGGTGACTCTGGATGTCAGTTCGCGACTGGGGAAAGGCAGGATCCTTTTCAGCCAAGGGAACCATCTCGAGATTGGGATGTTGGAAGAGCCAGGTTTCGTGCGGTTCCATATAATGGCCAGAACCGGTAATTTGAATGGGACGAGAGTTCGGGCCGCGTCTGGAGCATTCTGGGCTGAGATCTCGAATGCCTACAATCCTGGAAATGATCGGACCTGTCTCGAACTGGGGGAGTCCAATGGGAGTCCGACTGAAGTTGGGTTGTTACCCCTTGGAACCTGGGTGGAGATCGTGGACTACGTGATTGGAGACAAGGTGCTCCTGGAGCAGACGCTAGAAGGAGTGCCTGGACAAAATTAGAATCCTGTTGATCAAGACGAGAATTACTGGGAGAAGATTGATGAGTGAGACAGCAGATCTGGTTGGTTATTGGCCGATGAAAGATGACTTTCTGGACCATTCAGGAAACGGATTGGCGTCTGAAGCACGAGATGTGAAACTGTCCGGTTGCCCGGATGGAAGAAGGGGATGTGCCGGGAGATTCAACGGTGCAAGCTCGGTGATAAAGGTGAGGAACCACCCTTCGCTCAATTTTGGGACGGGAGATTTCACAATTGCCACGTGGATCTATACGGAATCCACATGCGACGTTGTTGGCGACATTGTGGGGAAATTCGAAGGAGAAGACAGGAGCGGCTTCAACTTCGCGGTGGTCAGCAACGCAGGGGTGACCAGTACGCAATCCAACTACAGGAACGTGCATTTCGGGATAGACAACGGTAGGTCCGATTCGAATTGGGTGAACTGCGGGCGTCCTGGCAACGCAGCACAGGTATCGGGGCTGTCTGTCTGGCAAGGCTACCTATACGCGGGCACTTTCGAGATGGGCGAGACGGGCCTGGGGCACGTATGGAAATATCTGGGTGAAAGCCGATGGCTGGATATGGGTGCACCGGACGGGTGCAACAATGTGTACTCTCTCGCCGTACATGGCGGGAAACTCTACTGTGGCTCAAACTACTACCGACCCCGCGACTCCGCACTTCCGCCCATCCCTCCCCCAAACGAAACACCCGGAGGAAGGGTTTTTCGGTTCGACGGACCCGATGAGTGGGCAGATTGTGGACGCCCAGGGACCGAGGGAGACGGAATCAACACGCTTGTCGTCTTCCGGGGCAGGCTCTATGCGGCACACCAGAAGCATAGGGGTGTTTTTGTGTACGAGGGTGCCCAGGAATGGCGTTGCGTGGGTATGAAGGACAGTCGTGTGATCTCCCTTTCGGTCTACCGGGGAGAACTTCTGACAAACGCGAACGGCCCTGATGTCTATAAGTACGAGGGAGGAGAGGACTGGTCAAGAATTGGGAGTCTAAGCAGGAGTATGCAGAATTATGGCATGGCTATCCACAAGGGCGAGCTCTACGTCAGCACCTGGCCACAGGGTTACGTGTATCGTTTCCTGGGAGGCGATGCGTGGGTACCGGCTTGCGGGGCTCCAGGGATAGGGGATCAGAAGGAGATCATGGCCCTGAACATCTACAATGGAAAACTCTATTGCGGTACGCTTCCAAATTCTGATGTGTTCCGCTATGACGGGGGCACCCAATGGGTCCACACCGGCAGGTTGGACCCTGCCCCAGACGTGCCCATCCGCCGGACGTGGTCCATGTGTGTCCACCGNGGCANATTGTATGCGGGAACACTACCCGGCGGACAGGTTTGTTCATATGAGGCAGGGAAGATGGCTTCTGTAGATGACCCTCTACCGGGCGGATGGCATCACGTGGCTGCAGTTAGAAGGGGAGGTTNCCTATCGATTTATATGGATGGNGAGGAGGTTTCCCGGTCGACCCAATTTCGGTCCTCGGANCTGGACATTTCCTGCAGCTGCCCCATGACGATCGGGTTCGGAGCGCACGAATACCTGGATGGAATGATGTCAGATCTGAGGATCCACAGTAGAGCATTGGGACAGGATGAAATCGCAAAGCTTGCGGCAACGGATTCCTGATCACAAGCATCTGTTCCGGTGGAAAGATCAAGGGCCTTGAGACTCTCCCATCTCGAGGCCCTTGGCTTTTTGCTGTNTTCCACTCAGAGANCTTACACCTTGAAGAGGAAGTGGTGGATTTCGCCGTCTTCCACAACGTGATCGCGCCCCTTCTGCATCAGTCGGCCGTTTTCTTTCACATTCTTTTCGCTGCCCAGGACAACCAGGTCCTCGTAGTTGATGACCTCTGTCCGGATAAAGCCTCTCTCGATGTCTTTATGTATCGCTCTTCCGGCCTGGGGGGCGCTTGCCCCACGTCTGATAGTCCACGCACGGACCTCGTCCTCACCGACGGTGAAAAATGAAATCAGACCTAGGGCCTCATAGCAAATTCTCGTCAGCCTGTCGATTGCGGGCGCTTCGATACCAAGATCCGTGAGGAAGGTTTTTCTTTCCTCGGTGTCCAGCTCAGAGATTTCCTGTTCCACCTTGGCAGACACNGGAATCAACTCGAAACCCCTTGGAGNGAAAGTCTCGACCAGACCATCGGGCAGTGCGTCGGCATCCTCATCTGCAACATTGAGGACTACCACCACCGGCTTATCAGTCAGGAAAGGGTAGCTGCCGACGATGCTATGGTCTTCTTCGGTGACCTCGAATGAAAATAGGGTTTTGCCTTCCTCCAGGTGGTTTTGCATACGCTCAAGTGCCGCGCGTTCCTTTGCGGCGACCAGGGGATCCGTCTTCCTGCCGGATACTTCCTCGATTCGTTCCAGCCGCTTTTCGATAAAAAGCAGGTCCATCAGTTCCAGTTCTTCNGCAAAGTTGGCAATGTCGCGAGTTGCGTCGACATGCCCGGAGGAATGGAATACCGTGTCGTCCTCGAAAGCTCTGGCAACGTAGCAGATGACGTCCACACGTTCCAGCAGCTTGAAAAATGTCCGGTTTCGTTCTGCATCCGTATCCAGATCAGGAAGCAGCGAGAATTCGATCTGGGCTGGTGTCCGCTTTTTTGGATTGTACATTTCCACCAGGTTGTCGAATCGATCATCACGCATTTCCGCCAGACCAGGTACAGCTTCCGCGCCTCTTTCCGGTCCAGGGGATTGACCTGTCAACAATGTGAACAGAGTTCGCTTACCTACCTGAGGCAGCCCCACCAGCCCAAGTCGCATATACCGATCTCCTCCCGCTTGTTTGGCATAACTCTGAATTTTTAGAAGCGGTAAATATACAAGAGTTTGGTTTTTCTCCTATCTCAGAGTTCCTGGCAAACAAGAAAACGCCCGGAAGAAATGACTCTCCCGGGAGCAGGGGACGTCTTCAGCTGACCCCACCCTGGGCGAGCACATTCCGAGCCGTCGTGAATTGATAGAACCTGGTGCTAGCAAGCAGTGCGTACAGGAGTATCTTCATTGGGCAATGCCTCCGGTATATATCAGTAATTTTGGCAGTTTACGCTGACGTCACCTCAAAAATGCCTCAGCGATACCTATATGTCAAGTATTCGAGGGTTCCGAACCCCTTCGTGGAGGACCCTTCAGTGTCCAGGTTGTCCGGACGCCCTGATGGAAAATGGGACNGGAATCCGCCGGTTACCATTCGGATCATCTCCGAATTATGGAGATGCCNGCGGTAAAATGCGTTATATTGCCGCGAGATTGGAACCGTGATTACCACCTTTTGAGGACTTAAAATGAAGGAAAGACCCAACATATTGATGTTTCTGCCCGATGGGATGCAGGCCAGTGTCGTTAGACCGGATAGCGACTGTCTTACCCCAAATTTCGATCGACTTGCCCAGCGTGGGATTCGATTCAATCGTGCTCACACGCCTCTACCAACCTGCTCTCCTGCACGAGCAAGTTTGATGACCGGGTTGTTGCCACATAATCACGGTGTGCTGCAGGTTGAACATTGTGTGGATGACGACCAATGTATCCTGCGTACAGAGCATCCGCACTGGGCACAGAGGCTGAGTGAGTCCAGCTACAGGACCGGGTATTTCGGAAAGTGGCACATCGAACGGACGAACAGGCTTGAGGAATTCGGTTGGCAGGTGAACGGTTGCGATGAGGGAGCGGCATTCAGAGCGCTTGGGGAAGGGGTGGCAAGCAAAGAACAACTGCTTAAGGAACACAGTCTGGCGAAGTACAAGGAGGGACCTGAAGGTTACAACCGAGTGCTTCACTATGGGGTGACGGAAGTGCCGCCCGACCAAAGGGGCCTCAACGTGACCACCGAACTGGCCGAGGAGTTTGTCTCAGAGTCTTCAGGTAATGAAGCGCCCTGGGCATGTTGTGTTAGCTTCCCGGAGCCAAACGTTCCTGTAGTTGCGGGTAGAGAAGCGTTTGAGCAGTATGATGTCACCGGTATAACACTGCCTGAAAANCTGAGAGATGATTTNAAGAATAGCCCTGCATTCTACCGAAGACAGAGGGAGATNCTTGAACACATTTCNGACGATGAATGGCGAGAGGCGCTCGCCGTCTACTACGCCCTGATTACCGAATTGGATGCCCAGTTCGGCAGGCTGATGGATCGACTCGAGGAGACGGGGCAGATCGAGAACACCGTTGTGATCGCTGTNAGTGACCACGGCAGATACATGGGCTCTCACGGGTTTGACTGCCACAACTTCGGTGCTTTCGAGGAAGCTTACAACATTCCGTTGATTATGGCTGGGCCTGGGATTGTCCGGGGGCAGGTGACAGATGCGAATGTTTCGCTTCACGATCTATGTCCGACGCTGATCGAGCTTGCGGAGGCCGAACCCATTGGAGTGCCTGACTCGAAGTCGTTTGCTTCGCTGCTTTCCGACCCGGAANNGCAGGCACAGAACTTCAAGAGGAGCTATGCGGAATTCTACGGGACTCGATATCTGATGACACAGAGGATTCTGTGGGAAGGGCCCTGGAAGTTCGTCTTCAATGGATTCGACTACGACGAACTGTATAATCTGGACTCGGATCCGCACGAACTGAATAACCTGGGAGGGAGACCCGAATACCAGGAGCGAATGAAATCGATGATGGCCGCGATGTGGCAAATTATGAAGGATACGGGAGACCGTATCCTCCTTGAGACACACTATTCGCCGATGCGATTCGCTCTTGTAGGTCCAAACGCGGAACGCAGGTGAATGTAGAAGCTTCCGAGTGAAGTATTGGTGATGTGTAAAATNCGGTGCGGACATCNTGAGGAGAGGAAATATGCCTGATGCGAGTGGAATAGGTTGGAATGCAGTAAGCACGACCGGCGCTGTGGCGGCTGGTGGAGCCGAAGCGGTAGCCGCAGGGATCGAGATCCTGGAGAACGGGGGAAATGCAGCGGATGCCGCCGCCGGAACGATTATCGCACTGAATGTCACGGATCACTTTGCCTGTTCTATAGGTGGTGAGGTCCCTGTGATCATATATGACGCAAAACAAGATCAGGTGAAGACTCTTTCCGGGCAGGGGAGGGCACCTCTCTCCCAGGAGGCTATCGACTGGTATATGCATAACGGGATCCCGGACAAGGACATCAAGATGGCACCTGTGCCATCGGTCGTTGATCTGTGTATTACGATGCTGCAGACCTATGGCACGAAGTCCTTCGAAGAGATCGTCTCNCCCACGCTCGCAATCCTGGACAGAGGAGAGGAGGCCTGGCATCCTAATCTGGCGGTGACCCTGAGGAGGATGGTCGAGGAGGAGCAGATCACCTCAGGCAGCTGTGAGGAGAAACTGCAATCCGCCTGCGATCGGTTCTATGGGCGGCATCCGGAGAGAAACGACATTGCGGAAGACCTGGAGGCCTACTACAAGGACCTCGGCGGTTTTCTCCGCAAATCTGATTTGGCGGCTCACGAGACGTTGATCGAGGATCCCATTTCAATCGATTACAGGGGATACACGGTCTACAAGTGTGGAACATGGACACAAGGACCTTGCCTCTGCCAGGCGCTGCGTCTGCTTGAAGGGTTCGACATCAAGGGGATGGGACACCTCACCGCCGATTACGTCCACGTTGCCGTCGAGTCCTTAAAGCTCGCAATGGCCGATCGCGACACGTACTACGCGGATCCGGTGTTCGAAGATGTGCCCCTTTACGAGCTGTTCTCCGATGAGTATACCGAACTCCGTCGGCCCCTGATCGATATGGCTCAGGCCTCCCACGAAGCACGTCCGGGTGATCCGTACAATATGAAACCCGTGAAGGATGGCGGAGCATTCGAGCCCTGGGTAGGTGGGACTACGACTTGCGTTATAGCGGATCGGTGGGGAAATGTGGTATCCGCTACCCCAAGCGCGAATGTAGACCGGACCGCTGATCCAATGGGCGGTATGACCGGCGTGTCCTACGGAAATCGACTGAGAAGCTTGAATACCACGCCAGGACATCCAAATTGCATCAAGCCGGGCAAGAGGCCCAGGATTACACTCACGCCCACAATGGTGTTCAAGGATGGGAAACCCATTCTCGCNATCAGTGTTGCGGGAGGAGATCTGCAGGACCAGGCGGCCCTGAACCTTCTCTTGAATCACATCGAGTTCGGAATGCTGCCGGAGAAGGCGGTGACTGCACCCCGGTTTGCNACGCACCACCATCAGGATTCGTTCGATCCGAATCCAAACAGGCAGGAGACCTTCAAGCAGGTGGCTTCGCTCGACATCAATGATACCGTGGACGAAGATGTGCGCGTAGAACTGGCCGGAAGGGGCCACCGTGTCGAGGCGAAGTCAGGCACCATAGCCACACCTGTGATGCTCTTCATAGATCCGGAGAGCGGCGAGTTCCACGCAGCAGGCGATCCCAAAGCTGGACGACACGCCGCCGGTCTGTGATACAGCCGCCCGGATGGTCGAATCGGACCGGATAAGTGGTTGAAAACCGAGAGGGCAGCACCATTCGTTCGAGTGTCTGCAGGTTGATCTTGCGTGAGGGCGAATCGAGAACAGAGGGCAAGCGAAAGTATCGGACCCCGATCAGACACCCCCAGGAGACAATATGAACGACGAGCAGAAGAGTCAGTACGAGACAGAAGGTTATGTCATCGTCGACGATGCAGTAGATCCCGCAATGCTTGAGCCGCTTCTGGCCGCAGCCAAACGCGTTAAGGCAAAGGCTCGATCCGGTGAAGTCGACCTGTTTACGCATTGCACGCCGAACGGTGAAGTGATGATGGTCCGTGGCCTGTTTGCCCCGGAGTTCAATGAGCCGATATTCGCAGACTATCTCCTGTCCGATCCCGTGATGCGCTACGTGGAGCCGGTTCTCGGAAGCGAACTACGAATGGGAGACGTCTTGTTGTTCTCATCACCCAACGAAGTAGATCACACGGGCGGCTGGCATCGGGACTTTGGGAAAAATCCCCGGGATGGGTCTCCCGAAGTGGAAATGGAAATCCTGAACCGTCCAAAGAACGGACTGAAGTGGCACCTCGCCCTAGTGGATGACTCACGACTTCAACTGGTTCCAGGTAGTCACGCGAGATATCGCACGGATGAGGAGCGGGAATGTCTGGTGAATGGGAGCAAGGCAGACATTTCTGCACAGAAGGTGATTCACTTGAAGGCGGGACAGACGATCTTCTGGGACGGCAATACCGTCCACCGGGGGATCTATCACGTAGAGCCGGAGAGGATGACCCTCGCCGCGAACTGGCGCAAGCATACCGAAGGTGAAGAGCCCGCGGAAACGGATGAGAGAGTGAAGTGGCTGCTTGCGGACAGTGTGCGCGACTTTCTCCCGAAGAAGATGCACATCCACTACGACCGGTGGAGAGCACTCCAGTTGGGTTAGGTGTGTCGGGAAGGTGTTTGTCCAACTGCGATAACCCTATAGGTTCGAATGACTGCGCGCCGGTTTTGCACGCAGTTGTATCGAGAACCGAGGATATCTGGCACCTACAATTCACTCAGACTTCCCAACAGCACTCATATCAGAACACCAAAGCCAAGTCACACAATGCTTACGACAGAACAAAGACAGAGCTTCGAGGATTCCTGGTTCTGGAACGCCTTTTTCGAGGTGATTTTCTTGCGGAAATCCAGCAGGAATCTTCCTCGCTGAGTGCAACGGAACCATCGGAGTCACGGCGCGTCTGGCACGAACGAGCGCTCTTTCGCCGAAAGGCCTTTCGAAATGTGCTTGGCCACGAGCCTTTGATTGGTGCGGCCCAGGATCTCCTGGGCAAAGACGTGCAGCTTCTCGCGATCGATCTGCTGGTTGTGCGGCCCGGGCACGGCGAAGTGGGTTGGCACCGAGATGTCACGTTCGCCTGCAACAAGACACTGTCCCTGAACACTGGAATCTACCTCTCGGACATGACCGAGGAGATGGGTCNGCTCCGTGTANTGCCCGGGAGCCATCGATGTGACGATCCGCCAAAGGAAAGAGGGGCAGATCCGCTCCAGGGCGAGGTCAGAGTTCATGTCCCTGCGGGAACTGCCGTGTTTTTTGACGCTGCACTCTGGCACACGGGTGATCGGAATACTTCCGCAAAGGACAGAATGGGATTGTTCGCTTACTTCGGGAAGTACTGGATCAAGCGGATGGACAATTTCTTCACNCAGCAACTGCCTGCGGATCTCCTGTCGACCGAAGACCCGATAAAACGACAACTCCTCGGGCTGGAGTTGAGACCCGGTGTGGCCAGTTACCACGGTGACAACGAGTCCTACAACAGAAGGGGTGAACCCGGGATCGACTTCCCTGTGGGGTAACCCGGAATTGGAGAGAAAGTGGACGATACTGCATTGCACCATTGTATGACCGATCTGCAACGAGATCAATTCGACCAGCAAGGGTACCTCATTGTCGAGGAGGCGCTTGATGCAGAAACCTTGGGCAGAATAGAGGAGGCGGGCGACCGCGTAGATGCAAGGGAGAGGGAGACAAGGGGGCTTGGGGCCGAAGCGATGATGGCGAAGTTTCGGACCATCGTGGAAGATGANGCTTTTCTGGAACTCCTGGACTGGCCTAAGACGTTTCCCTTGATCTGGGATATATTGGGATGGAACGTGCAGCACTACATCTCTCATCTGATCTACTATCCGCCTGAACAGGATTGCAAATCGACCGAGAAAGTAGGGGGCTGGCACCAGGATGGTGGTCGACCGGTCCCCGAGATGGAGCGCCCGCAGCCTAGGTTGTCCCTGAAGATTGCCTACTGGTTGTCCGACACAGATGCGCCTGATCGTGGGGGTATCCGGATCATCCCGGGCAGCCACAAACGTGACTATCCACCGGATCGNCATCCGGAGGATGAATTTGAAGATGAGATNCAGGTGAGAGTGAAGGCCGGGACCGCTGTTCTATTCGACCGTCGCCTGTGGCACGCCAGGGGATTGAATACGTCGGATGTAACCCGAAAGGTGCTGTTCCTGGGTTACAGCTACCGGTGGCTCAGGGGGCTTGACTACAACCTGATCCCCGAAGAAATCCTGCAGAAATGCGATCCTATTCGACGACAGCTCTTGGGAGACGGTGTGGATGTTAAGGGATGGTGGCAGCCGACCGATGAAGATGTCCCCTTAAAAGGATGGCTGGAGGAGCACAAGGATGAAGAATATGTGGAGTCGATCGGACAGAAGCAGTGGGAAAGGGAGAAGTGGGTCACTGAGGTCTAAGACAGATCAAAGGCGAAGGAAGCATTACGGAAGGGGCTTGTGAGTTCAGTTCGCAAGTCCCTTTCGCTGTTGTGAAGCAATAAGCCCGAACTCAAGGGACTGCGCGCACGTTCGATCACCTGGCTGGTTTGCTAGGAGTTTTCTTGATTAAGGTTCTGAAACATCTGAGGGAACCAATTTTCCCTACGTGTCAGGAATTTTAGTAGGAGCTGGATGAAAGGACCAGGCTGATTTGTGACCCAGGGAAAGATTTGCCGGTGAGGCTTGATGAGGGAAACCTGGTCCTTGTAGTGGTTACAGTTGTGCACAGGGACCCGAGGGAGCACGGCTTTTGTTGTGTTATTCCCAAGGCATCATTATCTTCTCTGTTGCACTGGGTATATAGGCCGTCTAAACGACATTGGAAGATGAGCTGAAAAGATGAAGAACAACTCAGGTCCACTCGCCGGCTGCCGGGTAATCGAACTGGGTAGTACGGTTGCGGGTCCGTTTTGCGGACGCCTGCTTGCGGATTTCGGNGCGGNGGTGATCAAGGNGGAGCCTCCTTCCGGTGACCCTGTGCGCACGATGGGGAAGAGAAGCAAAGGGCGCTCGCTGTATGCCGCCAGCATTCTCCGAAACAAACACTTGATTTCATTGGACTTGCGTACGGGTTCGGGTCAGGAGGTCATCAAACGGCTTGTTGCTAAATCGGATATCCTGGTAGAGAACTTTCGACCGGGAAAACTTGAGGAATGGGGACTGGATTTCGAGTCCCTTTCAAAGACAAATCCGGGTATTGTGGTCGTAAGGATCAGCGGTTACGGCCAGACAGGTCCATACAAAGAACGTCCAGGGTATGGTGTTACCAGCGAGGCTGTCGGTGGGCTGCGAGAGGTCACCGGCGATACGGACAGGCCGCCGACGAGGGTTGGGATTTCCCTGACAGATTCAATCACAGGACTGTACGGGGCGTTCGGAGCCGTGATGGCCCTGTACTCACGTGAAAGGACAGGGAAAGGTCAAGTCGTAGATGCCGCCCTGTACGAAGGGGCGTTCAGCTTTATGGAGCCACACATTCCGGCATTCGCCGCGCTGGGTACTGTGGCAACCCGGACAGGGTCGAGATTGCCGGACAATACACCCAACAACTTGTATCCAACAGGTGATGGTGAATTCATCCACATAACGGCNGGAAATCAGGCGACATTNAGGCGGCTTGCNGCCTGTATGGGGATGCCGGAACTGNTGGATGACAGTCGTTACGCCAGTCCAACCGAACGTTCTGCGCATGAAGATGATCTGGATACGACCATTGGGGATTGGACCGCGGAGCACACACTGGCTCAGCTGGAATCCCANCTCGAATCAGCGGAAGTTCCCGCTGCCCGAATTTACACGATGAGGGACATTTTCAAGGATGAGCACTACAAGTCACGGGACATGCTTCTCGATCTTCCCGATGAGACGCTTGGCACGGTGACTATTACAGGTGTGGTCCCAAAGCTGTCCCACACGCCGGGTGCNGTCAAATGGGCGGGCAGGCCGGTAGGGGTGGACACGCGAGAGGTGCTGACCAGAATAGCTGGTTTCAATAAAGAGGAAGTAGAAGATATGGTGGCTTGCAAGGCCGTCTACGCCCGTTCCTGAGGTTGCCGTGGAAGGAATCGATTACCAATTCGGAGGTTTGGATGAGCTGGCAGGATGAGGTTAATGAACTCCAAAGACGGCGGGAATGGTCGAAGGAGATGGGTGGTGAGGAGAATGTTGAACGACAGCACAAGGGCGGACGACTGACCGTTCGAGAGCGGATTGATGGCCTGGTTGACTCGGGGTCATTCTCCGAGGTGGGGAGTCTTACCGGCAGGTCGGAGTATAGCGAGAATGGGGAATTGATGCGCGTTCTGTCTGCCCCGTATGTAATGGGTATGGCGAAAATCAATGGTCGTGCCGTCGCGGTCGGGGGTGAGGATTTTACGGTGCGTGGAGGGACGAGTCCTGGCACCCATCGACGCAAGGGCGGCCAGGGCGGATTCATCGAGGATTTGGCGTCCAAGCTACAGGTTCCGCTCGTTAACCTCGCCGACGGGGCGGGCGGTTCGGTGCGGGGTGCCGAGAAACGTGGCTACACCGTTTTCCCTGGCGTGAACAGTTTCGGTCGGTCTGTCCAGCTTCTTGGCGAGGTCCCGGTGGCTACAGCCGTACTCGGAACAGCCGCAGGAGGGCCGGCTGGCAGAGCGATCCTGTCACACTGGTCTGTGATGGTTCGCGGTACGAGTCAGGTGTTTTCAGGTGGGCCTCCGCTGGTCAAGCGTGCTCTGGGGGAGGATGTGACCAAGGAGCATCTTGGTGGACCTGAAGTCGCAGTCGATCTCGCGGGAACAATCGACAATGTGGTGGATTCCGAGAAGGAGTGTTTCTACGCTGTCAGGCGATTTCTGTCGTATATGCCCCAGAATGTCTGGGAGCTGCCACCTTGCGAATCAAGTGACGACCCTGTCGATCGGTGTGAAGATGAACTGCTGTCCATCGTTCCCAGGACACGCACCGCTCCCTACAAGATGCATAGGTTAATGGAGCTAGTCTTCGACAAGGGCTCTCTCTTCGAAATCCAGCCAACATTCGGCCGGTCGCTTATCACCAGCCTTGCCAGATTGAACGGAAACGTCGTAGGTGTTATTGCCAACAATCCGATGGTGAATGGTGGCGCAATGAGCGCGAAGGAGGCGAAGAAACAGACACATTTTATCGAGATGTGCGACTGTTTCCACATTCCACTCATTTTTCTGGTGGATATTCCAGGATTCATGATCGGCAGGTCTGCAGAGGAGGAGGCCACCTTGCGCGAGGGTATGAAGACCGTGTTCGCTATTCACCGAGTGAAGGTCCCGATATTCACGCTGGTGATCCGCAAGTGCTATGGTATGGCGGGTATGGCGACTCAGGACAAGGATGGGTTGGATTTCAAGATAGCGTGGCCTTCGGGGGAGTGGGGGTCTCTACCCATCGAGGGCGGGGTGGCGGCGGCGTATCGACGTGACATTGCCAATTCCGCTGATCCGGCCGCACGTGAGAAGGAACTAGAAGAGGAACTTCGGCAATTCGCATCACCGTTCCAAACAGCTGAGGCGTTCGCCGTGGAGGAAATTATCGATCCCAGGGAGACCAGGCCGTTTCTGTGCAACTTTGTTTCGCTGACACGAGATCGGCTCAAAACACTGGTTGGACCCAATGATAAGAGGGGGGTGTCGCCCTGATTAAATTTGGGAATTCCGGATTGACGTGGAACGTCGACGTCGCTAATTGCAAAAGGCCCTGCTGGGGAATCCTGCAGGGCTACTTACTTGGGAGCTGGAGGTTGAGAAGAGCCAAACGAAAGTTATGTGGTTGTCTGAGTGGCTACGGTTTTACTACTCTCAGCGTTCTGTGTGCCGCCGTGGCGGTCGATGCTCAAGTCAATATCGAGGATCTTCGAGCGAATTCATCAAGACCCGGATTCAGGGGTAGATTGGAGCTGGATCTCTCTGCACGGACGGGGAATACAGAGACGCAGGAATTGGGCATTAGTGGAAAGTTGGATCATATGGGCCTGTCCACCAGGACCTTTGTGGCGGGGAGGGTGGAACTGGGTTGGGAGGGAGGAGAACGATTCTCCAACGAAGCACTCGCGCATTTGCGACGGGTCCACCGGGTGACCGGCCGCTGGAATCCTGAGGGATTCATTCAGGTCAATTACGACAAATCTAGGTTGCTGGACTTTCGATGGCTGGTTGGTGGAGGGCTCAGGCTTGGCTTGTACCGGGCTGGAGCCACAGCCATTCACCTGGGCGTTGCATATATGTTCGAACAGGAGAGGCTGGGGGCCACTGTGACCGCGTATCACGACCGCCGGACCTCTGTCCACCGATCGAGCAACTATCTCTCGATCAACTCGGAACTGAAGGAAGGTGTTGAGCTGACTTGGACGGTTTATACTCAGCCTAGATTAAGGCGGCTCGATGATTTTCGGATGCTTAGTGAGACGAGGTTCAGTGTGGACGTCGCAAGCAGGCTATCCCTAGCTTCCATGGCAAGATTGCACTATGACAGCAAGCCGCCCGATGGAACCAAGAAGCTGGATACTTTGATCACCAGCGGCGTGTCAATTTCGTTTTAGGGCGCGATGTTCCGCCGGCCAGCTTTGCTGCAGCGATATGACAATTGCAGGGAGTTCGTGTGCCTGGAACATTCTTGAACCCTCCCAGAGAGTTCAGTGTCATGCCGTTCTGGTTTTGGAATGACGACCTGGACGAGGGGGAGCGTGCCCGTGTGCTGATCGAGACGGCAGGCGCTGCCGCCCACGAGATCAATCAACCGCTGACGGTGAATATAGGTCTTGCACAACTCATGCTGAACGAAACCCCGATCGACGATCCTCGACGGAGCAATATGGAGTCAATCGTGCAGTTGGGCGAGCGGATCAGTCAGATCGTAAGAAAAATGAAACATGTCCAGCAGTATAATCCGGTGACCTATGNTGGGGACACCAAGATTATNGATTTTGGCGATGCGGANGCAGGAAAGCAATAGGCACCCTNACCTGGGCGGATCCGGATGCAGGGATTCACTTTCAATACATTGTTCGGTTTCGGGAGAGCATCTTCATGCTGATTGACGCACATAACCATCCCAACTGGCACGGCCACGACGCAGGAAAGATCCTCGAGAATATGGATGCGCAGGGCATCGACATCCTGTGGCTCCTGANCTGGGAGNGTCCCGGAAGGGATTACGATCCAGGCCTAAACGCACACTTGCCTCCCACAGGTGGCGTGATTCCGTTTGGAGATGTGTTATCGGTCAGCCGNCAGGCTCCTGAACGTTTCATCCTGGGATANATGCCTGATCCTAAGCGAGCAGACGCGATAGACCGACTGAAAGCGGCTGTAGAGATTCACGGGGTTCGGCTAGCGGGAGAACTGAAAGTGCGGGTCCCCTTTGATGATCCTGATCTGATGAGGATGTACCGGTTCTGCGGCGAGATGGGGCTGCCGATTACGATTCACCTGGAATACGCCATCGATCGGGGACCGAGTTACCCTCGCCCGAATACGTGGTATGGCGGGACGATGGAGGCGCTGGAGCGGGCGCTGCAGGCGAATCCGGAAACAATCTTTATCGGTCATGCAAAGGGGTTTTGGGCGCACATCTCAGGTGATGGTTTACACAACAAGATTCCATCGCCCAAGGGTCCAGTATTGCCTGAAGGAAAGGTAAGCCAAATGCTGGATCAGTACGATAACCTCTACGCGGACCTGTCGGGGAATGGCGTCCCTGCTCTGGACAGGGATCACACGTTCAGCCGCAAGTTCATTGTAGAATTTCAGGACAAACTACTGTTTGCCCGCGATCACTTCCACAGGAACCTGATGGATCTGCTCTTGAAGCTGGACCTGCCTGAGGATGTTTTCGAGAAGGTGAAGTGGCGGAATGCGGAAGGCATCCTAGGAAAATCTATCTGAATTCGAAATCAACAAGTACGCTTGTTCCCTGGTAGATCACACCATTGTGGCCAAGGTCCAATGCGAGGGATTTCAGCCTGTTGACCATCTCCAATGGCCATTCGTGAGGTGCGCCGCCACCCTGGATGATAGGATAGGAGGGCGTCTCCACCGGCAGAAAGAGCTTCGCTTTTAGCATATCCAGACCGACCAGCTCTTCCAGAGGGACATTACGGAATTCACAATCCGGCTCGCCCAGGGCGTAGCCGCCAATTGTCTTCGGCATTTCCAGACTTCCGTAGCCAACCAGTTGGCCGATGATCTCCAGGGCGGCGGATTCTGAAATCCCTGAGACATTCTGCATAAGGAATTGAGCCCACTTCGTGAGTGTCATCATGGGGAAGATGTCCACGTGTGAAAGGAGAGGGCTTGCGAAGTCGGAGAAATCCGACCAGGCCGCCTGGTTGTGGCCAACAAACATCCCAAGCGAAGCTGGATAGGTATCCGTACCGAAGATGAAGTCCTTGCCTGCTGCTGCGTGCACGGCATTTCTGAACCGAATAAGATTTCCTCTGAGCAGGTCTGCACGGAAACAGAACCAGTCCAGAACACCCCTCCTCAACCCTAGAATCTGTATCAGATCCCACAATCCGGGTTTGGTCCTGGCTATCTCCAGAAGCAGATCCTTGTCCAAGGTTCTCAGCCGCTGTGCGGAATGGTGGATATCCGAGACCATCGATGACATGTCGTACCCAAGATCCCCAGCAGCTATTGCACAATCTTCACACGAACAAAGGAACAGCCCTCTGGGGTAGCTCGTCATCGGGTACCTGGCATGGGTGATGTCGACACCATCCACACCATAGCTCTTGGCCATGTGCACATATAGCGTCTCGTACCACGTGTTGACAGCATCCTTGCCAGGGCAGTACATCAACACATCGAAGTCACTCGACGTCCAGCCTCCCCCAACCAACCAAACCTTTATCTCCAGGTTATGTACCTGTCTGATGGCCTCACGTAATCCATCCTCGTCGAATACAGGCGAAACATGCGGACCGATCGAGCTTCTGGCACTGTCGAGTTTTTGTGTGCAAAGCTCACCATCGATGTGGTGGCTGAGCAAGCTTCGAATTCTGGCGTCAGATGGTGGAGATCCGTCAAATGGATTGGCTTTCATCACCTCATCAGAGAGTTCACCGGTAAAGTTGATCAACGCGAGATTCAATCCAATTTCTCGTTTGAGCGTCTCGAGGTACGCCGGGTTCTTCAGTATCATGTTGGGACTGAGGTAGAGTCCAGTGGTTACGGGCTGATCGGACATTCTATATTTCTCCAAGTTTAGATTCCGGGTCGATCCTTGACCGAAGCCCGGCAGACGTCACCTCTCGTAACTGCTTAGGGTGCGCGAGGATCGGTGTACTGAATCTGCTGTTACCCATCATTGTGTTGTGAGCCACGGTGTGAGACAGGAATCCGAGACGACGCGGATCGTAGCTGTCCGCTGTTTCCAGGTATCCGAAGTCGGGAGTAAGGGCGTGGCGCTAGCTGTACAGGTCCAACTGAAGCCTGTCGAAATGAGAGTGGGCGTGGTAGTATCCGTAGTAGATCGCCAGGTCCGTCCGGTTCCTGGAACTCCCTATTTGCAGGCTGGCAAATCCAACACCCGGCAGAAGCTAGCTTTCGACACCCAATGGCCCTCGGAGTTCTTTTGCTGCTTTCGAAAGTTCATCCGGATCGATACGGGTCTGGAATAGATCATGGCGTGGGCGTGCCCTCACATGGCGAAGCGCCTTTGCGAAAACCGGATCTTTGAAGTATCGATATACCGCCTCGAGAACCTCCGGGGCCCAGCCGATTTTGTAGCTGGGCGACTCGAAGGGTGAATTCTTCAACCAGTAGTTCTGATTCAGAAGAATCCGCCCACTTCGGATGAGCTGAGAGTACACGTTCGAGGATCTCGGGATCGGACGACTGTAACACTTTGAGGAATCGCTTGGCTTGGTTGTGGAGATAACGAAGATTGGGTCGGTTTTCAGACTGCGTGGACATACTTCCTCCTTCTGTTGGATGCCTGGTGTCCACATTTGCAGGCGAGAAAGAGGTCGATGCAGAAACAAGACCCTGGCAGGAGGGTGGCCTGAGGCCTTACCGTGGACTGGGGGCTCTCCGAATGAGCCAGCGCGAATAGTATAGCTCGAGTGGCAGGAAATGTCAAGGTTCCGGAAGGCAATTCGCCGGAGACCTTAGGACAGGTATTTGCAGAAGAGGTATACGCTTGTTCTCCTGGTCAGATTGAACCAAATTGGGACAAGTATGCCATCATATGCTGGGGCTAAGCAGGGGAGGAGTATGTGTTTCAGGAGCTGGTAAGGAATGGGTGAAATCAACCTGGTAAACGCCACTACCGACGTGGACCGTGCACGAATTCCTGAAAAAGAGACGGAGATGAGTCGCCGTTATCTCAGGGCGATCGAGAAGTGGGTACCTATCGCACTGAGCTGCTTCGAGGACTGGCCGGCCCGGCCGAACTGCGGTCACTTCTATGGCGGTACCCACTGGTTTGGGATCGAGACAGCAGCCCAACTGAATGCCCTGGCGGCCTTGAGTACTTCTGTTGAATTCGATGAGCGCGCGACAGGCCTGTCGATTACGGATCTAAAGGACATCGCAATCAAGGCAATCCGATATCTGTGTTTCACGCATGATACAGGTCCTGAGGATTGTGTGCGTCCCAACGGGGGATTGGGTAGACCGGACACATGGAGTTCGAAGTGGGGTGAGCGGGGAAAGGGGTTTTTCAACGAGAGCCAATGTGGTCCAACCATCGTAAATATGACAACCGCGGCTTTGATGTTAAGGCCCGACGTCGACGATGAAACTTGGGAAATGCTGGCTGGAATTTGCTTGGACTATCTGGAACGATTTGGTGGAATGACGCCACGTACCGGCGTTTACGCAGATACTCAGATGGAGGAGAATGCGTGGACGGCACACGGATTGGCGGCGTCTTACCTGTTTCTTTCCCAACACGAGAAGACGGCAGATTGGGAGGAAAATGCCAAGCGATGGATGTTTTCGGTCTGTGCGACGCCACAGGACAGATTTGACTTCGGGGATGTGGTGGCTGAATCAACGGCTTCTTATTTAACTGGGAAGACTTTCACGACTCTCCCGGACTACATGGCCGAAAACCACGGAATGGTTCATCCCGGCTACACGGCGTCCGGCGTGGCCTCTGTTGGTACACTGGGTTTGCTATATGGGATGCAAGGTCGAGTTGTCCCGCCTCACGCCTACTGGAATCGTCAAAAGGTGTACAATAGAATCAAGCTACTATCGGATGGTACCGGGGCTCCAATGCCAACGCAAGGTATGGACAGACTGTATCTAGGAGAACGACGGAATGACGGGGATGGGTATTCCGCCGGCGCGATCCACGCTGTGGCCTACTTGCTCCTCAAAGATCCGCACGCAGGCTATTTTGAGAGAGTAGCTCTGGAGTTACGTGAGAAGACGCAGGAAGGGAACAAGGGTCGTCTGGTTGATCCTGAGATCATATCGAAATGCCACGAACTCGAAGATCCGATGGAGATCAAGGAGTCAGAGTTCATCTCGGGAATAGCTCGTCCCTACCTCTTGCATAGGATGATGGGAGAAGAGGCACCCGAACCTTCTTCCGAAGAGGAAGTCGCTTCAAATCTCAAAGGAGTGAATGTCTTCCCGCACTCGGGCTTCATTCACCACAGGCATCGGAGAGGCCAAACCGCCTTATCCTGGCGAAATTGCGTGACGGCTTTGCCGTTCACGCGAGAAGGAGTCCATACGATTGGCCCAAGCAAAAAAAGCATGCTCGCCGATTTGAGGGTGAAAGGGCAACCTGATAGTCACCACGTACATAAGCTGACGGTGAATCAGAAAAATGACGGGTTTGCGGCACTATTGAGCATCGATCGAGCCCAGAAGTCCGTTCGCCAAAGGGTTCTCTTCGTGTCACTGCCTGACGGCAGGAGCGTGTGCAGCGAAAGACTAACCGCTCTCAGAGAGTGTACCGTTGAGCGCGTAGAGCAGGGTCTCCTTGAAATAATCAATGAGAACTTTCCGCTTTTGGGTGGCAATTGTGATGGCACCAGGATTTTATACCACCAACGAGATGAGGAAGAATTTGCGGGATTTCCGAGTACCGATCCGAATGATGATGTAGTTTTTGATCTTGAACATCCTGAGTGGCTCAATGTGGACAACCAGATGGGGTTGATTTTTCAGGGCACTGGTAAGACAAGGTATCTGAATCGCCACTACTTTCCCCCGCACGAGTTCAGGGGACTTGCGGACGATCTGACCCTTAGCTTGAGGGAGGAGGCCTTCGACTGCAATTTGGGCGATCGTGTAGCGGAGTTGACATCGCTGATCTGTCCTGAACAAGACCACGAGGAGACACCAAGGAGTAGGCTCATTGTGGCCGGAGCTACAGAAGATACCGTGTGCCTGATCGTGGATGGGTATCTCTGCGCTGGCAACTTCAGTAGCGAGAGAAGAATGTGTTCCTTCGAGGCCAGCTTCAATGGCGCCATTCCGATATACGGAGGTACCGCCAGGGTGGGTAAACACAGCGCGGAGTACGTTTACCCTCTGGATTCAGGTGAAGCGATGTACGTTTCTGAAGTGATGAGCATTGTCACTGATGGAAATGTGGCGGTCGATGCAATTGCCGGTGGAGGGACTTACCTAACGAATGAAGAAGATAGAGAGGTGCATCTGGTGGTCGATCGGGATGGTACCGAGCAAGTCCTTGTGTTGGCAGCGAAAAGCGTAGACAAGGTCCAGATATAGTCACTGGTTTGAATAAGGGTGGTCACAACCAATACATCCCAGGCGCCGGTTTGAGCGGAAAGGGAAAGGTCGATTCATGAGACTTTGTGATTTGGCCAAGGTGGTATATCTGTAATAGGATTGTGAGATTGGACAATGGTGGAGTACGGCTATGGAGGCTGAAATGACGGACCCGGATATCTACACCGAAACACGCATTTCCATGCTTAACCCAGAGTTGAGGCAGAGAGTGCGTGACAATCTGGTAACCAGCCAATTCCAGAAGGCAGGTTGCCTTCGACCTGATGGACAGGAGTGGCCCGCCTGGTTCGATCATGTGCCCATCAGGCGGGTTCGCGTTGCCACCGGATCGAGAGCGTTCGGGATGTACAATCACCAGGCGGGTATTTGCAGATGGAAGGATCGGTACTGGTATGTTTTTTCCAACGGTGCCGACAACGAGGAAGCCCCAGGGCAAAGGACGTTGATGACCAGCAGTCCGGACCTTCTGGCCTGGTCGGAGCCGCAGTGTGTAGCGCCTGGAGACCCCAAAGGGGATTTGTGGCGGAACACTGGTGGCGTAATGGGCTATGGAGAAAAACTCATTGTATTTGTTCAGACGAAGACCGGCCATAGTTCGGCCAGGCAACCCAGGATGAGCGCTAACGAAGAGACTAGAGCAACTCGAAAAGCCGGAATTTTCGTTACCGATGACGCGAATACTTGGTCAGAGCACGATGTTGTGGATGACTGCCACTGGTACGAGGCACCCAGACTTACGAGAGAGGGAAGGCTGTTGTGTGCCGCCACAAAAGAGAACCGCCCGGTTGTTCTGCTTTGGCCGGGGGATAATCCACTGGACACTCCGGAGATTGTAGAGATACCATATGATGGATCCCGCGGAATGGACTCAGGCAGATTTCCATATGGAGAGGCATCGTGGTATGAGACTGACGATGGTAGAA
The DNA here is from genome assembly GCA_002709665.1 of Gemmatimonadota bacterium. Lineage (GTDB taxonomy): Bacteria > Latescibacterota > UBA2968 > UBA2968. Next base: position 26,212 of record PAQK01000030.1, on the reverse strand, counting down.
TCCTTATGTTCCACCGGAATGAGACGGATGAGTTGCGACTTCGTGTTGCCTTGAGTGAAGATAGTGGAAGGAGCTGGACGCATCCAATGTACTCTAATATTCCAGATTCGAAGTCGAGGGTGAGCGCGGGGCGTCTGGCCGATGGACGGTTTTTCCTGATAAACAACGCGATCGCCGATCTATTGAACCGGGTGCCGTTGATGATGTCGATTTCCAGAGACGGCCTGAAATTCGAGAAGCAGTATTTCTTGCTGAACGAGCCCACGAAAATCGAGTTTCCAGGCGCACTAAAAGCTCATGGATATCAGTATCCCTGCTCCCTTGTCGAGCGAGATAGGCTGATTGTGGCCTACTCAGTAAACAAGGAACACATGGAACTGCTCATGCTGTCTACAAGCAAATTGTAACTCCCGATTCGATCTGAGGTGTAAGCAGATTGTATCTGTTCCGCTGGAATTTCTTCCAATCGCATAGGGGATTAACAGATTGATCCACCATTCGGTTTGACGGAGCCCGGGGGTTGGGTTCCATCACGCCGGGTGTCTTGCGCGACAGGTTTTCAAGGCTTATTTTGCAAAAGTGTCTGACGAGGCTATCTGGCAGCGACCCTGAATGTTGGAGGACTGATATGGCAAATCCGGTTGAGGTAGAGACGAGCCGGCAAGGTGACATCGGTATTCTGAGGATCGAGGGTTATATCAATGGCAATGAGGCTGAGCCGGTAGCCGAGTGCGGTGATGCCCTGATCGGGGAAGGTGCCAAAGCTCTCGTGCTCAATTTGGAGAAATCGCCCATCGCGAATAGTATGGGTATTTCAGTTCTCATCGAGCTAATCGAGAAAGTGCGGGATCAGGGTGGAAAGGTGGTATTCTGTTGCATGGTGCCAATCCTGGCGAAGACGTTCTAGATCATGGGCCTGCTGGGTAGAGCGGAGATCTATGATACCGAGGCTAAAGCTGTGGTGGCGCTTGGTGGGTCTGCGCCAGAAGGGTGAGGCCTATAGGGTTCTAGGGATAGAGAGGGGGTGCTTTTGAAAGCAGAGCAACTCGCAATCAACTCCCTTTCAAATAGGCCTAACGATCTTGAGACGATTCTTGCCGCATATGAGGGGGCCGGCTTTGTCAATGTAGAGTTCACCCTCAAGGATGTTTAGGACTACCTCGAGATCGAGCATACTCTCCAGATGTCGAAAGGTTGCTGAGAGGACATGGACTCACCTGTATTGGAGGATTCGAGTCTGTAGTGACCTGTTTCGCATCCGAGGAGGAACAAGTACAAAATCATAACAGAATTGTGGATAATTGCCGGCTTCTTGCCGAACTGGGAGGTTCCTCGCTTGTGATGGGAACCGACGGTCCTGATCAGACTCAGGAGTGTGTCGATCCTATTGGAGAGATTGCGGGAGTAATGGGAAAATTGTGAGAGCATGTGAAGTCCACGGGCGTCAAGCTGTGTATCGAGTTCAACAGGTCACCTATCGTGAAGTCCGTGCGTACGGCAGTGGACATAGCCAGTAGATCCAGTTCTGGCAATGTTGATGTGCTATTCGATCCGGCACACTATCACTTTACCCCGAGTAAGCTGGAGATGCTCGACGCCGACTTTGTGCCGTTCATCTCCGCAAGTTCACCTGGACGATATGGCAGACAAACCCGGCGAATTGTGCAACTGCAACGCTGATCGTGTCCTGCCTGGCAGGGGATGTCTGGATCTGAGGGTAATCTTTGGCCGGCTGGAGGATTATGGATACAGAGGTTACTTTTCGATAGAGATGTTTGACGAGGCGTTGTGGTCGATGCAGGCGGAAGATTCTGCGAAGAGGATGTACGACAGTCTTCAATACCTCTGTGAAGATTGATGGAACGGACGCCAGATCGTTAACTGTGCCTGAAGTCATGTCCCATCTGCGGAGATTGTGTCCCGCAAAATTCAAAGAGGGATTGATTCTGGTTAGGAGCATGCCCAGTGAATATCAAGATTTCGAACTTCTCGTGTGACATTACGCCGCCAATTGGACACCCGCTGTGTGCAGGTTGGTATCCTCCGGCAAAGGCAATTGGCGACCCGATTTCCGCCCAAGGTATTGTCCTGCAAGCTGGGGATGAGGATGCCATAGTCCTATGTGCTCTCGACTGGGCGGAACTAAGCAACCAGGACTACAATCGCTGGCGAGAGGATCTAGCCAGAGCAGTGAATACGGAAGCCGACCGTGTGGCCGTGCACTGTGTTCATCAGCACGACACCCCCTGGCCGGATCGTGAGGCGCAGAACCTGCTCGATGAGCACGACTGTCCAGATGTGATAATGGCAGGGGATTGGTGTGAACGGATCAGGGCAAATGTCGCAGTAGCCGCAGGGACGGCACTGGAACAGGTGGAGCCATGCACACATATCTCTTCGGGTGAGGCTCGAGTTGATAGGATCGCATCAAACCGTCGTGTTATGGGTGGTGACGGCAAGGTACACAAGGTTCGGTATACGAAGACCCAGGATCCAGAGCTGCATGCCGCGCCGGAAGGCGTGATCGACCCAATGCTGAAGACGGTCAGTTTCTGGAATGGCGATCGTAAAGTCTCCAGTCTCCATTACTATGCTGTTCACCCAACGACGTTCGACGGCACGGGAATTGTAACACCGGAGTTCGTCGGGTTGGCTAGAAATCAGCTCAATGATGAAGAGAACGGTGTACATCACATTTACTTCACGGGTTGCGGTGGCAATATCACGGCGGGAAAATACAATGACGGTAGCCCGTCCAATCGCCCAATTTTCACTCAGCGTATTCTGGACGGGATGAGAGCATCCGAGCGCGACGCAACACTACAGGAATTGTCCCGGCTGTCCTGGCAAGTCGAGGATGTCTGCTTGCCTCCCAGAGAAGACCTCGCGGAGGAGAAGCTGCTGAATGTGCTTAGAAATCCGGAGCCTGGAGCAGAAAAAGTGAAGAGCAAAGCTGCACTCATGCTCACCTATTTGCGGAGGTGGCGAAGCCCGATTCCAATAACGAGCCTTCGCCTCAATGAGGACATTGACATCCTCCATCTTCCGGGGGAAACCTTCATCGAATACCAACTTTATGCCCAGGAAATCCGACCGCATGGGTTTGTAGCGGTCGCAGGTTACGGAGATCTGGGCCCCGGTTATATTACCCTGGATAGGTCATACGAAGAAGGTGGATACGAACCTACCGATTCCTTCTGCTCCGGGGAATCGGAAGCGGTTATGCGTAAGGCGATCAGGGACGTTCTTAGTAGATCCTGAATGAATCACAAAGAAGCGGCGCTGGAATGGGTCAACGGCGGACATACAGGTCTGCCGCCACGGAGGCGCGTGTGGTGGTCAAGGAGGTGTCATGGGTTTCCCTGTATACGATTTCCGCAATCCAGAACACGTCAAGAATCTGCTGGTTTTGCCGGAGATGCGATCACGAATTCTGAAGATGGAACCCGGAGGTGGATTCAACGAACGTCACAGTCACGATCTGGGCATCGAGGTTTTTCTGATTCTGCAAGGTCACGCGGAATTCGAAATCGAGGGGGAGATGGAGACGCTTGGACCGGGGCAGCTCTGTTTCGCTCTTGTCGACCAGGCTCACGCAGTCCGGGTGGTCGGTGACGAGCCCGTCATCATGTATCTTTCAGTTACACCGCACATTCTTCCTACCCACACGGGCCGCACAAAAGAGGGTGAGGCCAAACCTGTAAAGTTCTCCTCACCAGCGTCATACGACGTGGAGGTCGACAAGGCCCTTGCCCGAGCCGACCTCATCGAACGACACCGAAGAGCGGTCCACACATTCCATGATTCTGCCAGATCACTCACCGAAGCCCACCAGGAGGGAGTGGACGCATTGGCAGCTTCAAGTGAACAGGATGAGGCGCTTCGGAACAAGATGTGGGAGAAGCTATTCCGTGTTCACAGGGACCTCTCCGAACTCAGCGACAGTTGGAATGACTTGGCTCCCACGCTGCAGTCAAAGTGAGGAGTGTTCAGCCGATGAACCGGATTAAGATGGGTATCGTTGGCTGTGGTGCGATCGCGCAGGTCCAACACTTGCCCAACCTGCACGACTTGCAAGCACGGTTCGAGGTCACCTGGGCCTGCGACGTCAGCGAAGGCGCCGCCCGATTTGTTGCCGGAAAATTCAACGTCCCCAACCATACGACCGACTACAAAGAACTGCTTGATGGAGAAGTCGATGCTGTCCTCCTCTGCCACCAGGATCCAAAGACTGAAATCGCCGTAGCCTCTCTCCTGGCGGGCAAGCACACGTTCATCGAAAAACCCGTATGCTTCTCAGAGGAAGAGGCACGATCTATTGCCAATGCCGCAGAGAGGTCCGGTGCTATTGCACAAGCGGGGTACATGAAGGTGTATGATCCGGCCTTCGAACTCGCGGCGGAAGCCACCAGGGGATGGGACCCAACTTTCGTCCAGGTGAATCATCTGCACCCAAATAACAACCTGCATTTGAGTCAGTTCCACATCGAGCGTTTCGACGATGTTCCTCCAGTGGTTGGAGTTGCATCACAGAAGGCGCGTGACCTGGCCTTCAGACAGGCTCTGGGCGATGATGTTCCCGCTGAGGCGCAGCGAATATTTTTCACGCTTTCTGGAAGCATGATACACGATCTCTATGGCCTGCGGATGCTTTTCGGGAATCCATCACGTATCGTTAGCACAGACGCCTGGAAGAACGGTCTTGCTGTGACTACGAATCTCGAGTATCCGTCCGGTGCAAGATGCATTGCCTCGTGGGTCGACCTTCCTGACCTCTGGGATTTCAAAGAGACACTCGAGGTGTATGGAGACGACCGGCGTGTCATACTTACCTATCCAACTGGCTTCTCCAGGGGGCAGTTGTCTCACCTCACACTGCACAGTATCGACGCCAGGGGGCGAACCGTCAGGGAAGAGCCGGCCATCGATTGGGCCAGTCCATTTGTGCGAGAACTTGAACATTTCCATGATTGCATCGTCAGCGGCGCAACCTGCCGAACTCCGATTTCCGATGCCCGCGACGATATTCAACTCGTCATAAACATAACCAAGGCCTACGTCAACGGAACACCTGTATCGTTTGGTTATAAGGCATAAACACACGCTGAGTTTTTCGAGGGATCTGATGTAATCCGCTTACCGTACTCTGAGGTCTCGTTAACCGGAGATAAGAATGGGTTCAAATGCACAGCTTTACCGCGACCTAGGCGCCACACCAGTTATCAACGCGGTGGGGAATCACACTGTAATCGGTGGCTCCCGAATTTCGCCAAGGGTACAGGAGGCGATGGTGGCAGCGAATCGGTACTATGTCTCGATGGACGAGTTGTTCCACTCTACCGGTGAGATGATCGCCGACCTCCTCGGGGCAGAGGCGGCCTTCGTAACTCCGGGATGTGGAGCGGCGCTCGCCCTGGGTGCGGCGGCGTGTATGTCTTTAGGGAACCCGAAGCGGATGGAGCAGCTGCCACACACGGACGGTATACCGAACCACTTCTTGTTCCAGACGCGTCAGAAGTATCACTATCAACGCTGCCTTACGGTTTTCGGTGGCCACGTTGTAATGGTTGGGAATCAGAATGGGACTACAGTGGAACAGCTTGAGGATTCCATCACGGAGTTGACCGCCGGAATTCACCACTTCGCCTCCGGGGATACCGACGATTCGATTCTGGATCTGGATGGACTCCTTGAGGTCGCCGCTCGCCACGACCTTCCGGTTACGATCGATGCGGCCTATCAGGTCTATCCATTAGACACGATGAAGTCCTTCGCACAGGTACCCAATGCACTTATCGGTTTTGGGACGAAATACATTGGGGCTTGTAACTCGACTGGCATTCTATGCGGCAACAAGGAGCTTGTGGAGGCGGCCTATGCACACAGTTTCATCGGTTTTGAGACAAGCGACCTGGAGACCGTCGGTAGGCCTCTGAAGCTGGACCGCCAGGAGGTGGTGGCTGTAGTTGTTGCGCTGCAGGAGTGGCTTGAAATGGACCACGAGGCACGGATTGCTGATCACTGGCGCAAAGTCGATCATATCGTTGATTCGCTCGATGACATACCTCACCTGACGATGGAAAGGCATATCGAGGACAACAGTCTCAGCAATGGTATATTGTTGGAGGTCGATGAAGAGGCGATGGGCAGGACGGCCGCCCAGATTGTTGAAGAATTGAAGGGAGGCAATCCCTCGATCTGGACGCGGGCGAGTGGCAACCGTGTTCGCGTTGCGGTAGCCCATTTGATCGAGAACGAGGTGGATATTGTGGTTGGGCGCCTACGTGAATTGTTAAGTTAGCTATGGGTGAAACGCAATTGAACGAAGGGACGTTCCGGGTCAGGACAAAAACCTGTTCAGGACGTTCGAAACCATTGTCTGTAGTTGACGGTCTGCAGCGAGGCTTGCCCCAAAGGAAATTGACCCGGCACTGAATATTCCTCCTCCTCCCGGGTGAGTATAGTAGGTCAGGTGAGCACCCCCCTTGCTGTCCCAATTGTAGTTGGGATCTGGAAATTTTGCGTCGAATCCGGGTTCCATGTAATCAGCCGGATTAATACCTTCGGCAATGATTTCAATATTGGAGGGGGACCATTCCATATCCACCTGGTCCATCTCCCATCCGCTTGCACCGTCACCGTGAAGACCTTCACTTCCCACCAGATCATTTTTGACCAGTTCAAGCCCATCGAATATCCAGTGGTCCGGCTTTATCACTCTGTAGGGCGCGTAGGTCATGTATCCTTCCCGAACATATCCTACTCCAGTCACACTGTGCTCCGGTCGCCCCAGATCGCGCCAAAGCCCGCCGTTTTCGCCTGTCTGGGTGTGAGCACGTCCGTCTCTACAAACCTCCATTACCCGGAGGTCATCATCGAAAGTTACTTTCCAGAATAGGCCGTTACCGGATAGGTACAGAAGGTTGCCACCCGCCTGAAGGTAGGCGTCGAGGTGATCCCGCATCTGCAGTGTCCAGTACTCGCTGTGTGTGCTGATGATGAGTACAGGATACGCACTGAGCCAATCCCAACTGCTGTGAAGATCCAAGTCCCCATACAGATCGTGCTCGAAGCCAGTGTTGTTCAACCAGTCCAGTATCCACCCTTCGCCACGTATCAGGTGACTGCGTCCTTCTCCCGCCGGCAGGCAGGAGGTCATGGGACGGTCCAGGCTGGTCACACGAGGCTGTTCGGCACAGTAGGATGAAGATCCGCCCCAACCGTTGTAGGCGTTCCACGTGTTAGTGGAGGCCAGGACAGCAACCTTGCTGCGTTTATTTCCAGACGGCTTTACGGCGAATGGAATGTGGAATGAGGATCCCTGCGTATCCACCAGCTCGGCTGTGTAGAACGTGGAGGGTGTGCCCGCTGGAACTGTCCAGCTGAAATCCGTGTCCCAGGCACAGCCTTCCCAAGGCAGGTTTTCCAAAGGCTTTATCGAACCCCTCAATCCGCTCAACCTGTCGATTTCCCGTGTCGTAATTCCAATCCGCGTGAATTTCACGTCGTAGTCATTCGCGGAAGACACTTTGAATTCAATGGATTCACCTGGACTAGCCGTCAACTTCGATGTGAATCCCTGGATCAGGTCCATGTCGGGTGGTGGGTAAAGCGGGGGGACGCATGGCAGGCTGCCCGGCAATGCGCTGGAAATGACTCTGGCCTTCTCCTCCGGCGTTCTGTTTGCCACTTTTACCTCCCAAAGAAGACTGGTTCCAACGAAGCGTCGTGATGCACGAGATACGTGTATAATGGCTACGACGACAATCCATGTCAAGAGGTGTGTGTCAGATGTAGGCAGGTAGATACCAAAGTCAGTACCCGTTGACACCTGCAACACCAGGTCACATATTGTCCGGGATGTACAGTAGGGACGAGAATTCGTTCTGGCGAAGAAGCGTCGGCATCCGTTATTCACGACGTTACGTTGGTCGGGACAAATCCATACCACACCGGGTCACCCTTCGAGGCGTGGGTGTCCTGAGCAAACACTATCTCCCAAATGTTGGTGAGGTCTCATGATGCCAGTTTCCAAGACGAGAAGCCGCTTCATCACATCCGAAATGCGTAAGAATGCGGTCCTGAATGCGGAAAAATTCGATTGGGCGAGGGCGCGACAGACCGAAGCAATCGAAGCTGCTGTGCCCTGGCTCAATCGGTCAGATGATGAGCTGTGGCATATGGTGACAGCACAGGAACTGCCCAGAACCGTCTACACGAACGCCGGTCTACTCTATGGCGGTGTCGCTGCACATTGTGCCAACTGTGGCGAGGATGCGCCTAAGAAGCATGGGAAATCCTTCTGGGCAGTGGATGAGTCGAAGCGGTGGAAGACGACCTGTCTGAACTGCGGTGAGGTATATCCAAAGAACGACTTCGGCGCGTTCTATGAAACCTCGCTGGATCATCACGGGATGTTCCGGAGGAAACTTGGCGATCGATCGTTATTATTCAATGCAGATCATTCAGAGACGGATGATCCACTGAGAAACGTCTATGTGGACGACGGCTACGGGATGGTGGACGAGGATGGGAATTCGCATCATCCAATCGCCTACTACAACTACGAACGGGTTTGGCGGCAGCAGGTTCAGGCCGGTGTCCAGATACTGGCAGAGGCCTTCACCCTTACTGACGACAAACGATATGCGCACAAGGCGGCTGTTCTCCTGGATCGGATTGCCGATGTATATCCGGAGATGGACTATCTTCCGCTCAGCAAACTGGGATTTCAACACAGTCACGGCGGATCGGGAGAGGGTAGGATCGAAGGGTGCATCTGGGAGACTTTCGTTGTCCAGCTTTTTGCCGAAAGCTACGATGCAATATTTGATGGCATTGTGGAGGATGATGCGCTGGTAGAGTTTTGCTCGTCCAAGGCATTGGAATTCGATTTGGGAGACAAGAGCGATACCAGGACGGTCTGCCGGCACATCCACGAAAACTTTCTGTTGGAGGGTCTGATTTCTGTGAAGGACGGGAGGATTCGAGGGAATACTGGGATGACGCATTGTTCATTGGCCGCAGCTGCGATCGCCCTGGACGATCCTGAGTTGACCCCTCAATACCTCGACTGGCTGTTTGATCCGAACTATCCAAGCGAGAAGGACAAGAACAAGGATCCGGTATCTTGGGTTTTGACCGAAGGGTTGGATCGCGACGGAATGGGAGGTGAGTGCGGGAGCTATGGGTTCATCTGGTCTCGGTACATGCGGGAATTGGCAGGAATTCTGAGGCGTTATCCCGAATATAAGAGCCACGATTTGATTGCGGAGTACCCGAAGCTGAAACAGGCCTACTTCATAGAATCGAGAATCAACGTTCTGGATGGGATGGTTCCGAATATTGGTGACAGCGGCTCGGTTGGATCGTGGGGACGAGGTGGGAGTGCTGCTGTTTATGTCGAGGCCTACAGGATCTATGGCGATACTCGATTTGCCACGATGGCGTGGCGCGAACACGAATTTCAGGGCTCGAACCTTATCCTGAAGTCGGATATCTTTGAAGAAGACCCAGAGGCGCTGATACAGAACGTGAGGCAAGCCGCCGACTCCGAGGAATTTTCCCTTAAAAGCGTCCATCTGGGTCGATATGGACAGGCGCATCTACAGACCGAACACTCTGAGAACGGTAGAGCGATCTTTATTCACTACGGGTTCGGAAAAGGACACTCGCATCACGACTGCCTGAATCTCGGCCTGCTCGCAAAAAATGTGGATATGATGCCAGACCTTGCGTATCCGGAATACACCGGCACCTGGCCAAAACGCGGTGCTTGGACGTCGAACACCATCAGCCACAATACATTGCTTATCGGAGACGATCGATCTGCCTACAGCCCGGGGGGCCAAATCGAATTGTTCGCAGAAGAATCGCCCCTGCGCGTATTGCAGGTGGATGGGAGGAACGCATATAAGGAAGCCGACACTTACAGGCGAACCATTGCTCTGGTGGATGTTGGGGAAGCCGACAGCTATGTGCTGGATGTGTTCAGGGCAAGAGGTGGAAAGAATCACCGGCTTTCGTGGCACGGTGCAGCGGGTACCGCTACCGTTGAAGGTCTGACGCTCAGCAAACAGGAGGGAGGAACGTTCGCCGATCCCAAAGTTATATTTTCAACGCTGGATGGGGACCAGGGGGAGTTTTACAAGGCGAGCGGATTCACTTACCTATATGACGTGGAACGGACCAAACGGCCTGTCGACCACGCCTACACGGTAGACTGGAAGATCGAGGATATTCACGATCGTGTTGTGGAGGGTGCGGAACCCCATCTGCGTCTGCACGCGCTTACTTCCTGTGATGAGGTCGCGCTGGCGACAGGGGATTCGCCTCGTAAGCTCCAGTGTCCCAGGTATGTGATCCAAAGTCGGTTGGGGGAGAACGTACAGAGTCAGTATCTGAATGTCCTTGAGCCCTATGACAGGACTCCCTTTATCGGTCAGGTAAGGGAGTTGGAGATTTCCGGATCGGCCGGCGAAGCTGGAGCAGTGGCCGTTGAGTTGACTGATGGTCGTAAGGACATTCTGATCAGCTGCGAAAAGCCCACTGCCCTGACAGTGGAAGGTGGGATCGAATTCGAGGGCCTGTTCGGCTTTGTCCGGCTTGTCGGAGACCGGGTCACGTCATTGCGGATGTTTGGGGGCAAGCGTCTCGCTCTCGGGAAAGCGGAACTCACCTCGGAGATGGACGCGTGGCGGGGAAGAGTCACTGGTTTGGATGCGAAAAATGCTGAAGACAACAGGGTATCATTGGATCCTCCTCTACCAAGTGACGCTTCATTGGTCGGGCGTACAATTCATTTTTGGAACGACCTGCAAATAGATACGAGTTATGAGATAAAGGCTGTTACGCAGGAAGGGATTTCTACCGGAGATATCACGGTTGTCCGCGGGCTCGATGCCGATGGCGAACGTACAGCTTATCTGGTGAACGAAGGAGATCTGTATACGGTCTACGCCGTTGTTGGTCGGGACCCTGTGCCATAGATGCAGTACCCTATTCGAGGAACGACTTCCATGGATGAACAACTCAGGTTCTTCGCAGATAACGGATACCTGGTTCTGCAGGATGCTTTGACCGACGAGGAGGTATCTGCAGCAAACGACGCGATCGAAGCCGATCGGACGGCGTATCCTGAACGTTGGGAGCCTGGCCCGGTGGCATCTGGTCACCTTGCGGTGGGGTGCGATGCACCGGAACTTCTTCACAGAACCGAGGCTCTGGACAGATTCGTTCAGCACCCGTCAATCGTCCCGCTCGTAGACAGCATTCTGGGACCCGGAGCAAAGCTATCCGGCCTGACTTACCTGATCAGGGAGTCGTGCCTAGTTCAGCCGCCGGGGGATCTCGACGACGGTGAGCCGCTTGGGCTTACACGGGTATGGCACCGGGAGGATAGCGGAAATATTGAGGGTGCTGAAATGAACGAGTTTTTCGCGCCAGCGCTCCAGGCGATCATTTACCTGGATGATGTGGACGAGGAAACCCATTGTTTCAGCATTATTCCCGAGAGTGCCGAGACGAAGCGTCAACTGCCGAAATCGAAAGCGGGGAGCAACGGTTGGGGGGCCGAGGGCTGCTTGAGAATTGACGATTCAGAAGACGGATACTTGGACCCGAAACGGCCCAAGTGGGTGGACGCGTTTGGTCAGGAACTGACGCGACGAAGTGGTGGGGTTAACATTCATTCCCCTGCGGGGTCTGCGGTTGTCCTGAACAACAGCAGCTGGCACTGCGGTACCATCCGGCATACGCAGCGGCGGCGACGCACCCTGCACGTGAGATATCGTCAACCAGAGCCGGTAGCATCCAGACACGGTCTGAAGTCGCCCTGGGAAAGCGTGGCTCAATTTACAGCCGCATTGCCCTCACGGTTGGGGATGGGGAAGGTGTGAGGAGCGGGGACACCAGCGGATACCGGTTGGTCACAACGAATGCTCGACGTGTTCGATGATAAGATTGCCAAAGGGATCCACGCTCACCTTGTAACCAGGATGCACGAGCGTGGTAGAGTCCATTTCCTCGACGACCGCCGGACCTTCGGTTGTACAACCCGCGCCCAGTTCGTATCTGTCAAACACAGGGCAAGACACGGTGGTCCCGAGTTCCGAGAAGTATACATCTCTGTCGGATTTTCGGGCGTGGTCCTGGGACTTACCCTGGTCGGCTTGTTGCAGAGCTGGTTTTGAGATATTACCCATGGCCGTAAGCCGTAGATTGACGGCTTCAATAGGCTCATCGGGTGCGTTAAACCCATAAACCCTTAGATGTTCTGCGTGGAATTCGTCCCTGAGTCTGCCCATCTCTTCGGGGTGAAAGTCTTCATCACGCACACGGATGGCAAGTTCATAGCTCTGACCCACGTATCTCAGGTCAATCAGCTTGTAAAAGCGCATGTCGCCTGGTGGAACGCCTTCACGGGCGAGGGCGTCCTCGCCCTGTTTCCAAAGGGAATCAAAGACAGAAATCAGATCGACAGGTTCTATCGTTTCGAATCGTTGTACTGACGTAGCGCTATATTCGTGTCTCAAGTCCGTTGCGAGCAGTCCCATCGCGGAAAACGTTCCGGGGCTTCTGGGAACGATGACTGCTGGAATTTCCAATTCTGCAGCCATACGATTTGCGTGCAAAGGACCGGCTCCTCCGAAGGCGACCAGAGCGAAATCCCTGGGGTCGAAACCACGTTGGATGGAGATTCGTCTCAGTGCGCCTGTCATGGCGGCATTGGCAATTTCCACGATCCCATGGGCGACTTCCGTAGTTCCCATACTAAGCGGCCGACCACACTTCTCCTCAACGGCTTTCCGGGCTGAATCCAAATCCAGAGATATCTCGCCACCGAGGAAGTAAGTCGGGTCGATCCTTCCCAGGACGAGGTTGGCATCCGTAATGGTTGGCTCGGTACCTCCGGCTCCGTAGCAAACGGGGCCTGGATCTGCTCCTGCACTCTGCGGCCCCACACGGAGGACCTCTCCGCCGTCGATCCACGCGATGGACCCTCCCCCTGCACCAATCTCCACGAGGTCGACTACCGGAGTCCGAATTGGATATCCGGAGCCCTTGCCACCATGATCGCTGGCGCTCGCGGCGGATCCGACCTCATATTCCTTTGTTATACGAGGGACCCCATCCTGAATCAAACCCGCTTTTGCCGTTGTCCCTCCCATGTCGAAGGACATCAGATCCGGCCTCCCCAGTTGGTCGCCAAGATATCCAGATGCGATCACCCCGGCTGCGGGACCGGACTCAACCATGTATACCGGTTTTTCTGTACCGGTTTCAAAGGTGTACACACCTCCGCTGCTCTGCATCAGAAGAAGGGGCGCGCTAACCCCCATCTCTCTGAGACGTGTTTCTATCCGCTCGAGGTAACGACCGACGATGGGCCGAATTCCAGCGTTTATGACAGTTGTGCTTGCCCGAAAATATTCTCGGAAGTCAGGCGCGACATCCGAAGAGAGTGAGATGGCCTCCTGCGGGAAGTGTTCACGAAGGATCTGTCCGATTCGGTTTTCGTGATCCGAATTGACATACGCGTGCAAAAGGCAGACCGCAATCGATTCAACACCTTCTTCGCGCAACTCACGGGCAGCCGCACGGACAGCCGACTCGTCAAGAGGCTTCACCACCTCACCACGGGCATCCAGCCGCTCCGGGACTCCAAAGCACCTGTGACGTGGCACGAGAGGAGCCGGCTTCTGGAAATGGACATCGTAGATCGATGCTCGAATCTGTCTTTGGATTTCAAGGAGATCACGAAAGCCGTCTGTCGTTATGAAGCCGGTAGGAGCAAGTTTCCTCTCGATGATCGAATTGGTGGCTACAGTAGTGGCGTGCACGACGTAGTTGAGTTCTTCAGCGGCGACTCCTGCTGCCTCAAGGATCCGCGTCAAGACATTCAGAAAGCCACGGGAGGGATCGTCCGGTGTGGAAGGGACCTTGGATACTTTGACCTGGCCGGTCGATTCGTCGATCAGGATGGCGTCGGTGAATGTTCCACCGATGTCGACGCCCAGCCTGTAAGTGGGTTTTGTTGGCAAGTTTTGTCCTAACAGTAAAAAAACAGAGAGGCGATTTGGTTCATTGGCCGCCGCGGATTAGTCGGTCTTGCGCAGCCTGGCAGTCTCCACTTTGTCCACAGTCCACGTTTCCACATCAACGGCCACACAGTAGATGTCGCGTGCCCGCGAAAGGCTCACCTTGCCTTCACGAACGTCCTTGAGCACTAGCGCCGGATCACGCTCTTCGGGAGCCCTGAAGCCTCCGCCGCCGCAGGTGCGGTAGCTGACGATTTCTCCAGGCTGCAATTTGAAAGTAACCTTCGAACCCACTTTCCTGGACTCACCGTCTTTCTCAACGACGTAGCTTGCCTTTCTTCCATCCAAGCCGCCAAAGAGGCCAGGGGGGCCCCACCGGTCCCGATCCGAGAGAATGGTAAAGCTGGTTTCGCCTCCCAGAAATTCATAATCTCGTCGCAAACCCAGTCCTCCGCGGAACTTCCCAGGTCCTTCGCTATCGTCGACAAGCTCATATCTGACGATTCGCACAGGGTAGTTCATCTCGGTTTCTTCGATGGGAGCGTTTTCGGTGTTCTGGCCGTGGGCCTGCACGGCGTCGGGACCATCGCTGCTGAATCGGCCACCATATCCACCACCCATGGTCTCCAAGAAGCAGTAGTATTCCCCGTCGGAGGGGTCGATGCCGCCGAATCCGGAATGACAGATCATGCCTTTGGTTCCGGCGGGGACCCTCTCGGGCAGAGCCCGTGAGAGTGCCTTGAAGATGACCTCTACGATTCGTGTATGTGTCTCCCATCCGCCGACAACAGGGGAAGGAGGCGTGCAGTGTGCCACGGTTCCCTCCGGAGCGATCAGCCTGACAGACCTGTAAAAGCCGGCGTTGATCGGGACATCGATGTCGATCACGCAACGCAGGACATATGCGGCCGCGGCGTAGGTCATCGAATAGGTCGAGTTGACAGGGGCTGGTCGCTCTGGGTCACAACCTGTGAAGTCGAAAAGTATCCCATCATCGTCAATGGCGACACGAACCGCCAGCTTGACAGGATCCTCTGTAAAGCCGTCGTTGTCCACGACTCCTTC
Source organism: Gemmatimonadota bacterium (assembly GCA_002709665.1). Taxonomy (GTDB): domain Bacteria; phylum Latescibacterota; class UBA2968; order UBA2968. The sequence continues at coordinate 11,108 of PAQK01000030.1, read as the reverse complement.
TGCAGTGTATTCGCCGTGGGGGAGTTTGGCGACTTCATCTCGGGTCAGTCGATCGGCATACTCGATCAGGCGGTTGGCATAGTCGGATACCGTATCGACTCCGTATCGCTCCAGCAAATGGGCAAAGCGTTTCGCCCCGGTGTTGTTCGCCGCTATCTGTGCTCTGAAGTCCCCGGCAGTTTCGCGTTTCGACCGTATCTGATTGAGAATGAGTCGGAAGACGTCCCGGTTGATTTCGCCGTTGACCGCCAGTTTCACCGGAGGGATGATAATGCCCTCCTGGAATACTTCGCTGAATGCTCCCACGCTCGCGGGTGCCCCGCCGCCCACATCCACATGATGGGCGAGATTGGAGACATACCCCTGAATCTCGCCTTCGAAGTAAATGGGGGAAATCACAAAGATATCGTTCAGGTGGACTCCGCCCAGATAGGGGTCGTTCATGACGATGGTATCGCCCGGACCCAGATTCTCATGTCCGTAGTCACGGATAGCCAAAGGGACCATCCGTACCATTGAACCCAGGTGGTTGGCCTGTGCAAAACACTGGGCGAGGACGTTGATATCCCGATCGAAGAGCGCACAAGAATAGTCGCATCGGGTTTTGATGTTGGTGGAGTAGGCGCTACGCCTCAAGGCCGCGGACATCTCCTCGGTCGTTTCCACCAGCGCATTCCGTATGACTTCAAACTTTATCGGATCGTTCATGTTTCACCAATCATTCTGTTGTGTTTCATCTTTGCCGCCAGTCCTATTGTTTATGCCCTGTTGCCAGAGCCCCAAACGGATTTGAAGTATTCACCTTCCGCAAAACGTCCGGGCCTGAGCTGATTCAGATCGGCAGGCGGCGGCTTACCTGCAATCATATGTGCGAGAGATTCGCCAATGGGAGGGCCGAGCTTGAAACAATGACCGTTTCCCGCGACGCAGGCGTAGTAACCGGATATCTGCTCCTCAGGTCCCACAAGGGGGTGCCAATCGTCGGTAATGGTGTACATCGAAGCCCAACCTCGTACGAGCTTCGATCCCTCGCTGCTCGGAATACGCCTGCGCAGACATGTTTCAATCCTCTCACGTGTCGAATCATCGAGATTCTGGTCATAATTTTCGATATCAAGAGGTTCTATCTCTTTGGGAAATCCAAGACCAACCAGCAATTGGCGAGGCCCTTCCTGACGCGTATAGAATCGGATCTGTGGATCGGACAACCAGGGAAAAGCGCTTGTCTCGAACGGTACTTCGAGTACGATGTCTACCTCCCGACTCCAACGGAGGGAGTATTTCAGTCCCACCCAGGATCCAACCTGCCCGCCCCAGCCACCAGCCGCGTTGACAACGACGGATGTCTGAATCGTTCCTTCTTCGGTATCTACAGCGTCGACATGACCGTTCTTTAAGCGGATTCCGGTCGCACCGACACCTTCGAAAACATCCAAACCCATCTCCTTAACACTGGAAGCCATCGTTCTTGTGGTCTTCACAGGGTCCACGTAGCCGGAGTCGGGTTCCAGAATCGCACAGTCGACATTTTCGAGATCGACCATGGGCAGACGCTCATGCACATCGGCCTTCGTGAGCTCCTCTACTCTGATGCCAGCCTGTCGCTCCATTTCAATAACCTGTTTACCCGCTTCAAGATCAGCCTGACTGAGTAGTGTCATGTAACCAACCTGATTGAATCCGCAGTCTCCCCCAAGTTCCTCATTCGCATTGGAGAACATCTCAACAGCTCTCCTGGCGAGTCGAATTGTCAGCGGATTCGAGTAGAATGTCCTGATTGCCGCTGCGGAGTGTCCGGTGCTTACAGCCGCGAGGGTTTTCTTTTCTAGGAGGACAATCGATCCGTATCCGAGCTTGGCCAGAAAGTGGGCTGTGCTGACACCCAGGATTCCTCCTCCGATCACGACGGCATCTGCAGATGAGGTCATCAGGCAATCCTCCGAGGTTTGGGAGAGAAGTGTTCACAAAATTGGTGGCGTCTACAGTTCGGGCAGGGCTCCCTCATGCGTGCATCACCTGTCCGCCGTCTATATTCAGTGTCTGGCCGGTAATGTTGACCGCTTTGTCTGAGGCCAGGAAGAGCATCATGGCCGCCATTTCATCAGGTGTTTGCCACCGACCCAGTGGGGCAACCTGCTCGATTTTCTGCTCCGCCCATTCGACGTAGGTGAGGGTGTGGTCAGCCGAAGCGCGTGACCAGGCTTCCCAAACCTGCCGATTCAACGGCGTTTTCACCATTCCAGGTGAGATCGCGTTGGCTCGAATGCCATAGGGTGCCAGATCTTTAGCCGCACATTGCATAAAGTTGATCAGACCCGCCTTGGCCGCACTGTAGGGTGGGTCGGTTTGTGATCCTATCTGCCCCGCGATTGAAGATACAAAGCACATCGTGCCGCGTTTGCGTGTAAGCATATGTGGAACAAAGGCATGTGCAACACTTACCGGGCCAATCAGGTTTACCTCTAGCATTCGGTTCCATTGCTCCGGGGCGAGATTCCAAAATGGATACCCGAGGGTTTCAGATGCCAGACCAATAGATACCACGACGTGATCTATCCGTCCCGTCTGCTCCTGTATATGCCCAGCGACTTTCTGCAACGATGCAAAATCCGCAGCGTCAACACAGTACGCAAGTGGAGTTGGCGCTGCAGGTGAGCTGGATTTTGATTCCGCTTCGACTGTCTCGGACAGGTCCAGCCAACAAACCTGTGCCTCGGCCTGGGCAAACGCCATAGCTGCCGCACGTCCTATGCCGCCAGCGGCGCCAACCACGACTACAACCTCGCCCTCAAATGTTATGTTCATTGGTTTACAGCCCATTGTATCAATGCGAGGGACCAGGCAGGTGTCGGATGATAGGTCGAATACCGGAATTCTCGAGCAGATCGACGCTGGTGATCCACATCAGGTTCGGATTGTTCCCTTGTGCTGTAATCATCGGGCCCTTCCGGACAGGTTCTCCCAATCTTCCTTCACACGATTCAGGAGGTAAAATCTCGGTGGGGTTGTCTCGTTACAACGCCTTCGCTACAACAAGCGCAATGTCGTCGTTCTGGTCTAAGTTTCGACAGTAATCAGAGAGGGTTTTTGCGATTTCTTCCTTGATCTGTTTCGGAGTCTCGTGCCTATGGTTCATCAGGGCTTCTTCTAAACGAGACTTCTCAAACATCTCACCAGCGGTATTCTGGGCTTCAGTGGTGCCGTCCAAATAGAGTAGAAGCAGGTCACCCTTCTCCCAGGTTCTTTCCTCCTCGTGAAATTCGCCTCCTCGAAACCCGGTACACCCAGCAAGATGTCTGTGGATTCGAGTTGTTCGAGTTCATCCGAATTGCGCTTGTAGTGGTAGGGGAAGCTGTGACCTGCATTGGAATAGGTCAGTGTGCCGTGGCGTGGATCTATGAAGCAATAACAGCACGTAATTAAATTCCGCTCTGTAGCGAGAGGGCCACGGTTCGATTCATGGCCTCAATGACCTCCCTGGGTGAGTGTCCAATCGTGTTGTGCGCAGGCAGACAGCTCTTAGCCATTGCCACAAAGAGGCCTGCGTAGAACCGGGGCGACTATCATGATTGTCTTACGCCCATAGAAGACAGGGTCGGAATATTCCTAGGTGATGTGAAAGGCCATGACACTCGAGAACAAATCTATTGTTCTCAGGAACTTGATCTCCTCTTCATCCCTCCTGGTGTGCCTCCAATCGCCGACACGCCCAAGTGAGTCATGATTGTACCTGGTTGAAATCTGTCCGCCCTGTTTAGTAGCAACTCAACTCTGACAAAGGACCTGTTGGAACCATCTGGGTACGCACCTCCAAATCTAAGCATAGAACACTCATCCGCAATCTCTTTCCGATCGTCTAGAGTTCGCATCACCTGGTCAGGCGAACTTAAGTTGAGCCCCCCGGGTCTTTCTCCTTGCACACAGAAAGAAAGGAAGGGCAGATGAAACCCACGTCTTCAGAAATAGGATCCTTCTATGCTGCTGTCTTGGTAGGACTCGTCCTCTCAAAAAACGCATCGCGGCTGAGTAAATATATTTCTTAGGGAGACTACAGGGTTCTATTCGGAGGAAGTTCGCGTAGTTGGTCCGATGGCCTAAATTAGATTCCGTTTGAAACGGCCCCAGGATCCGGTCTCAGATATTGCTGTTCTCTATTCGATGATTGGACCTTGCTGCTCCAGTCGGGAACGCATTACTCTGTATTTCTCCGATCCGTCGTTTGCCCAGGCTTCGAATCGTAAACCCTTGAGATCGCCCTCCTCGATGCCGGTAACAGGGGTAAATCCCCTAGAGCCCGCAACAGATTTCTGGGAGTTGTCGAGAAGGTGGAGACGCTTGCCATCGGGCAGATGGAAGATGCCGATGTGCTCGATGCGCTCCAGCGGTTTTCGTTCCGCGGCTGCCTTGAGAGCCGCTTCATCGACATCGAGGCCGAGTCCCGGTTCCTCCGGGACGCGGCAGAAACCACCGGTGACGGGTATGCGCTCCTTGACGATGTCCTCGTCAAATTGGTCATCCAGCGTCATAAGATGNGCGGTTGCGGTAGGTAGGACGGANGCTTCGTGCAGGCTNAGCGCGCGCATCAATNCCGACCCGGACTGCTGTATCAGCACCTGTACGTTTGCCTTTCCGTAAGCGAAACCCTCCTCGAGTACACGGCCGATTCCGCCACCCGTCATATAGATGTCCGCGCATCCGTGAATGACTTCGGGTACCCCTCCCAACTGGGGGACGTGCATGATCATCGGAAGGTGCGTTTTGCTGCGAAGCTGACGCCATCCTTCCACGTCGGTCCACGGCAGTGGATCTTCAATGAAGCCGACAACAGGGAACTTCTCGAGCTGATCGATGATGGGGCCGATAACCCCCGGCGTGCGACTGTGGTTGAGGTCCCAATGCAGGCGGAAACCTGGCGGGGCAACGTCCTGGGCAGCCTGCGTCTGTTCGATGATGTCGTAGCGGGGGTCGCTGTGCATCTTGAAGATGCGATAGCCCTGGTCAGCGGCGCGTTTGATCTCACTGGCAAAGACGTTTGGTGCACAGGGTCGTGTCCAGGCACCTACGGGCGCGGCATCCCGTACCTTTTGCCCCATAAGCTTGTAGGCCGGGACCTCGAGGTACTTACCCATCATATCGTACAGGGCCATTCCAAGCGCAGTGTTGAAGTTGTTGTGGAGGAAGTCGAACGGACTTCGGTCCACTATCGCAGCGATCTGCGTGTCGTCTACGGCACGTCCTTCTTCGTTACTGCCGTAACCCACTGTGCCATTGTCGGCGGTGATCTTGACGGCTGTGTGCTGATCGATGTCGTACATCCGAAGTCTACCGGCTTCATTTTTGTAGCGCTTCGAGAGGGGAATCGTAATGGGTATCACGTCGATATCTGTGACTTTCATGGTTCGTCCCTTCAAACTAAAAAATCCAACTTGCTCTCTTCGCCTGCTCTAACCTTCTCGGAATGTTCATCAAAATTCAGCATTTGTAACAGGCTCACACCTTCTCCCATCTTTGTAAGGAGCAGCTCCTCTTTCCTCTGTATATCCTCAGCAACCGGAATCGCTTCCGATATTTCTGCGGCGTTCGCAACAACAATACCATCGTCGTCGCCAAACAGGATGTCACCCGGGTGAACCGCAACACCACCACAGGTGATGGGAATCTGTGTTTCGAAAAGCCTGGAGGTGGTACCGGAAAGGGGACAAAATGATCTGGCATAGTATGGGATGGGTAGCGTACGTATTTTTGCAGAGTCGCGACATGGTCCATCGATGACCAATCCAGCTAGTTGTTTCCGTATGGCCTCGGTGGGAAACAACTCTCCGGCAAGGGCCGTTTTGCTGCCTTGAGAATCGATAACCAGGACTTCGTCCTTCACAGCGTCCCTCAAACCCTTTATGACGGTCAGAAAATCTTCGTGACAGGTAACGGTGTGTGCACGTCCAATAAACTTGAGACCGTTTTGGATGGGTCGGATGGCAGGATCAATGACCCTGAGGCCCTTATTGGCATCGCAAATGCAGGCTGTGTCGAGAGCCGTAAGACGTCGCTTGATTTCTACAAATTCCATCGAGTCAATCTCCTCTTATTTGTGGCTTCACCATTGGGACCGCCGTCGACAGCAGATATGACCGAATCCAATCCCCGCAGGACGGGCGGTCGATCTAGGTCAATATCCTTTACCTGATAGGTAATACCGAAGATGGGGAAACGCAAGTAATCGGAAACCGCTGGGTAAGCATAGAAGAAATGCTCGAGTCGAGCCATTGTCGATTTTCAGTTCTGTTTCAACTATTCTGCCCTAAGGTTCCATAGATTTCGCTAAGGCAATTCCTCTGACGACAAAGACTTGTGTGGAGATACCAAGGCTCCCGGATGGGAATGCCCGACCATGCCGAATCCCAGCTTCAGGCATTTCCGTTGTGATACCGGTCCAAAGCAGTTATCATATTCACGTGCGACGGTTTATGGCCATTCTCTCTATTTAGCGTGCTCCTGGTCTTTTGGCTGAGGGCCTGTCGCCACATTCTCCAACCAGGTATGAATGGGCTGCCTTTCCGTTTGGAATGTGATCCGCGCAGCCTGATCTCTCTACTGATCCAGAACGATCCATGGACCCGACACCAATCTTGCCGTCGCTCGATGGTTTGGGGCGAGGGTAGGGATCACCTTGGTAAGATTTCCGCATCTTGAGAAGGAGAGATGCTATGACGACAGGAGAAAAAGNGATTCAACTGCTCGCAATAGTCGCCCATCCACACGATCTGTGCCACATGGGAGGGACCTGTGCCCACCATGTGGCGCGGGGCGATCGAGTAACTGTGGTGGCCATCACAGGTGGACAGTCCACACACAATGAAGAACTCGCCGATGAGCTGCGTAAGCCACCGGGTGAGCGGGATATGGGGGTCGTGGCGCGGCCTCAGGAGGAGTATGCTTCGAAGAAGAGGCAGGAATTCGAAGAAGTCTGTGGTGTTTTTGGTATTAAAGATGTCCGTTTGCTGCCCTTTTCGGACCATCCGCTCGAAGTGACGACGGAGGCAGTGGATGCTCTGGCAGAAATCCTATTCGAAGTCCGTCCGCAGATGATCTTGACGCATGCCCCCTATACATTACCTGATCGACGATTTCAACTCGCATGGGTGAATGATCATACTGCGGCTGGAATCGTCGTGCAGAAAGCCATTCAGCTGGTGGGGATCCCCGACAGGGTTCACGGTCGAGCGCCTCACAGAGTTGCTTCGATCTACTATACAGGCGTCGACTACGCTTTTCACGAGGTCGATGTATGCGTCGATATATCGGACCAGGTATCCAACCGAAAANAAGCGGAGATGTTGTTCGAGTCGCAGGGTCACACTGCGGAGTTTGCTGACAAACGGATCGAATCCAGTGCGGGATTCCAGGGTTGGAAGGCCAATATCGCATACGCAGAAACCTTTATCCGAGGATACAGGGAGTTGTTGAGATGCCTGACAGTTACAGATGAGAATCTGCGACGGGCCGAGATGTCTCACGCGGAACATCTTGGGGAGCTGACAGCCGGCCAATGAGGGGTGACATGCGAAGTGACAAGGATGGCCAAAGCCGAGAGTTTCGAATCCAGAATCACATCTTAAGTGACGGTCTTGAAAGGTCTGCTGATGGAGTTTCATATCACCTGTGATTTCAGAGACGATTTCACAGCTTCAGATANCAGGTGGACTAAGGACAGGTTCAGAGAGTTCATTCGGATTATCGCNGATCTGGGAATGAAGGGGATTCACTGGATCGAGATGGGCGATGGGGAGATGGGAAAGTGGGATCCTGGATCTTCGACAGACCTGCACGGAAACGCCCAGGCGTTCATCGATGAAGTCCCTGACCCGCTGGCCTTTCTGTGCGAAGAAGCGCACGGGTTGGGAATGAAGGTTTACGCGGTCCACAAGATCAACGATATGGCAAGCTTTGGTCCGGGAAGGTTNTACCCNTTGNNGGAGGCTCCACGGGAGATGCCAGGAATTCCTCAGATCGGTGGATCAGGCCAAATGGCCTTTCGATGGCTGAAGGATCATCCGGACAAACGAGTGGAAATACATCCCTCCCTTTTGGAGCCAACAGGAGATAAACCGGTTGAGGCCATCCGCATCTGGCACGAGTCGGAGGGACTTTCGCTTGAGCCGAAGGTAGAACTCTACGTGAGCGAAACGAATGGCAGCTATGTTAGATATGATGGGGAAATGCGGGTGGATATGTCAGTCCGGACACGGAGACCTCCTGAGTTTTCACCAGCACCCGAACGCCGATTCGGCGAGGAGGGCAGATTCTCCTGTATCGAGGTTTCTGGGCTGGAGGTTTCGCAACCTTTCCTTGGCGTGTGTTTTGGGGAAGAATACGAGCTGATCAATACGATTGCGGCTCTGGTCGAGGTGGTGGACTCGGATGGAGATCCGGTGGCTTTCTCCTATGGATTCTCGGCACGATCTGATTACTCAAGGTCACTTGGGAGCTTCCGGGAAGCAGGTATCGCGTTCGACGCGAACTGGGAACTCCCACTCGAAGATTATCCCAGCTGGATTATGTGGGAGCATTCCGCCGGAAGGTACCGAATCAATCTGGGAAAGGTTCCCGTCCTGGGTTTGGCGCGCGGCAGGAATCGGTATCTTTCGTCACCCGTCGAACTGTCATACCCTGAGGCGAGGGCGTGGTTGCTTGGAATCGCCGAGTATGAATTGAATGCCGGCTGCGACGGTGTGGATATCAGGGTGGAATGCCACACTCAGAGTATGGATTTCGAGAACTATGGATTCAGTACTCCCATTGTAGAAGCCTACAGTGAGCGACACGGTGTGGATATTACTCGGGAACCGTTTGATCGGGGCACGTGGCGGGCGCTTCGAGGTGAATACTTCGACCTGTTCTTAAAAGAGGTCTCCGAGCTGATCCTGTCAAGGGGAAAGGAGAGGTGGATCCATTTGACCGGGTATCCGATTATGGATCAAAGACCAGACGAACCGAGTCTGTATCAGATGTTCTGGAACTGGGAGAAATGGCTGGTGGAAGGACTGGTGGATGTGGTGAATTTCAAACGGTTTCGATCCCGTAACATTCCACCCGATGTTCAGGAGGAGATCAACGCATTCTATGGTAAGGCGGTCGGCCTGTGTAAGCGTCTCGATCTGCCCATGGCCTTTACGCCCGATCCCATCAGGTCCNTGGTGGCGACGGAGGAATTCGTGTGCAGAGAGTTCGTTGATATCAACCGGTCCTTCTCGGATGGCTTCAAGGTGTATAACATTTACGAAACGGCAACCTATATTCATCTTACAGAAGACGGGTTTGTGGTGGATGAGGAAGAGCTCTGGAAGAAAATCTCCCGGATATAGACCAATTCCGGTACGAGGCTAACATGATAGGTGAGACAATTCACATCGGAACTTCGAAGCAACTGTTCATGGATCAGGCTTTGATCGAGACCGAAACCGGGGTTGATCTGGTTATGAACACCCCCTACCAGCCTNCCGAGCCGGTACTGGTCCCGGATGCACCNTGGGAGAAAGGTCCAGGTTCGAGCTATGGCATCTACTCAAGCGTGCTTCAGGACGAGGGCCGAATTCGGATCTGGTATCACATGNGATGTGGGGACTACGTGTCCGGTGAAGATGAGGCNTGTGTCGGATATGCTGAATCAGCGGATGGAATCAACTTCAGCAAGCCGGTTCTGAACCTCCACGAGACGAACGGGTCCAGGGAAAACAATATTGTGATTCCAAGCAGGATTGGCGGTAGTTCGGTATGGGTGGATCCCAACGCACCTCCTGAGGAACGGTACAAAAACCAATCAAAAGTCTACTCTCCTCCTGAGGTTTGGGGNCACTTTCACATGCACAGTTCCCCGGATGGCATTCACTGGAAGTTGTTCCGGGACCTGGAAATCAGCCGAGGCGGGTGGGACACCCAGAGCATCGTATTCTGGGATCCTGTCATTGGAAGGTATGTGTTGTATACCCGTTACTGGGTCGCTCAGAGGCACGGTACCGCCACCGGAAATGAGAACTATCGTACGGTACGGAGGCTCGAATCCGATGATCTGATCCATTGGGAGAATCAGGATATTGTGATGCGACCAGACGAATGGGACCTGTCCGCCTACGATACGGGAATGCCTCTGGATCCAGATGCTCCGGAGTTTCCAAGGAGCAGGGTACCGTTTGATTACTATGGCGCCACTGTTTTCAAGTATCCCGATCCTGAGGGACTGTATATCATGCTGTCCCATGCGAACTGGTACTGGTTTGACCGGGAGCCCGTGGTCACGACGATTCGCGACGACATGGATGTCGAAAGAGAAGAGACCAGACAGATCTACGGTCCCAGCCGATTCGACGCCCGGCTTTCGGTGAGCCGTGATGGCGTCAGGTTCGAACGTTGTGGCGGTCGGACCCCGTTTCTGAGTCCAGGTGCGGAAGGCGGATTTTCGTCCAGGATGATCTGGTCGATGCCGGAGCCCGTAGTTATGGGAGACGAAATCTGGCTGTATTATGCAGGAACCAACAGGGACCATGATGGAATCGTAGATGACTCGGCAAAGGGACATTTATCAGGAATAGGCCGGGCCGTTCTGAGGTTGGATGGATTCGTGTCGGCTGATGCCGGTTACGAAGGCGGTGAGATCGTCACTCCACCGGTGCAGTTGGCAGGGAATCGGCTGGAGTTGAATGTGAATACGGGCGGAGGAGGGTCGGTAAGAGTGGAGATGCAGGATGAAAACGGTCTGCCACTGGATGGATATACTTTGGCGGATGCCTCCTACGTTTGCGGAAACTCTGTGAGGCTGCCGGTTCGGTGGGGCGAGCAGGATGGTGTGGGGACGCTCGCGGGGAGGCCGGTAAAGATACGATTCGTGTTGCGCGATTGTAAGTTTTATGCATTTCAGTTCCTGGCCGGCTGAGAAATAGAGCAGCCCGGATTCACATCCCAGAAGGGTTTCCTTGCGCTAAAATGGTGACCCCGAGGTAAGTCGCTCATTGAAAACGGTCTTTGCCACTTTGAATGTTACTCCGTGCTTCCGCACATTGTCTTCGGTTCTTTCTTCGTCCTACTCAAAGCTTAGTGCTAATTTATATCCTCAA
>PAQK01000029.1 GCA_002709665.1 Gemmatimonadota bacterium | reverse complement strand
TCCGGCAACCTCCAGGTAACGCTTGTATAACCGCTTATCCAGCTGCAACACCTGCTTATTTATCCGCAACCGATGCACCATCCCACACCAGTCGGGGACCAAATTCAAGTCCTAGGATCCTTCCGGATGTTCTCTCCTGGGGGTATCCCAGACAGTGCGAGATGTAGGTCACGCCTTCGATCTCACGATTTCTGTTCCTGTGCTGATGACCGTATACGTGAAGCCTCGAGCCGAGGGTCCTAACCTGCCGATCCAGACCTGCGCTACCGGCGACACGACTGAAATTGAAACTTGGGTACGGATCACCGCCGGAAATAGCGACAGGAGGTCCATTGCTGAAGATTAGCTCTTGTCTGGGAAGGAAGTGACTGAACGAAATCACCTGGTTGTCATATGCCATCTCGGCCCGCTCTTTGTTCAGCTTCAGAAAAAAGGCTGAAAGGTCCTGGACGTCTGGGTCATCCCTGACAAATCGTCTGTCACTCCACATGGACAGGGTGGGGTCTTCGCCCTTCTTNGNCAGATACANACTGTCTAACGGATCCTGTTCCGGTTGAGAGTACCAGGAGAACAANGGGACAATCACAACCTCTTTTCCCAAAACATCCAGGACGTGTTCAGGTTCCCACGCCCATGGACTTGCACAACCCCAAAACCTGATGAAATTTCCCGACGGAGGATCTCTCATCCTGTCCGCGCACCCAGAGCTCGTGGTTACCCGGAACAAAGATTACGCGTCTGAACCTGGAGGTAAGACACTCGAATGCCCGCTTCATCCTTTCCGGATTGTCACTCACGTCGCCGGCCAGAATCAACACATCGTCCACATAATCCGAGGTCGACAACGCTTCCACCCAGCTAGCGTTCATCCTGGAGTCCACGTGTAAATCCGATATGGCGAGAATCCGCGATCCCATCCTACATCTTCATCCTGAGCATCGGTCTGCCGAAGGACACCTGCATGTACTCGCCGGGATGCTCCGACTTGGTCCCTGGCGACATGAAGTGAATGGCAAATGTCCTTCTGGGAGGATCCGTCTGGTTCGAAGGAGTATAGTGCAAGGTCTGGCAATGGTGGAACATCGCGCCACCTGCCGGCAGATCGACCNCCACAGCCTTAGAGGCATCTGCTTCCTCCTCCAGGTCGAACAGAATCTCCTTTTCACCGCGCTCGTGTTTCATAGCTGCCATATGCGTACCTAGAATCAGGTGTATCGTACTGTTCTCAGCATTGACATCGTCAAGTGTCAACCAACAGGTAACCAGGTTGGCGGGAAGGCATCTCCAATATCCGTTTCCTGATGCCAGAACACGGCATCCCCATGGTGAGTGGGTTTGTAGAGGGCCTGGTCGTGAAACAGTTGTATGTTGGGGCCGATCAGGGACTCGACAATATCCAGGATCTCCTCATTTTCTAGCAATTTACGAAAGGGGATACTGCGCTCACACATCTGCATAATCTGCAACATTTCCGTAGCTCTCTCCGCCTCCTCGCCCGCCAGGTTCCTGAAACTCACGTCCTCCCTGGCCTCAGCGAACACGCGGTCGTATTCCCCAACCAACAGATCCACGTCCTCGTTCGACAACAGCTTACCGACCCTTAAGAACCCGTTTGCGCGGGATTCAGCGACGTGTTCGTGAGTCAGATCTAGGATGTCGCTCTCAGTAATTGTAACAGCATTCTTCCTTCCACAGACTTACACAGGCATCGAGACCTTCTCGGGCTTCCCCTCGATTTCAGTAAGCACCATCCGTAAGTCATCCAGCATTGAGGTTACATTTTCCGCCATATAATCGCTCAACATCGAGCCGGCCTCACTTGCGGACCCGCCCCGGACGAGGTCCATTCCTTCCCGAGCAACCACGTAGGCACTTCCGAAAAGCTGCTCCTGCAGAAACTTCCATTTTTCCCGAACAATGGGTATCCTCTCTTCGGGCCTCTCTCTGGCCAAACGAGTTAGCTTGTGAAACAACCACCACGGGCTCTCCTCATCTTGCTCCCCAGACCCAACCGACAAGATCTCCGGCACCCGGCCTTCCACAAAAACGGGTAGAAAGACCCCGAGACATGGTGAATACATGCTGCACCAGTAGACCGGCAACCTGAATCCATCATCGCACAGGTCCGCCACCAGACTTGCCGCAGTATTCCCGCCCGTGCCATCCTCATTCGTATGCACACAGATACTGGGAGGTGAACCTATGGATTCCCGAAACTCCTCTCCAGGATTCTCACCATTGGAGTGGTCGCTCAAGATCGCCATCATAGTCTTCGCGTCGATCTCGCCGGTTCGTTGACCCAGCAGTGCACATGACCTGCCCCGCCGCATCGCACCACTGCTTTTCTGTCGTTCGGATCTTGAATAGGCATCGGCGAAATTGAACTCTTCGGATTCCACCCAGCCGTGCGAACGGGCAACAGACTCGGCTCCAGACGACAATCGTGTCGCATCGTTCTGCACCGAGTATACGTTGCTGATCCCAATAGCACCCTCGACGTTTTTTACGGCCCACTCGTGTCCTGCGGTTTCCAGCACATAGGCCTCTTTCGGATCAGCAATGATATACCCATTGTCGTAGGTCCGTACATCGGCATCGTTGTCAAATTTGCCCTGACCGTGTTGGCTGATCAGATCCGTCATCACTTCAGTCGCTTCAGCCGCGGTTCGCCCTCGCTCCAGCCCAAGTCTGAGCAACTCCATCCCGATCAGTCTGCCTTCGATCGCCGAATCAAGTTTGGAACCCAGGGCCTCGTTTCCGATCACCACCTGGTGTTCGTTGAAACCGTGCTCATATCCCCAACACCAGTACGGCTGAGATCCCACATGCCGATATGTCGCTCCCACCTCTGGAAAAGACACGAATTGACAATTCGTTTCCCCTCCTTGTAGATGATCTCTTCTTTCCCGGAGAAGCAAGGGTTGGCATTCATTGCCCGGGCGATCACTGTTCTTTGCAAAAATTGTCTGGTTGTTGCTGGTGGCGCCACCCAACGCAACCATCGTGTCACAGCTTCCAGGCTCGAGCTCTCTATCCGTATCCATCACATCTCCATTCTGCATACGGCCTTTGTAACAGCGTCACAGTACCATAGAACCCCATTCCTGATTGTCATTCCGTGAGGCTCAGGAATCGGCTCGGGGACGTCAACTTTCTCCGAAACCGCACCGTCCTCTAGATCCATCCTGTAGATCGCACGGTGTCCTGTTTCAACACACCACAGATCGCCATTGTGCCATCCTATACCGTGCGGTCGAACCCCGGGGGCGGGGAAAGACCTCAGGACCTCGAATCCCTGCCTCAGGTTCACCTCATAAATAGTGGCCGAGGGGGGAACGGACATCCAGAGGTTTCCATCCAGCAACTCCAACCCGTGTGCACCTGTCTTGTCCGCACCGGGGGTCGGGAAGCTCGCGATCGTCGAACCTGTGGATACATCAACTTGGAGAATCTCGCAACTGTATGTAGATGCGAGCCAGAGATCCGATCCATCGAAGGTGATGCCACTGCCCTTGTCCGATGCTGTATCCAGAGTCTGAATCTCCTCGCCGGAGTAGGAGACCAGAGACGCCTGATTGGTACTCTGATCCAATACCCACAGCCCCTCCTCGACCGCCTGCAATCCGTTAGGGTGTGGACCAGGGGCATCGAAAACGTGCTCTACAGTGCCTGGCATTTGGACCCCTCGACCAATGGTTTCATTCCTCGACCCTCCTCGCCGACTTGACTACAACAGCCTCCACCGGTACATCCTGGTGCATCCCATGATTACCGGTGGGCACTTTGGCAATCTCATCCACTACCTCTATGCCCTCTGAGATCTTCGCGAAAACCGCATATCCGAAGTCCCTGGAACCGTGGTCAAGAAACTCGTTGTCCTTAAGATTGATGAAGAACTGTGATGTCGCACTGTCCACTTCGGCAGTTCTAGCCATGGACAGTGAACCCCTCTCATTCTTCAAGCCATTTTCTGCCTCATTCTTTATCTGATCGTGGGTGGACTTCTGATTCATCTCCTCATCGAAGCCTCCACCTTGAATCATAAAGCCAGGGATTACCCTGTGGAAAACCGTACCGTCGAAGAATCCCTCATCCACATATCCCAGAAAATTCTCAACTGAAATCGGTGCCTCTTCCGGAAAGAACTCCAACATGAATTCGCCCAACGATGTCTCGAAAACAACCATTCGCCTCTACCTCCCACAACAAACCCAACGGCACGATTGCCATTTCTCAAAGCCCAACTTGCTTCCTCCATGACGCCATCAGCTCGAAACTTACACCTGCGCCTCCGCAAACGATAACAAGCATGGATCCCACGTCTTTCAACGGGTCTGCCGCCTCGTAGACGGACGCAAGTGCTGCACCGCAAGCGTGTTCCACCAGCACTCGGTGATCCTCTGCAAACCTTACGCAAGCATCTACCGCCACACGGTCTGACATGGTCCTGGTATAATCGTATGGTTATCAGACCACTCGAGACACTTCCCTGTCACAGTTCGGGCACCCAGAGTTGTGGCAATGGACGTTATTCGATCCAACGTAACCAGATGACCTGCAGACAGTGACGCCTTAAACGAAGCCGCACCATCGGTCTCGGCAGCCACAACCGGAACATTCTGCCAACCCACCCGGTGCAATCCCTCAAGAACGCCACACAACAGTCCCCCTCCACCGACGGACACTGCAACTGCCTCCGGCNTCACACCGGCATCTGCCACCTCTTCGATAATGGAGGAATGCCCCCNCCATACCGTAGGGTCGTCAAATGGATGCACGTANNCCGACCCCTCGTCCNCGGCAATCTCGCACGCGAATTCGTGCGAAACGTCCCACACATCACCCTGTTCCACAACCTCTGCACCTTCGCTCCGAATCATCTCTCTCGAGCGCTCAGATGCAGTCTGCGGCACAACAACAGTGACCCTTGCCCCAAGCTTGCGTCCGGCATATGCTACAGCGTATCCGGCATTCCCCCCTGACGAACATACCAGATGGCGTGCACCCGCTTCGAAATGGCTCTGGCAGGCTGCGCCCATTCCTCGGATCTTGAAGGAGCCTGCGGGCTGGAATGCGTCCATCTTGAGAAGGACCTGCTTGCCCGATACGGCACCCAGTGCCTTAGACTCCCATATTGGTGTAACCTGATGCAGTGGCTCCAATTACGCCCCCACCTGCCTGACATTTTCGAACCTGNNCTTCTCTGCCGACGTCTTCGCCGCCAGGCAGGCATAGACACTCTGGATACCGGCCTCTATGGGTGTCCTTGATTTCGCCTTCCCCTCGATCACGCCAATGAAATCTCTCCCAAGTTCAATGTCACCCCCGAAGTGACTCATCCCTTCCCCCGCCCTTTCGGTACCGCTGAATGGTGCATGGTGACGAATGTGTGTCAATTCGTTCTTGTACCAGTCGAACCCAACCTGACCCATATAGCCACTCACGGTAGCTCCTCGCGCTCCCGCGTCGCGGCGAGAATAGAACACCTGTGTGTATGTGCCGTGTGCACCGGAAGCGAACTCGATCAGTGCGCTCGAACAGTCTTCATTCCACCCGGTCTTTGGATTCCCGCAATCCACGCTGTAGAGACAGGCATGATCCGATCGTGTGCCCGATGTCTGGTTTCTCGTGCGATTCTGAGGGCTCTCCAGGCATGTCTCCTGCTCATCACACTTGGAACAAACCAGACCCGCACGCTTCTTACCACCGAAAACCTGGCCCCAGGTGGCCATTGCAGACACACGCACAATGGGCGCCCCCATCAAGAACTGGAGATAGTCGAAGTCGTGTGTCGCTTTTTGCAGGAACAAGCCCTGAGTGATCTTGAAATTCCGGTACTCCTGTTCCCAGTAAGCCACGCCGTATGGCACATAATTCACGGCAGTCACGTGGACGGGCGATCCCACCGCCCCATCAGAAATATACTGATGAGCCAGCTGGCAAAGTGGGGAGGTGCGGAGTGGAAAGCTCACAACGACTTCACATTTCGATTTCTCGAACGCTCGTTCCAATGCGGTTGCTTGCCGCATCGATACGGCAACCGGTTTTTCGAGAAACAGCGGCAGATCGTACTTCGCCACCTTCACGCCATATGGTGAATGGAGGTTGCACCTCGTCCCAACGGCGATCGCATCCAGTTTCCCCTTCCTGACCATCTGATCCAGGCTTCCATAGAACACGGCATCCGACCTGTCACATTCCGCCAGCCGTGATCGAACACCCTTCTCATCCGGATCCAGCACTCCCACAACCCTCAGATCCGGGTCCACCTGCCTGAACACGTGGTCGATCATTCCGTGAATTCTGCTGCCGTACCCAATCACACCCAACCGAATCATACATCCTCCCGTTTGCACACTCGAATCCCCATTGTCATATGGGTCAGGAACAACAACCAATATCCGTTGGAGAGGCTGGCCCGCCAAATTTCAAATCCACTTTGGCACTTGCATATGCATAGGCTTCGAAGGGGGCCATCTCAAACGTATCCAGAAGTAAGTCATGGGCCTGATCAACAACCACCGCGGAAGCCTCTTTCACAGGCCTGCCAATGCCAACGCATACCGTCGTCCTACCCACCCGTAGTCGCGGATACTCCAGCGCCAGACTCTTCTCCAGGTCAATCCTGACCGTTGCTTCGCCGCACCCCTCAAGACTAACACAAGCAGGTTCACCCCAGCCCTTGCCGGCATGGTAATCTCCCATTGAGAGCAGGGCGCCCTCTACCTGGACCGAAGGAAGATTGTAGCTCCCAAAGAAATTTCACGAAAGTGCATATTCCCTCCCCATGGGTAGGAAGGTGCAACTGTAGATCCCTCGCCCGCCGCAGGGGCAACACCAATACAACCAACCATCGGTTCCAGCGGAGCGGTCACCCGTTCAGAGATTCAGAGGCGCGATGCTTCAACAGGAACCTTTTCTACCTGCATCCGATCAATTCTGTTACCCAGAAGACCAAAATCCGGAAGCCAGACTGACCACACGCGGTGTATCTCAACGGCCATCAGCTCGGCGCGCAAGTGCATCTTCCGAGCATGCCCCGTGTACGGAAACCGGGCCTGTGACCACGTTAAACATCTCGATGCCGATATGCTCTATTCGTTCCCCCTGCGAAAGTCTCTCGTAACCCTCATCACCTGTTTCGAATGTCACAACAGTACCGGGCCTCACCTCCAGAACAGGGGAATGATCCGCGCAGAAAGAAACGGTCTGATTATCCTTCTGTATGAAGTGACCCATCACTCCCTCTTTCCGGTACCTCTACTCCACTTTGGTGTAAGGCATACTCAGCAGCTCGATCAAACTGTTCGGATGTTCGTCTCTGGCATGATAGCCCGGTGTAT
Source organism: Gemmatimonadota bacterium (assembly GCA_002709665.1). Lineage (GTDB taxonomy): Bacteria > Latescibacterota > UBA2968 > UBA2968. The sequence goes on along the minus strand of PAQK01000029.1, from coordinate 128,410 downwards.
CCCCCCTCTGTCGAAATGTGGCGGTACGGACATAGGGCGGATGGATCTCCTTGTATCCAAAATCATTTGGCGACTTTCGAAGTTTCCGTGCTGCTTTTCTTGCACCTCTCTTGATCAGTTTACGTGATCTTTCCGGCGCCAAATGAACCGCACTCAGCTTTGACCTGCTGTAGGTATCCGCATCCACATGCTCCAAGCCATCGGGTAGCAGGCCTCGTTTTACCGCCACGGTAATCACGCCCGGTGAGAGATCCTCCGCCTCCTCCGCGAACGCCTGCTCACCAGTGGCAAAAATCGAGGGGATCCCCAATTCCTTCGCACACAGGACCAATTGCCCAAACTCTCCGATCGACACACCATTGATCGCCAGATCGACATACCCAAATCCCTGGGTATGCGTCAGGTGGGAATAGGGGGTACTCGCTCTGGCGTGCTGACCCACGTGGGCGAGTCCGTCGTAGGTCTCATTGAGTCCCCAGGTGACAACTCTCTCTGCGTGTCCTCTCATCAACTGGAGTCGATCGTCCAGCAGCTCCGGATCGATGGCGCCGTGACCGTGGCCGTCTATGACCAGAATCTCTTCAACACCTCCATCAAAGAACCCCTTTGCGGCCGCGTTCACTTCCTGCGTCAACAGACGTTTGGCCTTGTCGTAGTATCTTCCTTCCGGTGTGCACCAGTCTACAAAATTCAGGATTCCCGCTACACCTTCCAGATCCGTCATCATTAGTATCTTCATCTCGAACCCCCTGATCGTGTGACCATCTCAGGCTGCCGTTCTACCCTCTGTCAGCCCTGCTGCCCGACGGATATAGATCATAATCATCAATACTGTACCGAGACCCAGCGAGAGGTTACCCATTAACACGACCATCGTCACAATGGCTCCCCAGGTCTCAAAAAGCTGTCCAATCATCCAAGGAACGACCATTGCACCAGAGCTCGTCCCTACGAAAAACCAGCCAGTGATCTTCCCCGTAATGTGTAGATGTTCTCCGGCCAGGGACAGTAGTGTCGCAAATACCGACGCCAGCGAGAAACCCAATCCTATGGCCCCGATCCAAAGTGCGGTCCTTGAACCAGGCCAAAGCAGAATCAGGCCCACGCACAAGACACACCCGAGAAGGTCACCCAATAAAATGGTCTGTGGACGAAATCTCCCCGCAATAGGGATGCCCACCAGCCTGCCCACCGTGAAGGATCCCCAGAAAGCAGAGGTCAGGTAGGCGGCCCACGTTTCATCTGCCAGGTCCAAGTTGGTTGCATAGGTAAAGATCCATCCCGCGAATCCGACCTCCACACCCACAGTGAGAAAGAACGCTGCCACAATCAGCAGAATCAGGACGCGATTCGTCCGACCACCCTCCTTAACAGGTACGGTTCGTATGGGAGGACTGGTTACCGCTGCGAACCAGATGGCAACGGGGAGCATCAGTAGTGCGAGTGTCCAGTATGTCCAGAGAATCCCGCCTCCCGCAATGTTCATTTGTGCAACCAGGATGGGAGAAAGAAATGCCCCCACCCCGAAGAAGAAATGGAGGGCATTCATATAGGGAGCAAGGTTGTCCTGATGAATCCAGGTCAGCAGGGTATTGGCGCCAACATCCAGAGCAGATTGCACAGCGCCAAGCAGGAACATCACCGCGATCAGCATCCAGAGCTTATGGGCAAGAGGCACGAGGCCAAGGAAAGCCGCGATAGCAAGCATCATGACTGCAAGGGCGGGATGACCCTTGATTCGGTCGAACAACCGACCACCTAGAGCAGCACCGACCATATACCCCAAAGATATGCCCGTGAAGAGATAGCTGATTTCGCTCAGCACGGATCCTGTCTGCGTTGCGAGCCGGGACAGATTGGGTCCAGTTGCAGCAAGACTGAGCCCGAGAGCGATATACGACACATAATAGGCAACCGTTGCAGGAGTATGCCCCCGTAACCGTACCACTCGTGAGAGAAATCTGTGGGAATTGCCCAAATCTATTCCTGGGTATCAGGCACGTCGGTTGCAAGACCTCGACGGATCTTTCACCAACGAACAGGGAGACGCGTTCAGGTGACCTTGAGTTTCAGTCTGGAAGGATGATCGGCGTCGTGAAAGATCGTCTGCACTGCTGTGGCCAGTTCGGTCTCCGACAGGTCGTCTCCCCCGGTATTGTGATTGCGATCGTGATTGGGGAAATCGCTGCTGGTAATTTCAAGACGAATTCGGTGGCCTTTCAGGAACCTGCACGCCGTGGGAAGCAATTTGATCCGATACTCCACCACTTCCCCTGGGGTGATGAACTCTTCTCGATCGATCGTGTTGCAATGTCTTGCCCGGATCATTCCATAGCTGATCTCCAGCGCCGGACCGTCCGGGTGTTCATCCACGAGCCTCGCGAAGAAATCCGTATCTTTCGCTGTCGTCGCAGCATAAAGTACCACTTCCGAATACCCCACCGTTTCTACCTCTGCTGCCAATGGCGCGCTCCTGTAGATCAGAATATCCTGTCTATGGTGCAGCCGCCTGCGGTCTGCAGGTTCCGTAAATAGCGCTCTTGTCCAGATCGTAGGCACTGGATCATTCGAGTCATAGGTATAGGCATCCGTGACCGAGGAAGCGGGAGCCTGGTCCACGAGCGCACCGGAACCCTCTGTCTCGTGCGCATCCCCATTGCTGTCCAGATGATACACCGCCTCTTTCAGGTCTTCCGGAGGCCAGGTCGTGTCCGATCGCCACTGGTTTACGCCCATCACGAAATATCGAACCGGGGGTTCCAGGTCCACGTCATTTTTCACATCCTTCAACCAACGATCGAACCACCGGACCATGATATGGTTCAGATCAAGTTCAGCTTCGGGACCGAAGTCGATCTCGCCCTGCTTCCGTCCTCCCAAATTGGAATGGTTCCACGGACCTATGATCAGCTTCGTATGCTCTCTGGCTGCATCGCTTCGACCATTCTTCTGCATCAGGCCCAGATGAGCCATTGTACCACCACAGTGATCGTACCATCCACTGAAGTCCAGATTTGGGACTTCGACTTTGTCATGGATCTCATCGAATTTCCAACATCTTCGATTGGGGTGACGCAGCCAATCCTCAGCATATTCCGCCATACCCTTAGGCAGGTATTTCGGAAAGTCCAACCAGGGCAGGAAACCCAACCACCGCATATTCTCCAGTTCATCCCAGACCTCGAGCGCCTCTTCCTTGGAATGGATACCCGGCAGATTCTGACGCCGTCTTATGTCTGGCGCCATTGACGACATCCACCACTTGATCCGTCTTCCAGGGCGGAAAGAACCCCACCAGTCGACCTCGGTATTCTCCAAGGGAATCGAATAAGCACACATCACCAGCAGATGAGGTGGACGGAGCATTGCAAGCCGCCATTGCATCCATGCATCATAGGAGGCCCCGAAAGTACCCACTTTGCCGTTGCAGTAGGGCTGTTCAGCCAACCACTCTACGCTATCATATCCGTCTTCCGCATCCGGGGTCTCCTCTACCGTGTAGGGAATGTAAACGCCGTCCGATGCATTGCGACCACGCGTGTCCTGTGTCACTACGACATAGCCAGACCGAACGAATCGCTCGTATCCTCCTGCAGGCTTCCCGTATGGCGTGCGCAGCAGCAGTCCAGGAAAGGTGCCCTTCGCATCCGGTCGGAACACGTTTGCCCGCAGAACTGTGCCGTCCCTGACTACGACCTCCACATCGTTCTCCACGATCAAACCCAGCGCGCCAATCTCCGCCTGCATATTTGCCCTTCCTCTTGTGTTCGGTGGTACGCTATCCCCTGTACAGATTCACAAACCGCAAGAAATCCTGGAACCCGACTGTGTCGTCTCCATCGAGATCATACTTCTCCTCAAACCGCTCGTCACCCAGAGTGGTGCCGTGGTGAGAGGCAAAAAGGATAAAATCCCTGAATTCAACCCAGTGGTCGCAGCAGTATCGGTACACCATCTACCGTGAAGCCAGGCACCCCTCAGCGAAAGCATTTCATAACGACGCGGTACGAGCCCTTGTCCGTATGCTGAAGCAACAATACCTGCCAATATCGCTAGCGTCAGTACCAATAGCCTTGAGAGAATTACTGAATGTCCAGATAAACGTTCCATTACAGATCTCATTCGGACCCTATAATGTCACGAATAGCGTTAATCACATCCTTATGATCCAACACACACGCGTCCTCCAGTGGAGCGCTGAAAGGCATCGGTGTATTCAGTCCGCCCACAACCTTGGCCGGGGCACGTAGGTGTTCGAATCCGTGTTCTGTCACCTGCCTGACAATTTCGGCTCCTGCGCCTCCGCGAGTCGGTGCATCCTGGACCACGAGCATACGACCTGTTTTGGCAAGGGACTTCAGAATCGTACCGAGATCGAGAGGAACCAGGGAACGTGGATCCACGACCTCGACGCTCACTTCACCTGCCAGCTCGTCCGCTGCCACCATCGCCTTATGGACAGCGTACGAAGTCGCGACCACAGTCACATCTTCACCTTCCACCTTCACCTCGGCCTGACCAAGGGGCACCAACCAATCGCCATCAGGAACCTCACCTCTAATTCCTCCCAATAGACGGTGCTGGATGTAGACGACAGGGCCGTCTTCTCTGATCGCCGACTTCATCAAACCCTTCGCATCGGCTGGAAAAGCTGGCATCACCACCTTCAACCCGGGCACGTGAACAAACCAGCTCTCGAGACTCTGGCTATGCTGTCCCGCTTCCCTTGTTCCCGACCCGCCAGGTGTCCGAATCACCATTGGGACCTTGAACTTTCCGCCCGACATCAGATGAACTTTCGCCGCCTGATTCACGATCGGATCCATACATACCGTCACGAAATCACAGTACATGATGACCGCTATCGGGCGCAGGCCGGTCATCGCCGCACCCACTGCCAGCCCTGTAAAACCGGACTCCGAAATCGGAGTTTGCCAAACTCGACGTTCACGAAACTGATCCCACAGGTTCTTCCTCTCCTTCACCCCTCCGATATCCTCGCCTATAGAGAACACCGTCTCGTCTCGGGCCATTTCCTCACGAATCGCTTCGTTGATGGCTTCCGCGTAACTCAGTTCGTGCGTTCCCACCTTCGACCTCCCCTTTAGAGATCAACACCCGGTGTGACAGGCATGTCTTCGATACGCGGAAACGCAGATACCTTACCGAACGCCTCTGCTGCATCTATCTCGGCTTCCAACTCGCACCGCAGGTCGTTCTGCTCCTCCTTCGACATATGTCCTTCCCCTACGAGCCATTGCTCAAACATCAGGATCGGATCCCGCTTCAGCCAATCCTCCAACTCGTCCGGGTTATTGTGCTGCACACCATGCGCAGTATGTGGCAGAAATCGATATGTCTTGCTCTCTATCAACGTAGGACCCTCACCTGATCTTGCCCTCGCGACAGCAGTCGAGACACACTCAAACACAGCCAAGATATCCTGTCCGTCCACGACCTCACCCGGCATGCCGTATCCAGCCGCACGATCAGCAATGTCTGGAATCGAAAGTGTTATCGTAGATGGTGTTGAGGCGGCATACAAATTATTCTCACATAAAAAGATCGCCGGAAGGTTCCAGAGCGCAGCCATGTTCAGTGTCTCATGAAACGTGCCCTGGTTGCTCGCGCCTTCGCTGAAGAACGCAACCGCGACCTGTTTCGTACCGCGATAGAGCGCGGAGAACGCACCTCCCGCACCTAGGGCAATTTGGCCACCCACGATGCCGTTCCCACCCAGAAGACTCAGACCTGGGTCAAATATATGCATCGATCCCCCGCACCCTCCGCTATAGCCTGTCTCTCTGCCCATTAATTCCGCCATCATCCGATTCGTGTCGGCACCCTTGGCAAGGGCATGGCCGTGCCCACGGTGGGAACTGGTCACATAGTCGTCATTGTTTAGCGCCGCACAGGTCCCCACCTCTGTCGCTTCGTGACCGATCGCCAGATGCAGAGCGCCCTCGATTACACCCTTGGCACGAGCGGTTTCTTCGTCATCTCCACGCAGGCGATACTCATAGTCATAGAGTGTCCTGACCTTTTGTTCGAAAAATCGAATGCGATGCATTCGCCTCAGCATTTCTACGAGCCCGTCGCGACCCAATTCCATCCTCATTCTCCCTCGATAGCGCCCGGCACCATTGCCGCAGCGATCGCTTCATCCAGCACACCGATCATCTCTTCCGCCTGGTCATCCGTCATCACCAACGCCGGGGCGATCACCAAGATGTCGCCATTGTTCCTCAGAATCATTCCAGCATCACGACAGTACTTGCTGATCAACCCCCCCATTTTCCCGGGAGGTTTCCGGTCGGTGCGCGTCTTCCGATCGGCAACCAGATCCACAGCCCACAAGGTTCCCATTCCACGGACATCGCCAACAGCTTCGTGCTTGTAGAGGTCTGACAAATGCGACTTGAAGAACCGCCCGAGTTCAGCCGCCCTTTCGACCAATCCTTCTCCCTGGATGATGTCGATATTAGCCAGTGCGGCGGCACAGGCGGCAGCATGTCCGGAGTAGGTATGCACGTGACGGAAACCCTCTTTTGCCTCGTGGAAGGCAGCTGCGATCGCTTCCGTCGATATGGCGGCCCCCAACGGTAGGTAGCCACCGGAAAACCCCTTTGCAACAGCCATAATGTCGGGCGTTACATCCCAATTCTCGCAACAGAACATCTTCCCAGTCCGTCCAAAGCCCACCTGTATCTCATCGAAAATCAGCAGTATACCATGCTTGTCGCATAGCTCTCGGACGCCCTGCAGGTACCCTTCCGGTGGAGGGGGAAAGCCTGTATTGGATCCCGGAATGGGATCCATAATGATCGCTGCCACATTCTCCGGGCCTTCCCAGGCCACGATTGCCTCGAGATTCTTCAAACACGCCAGCGCGCAAGTCTCAGGTTCCAGACCCAGTTCGCACCTGAAGCAGTTTGCCGGCATCACGTGTGTGAATCCAGGTATCAGCGGGTCCTGAGCCGCCCGCATGCCTGACAGACCTGTAGCCGAAAGGGCACCTAGAGTTGCACCGTGATACGAGGCCCTTCGAAAGATGACCTTCTTCCTCCCCTTCTCACCCTTTACGTGGAAATACTCCCTAGCCATTTTGATGGCCGCTTCCGACGCCTCGGACCCATCGTTCACCAGAAATGAAACGGAGAGATCTCCCGGAGTGATCTGAGCCAACCGTTCACCCAACCTTACAGCAGGCTCAGTTATGTAGTCGAACCCTCCTGGAAAGTAAGAGAGATTCTCCATTTGATTCTTAACTGCATCGATCACTTCTTTGCGACCATGGCCACATAAGGTTGTCAACAATGAAGCGAACGTATCCAGGTACCGCTTTCCTTCTGAATCGTATACATAGAGGCCTTCTCCTCGGACCAAAACCTTTGGACGCTTGTCGGGTTCTCGATCCGGGAAATAGTTTGACCAAAGGTGCCTTGAGGCGTCGATCAGGCCTTCGGCATCAATTTGTTTATCCATGGGAGACCTCTTGCCGGGTCGTTGTTCAGTCAGGATACGGGATACTAATGTGCAGCGGACGCACAGGTCCGCACCTACGGGTGATTTTGAGAGGGAATCGGATGGGCGCGCCAGCCTATTGGCGACCCGCCCCAATGTATGGATTCGACCCTGGAAGTCAACCGGGAAGTCTGCCGCTGCAAAGGGTCATATACCCCATAAAATCAAAAGAAGCGGGCTACATTCACAGCCCGCAACCACGCACATTTCCGGCTTTACGTTTACCTGTCCAGAAGTCAGTACGGTCAGCCAAGGAAAGACGCTAGAACAAGACGTTAAAACCTTGAGAGAAGCCACCGAGCTCTACCTCGAGGAATTTCCACAAGCCGACCTCGATCGATCCCTGATGACCACGTTTGAGGTCGCAGGTGCCTAAACTGCGCCGGGCCTCGGGCAGAGAAACCATCCGGACTTTGGAGAGGTTGGGCTTTGCAGTAAGCAGGCAACGTGACAGTCACGTCATTCTCAAAAAGCAGACCTCAGATGGGGAAATAGAATGTACCGTTAGCATGATGATATTGCAATGGGCACGTTACGTGGAATCTTGAGACAGGCCAGCGTCACACCGGACGAATTCATGGATCATTTTTAGCTACACTCTTCGCGCCCTCTGTATCTGTTCATTTTACAGAAGTTAGTCATCGAAGACCATCCTCCGTCACCGAGTATCTACACATCCCGCTCCCCCCGATCTTTCTCCCGAATTAACCCCCTCTGGTTGTCCCTACATCGTTCCAGGAATCCTCGATCTCTGAGTAGAAATCCCGGATCATCCAGGATACATCTGGTCCCCTCCTCTATCAGCTCCCGAGCGCCCATTCGTGTAACCTTCGCATCCCCGAATTTGCCGTACTGGATCAACTCCCTCTCCTGCATCACAGGCTCCNTATTCCCGTAGGACCTTGGGATATTCGGTGTATGGACCTTCTGCACGTGGATATGGGTCTTGCCGTCAGCATCTCTNACCTCCAGGCGAGAGGGTGNGTCCATAAAGGTGTAGGGTGCGTGAGCGTANTCCTCACAGGCGTGCATCATCGTACAGTTTGGCCAGCCGGTGCCCAGGAACAGGTAGTGGGCTTCGAGCTCGCCAAGTTTTCCCCAGGCGGTATCTCGGCCACACGGCGTGAAGCAGTCAACCGAGTTCTCAGCCAGATACGCCGCGTGATGCCCAATGGCGCACATCGCGTTACTGGAGTCGAGGCAACGAATCGCGTCGGGGCGATGTCGCAGGACTTCGGTGATGCGGCCCATTCGGGAGGGCGAGTTGACCGCGTCGAACGATGGCTTATCGTTTCGTAGAACATACTCATAGTGCCAGCCATTGAAATGGCAGGTGGAGACAGCGACCGTACCCTTCGGACCAACAGTATCGAGGAAGCCATCAATGACTGTCTCCGCACCGCCCTCCACATACCCCATACTGCTGAGGGAGTTGTGGAAGAAGACAGTGTCGCCGGAGCCAATGCCAAGCCCCCTTAGGCCTTCGATAATGTCGGATTTGGTAACGCGTGTTTTGCCATCCGGTGTGTATGGAGGGTTGGGCAAGGTAGAAGTCCTCAAAATCGTCCGGAGTCCTTTGTCCGGTGTGGTGATTGGAGGGCGAAATCGTGAGGTAGTCCTTGTAGTGATCGCACCAACGAGATTGTAGAGTTTTAGCAGGCGATATGGGCACCCTCCTACGCTCCTTGCGGAGCTACGGCGGGCAGGCGCTCCCACCAAAGTATGGGATGGGAGGTGATTTCGCAGGCTGTACGCAATCCTGGTGGCAGCCAACGGCATAGGCCGATACGTGTCTAGAGCATTGCTGTTCCTGCGTTACTCAGAGTGTGTTGTTCACCTGCGTTGAGGACTGGTGCCCATCTATCGTGTTCACGAGGTTCCAGAGCTAATTGAATGGTGCCATGTGGCTCGCACCCCAGGATGAATATTGTCTCCGGTCTTGTTGGGAGTACAGGCCCAAATGCCGCTTCAGAGGTTGAAAGTGTCGGTACGATTGCAAGGCGAAGGCCTCCGCGTGGTGATTGGTACCAAAAGTACAAACCTGTAGCGTCAGTATGCTGACTCACTTCGTAAGAAGTGCCCGGAAGGATCGCCCAGAGCGTCCTGAGGGTTGCNGAACCTGAGAGATCAAACCGAAACCGGACGTCCACCTGATTCATTGCCTCCAGGTCCTGAGGTGGAATGTCGTAGCAGGACAGGTACTCATACCAAAATGGTTCTACAGGCTGGGGAATTTCTTCAACCTGAGTGGGCTCACCGCAGACCTGAATAAGGCTGCAGGATCGATCGTTTGGAGATGTGATGATAAGCGATCCGTCCTTGCCAGTAACAATGGACATTTCATTGCCCACGTGGAAGTGGGCATCAACCCTGTGGTTACCCTCTCCCGAGTAGCCCACATGGTCCAGAACAAATAGTGCATTGTCGCTTTTTGAATGTAAAACCGTTCGGTCGAATCCTGATAGGCCATCCACTTCGTCATACGCTTGGCCGGCTTCACACCTGGCTGCAGCATAGTCATCCCCTTCACCCAGGTGGACACCAAGCATCCTGCCGCCGGAATCGATTGAGAGCGATTGACCTTTCCCATCGAACGTCAGCGTGTTCTTGAATTCGGTTTCGAAGCGGAAATAGCCGGAAGGCCGGAAGAAATACTCACCTTCACAAAAGTATGTGAAAGTCGCCCGATCTTTGTAGTGAGCATGCTTGTTCTGAGTGATCGTCTCGATCGGCAGTCCGTCTGCAATTCGATTCTGTGCCAGGAGGCCACCGGGTTGGACGCACTCGAAACTCAGGACCGAANCNNCGNCACNGAATCCTGTGCGAGAGAAAAACTGGCCCCAGGATGGATGGAAGGAGGCCGTGGGAAGATCTTCCCGAGGAGGGACGGNAGAGACCGCGGGATCGTACCAAAGAAAACTCCAGCCGTGGCCATGATAGTCTTTGAGAAAAGACCTGTCCGACTCGAGAAGCGCCTGCCACTGAGCCAGACCATCCCCANGCTCTCCGGCGATCTTGTATAGCTGGAACGCAACCACCCCACCCGTTTCACCGTGGTATCGTCCAGATGATGTCGAATCATCCAGGAACACATACTCACCACTGGGAAGCAGGTGATTGGCGCGCCAGGAGGACAGTCCCCGGAGCCANGGAACATCGAACGCATTCTCGCCCAGAGCGCGTCGACGCCCTTCCAAATAGAAGAGCATCGGACCCAACGCGTAATTGAGCGGAGCGACACCTTCGTTCCACNCGCCATCTTCGCTCTGTAGCGACAGAATCTCACCGACCTCTTTGGACACCANCCCAAGCCACGATTCCGCCTCGTCCACATAGGGNAACAGCGCCAGACATCCGATCCCTGAACCGAAAACCGGCACCCAGCAATCGTGGTAGTGGTAGCGCCTGCTCCAGCCTGCTTCACCCTTGGCCATATTGCGGACCATTCTCTCCGTCTCGACTCGGAGCACATCCACAATTCTTTCCAAGAATGCTTCAGGTAATTGCTTCCCGAACAGGTCCAGTCCATACGCCAGCGCCATCACGTGAAAGCCCACCAGGTATGAGCCTTTCACCTTGCTCTCATCTGCTGTCCCTTCTGATACCCATTGCTCGAGCCAGCGGGATGCCAGAGACAGCCAGCGGTCATCCTGACTCACGTGGTACGCGATCCCCGCGTTCACCACCAGAGAGAAGCAAATCTCCAGGTTATCGCTATAGTCGGGCTCTTCGAGAGACCACAGACCTTCAGGCGGGAGGTCGTCNAATCGAGACGCNAGATCCGCCACCATCGCGTCGTAGTACCTGGCGTGGGACGACACGCTTCGTCGTCGCAGTTCATCCAATTCATCACCGGACAGAATCAGAACAGGGTCTGAAAAACCTGGCATTGTGAGTTCCGCTCCATCGTCAGTTGAAATCCACCGTTCCGCTCCAAGAAAGCCCGACAGTCATGCTACCGGACATCATATCTCAAGAAACGGACGAAAGCTAATATAAATAGGACAAGCTGTGCAATGATCAGGATCGAAATCTCGATGGCAATCAATGTAGAAGGACTTCTCATATGCTACTTCGTGAAAACTCAGAACAGCTACCTCATCATCTTTGAGCCACCCAAGCTGCAGCTTTTCATCCCCAGCGTTCTGCTTCAATCTCTGTGCATATTCGCGGAAAGACCTTCTATACAAGTTGATTCTTCTCGCCATTAGTGGACAGGTTTGGAGGATCCACTAATCAAAGACCTTGTCAAACGCGTCTCGAATAGCCTGGTAGCCCTCTTTCAACATAATGATGGCTGCTCCACAGGCAAAGAACTGGGCACCTTCCNCTTCNTTTAGTTTCGCTGCTTGTTCGGCNCCACCAACCGGCATTCCCCAGAACTTCCCATACTTTTTCGCGGTTGCACCGACCAGCTTACGTGCCTCCACCATCTGAGGATGATCGAACTGACAGGGTACTCCCAGGGATTGAGTCATATCCGCAGGGCCGAAGAAGAAACCATCCAGACCCTCCATCTGCGATGTCTCTTCCAAAATATCAAGGGACTCCTTGTCCTCAACCTGAAAAAGTACGAACGTCTCCTTCTGAGTCCAATCCATGTACTCCTGCATCGGCACAAGGCTGTATTTCGCCGCAGCCTCGACACCATCCATCCCCCTCAAACCTACGGGCGCAAATCGTGAATACTTGATTACCCACTCCGCCTCTTCGATGGTCCTGACGTGTGGGACCATCAGACCGCTTGCCCCGGCCTCAAAAGCCCGGTAGAATGAGTGATCCCCCTCTTTCCGAACCCGAATCATCGGCTCCATTCCGGACGCGCGACAGGCCAACCCCATATTGAACATCTGATCGTAATCATAGTCCTGGTGCTCCTCGTCTATCCACAAACAGTCGAAACCAATCATCCCCATCATCTCCGGTATTTTCGGCGAGGGGTATGGTGTGGCGCTAGAACAAAGCACATATTTTCCCTGGCGAATTCGTTCCAAAACCCGGTTAGGCTGTAGTGTTGCCGAGGGGCGTTGCACTCCCATATTGTATTCCTTTCACAGTATGTCGGGGTATACATGAATTATGTTGCAAAATTAGACCAATTAACTGGCGGAAGGTCACACCCGTCAAGACAATTCCACCCCAACCCGTGGCGTTTGGGATTTAGCAAGAAGAGCACCCGGAAAGACCTTTTGCGACAAGTCGATCTAAGGTTGCATATTCAGGCGGAATGGGAAGAGTCTGATCACGTAAGTACGAAGAGGCGAAAGACACGAAATAGAACTTGGGAAATGTAGCATTACCGATAGAGACACAGAGCGGAACGGGTCGGTCTCCCTGACAAAGATCGGTCCATTGAGTCTGTACATGGGAATTGCCGGACACCCTTAGCAATATTGGTGGTCGAATTACAAACCGGGAGGAAAGAATCAGATGAGAGTCGCAATCGCGGAAATCGTGCAGGAGACCGATAGCTTCAATCCAATACACAGTGGCCTACCGGAATTTGAGCGGTACGGTCTGTACGAAGGCGAGGAGATTCTGGAGAGGGTTCCNGGAGTTGGGATGNTGGGTGGGTTTCTGGACCTCGCGCAGGACGAACTGGATGGGATGGAACTCATCCCCATCATCAGGGCCTGGGCTGGAGCCTGCGGCACACTGACATCCGAAACTTTGGAATTCTTCGANAGACGAATTGTNGACGGACTTCAAGCGGCATTGCCTCTGGACGGTTTTTTCTTTGCCTTGCACGGCGCTGCGGCTGCAGAGAATGAAGAGGACCTCGAAGGACATTTGCTGGAAGCCGCACGGCGTGTCGTAGGCCCCGGTGTACCGATCGTCTCCCCAATGGATCACCACGGAAACATCACCACACGGACCGTCGAAAACACAGACATCATTGTGGGGCACATCACCCAGCCCCACGATCAATATGACACCGGTCAAATCGCTGCCAGGCTCTTCCACCGGCAACTCAAGGGAGAGATTACACCGACCGTTGCCTGGCACAAGATCCCGATGATCACGCCGCAGGACCAATACCTGACTTCCAGCGGACCTATGAAGGAATTGTTCGACCTCGCCAGGGATATGGAGAAACAACCCGCAGTGCTGACCGCGTCCCCATTTCCAATGCAGCCCTGGCTGGACGTAAAGGAGGGCGGCTGGGCGTGTCTTGTCTACACGGACAATGATCCTGCGCTTGCCCGGGAGCTGGCGGATCAACTCGCTCTAAAGGCGTGGGAGATGCGTGACCGTTTCTGGGTGTCCAACCGTGTCCCTCCGGACGAGGCGGTCACGCAGGCGGAGGAAGCAGAGGAGGGTCTGGTCATCCTCTCCGACACCGGGGACTCCGTGTATGGTGGATCCCCTGGGGACAGCACCTGTATCCTCCGGGCTCTCATCAATGGAAACCTTTCAAGACCTTTCCTGGTCCCAATGTTTGACCCGATCGCCCTGGACCTGGCAGCTGAAGCAGGCGTGGGGAGTAGTGTCAAGCTTACCGTTGGGGCCAAGCACGACGATATTTTCAATCAACCCATTGAAGTCTCCGGAACCGTCGCAGCAGTCTCTGAAGGTCTTGTCGCAAACTTGGATCGATACGGGGCGGCTGAAATCGGTAGAACCGCCCTTATTGAAATCGGACATGTAAAACTCGTGCTGATGGCTAAGGCAGGTTTTGCCATCAATCAACCAATCCTTTATACCCATCTTGGACTGGACGTCTCCGAAGCCAAGGCAGTGGTGGTCAAGACTGCCAGCAATTTTCAGTTCTTCAAGCGATGGAGGAAAAAACTGATCCGTGTTGATTCGCCAGGAATGACGCAGTCGGATCTCACGGCGTTTACTTGGGAGCATCTGCCGCGACCCATTCATCCATTGGACGTGTTGGAGGAATGGCGACCATAGGCACTGAAACACGGAGGTGCGGAATAGCGAAGAACACGAAACCCCGCCACTTAGCTTCAAATTCAAAAAATATTAAGCAAAATCCGTAGAAAGATCCATGTTGACTGTGGAGCAACCCAGAGCCGGTAGCCCAACCAAATCATTCGAGAAAATCCCATATGGGACAGATAAATGAAGCCTGGCTAAATGGAATGCCGGAGATTGGACAGATGGCAAAGATGTCACGGGAAGTAACCTCTCGGACATCCAACTCTTCAGGGATATCAGCGGAGACCACAATCCTCTACATTATGACGAAGAGGCTGCATCCGCCACCCGGTTTGAAGGAATCGTCGTTCAGGGGGGAATCACCAGCGCGATACTCAACGCAGTCGTGGCTTAGCAACTACCCGGACCCGGCAATGTATTTCTAAAGGTAAATTGGAGCTTCAAGGCCCCGGTGCGACCGGACGATACGATCACCGGCGAGGTGAAGGTTACCAGCGTCAGAGCCGACAAACCCATAACCGAACTCGACACGAGAGTCTCCATACAAGACGGCACAACCGTACTCGAGGGTAACGCCGTCTGCTACACTATGGTGGTCTAGGTGTTCCAATCGCAGAAACACGTAGTTACGGCGTAGCGGAGAAAACGGACCCCCACAACCCATCTCCGAATTCAAAATCCTCACAGATCCACAAGACGATCCCTGACGCCTAACGGAGAAACATGATAACGTTTGAGAGATTGACAGGTGACAACGCTGAGGACTTTCGAACAGTAAGGTTGGCGGCCTTGAAGGACACCCCGAGTGCGTTTGGATCCACCCAGGAGAAAGAATCGAAGCTCACACATGAGGAGTGGACTAAGAAAGCGCATCATTGGTCGAGCGACAGATCCATGGCCTACGTGGCGATAGACGGCGAGAACCCTTGCGGCATTGTGGGTGGCTTTGTTAGAGATGATGATCCCACTGTTGTGAGTCTGGTTTCCAGGTGGGTTGCCCCAACGCATTGTAAGTAGGGAGTTGGGAAAACACTGGTTTCGAAAATCGCAGATTGGGCGAAATTGCAGTCGGTCGGCAACCTTCAGTTGTTGGTCACCGACAAGAACGGAACGACAATCGACTTCTACAAGAAACTGGGATTTGAACTGAGGGGAACACCGAGCCGTATCCGAAGGATCCGGATCTGGTCGAGCTTGAGATGATACGTGAGCTCGCGTGATATCAAGAAAAAGCAGGATAGCGAAACAGTCGAAGAACCTGCTCAGAATCTGGAATATCCTGGCTTCTCGGTGCACCCTCCGTGACCCCAGGCCACACCGCGCACTTAAACTCTACGGGCATCGTCATTTGGGAACGCCCCTGTTGGTTCGTGTGTCAGTTTGAGGACAACAGATGCTAATAAGTGAGAGGACCGCATGAATTTCGAGGCAAATACGAGAGAGCTTGGCCAGGGGTTTCGTGACCACGGCGTTGCGACACCGATCAGCAATCATCGAGGTATGGTGGCAACCGTTGACGGTGATGGGCGAAACATCGTCCTTGTGTGGCTTTTCGATATNCGAGGCGCCAATACATTGCTCGTGATCGATGCAACTACCGGGGCGACATTGGAAATGGATACGCCATTTCCACCCGGAGGCGATTGTCCTTACGCGTCGTTGCTATCCACAAGGAATCGATACTACACACATTTCAACAGCTACTTCGTCGAGTTCGACGCCGTCTCGCTTGCCTACACGTTTCACCGGAAGACAACGCCGCAGATGACCATGGGATTGACCGAAGACGATCAGGGCGTCATCTGGTCGGTCACTTACCCTCAGAGTGGAGTGGTTTCGTACAATCCCGAGAGTGGCGAGTTCAGGGACTACGGACACGTCTACGAACAAAATTGGCGCCAGTATCCCACCACCCTTGCCGCGGACGACACCGGGTGGATCTACTTTGGTTTGGGGACCACCAGCAGCCAGGTGATCGCCTTCGACAGGGAGACGGCTCACGCCGCGCCGCTTCTATCTGAGAACGAACGAGTTGCCGGTACGGGTTACGTGTATCGAGATCTGGACGGGAAAGTTTACGGGCTCGCATCCACCAGCGAGCCATTCACCGATGCGACGGGAGATGAGGACGAGTGGTTTTCACTATACAACGGAAAGAGGACATCCGTCGGTCGAATCGAAATGCAGAAGAAAAGGATCCTCACCGGCGCGCAGGGCTTTTTTCATACAGAATTTCCGGATGGAAAGCAAATCCACAAGTGTGACCTCGTGAACTGTGAACTGGCCATTCAATCTCCAGATAGTGACGTAACAGAAATCGAATTCGACTACAGCTCGGAGGGTGCCAGAATCGAATCACTGGCTGTCTCACCGGATAAGACCATATGTGGTGGCACTAGCTTTCCAATGCGCTTCTTCAGCTACAATCCGGTCTCCGACGACTGGACCAATCGTCAGAGCTACGGTCAATGGAACACGGTAGATATGCAGGGGGACCGCTTCTACGTCGGCGGATATGGAAGCGGCTACCTACTTGAGTGGGATCCCTTCCGAGCGTGGGTCCCTACGGAAAAAGGTGAGAGCGGCTGTAATCCCCACTACGTTACAGAGTGCACGCCGCACATCTACCGTCCGCATTGTCTTCTTGCTCATCCGGATGGCAAAACCATCGTGATGGGAGGAACACCTCAATACGGACACACCGGCGGCGGCTTGCTCATCTGCGACAGGGAAGAAGGCACAGCCTCCCTTTTGGAACACACAGAAATAATTCCGGACCACTCGACCATGAGTCTTGCGGCTCTACCCGAGGGCAAGCTCCTGGGTGGTACCACGACCCGTGCCGCATCTGGTGGCGAACACAAGGCGCAGGTCGCCGAGTTATATATCCTGGACTTGGCCGCAAGGCATATCGAATGGTACGGAACGCCGTTCCCAGAGGCCCAGGAAATCACCGACCTCTGTTTCGTCTCCCCCGACAAAGTCCTGGGTTTCGCAGATCAGAAACTCTTCTTCGTATTCGATATTCCAGAAAGGACGATCACGCATACTGAAGACATCGAATTAGATCCAGGCCGGACCATCTCACAACAAGGCCCCAGGGTGTTTTGCACCAATCTGGACGGTGAAGTTTACGTTCTCCTCAGGAATGGGATCGCCAGGATCGATAGGGGATCCTGGAGAATATCGCTCATCGCCGAATCACCGATCGAAATTTCAGGTGGTGGCGACACCCTGGACAATCGCATCTATTTTGCCGGCGGATCTCGCGTTTACAGCTACGATCTCAACCACTGATTTCGTCACCAATCGTCCGGACCACCATTCACATAGGGCACCACAATGAAACATCTCACGAAACGTAGAAAAGCTGTTCTTCCAGCACGCGAAACACCATTGAGTCGTCGGTATCTTCGAGTCCTTCAGCAGTGGGTAGCTCTCGGCGTAGAATACTTCCAGGATTGGGACGTGCGTCCCAACTGCGGACACTTTTTCGGCGGGTGCAGTTGGTACGGGCACGAGACCATAGGACCGGCGATGACCTTCGCAGCAGTCGCCAGCTCTCCAGAGTTCGACGCGGAGATCTGTGGCTGCTCACGAAGATCGCTGCAGGACATGGCTCTCAAGGCCATCAGATATGCCTGCTTTGTTCACGACACAGGACCGGAGGATTGTGTAAGGCCGGCGAAAGGTTTTGGTCGGAAGGAGAATTGCGGCAACAAATGGGGAGAACGTGGCAAGGGATTCTTCCCGGAGAGTCAGTGTGGTCGATATGTAGCCAAAATGACCACCGCCGCCTTACTACTTGGCAGAAAGGTTGACGACGAGACCTGGCAAATGATCGAGAATATCCATTTGGACTACGCTGATCGCTTTGCGGATATGGCTCCCAAAAGCGGCATCTATACCAACACACAGATGGAGGAGAACGCCTGGACATCGGTCGGTCTCGCTTCGGTAGAGTGTATACTGAGCAATCATCCGGACGCAGAGAAATTTTCCGAGGCCGCGCGACGGTGGATGTTTCTTACTGTCACCTCTCCCCAGGATCACAAGAATCACGCAATCACCCAGGGAGACCGAACGGTAGCCAGACAGGTTGGCGAGACTTATACCGTCCTTCCCGATTACTGGACGGAGAATCACGGCATGATCCACCCCACATATACCGCATCGTGTTTGGAGTTTCTGAACACGATCGGTGTCATCTATGGCACCCACGGCAAAGACGTACCCGAGCAGGCACGCTTCAATCGACAGAGGATCTACGACCATCTCAAGATCGTTGCGGACAGAAACGGGTATCTCCATCCTGTCCAGGGCATGGACTGGCCGTATCTGTTCCCCGATCCAGGTACGCAGATGCACTCGGCTGCATCAATAATTCTCCGAGATCCGGATGGGGCCCGGATAGAACGCCGAGCGCTTGAGAATCTGGAGAAGAGGATTTCAGGCTGTGGTGGCCGATTGATCGATCCGGAAACATCCCGAACGTGCAACAGCATTCAGGATCCACTCTTGATGGTTGAGAGCACGATTGTTCGACCCGGCCTCACTTACCTTCTGCACCGGCTACTGGGCGACGGCCCCAGGCCTACTCCAGATACTTTGATGGAACTGAAGTTCCGAGGAGCCTCGGCTTATCCGCACGCGGGATTCGCCTACAACCTCCACCGAAAAGGCCAGACCTCTTTCTCCTGGCGGAATTCCGTGATGGCCCTGCCGCTCAACAAGGACGGGATCTACACTGTTGCGCCGGCGTCAAACACCTTTCTTGGAAAGCTCTCTGTCAGGAACCGTCCGGACAGCCAGGAGCAAGTCTCTGTAGATGTGGATCAGCAAGAACACGGCTTCGCCGCAGCTCTTGTTATGAATCGCGCGCAGGCATCCGTGCGCCAGGAAGTCCTCTTCGCGAGCCTGCCGAGTGGAATCGCGCTGTCGATGGAGCGTTTTGTCGCAGAAGAACCGGTTACAGTATCAGCCCTCGAACAGGGGTTCCTCAGAATTGTCAATGAGAACTTCCCTGAGATTTCCGGCAACTGCAATGGGTATCGAATCCTACACACGCCAGAAGGCAGCAGCAGGTTCGACGGGGAGGTCAGCAGCGATCCAGACAGTGACATCATCCAGGTCCTCGGCGCCCCTGAATGGATCAATGTCGATGGGCGACTGGGAATTGTCTACACGGGTACCGGGAAAACCATCTACCACAATCGCCATTACTTCCAGCCGTGGTGGGCGATCGCGGATGACCTCATTCTGAGTCGTCAGGTCATGCCAAAACGCTTCAGGGCAGGTGAGCAGATCGGCAAATTGACTGCTCTGATTGCACCTGATTCCACGCCTGGCAAGACGTCACTGCTCTTACTCTATTCTCTTGAATCCAGGTCCAACGCAGCAGGCCTGATCGCCGACGGTCACCTAGCGGCGGCCAACTTTGGGCAAAGGCCTCGAAGCATAAATCTAACGGGATCAAAAGGGGCAATGTCGGAATTCCCTATCTTCGAAGGAACCACAAAAATCACGAATTCGCGGATCATATATAGAAGACGATTGGAGGCAGGACAGGCCCTCTTGCAGAAATCGCTTGCCCTCCTTTCGACTTCGGACCCATTGGACATCGTTGCCGATTACGGCAACATCTGTCTTCGGAACCCGGGGAAAAATTCAGCGAGCGCGAATATTACCGGTCGAGGCAAGATCAAAATTCCTGCTGGAAAGACGATCTGGCTGGAATAGTCAACAAGCCCACAGCAAGGGCCAAACACATACAGAGAGGAGCAGAATGGCGACATCTCAGATGAAGATCGCAGAGTTGGACGAAACACGAGTGACCAAGGTGAAGACACTGGAAGATGAATTGGGATTCTGTGTCGTTGATCTGGAGAAGAAGTTCAGCCTAGCCGATCTGTCAGAAGACCAGGTGAGAAAGCTGCAGGGTGCGGAGGAAGAATTGGGAGTGGTATTGCTTGCGTACCAGGGGAATTAGACTGTAACTGCAAGTATCTTGGGAGTGGTGTTGTCGATCCTACGAGATACATTCGCATTTTAAATTTACACATCCTTTCACCAACTCCCTGAATCGGTAAGGATATAGGCCCACATCCCGGGGAATGCTCCCGGGGCGTCCTCCCATGTTCACAACTCCCCTCTCTGGTACAACCGCCACATCTCCTGGGCGAGGTTGAGTGCGCTTGCCTCGATTCCGTATTTGGTGAAGAACTCACAGATTCGTTCAAAATCTCGCACGAGAAGCGGAAACGCGTTCGGATTAGACACTGCATCAACCGCCTGTGGGAAGTCCATCACCTAGAGGCCCTGATTGCAGCAGAGAATATTGTAGTCGGAGAGATCCCCGTGAATCAGGTCTCGGCTTAGAAAGAGCCCCACTGCCTCGACCAAGCGTTCGAAGAACTCGCCGGCGACGACAGGTTCGATAGATACCTCTCTCAGCTCGGGAGCCGGGTGTGAGGAATCGCCCAGGAATTCCATCAAGAGCGCGTTGCTCCCCAAGGCGAGAGGTTGGGGAACATTTGCCCCGGCTTCGTTAGCCCTTACCAAAGCGTCGTACTCATTGGCCACCCAGGCGCTATCTATGTATTGTTTACCCTTCGTTGACAACACCCGACCCACTCTCTTCTCGTAGCCAGTTTCTGTGCTCTGACGGTGCTCTTCTTCTGCCGATACACCTTCGCTGCAATCAGGTTTCTACCTGCATCCCGTCCCGCCACGCAGCAGAATACCATCGCCTCCTTGCGCCCTTTACTTGGTACAGCACGTCCGTAATCCAACCTGCTTTGTGGAATTCCGCAAGCGACTCACACGTCCACATCCGCTCGGACTTCTGGATTTCAAAGTGAAAGTTCATCCGTTGTTCTTTCAGTCCACCAAATGTAAAGCGACGGCCCTCGCCGGACCGCCGCTTTACAGAAGCTTTTAGCTGTCGTTGGGTTCACATTGCCCACAAAAGCTGCCGGATGGATGTGTCTCTTAAGTGTCTGCGTCCCCTGCACAGCCACGTCTTCACCGTGCCCATCGGAACGCCAAGTTCCCTGGTAATCTCGATGTAGCTCAGTTCCTTGACGTATCGGAGCCACATCGCCTCACGATACTGGCTTGGAAGCCCCCCGATTCCATTCATCAGCCTTTCACGCGGTTCCTTTTACTCCAACGTGTCTTCCGGACTTTCCGACTGTACCTGGTCCCAATCGACACTCAGGCAAGTGTCGACGTCTTCCCCCTCCAGGAAACGCTGGCTCCTGGTCCACCACGACCTCTGATGGGAGTTGGCTACATTCAGCGCAATTCTTTTTAGCCAGGTCGAGAAGGCTACTTCTCCTCTGAACTTGCCAAGTGACTGAAACGCCCTGACAAAAGTAGCCTGGACAACACCCTCGGCATCATCTCTGTCTGCCGCTCTTGGTGCGATCATACCAAGAATCCTGGGCTAGTATGCCCGATACAGCGATGAGAATGCGCCCTGGTCCCCCTCCAGCGCCCGACCAATCAATGCTTTTTCCGATGCCTGCGACATGTCGTCTCCAACTAGAGATCAAGTTGCAAGGAAGTCCGACCAATCTACCACAATCATGGACGCACAGAATCGTGTTCAGGTTACTGAGGCGGTATTTCTTTCGTGTCGTTTCTAAGGATTAGAAACGTAAAAACAACAATTTATACGAAACAGAAGGAATGTGCACCTTTCAACCGTGAACATTTGGAATTTTGTCTTCCTTTTAAATTGACACCACCGAACTCAGGCAGGTTCAGATTACCCCACGTCATTTACCGCGATCCTCCCACGACTGCCTACTACTAAAGAGTCACTTTTTCTCTTCTGGTAACGAGAAATCTCATATCCTCTACAACCGACCCGACCAGGTGATGCCCCCCGCTGGACACATCCACCCTGCCGTGTTATATTTCAGCCCATTCTCCTTGCGTCCCCGCGAACATATAATCTAAGGAAAAATTCCGATGTCGCAAATTGCATCAGAAGCGCTGATACATAAGGTCGAGGATGTCTCACTCCATCTGAGTCATCCTCTGGAAAAGTATCAGGAATGGATTGGTCAGGCGGATGTACTCAGACAGTTACTCGCCTGCTGGCTTGTCGTCCACGAATCCGACCTTCCACTGTCTCCACGCCTTGTAGGTCCGCCCGGAATTGGCAAAACAACACTTGGGATGGCCGCCGCCAAGACTCGGAATCAGACCCTATACATCTATCAGTGTACGAGTGACACCAGGCCCGAGGACCTCCTGGTAACCCCGGTTCTCGGCGAATCCGGCAAAATCGTTTACCACGCCTCTCCCCTCGTCACGGCAATGATTACTGGAGGGATCTGCATCCTCGATGAAGGCAACAGGATGAACGAGAAAAGCTGGGCTTCTCTCGCGCCTTTGCTCGATCACAGAAGGTATATTGAATCCGTTGTAGCAGGCATCACAGTGCCCGCTCACCCTGAGTTCAGGTGCTGTGTCACGATGAACGACGATGAGTCGACCTACGAAGTCCCCGACTACATTCTCTCTCGCCTTCAACCGACATTGCCGATCGGCTTCCCCAATCGCGAAGACGAAATGTCCATCCTGAAGTATCACCTCCCGTTCGCCGAGCAGGAAATGCTTAACCTCACCGTAGACTTTCTCCAGCAGGCACATAGCCTCAACCTGGAATTCTCGCCGAGAGACGGCATTCATATCCTGCAATACGCGATCAAACGTCTTGCTCAGGATAAGGAGCACCCGCTAAGCCGGGACAATGCGTGGCGGGAAGCCCTCGAACGTGTTCTGGGCGAAGAGGCCCTCGACCTCGACAGCCTTGCAGAGCAGCGCCAAAGAGCGCTGGGAGGAGAGGTCCCGGGGATCAGCCTGGGTGATTTCTTCTTCGACGGAGACGATCCACTGAATCCGGACGCCAACGGCGACAAATGATCCGCATCCGCGGAATCGAGATACCTGCAAAGATTCTAAAATGTCGCCTCGAATACCTTGGAACCCCTTATAGGAACCACCTCCTTGCCTCTCGCACAGATCAATGGCACCAAAATACACTACCGCTTGGAGGGCGCCTCAGGCGATCCCCTGGTCCTCGTGCACGGCTCCTGGGGAGACCACCACAGCTGGGATCGTGTCTTCCCACACCTGGCCGAGTTCTTCCGTGTCCTCAGCTACGATCGACGCGGGCACAGCTTGAGCGAACGACCGGACACCCAGGGCAGTGTCGACGAAGATGCGGCGGACCTCGCAGGACTGATTGAACATCTGGACCTTGCCCAGGCACACATACTTGGAAACTCATTCGGCGGATCGATTTCGCTCCGGCTGGCCGCACAACGTCCGGAGCTGTTTCTCAGTCTTACCGTCCACGAACCACCGCTCTTTGGTCTCCTGGACGATCCGGATTCCAAAGAAACGCTCGAGGTCAGCAAAAAGCGCACCGGAGCAGTTGTAGAGCTTCTTGAAAACAACGAACCTGAAGAAGGTGCCCGGCTGTTTATGGAAACCATTGCCTTTGGGCCAGGTTCTTGGATCAGATTCACCAGGGAGAATCGGAAACTCTTCACGGACAACGCCCTCACATTTCTGGATGAAATGCGGGACCCCGAATGGCCTTTGCTCGACCTGGATCTTCTATCAGCCTTCAACGCCCCCACATTGCTCAGTGCAGGCGACCAGAGCGAACCCTTCTTTCCTACGATCGTCGCGAAAATCGCTGCGGCGATCCCAAAGGCTAGCCTCAAAACACTCGAAGGGATGGGTCACGTTCCTCACCTGAGTGACGCAAGACAGTACGCTGAAATGATAGCCTCGTTCTTGCAGGAAACAGGCTCGGGGAATGACCTGTGAGTCCGAGTTGCAGATGCAACCGTGCCCTTTCCCCGGCAAGACTCGTTCAGAAATGACAACAATCGATGGCCCAGATATTTGACCTCAGCCCAAACCTGACACTCCTCCCCGTTCTCCACGGAAGCGGTGACTTCTCTCTGGAGGTCCGTTGCCGAATCCTAGACGCATCGTACGACTGCCTCGCCGTGCCATTGCCACCGGCCTTTGAAGAGGGAGTGGAAGAAGCTATCGAGCGTCTCCCCAGCGTCCACATTGTGGCGCAGAGAGAGGGAGGGCCAAACGACGAGGCCGACTCCTATACCTACGTTCCAATCGATCCCTGCCAACCTGTCATCGCAGGAATCAGGGCGGCGACTGAGAAGGACATCCCTCGTGCGTTCATCGATCTCGAAGTTGACCGATACGTCGAACAGTCCACAATGCTACCTGACCCCTACGCGCTCAAGGAAGTACCCCTCGAGAAGTTCTCTGCTGCGGTTCTCACCGGACTCCCGGCACCGGAAGACCAGCACCTCGAGCGAATCTCCTGGATGGCCTATCAACTTCACCTCCTGGAGCTCGAATACGAGAACATTCTCTTCCTCTGTTCTGTTGCCGACTGGCCCTGGGTGCGAGACGCCTACACTCGCCGGCTCGACTACCCAAACGCGTCTCCGTCGGTCTGGCCACCTGAAATCTACAGAGTAGCACCCAAAACACTCTACTTCGTAATGGGGGAATTACCGTTCGTCACCGCGCTCTACGAACACCGACGCTCGGAACTGTTGCCGGATCGAACCCTCGCGATCGACGGAATCAAGGCCCTGCTCCTCGAAGCACGTGCCGCCTGGGTCAAGAAGCACGATCTCAAACAACACTGGCTCACGCCTCAAATCTTCTCACTGATGCTGCGATATATTCGCAATCTCACATTGATGGATCGCAGAATGTCGCCGGATCTCTACACCCTCGCCCTGGCGGCTAAGCAAATTGCCGGTGACGATTTCGCGATCACACTCCTGGAGACGGCGCGTACCTATCCGCCCCAGAGTATTCCCTCCCTCTTTCCTGAAGTCCCGGTAGGCCTGGACCGTATCCCATTCCCTACAGGAGATACACAGACCAAAAACCGTCTCAAAGGGATCACCACCGAGTGGCGGACCCTGCCCCTGCGTCCGGCGCCCCCAGTTCAGAAGAAGAAGGAATGGAAGATGCAGTGGGACCCCTTCAGGCAATGTTCCTACCCGCCCGAGGACGACAAGATCGAAAGTTTCAACAGTCACGTGCGCGAGCAGGCCAGGCAGTTGATGGGACAGGACCTCGCGCGAACCGAAAAATTCACCTCGTCGCTCAAAGATGGTCTCGATTTCCGTGAAACCCTGCGCAACTGGCACACGGGAAACATCTATGTTAAGGAAATGCCCCCTTCGCGCGGCACAGTCGAAATCGTTGTCTTCCTGTTCGAGAGCCCGACCGATCCCCATAAATATCCCTGGCGGACCACGTGGTACGCCGAGCACAAGGCAGAATCGACTCTCTGTTTCTTCGCCACCAACTTCGCCGACAACATCATTGGTCCGGGAATTGGACAAGCGGTCTACGGCGGCTGCTCACTCATGTTTCCACCCAGACCCATTCCCGACATCTGGCAGGACCCACGCTTTGACGAGGCGATCACGGCCGAAGAACGTCTCCTCACTGCCGCACTCTACCACTCCAAAGAGAAACGTGTCGTCCTCGTTTCGCCGCGCCCACCTCTGCCTCGTTGGCGCAGGATCGCCAAGAAATACAAGAAGCAGATCGTCTACATTCCGGTTAAACGCTTCTCGCTCCAAACACTCGACCGCCTCCGTCACTTCCACGTATTGAACGGTCACGAGGTTAGATCGTACGCGGCTAAGTATATTCGAGACTTTCGGTAAATCCTGGAAATTTTGGAATCTGGACCTCGGATAGAACGGAGCGCGGTGCGCCGGATACTCGGTGGCTTCGCGTTGGCCTCGGAGCACCTATCCTTCAGACTTAAGAGGCGTAGAGAGATCACGAATCCATGAACCATTC
Source organism: Gemmatimonadota bacterium (assembly GCA_002709665.1). Lineage (GTDB taxonomy): Bacteria > Latescibacterota > UBA2968 > UBA2968. The sequence continues at coordinate 102,100 of PAQK01000029.1, read as the reverse complement.
CCCAATGGACCACAGCACTCTCGGCCGTAGAATATGACTGTGCCCTCGGAGCAGGGATTGAGGAGATCCAATGAGCGAACTCATCTACAAAACAGCCACAGCTCTTGCCGGCGCAATACGACGTCGTGAGGTGTCGGCGGTTGAAGTCGTCCTGGCTCACCTGGCTCAGATTTCAAAGGTGAATGGGGACATCAACGCTGTTGTCACGGTCTGCGAGGAGCGTGCGCTTGCCCGAGCGCGTGAGGCTGATAAGGCCGGCGCCCGAGGTGAGTCGTGGGGAGTCTTGCACGGCGTGCCGATCTCCGTGAAGGACAGTTATGAAACTGAGGGTGTACTTACCACATTCGGCGATCCCTCTCAGTCCGACAACGTACCGACCTGGAGCACGACAGTCGTAGACAGATTGCTGGACGCGGGGGCAATTCTACTCGGCAAGACAAACCTGCCGCCATACGGCCGCAACTTCCAGTGTGAGAACGATCTTTTTGGCAGAACCAACAACCCCTGGGATTTGAGCCGCACACCTGGCGGCTCTTCCGGCGGTGGCACGGCTGCTCTCGCGACGGGAATGGTCCCACTGGAATTGGGTGCAGATTTCGCCGGATCGATACGTGTACCCGCTCACTACTGTGGGGTCTTCGGAATCAAACCCACCGAGTTTCTGGTGCCCTCCGGACCCATTCCCAACAAGAGCATTCGACATATGGTCCAACCGGGTCCAATGGCACGCTCGGCGGAAGACCTGGCGCTGGCCCTGCAGCTGATGGCTGGACCGGATGGCGACACCTACGAAGTCCCGCCGGTCACCCTGGGAAAACCGCAGAGCAGACCACTCACCTCCTACGCTGTGGGGTGGATGTCCGAGCTCCCTGGAGCTAAACCCTCGGCTGAGATCAGGAATTCGATCGCCAAGGTGGCAGAAGGACTCGAGGAGATCGGCTGCGACATCCGTGAGTCGGTTCCCGAGGGCTGGGAGTTTACACCGCTGATGGAAACGTGGGCGGAATTGGGTTACGCGGAAGTGGGTTCACGAATGGACGATCAAGCCAGGGAGGCAACTCTGGAGGACCTNGATGCTTCGCCCGAATCGGAGTGTGCGCTGCTACGAGGACTTTGTCGTGGATTGTCGGCTGACAACCGTCTGTTTGCGGAAGTACTTACCAAACGGGACACCTTCTCGTCCTCGCTGGATCGCCTGCTCGAAGAATTTGAAATTCTCCTGATGCCTACGTCGATGACCACCGCCATTCCGCACTGGCCAACGGGGAAGCCAATCCCCGTCGACGATCGCGAGGAAACCTACTGGACTGTCGGCCTGGGGTACACCGCACCTACGAACTTGACGGGACATCCTGTGGTCACCTGTCCGATTGGGTTGGGTGACAGCGGATTGCCGGTGGGGATACAGGTTGTGGGACCAAGGTGGGAGGATCTCGAGGTGATCGGGTTCGTTGAGCGTTTGGCTGAGTTTGTTGGGCGAATTCCGAGTCCAGGGAATGCGTCTTGAGTCGTGGGTCCGGAGTGCGAAAGTCAAAACCGCTGCCAGGACAACGTTAAGTGGCAGAGTCGAAAGATCAAGGAGCACCGATGCTAAGATCCGAAGAAACCGACGCGTTTTTTCATCGTTCGATCAAGCCGTCACGACCTACGATTTCACACGGTGAGGGAGTCTATCTCTTCGATACTGAGGGAAAGCGATACCTTGACGCGTGTACCGGGGTATATGTAGTGAGTATCGGACACGGTGTCGAGAAAAGTGCAGAGGCGATGAAGGAGCAAGCTGGCAAAGCCACCTTCACCTACAGTCACTTCCCCAGCGAACCCCAGTCTGAACTTGCTGGGAAGATCGCGGATATCGCCCCAGGGGATCTGTCGCGTGTCTTCTTCATCTCGAGCGGATCGGAAGCCATGGAATCGGCAATCTAGATCGCACGAAAGTATCACCTGGAGACAGGCAACCCGAACAAGTTCCGAGTGATCTCCCGCTGCCAGAGCTGGTAGGGGAACACGATCACTCGAGAGGAGACCTACGAGGCGATCCACAGGCGATCGCCTTCCTTCACGCACGGCCATACCTACGGCGGCAATCCCCTATCGTGGGCAACGGCACTTGCAGTACGGAATTACATTGAAGACCACGAGAGGAACTATAGGCTCCCTTACCTTCTCACACAACCTATCCGACTATGTCAGCTTCGGTCCCAGAAAAGCTTAAGTCGCTCGTTTCCATGGGCTCAATCAGTGAAGACTGGGACCTCTCCGCTCAGACAATGTCCCAGGGCCAAATCCAATTCCTGACTTCAGAGTCTGTTTCGGAAAGTGCAGGGTGGTGTGGATTTGATCGCGAAGCCATTGAATTCCTCCAGCAAGCAGCCCGATTTATTTCCTCGGACACCGACCTTACACGTCTCGCCTGGCACTGCCACCACCTCCTCTTTGTGTGCGAACCTGGACGATTCTCACCCTGGGGCTGGACTGTTCTCNCCGATCTNCTGGGTGAATACTGCGGCGCCTTCTACCTCCTCGTCATCCTCTCAGGGATCCCTGCGATACGCAAGGTCCACACCGATCTGAGTATACCTGAACAAGTAGCCCGTGACACATATAAAGACACGCTGGTGTGGGCCAAACAGTACCGTGAAATCGGCATCAAAAAAGACGACCTGTTCTTCCATCCCTCGAAGCCGCACGTCTGGGGTGTCGATACCAGAATAATGCCGTGGCTGCTCAGCCATCTCTACGGCCACCTCTACCGCATCGGNCGTCTGCAATACAAGGTGGGCCCTAACAAGCAAAAACTCAGGGTGTACCGAAACAAGGAAACCCGCGCGATTCGCCTGCTCGCCGAATCCGGTCTCAGATTTCGGGGAGATGGTCACTTTGACGGAACTGCCGGGAGAGAGGATCCTGAGAACGCCTGGAACACCAAACTCACCGTGGCCAACGGGCGGATAACCGGTACCGTGATTCACCCTGGGGGGAAGGCGTTGCGAGAACCGATCTCACTCCCCCTCGACATCTGGGAGTTGATACTCCAGGAGGGAGACCAGATACTCGAGATCCATATTCCTGAAGACGGACCAATGGACTTCGACGCCTGCGGCAAGTCACTCAGCAACGCGGCCGAATTCTTCCCGAAGTATTTCCCCGCCCGACCCTTCAAAGCGATCGTCTGCACATCCTGGTTCCTCGATCCCTCCTACCAGCAGCTCCTCTCGGAATCCTCCAACATCGTCCGGTTTCAGAAAGAATGTTATCTCTTCCCTTATCCAACCACCCGCACTCGAAATGGCTTGGAGCGTATTTTCGGAGCTTTCACCAGCGACCAGGAAAACGCACCTCGTGACACAAGTATGAGAAGGGCTGTGCTCGACCACTTTGACAGAGGAGGTATACTCGTAGGTGGGGGTGCACTCATCCTTCCAGATAGCCTGAATTGGGGACATCAGGTCTATTTGGGATCGTTTCCATAAACGCCTCCGACAGGTTTTGTACTGCACAGCTCACGTTGTTCGTTGAATTCACCCCCATTGAATTATTCCTAACGTGTGGAAGTTTATTTTTGCATTCTTAAACGATCATAACCTATGTNTTTNATGACTGAAATTTTATGTCAGTTCAAAAATAATTAATATTATATAGCACTATAATCCNTGGTTATCCTGCTTGCCTAGCCGGTTCGGTTCTGAACTGAAACGGATGTAACAGATCNTGGAGCCAGGTGCCCTGAATTCCTTTTCGTTGGGATTCCGAGCACCTGGCGTTTCAGAGACACATTCCCGGCCAGAGGCCAACCTCGGCCTTGCACGGCCAGTCCCCTGTGTCACACTGTCAACTTGAGGGTTGCGAACAAGCATCCGATTCAGTAGACTTGGTTGCCGGAAACTTGCCTGAGACATTTGGCCTACACCGGGTCTACCCCAATGAACGCCGTAACACTCCTAAATCTCTCCAAAACCTACGAAGTACCCGAACGCGAAGGCGGTCTCCAGGCCGCCTTCAAAAGCCTCTTCCGGCGAACGNTTCGGGAGATCCGCGCGGTCGAGNACGTNTCTTTCGAGGTCGCCCCGGGCGAAATCGTCGGCTTCCTGGGTCCCAACGGTGCCGGCAAGACCACCACGCTCAAAATGCTCTCCGGCCTGCTCTATCCGACATCCGGCGAAGTCGACGTCCTCGGACACGTACCTTNCGACCGGGACAAGGATCTCCTCCGACAGATCACGCTGGTAATGGGTCAGCGAAACCAGCTNGTCTGGGACATACCTGTGATCGACTCCTTCGAGCGCAACCGGGCTGTGTACCGAATTCCTCGGGCCGACTACAAGGCCACCCTCGACGAACTCTCCGATCTCCTCGAAATCGGCGACCTGCTCTCCAAACCCGTACGCAACCTTTCCCTGGGCGAGCGGATGAAATCCGAAATCGCGGCCGCACTGCTTCACCGTCCGCAGGTGCTTTTTCTCGACGAGCCGACAATAGGTGTCGACGTCACGATGCAGCGTCGCATCCGCACATTCCTTGCTGAATACAACAGGCGATACGGTGCCACGGTCCTCCTTACGAGTCACTATATGGCGGACGTGGAAGCGTTGTGCAAACGGGTCATCGTCATTCACCACGGAAGTATACTCTTCGACGGCGATCTCTCGGGTCTGATCCAGAAATTCTCCGCGGACAAGACAATCGTTGTCGACCTGGATACCGACAACGCCAATCTCAGCGCTTACGGTGAAGTCGTCCACTCGTACGGGACGCAAATTACCCTCAGGGTCCCCAAGGCACGCACGGCGGACATCACAGGCCGGCTGCTCGCCGACTTACCGATTATTGACCTCACAGTAGAGGATCCCCCGATAGAGGAAGTCATCGAACAGGTCTTTTCTGTCGAAAAACAGGAGACAGATTCCGCCGGAACCGAAGGAGAGGCCTGATCCGGTGATAAACATCTACTGGACATTCTTCAAGACCTCCCTCGCATTGCAATTCCAGTATCGCGCGGCAATGGCCATCTGGATGATCTTCCGAATCCTGGAGCCCATCATTTATCTGGTCGTCTGGTCCACAGTCGCCGAAGCGCGAGGCGGCCAGGTCGGTGGATACACTCCGGGTGATTTCGTCGCCTATTACATAGTCCTGATGGTCGTCAACCAGTTCACATTCACCTGGATCATTTACGAGTACGAATTCCGTGTGCGGCACGGAGCCCTGTCTCCGCTCCTTCTCAAACCCGTCCACCCGATTCACCAGGATGTGGCCGACAACGTGGCCTACAAGGTCCTTACCGCTGTCATTCTATTTCCCACCGTGGCGCTTCTCGCAGTCTTGTTCACACCTCAGTACACTGCCCAACTCTGGACGATACTCGCATTCTTCCCTGCACTCATACTCGCATTCTTCGTACGTTTCGCTACGGAGTGGACACTGGCCCTCGCTGCGTTCTGGACCACGCGCGTTTCTGCGATCAACGAAACCTATTTCGTACTCGGTCTCTTCCTGGCCGGCCGAATCGCGCCATTGTCCCTATTGCCTGAACCAATACAACTGCTCGCCNACCTCCTGCCCTTNCGNTGGACTGTCGCTTTTCCAGTGGAGCTCCTTCTGAATCGCCTTTCCCCACAGGAGGTCGTGAACGGCTTCATCGCCCAGGGCATCTGGCTTGTCCTCGGAGTAGCTCTGCTCAAACTAACCTGGCGTCGTGGGATTCGTCGCTACTCGGCCGTGGGATCCTGATATGACCGTAGATGACAGGTTGNNTCGCATANACCCATCGGAAATTACAGTCGGCGGNTGGATTGGCGATCGGCTGGAGCGCACCTGGAAGAACAACCTGCTGGTGCTGGACTGGGACAAGGACTTTCTGGCACCCTTCAAGAACCGTGATTCCTCAGGCGGGTATGTGGGCCTGGGTAAGACACTGGAATCACTGGTGCGATTCGCGCGCTATACGGAAAATGCCGACCTCCTGGACCTTCGNGAGCGCCTCCTGACCGATCTCCTGAAGACACAGCTNTCCGATGGTTACCTCGGCACGATGGTCGCGGAGCACAGAATCGACACGCTCTGGGACGTCCACGAAATGTCCTACATCATCCTCGCGCTGGTTACGGACTGGCGTTCATTCGGAAATGATATCGCACTCGAGCGAGCGATCTCCATGGGTCTGTACCTGCGTGATCGACTCAACGCCGACCGAATCCTCAACATCAATGAGGACCGAAACGCCATCGAGCTCAAAACCATTGCACTTGATCGTGCTATGATCGCCCTCTTTCTGGATACGGAAGACGAGCGATTTCTCGACTTCGTTGTCGAAGTCCAGGATTTGCCGAATTGGGATCTGCCAATCGTGCAGGGCCGCCACGGTAAGATCGAGGGCCACATCTACGCTTACCTGACCAGGTGCCTTGGGCAGCTCGAACTCTACAACATCACTGGCGACCCCGCGTTGCTGCGTCAAACGGAGCGTGCGCTCCGTTTCCTGAGATCCGAAGGTGGCCTCGTCGTAACAGGAAGTTGTGGGCAAACGGAGTGCTGGCATTCCAATCAGGACGGAACCGGTAACCTGGGTGAAACCTGTGCAACAGCCTACCTTATCCGGTTGCTCGACAAGCGCCTGCGTCTCGATGAAGACCTTGGCGTCGGCAACCTGATGGAACGCACGATATACAATGCCCTCTTCGCAGCGCAGTCGCCTGACGGCAGGAGACTTCGATACTATGCTCCGTTCTCAGGCGAACGAATTTACTGGGCCAGAGACACCTACTGCTGCCCGGGGAATTTTCGACGCGTCATGTCAGAGCTCCCCGAGATGATCGTCTACAAACAGAACGGGGGACTCGCAATCAACCTTTATGCTAACGCTGAACTCAAAACGAAAATCAGTGGTACATCTGTCGGATTACGGATCGACACCAGCTATCCGGCTTCCGGGGAGATCTCGATTACCGTGGATACAGGTTCCCATTTTGAATTCCCTCTGTTGCTGCGTATTCCCTCCTGGTGTAAGCAGTATGAGGCAGCGGTTAACGGGAGGCAGATCAACACATCCGAACCGGATGGTCAATTTTTGATTAAACGCACCTGGCAACCGGGCGACAGGGTTGCCTTGAACTTGGAAATGGACTGTCGATTCCATCGCGGATCCGGGAAACAGGAGGGTAAGGTGTCTGTCCTGAGGGGACCGGTACTTTACTGTTTGAATTCCAATCGAAATCCGACGCTGGGCGAGGACGACATGGAATCTCTTACCCTTCTGGCTGACCCTCCTACCACCAAAATCCCTGAACACACCGTTCATTCAGGTGAGTCCGCCTGCCTTCTAAGGGCGTGTGTGCCTAATTCTGAAGAGAATGTCGAGGTGTTGTTTTCGGAATTCTGCGATCCAGGCGGTAGGGAAACCTATTTTCCGATATCCGATCCGGACATCGTTGTAGACGACGAACTTCTCGTCCGTTCGGGGTTGTCCTTTGGAGCGCAGAACAAGTGAGACGTAACGGGGCAGGTGTTGATACATAAGCCATAGACACCGGTGCCTCCGCCACTGGCGGCGGATTTGCCACAACCCTCAACGTGAGGGCAACCTGAAGTCGAGGATCTGCACTACAATTACCTGGAGCACGGACCTGCAGCAAACCACAGGGCCATTTCGAATTTTTTTTAAATGACCTACCTAACCCTCATCTGGACCTTCTTCCGTGTCGGCATTTTCAACGAACTGGCATACCGAATAAACTTCTACGTCCAGCTCTTCCAGTCTCTCATCAGTCTCGGAACCGCACTAGCCGGACTTGCAGTCGTCTTCTCTCACACACAGACACTCGGTGGGTGGCAGGCCAACGAAATTCTCGTCCTCCTCGGCATCTATCTGCTCGTCGGGGGACTTATCCAAATGGTCATACAACCGGGTATGGAAACGCTCATGTCCGGTGTTCGTCAGGGCACTTTGGACTTCACCCTCACCAAGCCCGAAGATGCCCAACTCCTCATCAGCATCGGTGAAATTCGCATCTGGAAATTCACTGACATCCTCCTGGGTATCGGTGTCATTATCTTCGCGCTCTTCAGGCTCGAACATGAACCCGGACTCCAGGAATTGGGTCATTTTTCCCTCGTCCTCCTCTCAGGAATCGCCATCATTTACAGCTTCTGGCTCATCCTAGCCACCTTATCCTTCTGGTTTATCCGTGTGGACAACATCCTCAACATCTTCCAGGCCATGTATCAGGCCGGACGGTGGCCGATCGGCATATACCCTCAGTGGCTCCGGTTGATTCTGACATTCCTCGTCCCGGTCGCTTTTGCCGTCACTGTTCCCGCCGAGGCCCTCTCCGGACGCCTGTCTCAAACTTCCCTTCTCACCGCAGCCGCCCTCGCAGTCGGAATGCTGGCCTTATCCCGCTGGTTTTGGAAATTCGGCGTAAAAAACTACTCCGGCGTCTCCGCCTGAATATTCCCTCCTTTCCAAGAAGGGGACATGCCTGCCCACCATTGCCTTGGCGAAATCGGGGAGTTTCCTTCCCTCTCGTGAGGCGAAAAGGAGTTCTCCTCTCACCCAAATTCGCTGGACAATCCTGCAGTTATGCATGATCTTGATCATAGGGATGCCAGTCGTTGAGGCATCCCTGTTCGTGGCTCCCATTGTTCTTGAAAAGGAGGCATTATGCCCACCACTGATCTTGAGGCCCCGCGCAAGAAGCAGGCCATCCTACTCGCAAACGGTGACCTTCGTCTCTCGGCGAACCGAGTGTGCTGGCCTGCTCAGCGGGACATGGAAAAGAAACTCACTGCGGCCATTCGCAAAGAAGGTTGGACGGTCAAGCGAGGACATCAGTATAAGAAGGGTGAGCGACACGGATTCATTGGCAGTCAGAAAGAAGGAATGGAAGTTTTCAGGACCATCCATCCCGATTCACCTCTCATTATCGCCGAGGCCGTGTGGCAGTTCAGCCATCACCTCCTACCAGGGCTGACTACCCATCATGGACCTATCCTCACTGTGGCCAACTGGAGTGGACAGTGGCCTGGGCTCGTTGGCATGCTCAACTTGAATGGGTCCATGACCAAAGCCGGCATCGACTACAACACCCTCTGGAGCAAGAACTTCACCGATACCTTCTTCCGTCGGAAACTGCGCAAATGGCTCCAGACCGGTTCGCTAAGCCACGACACCAGTCACGTGCGCAGTCTCGACACGTTGCAGTTGCCAGATACCTGTGCAGATCTCGGCTCCTCCCTTGCAGACGAATTCAAAACCCGCAAGGCCATCATGGGCATCTTTGATGAAGGTTGTATGGGGATGTTCAACGCCATCATCCCGGACCACCTGCTGAACCCCACCGGAGTCTTCAAGGAACGCCTGAGCCAATCTGCTCTCTGGGCGGGTATGTGCGATGTGGACGATGCCGAAGCGGATGCCGTCCACAACTGGCTCAAGCGTAAGGGGATGAAATTCGTCACCGGCAAGAACCCGAAAACGGACCTTACCGACAAGCAGACCCACATCCAGTGCAAGATGTACATCGCTGCCGTTCGCATCGCCCATGAATTCGGCTGCGATACCATTGGCATCCAGTATCAGCAGGGACTCAAGGACATCTGCCCCTCGTCCGATCTGGTGGAAGGCATCCTGAACAATGTGGATCGTCCCCCAGTCAAGCACGCTGAAACCGGTGAGGTGCTTTTCAAAGGACAGGCTGTGCCCCACTTTAACGAAGTGGATGAATGTGCCGGGCTGGATGGCCTGGTCACCAACAAGGTCTGGAAGGCCCTCAAGCAGCCACCTGAGAACACACTCCACGACATCCGCTGGGGCGAAGCCTACAAGGGCAGGGGAGTGAATGACTACGTGTGGGTCTTCCTCATCTCGGGCGGTGCACCACCCGAACATTTCATCAACGGATACAAGGGGACCTCCTCGGAGCGACAGCCCGCGATGTATTTCCCACTTGGCGGCGGGTCTTGCAAGGGCATCAGCAAACCTGGCGAAATCGTCTGGAGTCGGGTATACGTCAAAAACGACGCTCTACACATGGATACCGGCAGGGGCAAGGTCGTCACCTTACCACAACAGGAAACCGAACGCCGCTGGGCCGCCACTACCCCTCAGTGGCCAATTATGCACGCCATCACCTACGGGGCCTCTCGCGACCAGATGATGGCTCGACACCAGGCCAACCACATCCAGGTTGCCTACGCCCGCAACGCAATAGCAGCAGACAAGGCGCTGGCCGTAAAGGCTGCGATGATGTCTGAGCTGGGGCTGAATGTACATATCTGTGGTAACAAAAACGGCCTCGTGGATTAGCCTTTGGGAAGGATGTTGATGAATGTGGGCCCACCAAACCACACCCTGTTGTGGTTACTAAAGTGGGCCTGTCCGCCGTCTTGTTTACAGAAGCTTTAGCGAAGGCGGGGCATCCTGAGTGAAGCGCCTCGCCCGATGTAGCTCTCCTGACATCCGTAGCTTCAGTGGAGGATGTAGCGGAGGGGGGATCTCAATTGGTGAGCATCAGCAAGCCATTTCCAAAAGGCTCGCCCATTCGACAGCAACAACAATCCACCACCCCGTGACACTTCCCTCTGGAGACATCTCAGAAATGAAACTAGCCCTTGTCCTCCGCCCCATAGACGAACAACACCTGCTCCTCGCGCGTCAGATCGGCGTCACAGACATTGTCACCGTCCCTCCAGACACGGTCCCTGGCACCGCCTGGGACTACGATGCGATTCTTCGGCACAAGACTCGTATCGAGAACGCGGGCCTCACATGGTCAGTTGTGGAATCGGTCCCTATTACCGACCGCATCAAACTCGACCTTCCAGGTCGCGACGAAGACATTGAGGCCTATTGTCAAACCATCCGCAACCTGGGTGCTGCGAGCATCCCGATCATGTGCTACAACTGGATGGCCGTCTTCAACTGGATGCGCACCTCGACGACTACGCGTACCCGCGGAGACGCCTTCGTCACCAGTTATGATCACGCACTGATGGAAAACGCTCCCCTAACCGAACACGGTGAAATCTCTGAAAAACTCCTCTGGGAAACTTTCGAATACTTCCTGGAACGTATCATTCCTGTCGCCGAAGAAGCCGCCGTCAAGCAGGCCCTCCATCCCGACGATCCACCTCTGTCACCCGTCCGAGGCATCTCACGCATCATCACCAATCTCGACGCGTTCCAGCGTGTCGTCGATTTCATCCCCAGTGACTTCAGCGGGATCACCTACTGCCAGGGAAACTTCGCAGCGATGGGCACCGACGTCGCAGCAGGCATTCGCCGATTTGCCGATAAGATCCACTTCGCCCATTTCCGCGACGTAAAGGGTACCGTCCCCGTCTTCGAAGAAGCCTTCCACGACGACGGCGACACCGACATGGCCGAAACCATTCGTGCCTACAAAGAAATCGGCTTCGACGGGCCCTGCCGACCCGACCACGTACCGACACTCGCAATCGAGGAGAATGACAACCCTGGTTATACGACACTCGGTAGGCTGTATGCGATTGGGTATATGAAGGGATTGCTGGACGCGACGGACTAAGCAAGCGTTGACCATCGTCGTAAATAGGACTATCCTGGCTTGTCGTATCAGCCCGCCAAGTTCTGTAGTCCGGTACCAACTGAAGAAAGGAAGCCAGTTTCTATGGATGTAACGTTGGCAGCCCTTAGCACCGATGAAATCCAAGAGTTTGTTACGAACGGATTTGTCGTTAAACGAAATGTCCTTGATCCCAAACTTTGTGCTGCAGCAAGGGACAGGCTGTGGGCGGGAAACACTTCAAGTCACTTGCGCCGGGACGACCCTGAAACCTGGATTAACGGTGTCCCGGAGGGAGACCGTCAAAGCACGCCAGATGGCATGAATGATCGCACCGGTGACCACGGGTGGCGATTACGTGAACTCTCCGGCGACGAGGATCTGATCAACTTGCTCCCACGTCGTGCATTCCCGTGGTTCGAGCAACTCCTTGGCGAAGGCCAAGTGGTGACACCAGAAGTGAGTTCCACGGCAGCCGATCCGGATCCGCGTGGAAGCCGGCTGCGTGGCTGGCCGGTCTGGGGAGGCAAGGAGTTGCGCGGTCTTTACTGCAAGCTGCCGCAAGAGCGAACCAACGCTTCACCTGTGATGGCGGACGCCGCTCGTGCCGGTGCGCACATTGACCCGGAGCCGGTGCATCTGGCGGTGAGCGGCTACATTGATAGGGTTCCTCAAAACGGTGGTGGAATCGCTCTCTTCCCCGGCAGTCACCGCTTGCTCTACGAGGCAGAGCCGAGCTCTGCGGATATTGCACGTTATTCGACCCTACACCCTCCCCATCCCGAAAGTGGTGTCGCCTCTTTCGTATTGCCGATTCCCCCAAGTCTCAAAGACGCGCTCGCTGACATTGAACCCTTTGAGTTCTTTGGTGAAGAGGGAGATGTTGTGCTGTGGCACGGGCGAATGTACCACTCGGCAACCCCAAACTACAGCGATCCCCCGCAAATTCGCCAGATGGTTATCTACGATGCATACAAAAAGTCAGTGTATGACAGAACATTCAACGATCGTTATGTCAAGGGGGTACGACCATCACCTCCCCCCTCAGTGAGATCGCGATTCGGACTTGAACTCGGGCCAGCCGTCCCCCCACCGGATCCACGCGTGGAGGGTCCCGGGTTATGGGATGACTGGAGCGATGCCGTTCACACTGCTTCCGAGATGGATGGAACTTGATCTGTTAGAATCGACCCATAGACTGATTCCAAGTGCTCTATCGCTCCTGCCTTGCATAAACAGGTTGTACCCTCCGGCAGGTTCGATTGTCATGTCGTGTTGCCATATTGTGCCTGGATCTGGATGTCGAAATGGTCCACGGGTTCGCCCGGGGAGAGCTCGACCCTCTGCCGGATTCCCTACGGAAGCGCAGAAATCTTCCCGGAATCGATCTCACATATGTCGAGGGGAAAAACGTGCTGCTGTTGGGTTCGGGAGGAGGACAACAATCGGCCATCCTTGGCTTGCTGGGTGCCAGGGTAACAATTATTTAGCTGTCCCGGCGCCAGCTTGACGGAGACCTGAAAGCTGCTGAGCACTACAGCTACGATATCTGCACAATCCATGCAGATATGTAATACCCCTCCTGCTTCAACAACAGGTCATTCGACGTCATTTTTACGCCTGCTACAATGTATATCCCTGACGTTCGCAAGATCTTTGCCGAGTGCGCCCGCCTACTGAGATCCAACGGCATCCTCTCAATGGGTTTGCTGCAACCTGCAAAACAATGTCGCTTCCTAACAGGTCTCCTCAGTGAAGACCCGTACGACACCGACTCTCGCAATGCGATCAAGTATATCCACTATATGGACGACATATTCAATGGAGTCGTAGATGCCGGCCTTTCTCTCCAGAGAGTCGTGGATTGGGGCCGGAGAAAACCGGATCCTCCCATACCAGTTGGGGTTCTAGATCCGGATTCCATTGACAACTGCGGATATTTCATAGTCGTGGCCACATAACTGGAGCCGCACTCCTGACAAGCCATAGGGAATCGAAACCCAAAGAGATTAGGATTGATTTCACACTGAATCCGGGTAAATTGGCGGTATCCTTCTCCCTCAGAATCTCGCGGCGGGAACACAGACCACACAGATCCACTCCGACGCTCATAACCCTCACAAATTTTACAGAGCCACCCTCTTACCTCCTGCAATGCGCCCGCAACCACCTCACCGGCGGCGGATGGGTGGGACCATCCGATCAATCCATTCCGCTTCTGGAACTACGGCACACGCTTGCATACCGAATCCAATTTCCATTAGGGTTGGGGCAACTCACGGGGCCGAGGGTGTGGCCGGGGTGATTTGAAGGGGCGGCTGGAAAGCCGTGGTAGGGGTGTGAAGAGGCCATGTGGGCAAAGGGGTGGGGTGGCGTTTTGAGCTGGCTCACCTCTCTGTCTAACCACCTTCGATCAGTGTTCCAGTAAGCCGGCCCTGGCGTCTGAAGAGTGGCACTTTTGCTGACTTTTCTTGCCCAGAGAAAAGTCAGTTGGCGACCCGGGGGTCGCCGAAACAAGGGGGGGGTGGAAAAAAATCCATACGCTTTTGACCGTAAAGATACAGATTCCAAAATGACCATCACATGCGCCCCATCAAGATAGCTGCCGCCCAATTCGAAGCAAGAGACGCGGACAAAACCTACAACCTATCCCGAATCGAATCCCTGACCCACGCCGCCTTCGAAAAAGGTGCCGAAGTCGTCTCCTTCCACGAATGCTGCATCCTGGGCTACACCTTCCTGATGACTTTGACACGGCCGCAACTCCTGGAACTCGCTGAACCGGTCCCGAGTGGCCCCTCTACCAGACATCTCATCGAGCTCTCAAAAAGATACAACGTTCCACTGCTCGCAGGTCTGCTGGAAGTCGAAGACGAGACACTCTACAACACCTATATAGCCGTCTCCCCCGACGGTTACATTGCCAAGCACCGCAAACTCCATGCCTTCATCAACAAACACATCTCCTCAGGCGACACATTCACCACATTTGACCTGTGCGACTGCAAAATGGGCATCCTCATCTGTTACGACAACAACCTCCCTGAAAATGTCCGCATAACCGCGATGAACGGCGCCGAAATCATCTTCATGCCTCACGTCACCTGCGGCCTGCAATCTGCAATGCCCGGCCGAGGAAAGATCCCCCCGGAAATATGGCACAACCGCCACCAAGATCCCGCACGTTGTCGTCAGGAATTTCTGGGACCCAAGGGCCGAGGATGGTTGATGCGGTGGCTCCCGACAAGGGCCTACGAGAACGGCATCTACGCGGTCTACACCAATCCGATCGGTGTGGACCATGACACCATCAAGAACGGCAATGCCATGATCCTCGACCCCTTCGGCGAAATCCTCGTCGAATCTAATGAACTGGAAGACGATGTCGTGGTCGCCCTGTTGAAGCCAGACAAAATTACGGTCTCTTCAGGATATCGATACCTCAGAGCCAGAAGACCGGATCTCTACGAAAAACTCTCAGAGCCACTGCCTCCTGATATGGACCAGGGAACCAACCCCGGCTGGAAACTGACCGACCCTGACGATGCCTGACTAAAATACACTTACAAGACAGACACCTTGAATCCACTAACCCATCCTGAAGACAGCATTCGTGACGCAGTCACGCAACGGCCCATCGTCCTCGGACTCATCTTTGTTCTTGTCGTCAACGTGTGGGTCTCTGCATCCGAATACATCGTAAACGCCTCCAGGATGCAGCTCTCCTACTTCCCCCTTGCTCTTCTGGCCGGCTTCCTTTCAGTCGTCCTGATCAATGGCATCACTAGTGGACCTTCCACCCAATCGCCTTTTCCTGGTCTACTCAACTGGCCATCTTTTCAATCTTCCTGGTCTGGGCGATCAAGGCCATCCTCCTGAGAGTCGGCGGCGTCATCCTCTATTGTCGGCAGCAGCCCCCTTCTTCCTCGGCATCCTGGCCGGGTACGCCCTGGCGGTCACCCTCTTCTTCCTCGTGGACGTCGTATGGTTCAACGGCCAGGGACACCGCATCCAGGCCTGGTAGGTCCCTTCTCGTTACCCCCTGACAAAGACCCCAAACCGCTTGACCCACCCTCCCCTAAAACCTATTTTGACCATCGATTCGCTGGTCGACCACCCAAAGAGAGATCTCGATGACCTCAAATCCTGCCCTGAAACTCGACCCGGTAACTGATCCAAAATTCGACGCCCTCACCCTGCGGGCGGTTGTGATCGGTCTCGTCATGGTCCTCGCGGTCAACTTCTGGATCTCTACGACCGAATACCTAATTCACGCCTCCCGGATGCAGCTCTCGTTCTTCCCCCTCGCCCTCTTCGCGGTCTTTCTTTTGATCGTCATCACAAATGGCCTTATTCGGCTCAACTGGCCCCGCCACGCCCTGCGAGAGTCGGAACTCATCACCATTCTCGCTATGGGATTCGTGGGGGCGGTCGTCCCGACATCTGGAATCACCGGCTTCCTTCTGGGGATCATCTCCGGAGTCTACTACTTCGCCACACCGGAAAACCAATGGGCGACCTATCTCCACCCGAACATGCCCACCTGGGCCGTTCCGTCCAACGAACACAATGCGATGACCTGGTTTTACGAGGGTTTGCCCGCCGGTCAGCAGCCTCCGTACTCCACCTGGTTCTACCCCATTTTCTGGTGGGTGCTTATCATCCTAGCACTTTGCACTGTTCTGTTTTCAATTGCCGTAATCCTGCGTCGGCAGTGGGTCCAGAACGAACGTCTCATCTTTCCCCTGGCCTCTGTAGGCGCTACAGTTACCCAGGCTTCACCCGGTCTGATCATGCCTGATTCCTTCCGTGGGCACCTCTTCTGGGGAGGGTTTTGTGTGGGATTCGGCGCCATCTCCTGGAATATTCTCAACTACTTCTGGCCGATTGTACCGAAACTTCCTATCACAGGACAATGGGTTGTTTTCGCAAAAGGATTCCCGCGCATCAACACCCGAATCAACTTCCTGACCGCAGGATTTGCTTACTTCGCCAACCTGAATGTCCTCTTCTCGATCGTTATCTTCTTCATCATATTCTTCTGGTTCGAAAATGGGATCATCAACCGGGTCGGGTATGCCATCCCTCGCAAACCCACGAACTTCTCTGCAGAAACCGAAGTCACCGCTTGGCAGGGATTCGGCGCCCTTACCGTCCTCGTCCTCTGGAATCTCTGGACTGCCCGCGACCATATCAAGGCCGTGTTCCTCAAAGCCTTTGGGTCGGGGGATGCAGACGACAGCGACGAGCTGCTCACCTATCGCACAGCCGTTTTCGGCCTGTTTGGCGGCCTCGCCATCCTGTGCGGATTTTTCATGCAGCTGGGGATGCAGGGCAAACTCGTCGCACTCCTCATCCCCGCCCTCATCATCAACTACCTCTCCATGGCCCGAATTGTTGCTGAAACCGGCCTGGCCTATATGCGAACAACCCTCGCAGAACAATACGCCGCACTCTACACGATAGGGACCCGGAACCTTACACCTACAAGCCTGTCCGGCATCAGCCTGACTTACGGATTCGTGTGCCAGGGCAAAGGCACATTTATGTCTCCTCTGATGCACGTCGCCCGTCTCGCGGACCTGATCAAGAACCACCGTCGGCGGCTAGTTCCTGCGCTCATCGCTGTCATCTTCTTCGGCCTTATCGCAGACTTTTTCCACACCATCCACCTGGGGTATCAAACAGGGGCCTTCAACTTCAATGCATGGCCGTTCTCCTCGGCAGGACGGTTCGCCTACAACCTCACCGTCACACAGATGCGCAGTCCCTTCGACACCAGTTGGGAGCGGCTAGCGGTATTCGGTGTCGGTGCCGCAGCAATGTCAATTCTCACCTTCCTGCATTACCGATTCACATGGTGGCCGTTCCATCCGATTGCCTTTCCGATCGCCTTTTCCTGGAACACCCAGCTCACGTTCTTCTCGATTCTGGTAGTTTGGGCCTTCAAAGCCACACTTCTTCGAATTGGTGGCGTCACCCTCTACCGCAAATGGCAACCCGCCTTCCTTGGTATCCTGGTAGGCTACGTCACTGCGGTAACCCTATCCTTTATCGTAGACGCCATCTGGTTCCCAGGCCAGGGCCACGGCGTCCACAACTACTAAATCTCACGTACAAAAACAATCGCCCAGGTGATCCAAATTCACCAGAGCGACTCATCTGCCTGCTACGGTACAACCTACGCGTGCCCGCCCGACTTGGCTTTAGCGAAGTCGCGAGGCTAAGGCATTACCCGAAACACCGCCGTACTCATGGCCTGTTGACCGTTTCTCAAATCCTCCGCAACTACACGAAAGGCCCACGGACCGGGTGCCAGACCTTGCATATCCAGCTTTAGGTAGTTCGGCTCCCAGGACCGCGACTCCTGGAAGGTATTGGACACCGCTGTCGTCCACTTCGGCACCGGCTCTCCTTCCCCGTGAGATTCGGGCAGCAGGCGCGTCTGGTAGGTCACCTGGTAGTTCGTGGCCCCGAACTCGTCTCTGCTAAGATTGTAGATCTCGAAATAAAACGAGATGTGCCCGTCCCGCTGACACTGCTTCAGGGGGTTGGGTAAAACCATGAAACGATCTCTCCCGAAGGGCCGACTTTCGTGTTCCACAACCCGCTGGGCAATCAACAATCCGCTCAGCTCGAGGTTTTCGGATCCAAACTTGCGGATCTGCAGGGAATCCCGGAACGTTCCCAGAGTTTTTGCTTTACGATCCTCCGCCTCCACGGCCAGATGGTAGCTTCCGGGGTCCAGGCTCAAGCGCTCACCCCAGAAGAGATACCCTTCGAGGATGATATTTCCTTCTATCCACGGCATCTTCTTGAGCGGCTGAACGGAATTCTTAACCTCGTTCCACTCTGCGTCGAACAGAAACAGTCCCTGTCTCAAATCCACGGACTGTACGCCGGAACTGATCTCCGCGTGTCCTACCTCTTCTCCCGGTAGGGCATAGTAGAGCTCCAACCGGGTCTTACCGTCTTCAGCTCGGAACTGGGCAACCTGGTGCGGCGCATCATATTGCCGCAGCCAGTACGGATCTTCATAGTGTTCAGGTACGCGCTCCAGCAAATCCTTGTAGCGGCTTCGGACGGTCCCCTGCATCCAGACTTCCAGAACATTCCAGCGATTCTCGTTGATACGCTCGAACGTCACGCTGAACCCGGGGTAACTCCACGTCTCTCGCAGCAGCACATAGTTCGCGCGGTCAAGATAGATGTTCCGGGACCCGGGATGTCCGTACCGGATGTACACCTGCCCACGGTTGGTCTCCCAACCGTCCGTCCCACGATCTGGATCTCCATACCTCAGGTTGGCGTAAGCTACCCTTCTGCAGTGTTCCAGCAACCGTTCGTTGCTGGGCGTTAGGAAGAGCGGATCACGTCCCTTCCAGAACCGTCTCAGGGCTTCGTCATCCGGCAAATCGTCACTTTCCTCCAGAGCATCCCTGTCGACAAGCATCCCGATCGACTGCATAAAGTGTCGTTCGGTTTCCGACATCCGGCTCAGACCTTTGGAGTAGACATTGAAGGCTGAGTCTAGGTCCTTCTTTGCCTGAAGACCAAGGCCCATGAAGAAATAGGCGTGCCAGTCATCTGGATGGGTAAGGATGTAGGCCTTGAAGAGCTCAGCTAATTCCTCTGGCTGGTGACCTTCGTAGTAGACCTGACCCAGCAGTGTGCGTGCCCTTCTGTGATCCGGATCCTGGTTCAGAGCCTCCGTCAGGTACGCTATAGCCTGGTTCCGCATCTCCAACCCGTATGCGCCGTAATTGAATCTTTTTTTTCTTTCAGGACCCGAGTGGAGCGTCTCCCGTTCGAGATTGTACACCATTTCCCTTGCGGCATGACGTCCCGCCCAGTAGAGCGCCTTTACACTGGACGGGTTCTGTGCAATAACCTGTCGCACTTCTTCGTAGAACTTATCGCGATTCTCGGATTGCCAGTAGATCTCCGCACTGGTCAACTGATAGTCCACATTGTCCGGCTCGCGCTTGATCGCACGCCTCAGCCACTGCCTGGCGAACTGGCGTGAAAGTACGGTATTTTGATTCAGGTAGTACCTGGCGAAGGCATGCATCGCTCTGCCCGTTTTATCCTTTCGAGCCGCCTTTTCCATCATCCCCACACGTCTGGAATGGGATAGAGACGTATCCGATGCGGAAGAAAGCAATGCATCGACCATCTCCGAGTCTGATTCAGAAAAGGCTGAATTGCAGTTCCCCAAGGTAAGTACCGCCAGAAGAAAAATCCGTATCATTCATCTATCTCCTGTTGCCCGCCCGGCAAAACGAAGGTTGGTATTTCCAGAATATCTTTAAGGATATGCTGTTTCCTGCCCTTTGCACTGTGTTCCGTCCGAATTCACGGAGTGATTCGAAACACTGAGGAGGCTACCGCAAGCTGCCCGCTCTTGATATCCTCCACCACAACCCTGAACGCACGCAGACCAGGAACCGATCGCTTCAAATCGAGTCGCATATAGTGTGGCTCCCAGGAACGGGATTCCTTGAACGTATGGGAAACAGCCGTGGTCCATCGGCTGGGGGATTGCTCTGATAAAAAGCCTTCTCGAAGCGCTCGCGTCTGATACGTAACCCGGTAGTTCGTCTGGCCGAAGGCATCCCGCTTCAGATTGTATACCTCGAAATAGAAGGACATGCTCCCGTTGGTTTCACACTTCCCCACGGGGTCAGGTAGGATCATGAAACGGTCCCTGTTCAACGGTCCCTTATCCTTCTCAAGAATCCGGCGTGCAGCGAGAAGACTGCTCACCTCGAGATCCTTGTGACCGAACTCACGCACCCTTAAGGAGTCGCGGAAGGTCCCGATCGTGCTGGATGACTGATCCTGCACCTCTGCGGCCAGATAGTACTCTCCGGGATTCAGATTCAATCGTTCATTAGCAAACAGATATCCTTCGTGAGACATCTTGTTGTATTCAACCCACGGCATCTGACCGACCTTTGCAATGTCGTACCTGACCGTGTCACCAGACGCGTCGAACAAGAAAAATCCCTGGCGCACATTTACGTCGCGTACGCCGGGTGATCTGGTCTTGTGATTGACCTCGCTTCCAGGCAGCGCATAGTAGATTTCCACTCGTGTGCGGCCATCGAGCTCCCGGAACTGTGCGATCTGACTGGGTGCGTCGTATCGCTCCCACTTGTATGGGTCTCTGTAGAAATCGGGAACCCGGTGGACGAGCTCTGAGAAACCCATCCGTTGACCGCGAACCGACACCGACCCGAATCGCCACAGATCTCTGATTCCGCCATACTTGAAGTGAATGCGGAATGTATCGTATACCCATGTCTCACCGCTGTAAAGCTGCCCCACTCTGGACAGTGGGTGTCCGTATCGAATATACGCCTGGCCTCGGTCCGTCCGCCAACCCTCCGTCCTGGTCCTGGGATCGCCGAACCTGAGATTCGAGTAGGCCACCCTTCTACAGTGTTCCATCAACCGTTCGTTTACGGGTGTAAGGAAAAGCGGATCCTTTCCGGTCCAAAACTTCCTTATATCGGAATATCCCGGCAGGTTTTTTCGTTCCTCCAGTTTCCTCTTCTCACTCAAAAGAAACATGGATTGCATGAATGCCTTCTCACCGGCATCCATCAGATTGACGGCTCGGGAGTAGGATCGATAGGCGGACTCTAGTTCCTCCTTAACCTGATACCCCAGACCCAGGAAGAAATGCCCGTCACGATCCTCCGGGTGTCGCTCCAGATAGTCTTTGAAAAGAGCAACTAATCGCCCCGGTAAACCACCGTCGTAATACACCATAGCCATCAGCACTCTGCCCTGGCGATTGTCGGGTGTTGCCTGAAGAATGCGTTCCAAATACCCGATCGCCTCTTCTCGATCCTTCTCCGCGAACTCATTCAGATGTATTCTGCCGCGTTCCCGTTCTCCGTCCATAAAGAACTGGATCTGCCACATAAGAAACTGGCTTGCACAATACAAGCTGCGAGCATGATTCGAGTCCAATTCAATCGCCCGCTTGGCCTGGGTGTAGGAATCCTCTCTTCTGTCCCAGATCCATAGGAGCTCCGCATATGTCGCCCTGTAATCGGGGTTGTCCGGCTCCCTCCTGATCGCGCGAAGCGCCCAGTGCTCCGCCTCCTGGGCCGATGTCTTTTTTCCCCCAACCATCAGGACCCGTGCCATTACATCCATCGTTCTAGGCGACCATTCCAGCTTGGTAGCTCGCTTTGCCGCACGCTTCCTGTCCTTATACTGCACCTTATCATCCATCGCCCTTAAGAGCAATGAATCCACATTGGATACGTCCGCCTTTGCCCAAACGGGTCGCACCATTGTCAGGGAGAAGACAACTAGTAACCAAATCACCATCTCGAACTCGCCCCCATACATTCGAGCCTGGTCGAGAATAGCTAATCACCCGACTCCTCTAGGCTCGACTCTAGACTCTCGACGCCTTCTCTTGCTCTTTCACCAGACGTCGACTTCGGACACCAAACGCGCTTCGCCTCCTCACCACTTCACCCGGAACACCGTCGTTCCCTCGACTTCCTCTTCGCTCAGCAAATCCTTCACTTTAACCCGAAACGCTCTTTCCCCCGGCGTGGACTCGATCATCTTCAACGTGAGCCTGTAGGTTTCCCAATCTCGTGCGCCCCGGTAATCGTAGGAAACCTCCGTTGTCCACTCTGGTTCAGCGGCGGAATAGGTTTGTTCTTCCGACAACATCTGCATTTGGTAGCTCACCTGGTAGTGAGTCGCGCCGAAGGTATCCTGGCTCAGGTTGTAGATCTCAAAATAGAACGTCGCCTGTCCGTCACGCGAGCACTGCTTCAAAGGGTTCGGGAGAATCAGGAACCGCGCCCTGCCGTACTCACCCTCCTCTTTCTCAACGATTCTTCGAGCCATCAACAAGCTACTGATTTGTAGAGAATCCATATCGAACTTACGAACATGAAGAGAATCCCTGAAGGTTCCGACTTTCTTGCTTTTCTGGTCCTCGGCTTCTCCGGCAAGATGGTAGGATCCCGGAACCAGGCTCAATTGTTCTCCGGCAAAGAGGTACCCGGCTTTAGTCGATTCGTAGTTCACCCAGGGCATGGTCGTCACCCTGCCCACTACCCGCTTGAGCGTATCCCATTCTGTATCAAATAGAAAAAGTGCCTGTGTGACATGTACTTCCCTTACCCCTGGCGTCAGCTTCTTGTTGACCACCTTTTCACCCTCGAGCGCATAGTACACCTCTATGCGGGTCTCCCCGTTTTGGGCTCTGAACTGTGCAAATTGGTAGGGAACATCGTATTGGTGCAGATATTTATAGTAATCCGGTACCACTTTGACAAGGTCCGCAAATGACAACTCTAGGAATCCAAGATTTGCGGTCCCGAACCGCCACGAGTTCCACGTGTTCGTGTTCTCGAACCTGACATCGAATCCGTCGTAGGACCATTTCTCGATTCTGGGAGTAAGCTTGTACAGAGCGCCTGAAGTGCCCGCGTCGCGTGCCATCTCCTTCTGTTCGGTCAGGGTCTTGTCTAAGCCCAGATCGATATCTGCCGCAACCATGCCCCTAGCGATGGGATCTCCATATCTGATGTAGGCCTGTCCCCTGTCGCTTTGCCAACCCTCGAGACCATTCCTTGGATCGCCAAACCTGAGATTGGCGTATCCGACCCTTCTGCACTGCTCGAGCATGCGCTCATTGATTTCAGTCAGAAACAACGGATCTCTGCCGAACCAGAACCTCGCTATGTCTGATTCATCGGGCAAGGGTGTACCCTTCTTCTCAGCCTTCTTGTCCCTGATCATGAAGATGCTCTGCATGAATCGACGCTCCGTTCCTTCCATTATTGCCAATGCCTCGACGTAGGCATCGTAAGCCTTCTGCAAGTTGCCTGCCATCTGATAGCCCAGACCCTTGAAAAAGTAGCCGTCGCGGCTTTCCGGAACAATCTTTAGGTAATCCTCGAAAAGCGCTGCAAGTACGGCCGGTCTTTGGGCCATGTGGTAAATGAGCCCGAGCTGTACCCGAGAGGGCCAGTGGTAGGGGTCAATTTCGATTGCCCTGGTGAAGAAATCGATCCCGACCTCAACGTCCAGATTGGAATAGCCGCGCTGAACAAAGGTTTTTCCAGCAATAGCGGTATCATCTCTGTAGTCTGGTTTGTCGTAATCGTCTGCCTCTGTAAAAAAACTCATTTCCCAGGACCATGCCAGATACCGACCCGCCCAGTAAAGCGCCTCAACACAATTTGGGTCTAGCTCCAGCGCCTTTCTGGCTATCTTGTACGCTGAGTTTCTCCTGGGTGGAATCACTCCCCCCCATTGCCAGATGGCGCCGGCATATGTTCCCAGATAATTCGCATTCTCTGGCTCTCTAGCCACAGCGCGCTTCAGCCATTTCTTGGCCTTCTTTCGGTTTGACCCCGCTGCCCTGCCCGCGTGGAGCTCAGCCAGTGCGAACATCGCCTTGCCGGATGCATCATGTTCCAAGGCCTCTTTCAGCATCTCCTCCCTGGCAGGAAGACTCATGGTCGTATCCGCCGAAACTGAAATTAGCGAATCCACTAGGGACGTACGTGGCTTTGCCTCCGCTCCTGATTCGATACCGACCATCGCAAGTAGTATCAAGAAAACGGGAAATCTATACATTTCTGTCGGGTGCTCCTATCCGCCGTCCTGTGCGGGTTTACAAGATTCCCGGATAGTCTGATGGCTGCCGGACAAACGCACCTGGATCCAGGAGTTGTCATAAATAGAAAATGGCCCGGCATCAACGATTTCCCGGACCGTTCAAGTATGGACATCTTCGCTGCGTCCACAACATCATTCAAGATACACAATCGAAACCATACATTCAAGCCAATCGCACCGCTGTGCTTTCTATCCGCAAGGAACGACGTATCGGAACCTACCCACTCATCTGCCTTGCACACCGCCAGTTCGTCCACATCGTGCCGTCGTCCTTCTAGTGCAGAACAAGCTCCAACGAAGTTTCTTTCTCCGTTCCAGCGTTGCGGTCCTTCACCTTGATATCCAATCGGAAATCGCCCCTGCCCGCCCTGCTAAGATCCAACGACAGGTATTCCGCCGAATCCGGAGTCTCTCCAAGCCGCTCCACAGACACTGCGGTGGTCGGCTTCTTCCCGCTGCCAAATATCGACAGAAGTTTCCTGATCCCCTTGTGTCTCAACTGGGTCAGTGTGTATTCGACTTCGAAGGAAGTCAGCCCGCTTTCGGAGGGTGTGAGGTTGTACAATTCGAAATAGACATACACGGGTTCCTTCCTGGGAAAGCGTCGGGAAGGGTTTGGCACCATGTGAATGCCGCGTGAAGAGAATACGTCCTCTGTCTCCTTGTCCTGATCTATTTCGTAAGCAGGTACGACCGAGCTCATATCCAGTTCGGTCGATGAGATCTCGGGTATGCGTATGCCTCCTTTCCAACCTCCCAGGAGCGATTTCGAACTGGGACGTAAGAAGAACGCCGCCTGGCACGAATCCGCATTTCCCTGGGCCTTGACCGTACCGATTCCCCAATCCTCATATGAAATCGCATCCCAGTTTGACAATGTGACCGTACCGTTCTCATTAACGAAACGGTTCCAATCCAGATCGTGCAGCGCAAAACCATATTCGAAAACAGGGTCGGTATCCACCAACTCCTTTGTGACCTTCTTCAGTTCTTTCAGCTCAATTCCGTAATACAGCTCAACAGAATTCTTTCCTTCGTCTCCCTTGAAAAATGCCAGATAGGATTCATAATCAAGGGCATCTACCTTCTCATCCCAGGTGTGCCTGTCCGTAACCAACCCTTCGGAAACAGATCTCCGGACCTTTCTGATTCGCTTCTCTACATCCCACCGGACGCGGGCACTCAAATTACCGGACCCAAGCGCCGATTCCACCAACCGCCAGTTGCTGCCGACCGCGGTTGGGGAGGCCGCAAAATTAAAGACCATTTCAGGATACTCTTTGGTCTTCCAATACCACCACACCTCACGAAGGTCCATGGGCTTCTGAATATCGGAAGCTTCCCCGTGCCGCAAATAGACAAGACCCTTGTCATTGAACCGATCGTTGAGGTCGGTAGTTTCGAGGAAATCCAGGTTATCGAACTTATCTGGATCGTTGAACCACGTCCTGAACCCATCGAACAAATAGTGTCTTTCCACATACAACAATCGACGATAGTGCTCGGACAGCCGCGCATTCCACTCAACCGATGGCGTGGGATCGCGGCTTACCCAGATCTTTCTGAAGAAGGTCTTCCAATCGTCCACCGTGGTGATCTCCTGGAAAGCCGACATCTCCTCCAAGTTCACGATGTACTTAACGTCCTGGTAAACCAATTGAGCATCCAGAGAGTCCTGAATACTGTCCACAGCGCGCCAGAATTGGACTTCGCCGATCTGAGGCTTGAAGTCCTGGAAGGCGATTCTGGCAAGAGAAAGAAAGGCAGGTGCAACACTGACCTGCGGATTGGATCCAATCCAGGTATTCAAAACCGAATCCGCCCGGGCAAACTCTCCCTTGTAGCGCAGAGCCTCGCCCACGAAATAACGGGATGTGGGAGAATTCTGTTTCTGTAACCAAGCCAGAACCTCATTCGTCCCTTTGTTGTCCAAGTAATGATAGTACAGACGGAACAACCCTAGACGGGTGGAAGCAATCTCCGACTTCAATGCAACTTGCTTTTCGCCAAGGAGAATGGCCTTTTTGTACTGACCCTGATATCGCTTGAGTATGGCGTGCTGATAGTGTACGTCCTCGAACAACGGGTCTTTTGTGGCCACCACACGGAAGAATTGCTCAGACCTGCGCCATTCCATCCACCTGAAGACCGTCGCCAGTGATTTCCCATTGTCCCGGTAAGCGATTGCACGACGAAACATAGCGAACAGATGTTCGGGTTGACTGGTCAGGATCTTTCCGTACACATTCTTGGCTGCCACCCAGTCTTCCTGGACAAACGCCAGATCCCCGAGTTTCCAAAGCGCCATCGTGAGTTCAGGATCCCGTTTTAGCGCCTTGTTGTAGTAAAACTTCGCGTCCTTGTAATTCATCTGCCGGAAGTACGCGTCCGCCATACCCATATACGCGTGGGCGTGCCTAGTGTCCTCCCCTACGGTAGCCTTGAAGTGAGTGAGTGCACTCTCCAGATCCCCTTCGTCGAGCTTTCTAACGCCCTCCCGGTAGGATGCAGGTCCCAGGTCTGCTGATGCGGTTTCGCCATCCGATACCGCTCCGTCGACACCTGAAGATGTGGCCTTCTCGGCTTCTCGGAGGGCTTCCTGAACTGCAGTGCCGTCCTGAATCCGCACCACCTGTACAGATTCGAGATCACGTTCTGATGCGGGCTCTGCGCCGTCCAGAATCAGTCGCCCGGGCCTCGGGACCAAAACAGATGGAAAAACGAGCACTCCTCGAGAATCATCCCCCTTCCACAACCCAGAGGCCCGACCCCTTAGATCTGAAACCCCGACTTCCAGAAGCGATCCTCCCCCTGCAGTCATGCTACTGTGGTTCTCGAAAACCTGAGCCGCCGTAGTGGAATCGTGCACGGCCACCGCCACCTTCACTTTGGCCATCTTACCGAACAGGTCCTCGGATGGGATGTCTTCTTGTTTGAAACTGGAGAATGCCGGTGTGTACACAACCTGCACGGTATCGGAGTCCCGGACGTCCACTGCCAATTCTCTACAGTTTCGGTTTACAACAAGAACATCGCGGACTGGCGGTGCCCAACGCGCCGTCAGATCCGGATCTTCGACGATCTGTTTCAGGAGCCCCACTACATTGAGCCCAACTCTCGCGCCCAGCCGCCTCTTCCGGATGTTGTTGAGACCCTGACGTAATTCTGTCCGGTTGTACTCCCCAAGTTCGAGGCCTTTGTTCATGATGTCGACATCACGCTTCGGAGAATGGATCACTTGGCGATTCTGTCTCTGGAGATCTTTGAGTCGTGTTCTCACATCCCTACAGGGAAATCGAATACCATCCAGGTCGCCTGAGACTCTGGTCGCCCTGTTCCTGCCTACGGTCAGGTGAAGTGTGTCCCTGATCCCGGGCAGCCATCCATCCACCTGCACATCTACCTCATTTGAGTCGACCGCAGCTTGGAGAAGACAACCCTGAGAGAAGGACAAGAAGAGAAATGCTGCAATGGCTGTTCGCAGTTGCATCCGGATCACCTCACTCCGTCAAACGCGTCGAGTTCGGCTTCTCGCAAACGTCGTAGCCGCTCATCCCAGGCATATTGATGTCCAGGAAAATCAGGTCAGGCAGCCTCCGCCGAACCACCTCCAGTGCCTTTTTATGGGATAGCGCCATTTCCACATTGTAGCCATTCTCACTCAACATGAAGGACAGGATCTGTACATCCACCACGAGGATCTCATCCTTGGATTCGCCGGCACCTGAGGACCCCATTGGACTCCCTGTTTTCCCAAAGCTCCCTGTTTGGAAAAGGCAGTTAAAGGTAGTCTGAAGCCATGATACCGTGCAACTTTATGTAGTTCAAGAATTCTTCCAACCGACTTTGTGTTCCTGGCCAATTCAGGCTTGACCCAACTGGGTCGAATCCCTAATTTTGGTCCAACAGACAAATATACGCTTTCTGAACAAAGGTAATTTCACCCGGAGACAATCCCATGTTTGACCCGAAACATTTGCTGAGCGACGAGCAGATGAAAGAATTCATCGCCAATGGGTATACAGTGCTTAAAGTTGGGCTTCCAGGGGAGTTTCACGAAGAGGTATACAGAAAGACCGAGGAAGTCTTTGAGAGCGAAGGCAACCCTGGCAACAACATTCTGCCCAGGGTTCCTGAGATACAGACCGTATTTGACCAACCGGAAGTTCAGGGCGCATTTTCCAGCATCCTGGGACCGGATTATACCATGCACATCCATCGCCACCCGCATATCAACAAGCCACATAGCAAGCACGGAGGGTGGCACAAGGACAGCTATTGGGGCTACAGAAAGGTTCGTTACCATCGCAACCGATGGGCAATGGCCTTCTATTACCCCCAGGATGTGACAATCCAGAACGGTCCTACCGCGGTCATCCCACACACCCACTATTATGCAGACCGTTTGGACAATCTGGATGAACTCGGTGTTCCCGTATGCGGAGAAGCAGGAACGATCGCCATCGTCCATTTCGATATCTGGCACAGATCTACAGCCAACAATACGGACAAGAACCGATACATGATGAAGTTCCAGTTCACGCGGATGTCCGAGCCGGAACAGCCTAGCTGGAACAACCAGGAGGAGTCCTGGCATGGAAATGGCATCGGAGACAAACACGAAATCATCTGGTCCCAGATGTGGGATTGGGCGGCCGGCAGAAGGCCCGACGAGGACAAGACCCAGGACAATGCGGAATTGGCAACGTCCATCGAAGCACCCGACGAATCCACCAGACTGAATGCGGCTTACGGTCTAGCAAAACTCGGCGAGGACGCGATTCCGGATCTTCTCAACGCCCTGAAGGGCGACAATGAAGCGGCCCAGCTCGATGCCGCTTATGCCCTCTCCGCCGTTGGGGAAGCTGCTGTTGAGGATCTCCAGGCCGCGCTGAAACACGACAGCGACACGGTTCGAGGTCATGCTGCATTTGCCCTTGGCGATATGGGTCCCTCAGCCCGGGAATCAGTGTCGGCGCTTGCCGGCGCTCTAAACGACAAATCTGAATGGGTCCGGCACCACGTTGCCGAAGCCCTTGGAACGATCTCCGTCAATCCGGAAGTCGCCGTTCCTGCACTCAGCCGGGCACTCGAAGATGGTGACGACCAGGTCAGATACAATGCTGCCTACTCCCTCGCCCGATTTGGGCCTGAAGCTGAAGAAGCCGTTCCCGCCCTTGCGGAAGCGCTGAACGATGAGAACAGATATGCGTCCGGACATTCTGCAGTTGCCTTGCAATGCATCGGAACACCCCAAGCTACCGAAATCCTGTTGAACCATCTCACGACCTCGCGGTGGTGCCCAATCACCACGAAGGAAAATATGTATTAACAACCGCTCGCGAAAAAGGCTGAGCAGTCGTTGGGGCGGCCCCCTGTGGTCGCCCCTTTTTTATCTCCAGTTTTGCCTTCCCGACAGATTTGAGGTATTATAGTAGCAAGTCTTCTTCTTGGCTGCCAATTGATTAGACGAGGTGTAGAAAATGCCAGCGATTCTCCGCGCGTACCTGCTCTGCCTAATTGTCCTTGTGAACCTGTCCTGCGGCGGCAAGAACCAACCCATCTCCTCGGACACGGAGATGACCGGCGGCACTTCCGCGAGGCCACAACTCGGAGATGACAGATATAGCGCCGATGTCAACCCCACGGGAAATCCGATAGGAGGCGGCGAGGGCTATACCCTTAGAGTTTTCGAGTACGATTATCTGGTATCTACGCGCCAGGAATTGCTGGACGCTCTGGAATTGGCGGGTGCCGCCCAAACGGTGTATGTGGCGGACACTGCACGGATTGACCTGACTGGACTGAAGAACTTGACGCTGCGCGGGGGCGTCACGCTTGCTAGTGGCAGGGGGCAGGATGGTTCCGAGGGGGGGTGGTTGTTTTCTGATGAAATCGACACCCTGCCGCTGTTCAAGGCCACCGGCAGTGGTGTTCGCGTTACAGGTCTGCGTATCCAGGGGCCCGACACACTTCGAAGGACGGAGCAGATGACCGAACTGTCCCGTCAGGGTCAGTACTACAGCATTCCCAATTCCAGAGGAATACAGACCACCCATCCTCAATTGCAGGTAGACAACTGTGAGTTATGGGGATGGAGCCACGCGGCGGTCTTCCTGCAGAAGGGGTCGACCGACAACCACATCCATCACAATTTTATGCACCACAACCAGCGGCACGGCTTGGGATATGGTGTGGTACTCGATCAATCTAATGCACTTATCGAGGCCAATCTGTTCGATTGGGGCCGTCACCACATTGCCGGCACAGGCAGGCCGGGCACCAGTTACGAGGCCCGGTTCAACATAGTCCTGGAGAACGCCAACAGTCACAGTTTCGACATGCACGGGGGTAGAGATCGCGACGACGGCACAGACATCGCCGGAGACCTCATGCTCATTCACCACAACACCTTCCGGGCGGCGGATGTCACTGCAATCGTGATCCGTGGCGTACCGCAGGAAAGTGCGGAGATATACAACAACTGGTTTTTGCATGCCACACCCACGTCTGCCGTCAGACAAACGAATGCCACCGGAAACTTCAGATATTACAAGAACCAGTATACTGAGGTGCGTGTCCGTAAGGACTGAGCTGCCAGAAATTCCTTGAACGATCCGGTGAGATGAGCTATATTCTTTCACTGCTAATCCCCTTCCAGAAAAACCGCAGTTTCCCCAAATTGTAGTTATCGGCACTTGCTTTTGTGGTCTCCCTTTCTGCTTCCCTATGCCCTGAAGTGGGCAGCGTCTATTCAACCCGAATAAGGTATTTCAATGGCAAAAACTGATTCTAAAGACCAGTTGGGCCTTCCCATAGATCCCAAGGCGAATTCGCGTAAGTCCAATGGAAAGGCAAAGGGACACGGCTACGACGAATCCAAGGTCAAAACGCTCAGTTCCCTGGAACACATTCGCTTGCGAACAGGCATGTATATTGGCCGGCTGGGAGACGGGGCCGATCCGGACGACGGCATTTACGTCCTGCTGAAAGAGATCATAGACAACGCCGTGGATGAATTCATCATGGGCTACGGCAAAAAGATCGACGTCACCATAAAAGACAATCGCGTGGCGGTTCGGGACTATGGCCGAGGCATCCCGCTGGGGAAGGTTGTGGACTGTGTTTCGGTCATCAATACCGGCGCAAAATACAACGACGATGTATTCCAATTCAGTGTCGGGCTCAACGGAGTCGGCACAAAAGCCGTAAATGCCCTCTCCTCTGAATTCAAGGTAGTGGCATACCGCGGCGGCAAGTACTCCGAAGCAGTTTTCGAGCGTGGTACATTGAAACACAAAAAACAGGGGAAGAAATTTGGGGAGCCCGATGGCACCTACTTCGAATTCTATCCGGATTCCGAGATATTCGGGGAAGAGTTCGATTTCAATACCGAATACGTTGAGCAGCGGATGTGGAATTACGCCTGTTTGAACAGCGGGCTCGCGCTGGTCTTCAACAAGAAGCGGTTCCAGTCCAAACAGGGGTTGCTGGATTTCCTGATGAGTGAAGTGAAGGACACGGGAATCTACGACGCTGCATACCACAAGAGTCAATACCTGGAATTCGCTTTCACCCATACCGCTACCTACGGGGAAACGTATTTCTCCTTTGTGAATGGACAGTACACCTCGGATGGAGGTACCCACCAAAGTGCATTCCGCGAGGGCGTTCTGAAGGGTATCAATGAGTTCTTCAAGAAGAACTACAACGGCGTGGATGTCAGAGAGAGTATTTCCGGAGCGGTCGCCGTGAAGCTCAAGTCGCCGGTTTTCGAGTCGCAAACCAAGAACAAACTTGGCAACACGGATGTACGTGGGTGGATCGTATCGGAAGTACGTAGTGGCGTGGTGGACTTCCTGCACAAGAATCAGGGGGCCTCCAAGAAGCTGGCTGAGAAGATCGCCCAGAACGAACGCCTGAGGAAAGAGTTGAATGCGGTGAAGAAAGAAGCCAAGGAAGCCGCAAGAAAAATCGCCATCAAAATCCCCCACTTCAAGGACTGCAAATACCATCTCGGTCACAAGAAACGGGGAGACGAAACCACCATTTTCATCACAGAGGGACCGTCAGCGGCCGGGTCCATGGTCTCTTCACGGGATGTCGAAACGCAGGCGATATTCGGCCTTAAAGGTGTCCCGCAAAACGTGTTCGGAAAAAACAAAGCCGCGATCTACAAGAACGAAGAGCTGTTCAACCTGATGATGGCGCTCGGGATCGAGGACAGTGTCGAAAACCTGCGATTCAGCAAAGTCGTGATCGCTACGGACGCCGATCACGATGGATTCCACATCCGGAACCTGCTCCTCACATTTTTCCTCAACTATTTTGAGGAACTCGTCGTGGCGGGGCATGTATACATCCTCGAAACGCCCTTGTTCCGCGTGCGGAACGGCAAATCCACCCACTATTGCTACAGCAACAAAGAGCGCGACACGGTCCTCTACAAGATGAGAAATCCCGAAGTCACCCGATTCAAGGGACTTGGGGAAATCTCACCCAACGAATTCGGTCAATTCATTGGTGAAGACATCAAGCTCATAAAGGTGAACATCAAATCCACCGCAGGCATCGCAGATACCCTGGGCTTTTACATGGGCAAGAACACCCCCGAGCGCAGGGACTATATCCTCGAGAACCTGATCTAGCACTGCAGCACAGCTTTGGAGGGCAGCACCCTTGGCTTATCTGGACACGTTATACGACAAGTACTTTCTAGAACACGCCTCCTACGTAATCAAGGACCGCGCGATCCCGGACATTGACGATGGCCTGAAGCCCGTCCAGAGGAGAATCCTGCATACGCTTTTCGAAATGGATGACGGAAAGTATCACAAGGTTGCCAATCTGGTCGGGCAGACGATGAAATACCACCCCCATGGCGACCTTTCCATTATTGGTGCCCTGGTGAACCTGGCCAACAAAGAGATGTTCATCGACAAGCAGGGGAACTTCGGTAACATCTTTACGGGCGACGAGGCATCGGCATCGAGATACATAGAGTGTCGGCTGACGCCGCTAGCCAGGGAAGTCCTGCACAACCCTCGTATCACCGAGTACGAGGATTCCTACGATGGCAGGAGCCGGGAACCGCTTGCCTTTCCTGCAAAGATACCAGTTCTCCTGGCACAGGGCACCGAGGGAATCGCCCCGGGTATGACCACCAAGATACTGCCCCACAATCTCATTGAGCTCATGGAAGCACAGATCGCCTACCTGAAAGACGAACCCTATCAGCTCTCTCCGGACTTTCTTACCGGTGGCCAGGTAGACATCTCGAATTACAACGATGGGAATGGCAAGGTGCTCGTACGGGCAAAGTTAGACACGAGCGACCCCAAACGTCTCGTCATCAGAGATTTGCCGTACGGGTCGACAACAGAAAGTCTGATTGCGTCCATCGAAGTCGCGGCCCGAAAAAACAAACTCAAGATCTCTGGAATCAGCGACTACACCTCAGACCAGGTTGAAATCGAGATTCAGCTGGCACGAGGGGTTCATACAAAGGACACTGTGGATGCATTATATGCATTCACCGATTGCGAGTCGTCCATCTCGGTCAATATGCTCGTCATTCGAGATAACCGTCCACACATCATGTCGGTCACCGATGTACTTGCCTACAACACGGATCACCTGGCCAAGGTCCTCAAAGCGGAACTCAAGATCGATGAGGAAATTCTCAAAGATCGTCTCCACGCCAAAACCCTGGAGCAGATCTTCATTGAGAACCGGATTTACAAGGCCATCGAAGAAATGACGACGGTAGAGGATGTTAACCAGTCAGTCCTGGATGGTTTGAAACCGTTCAAGAGTAAGATCAGACGGGAGGTCACCGAAGAGGACATTGACACCCTGTTGAAGATTCCGATCCGCAGAATCTCGCTCTACGACATCAATAAAGCGAAATCTGAGATGCAGGAGATTCGCAAGAAGCTGAAAGAGATCAGGACCAACCTCGCGGACATCCCAGGTTATGCCATCTCTATCCTGACCGCCCTGATCGAGAAGTACGGAGATCAGTACCCCCGGAGAACGGAAGTCGTGTCTATGGAGCAGGTGGATGTACGCGTTGCGGCACAGCGAAATCTTAAACTCAAATACGACAGGAAAAGCGGATATCTGGGACACCAGGTCAATGGAAACCCTTTGTATGATGTCTCCCTTTATGACCGTGTCCTTGTCATCCGTAAGACCGGCGTCTATTCGGTTATAGATGCGCCGGAGAAGCTGTTCGTAGATACCAACATGTTGTTCTGCGACTTTCTGGATGAGAAGCGGGTGTTCACAGTTCTTTATAAGGACAAAGCGGGATATCCCTACATAAAGCGCTGTCATATTGCCAAATACATTCTAAATAAGGGATACGACCTCGTTCCTGAAGGATGCAAGGTCCTTAAACTCACGACGGAAACCGGTCAGAAAGTCCAGGTCAATTACAAACCGAAGGTAAGAGTCAGGGTCCTCGAAGAGGAATTCTCTGTTGACGACTATCCCGTCAGGGGCAACAAAGCCAAGGGCATCAGATTGGCGACCCGGGAAATCCAGACGGTGAAATTCGTCTGACAACTGCCAACGCATCCTGAATCAATACAAAAGGGGGGGCGCGACTTTTTTCGCGTCCCCCCTTTTGTATTCTCAGAACCGGGAATCTTCCCTTTATCCTTCCTCAGCCTGCCGCAGCCGGCCCATCCAGAAGCGCATCCATAAAGCGGTCGGCGCTCTTCAGCTGCTCCTCTCCCGCCTCGATCATCTGATCCAACAGGTGAGGTCCCACACCTTGCTTCAGTAAGGACTGGTTCAGCGCAGGATCATCTGGGCTCTGCCGGATCACCTCCCCAAAAATGCCATAGGAAAGATAATTGCAGATTGCATTCGCAAGGTGTATCACACTGGCCAATTTAGGATTCGAACGGGCCGTGGAAGGATCATGCTGGCAGGTAATACCCTCCATCAGGTCTTCCAGAAACCCCCAGTTCAGTCCAAGATACCCACACAGATAGGTGTGCGTGGTGCCAAGTGTCTCAAGTGCCACCTGTTGGGAATGAAGGCCCTTTTCCCGTATGGTATTCAAAGTGGCTCCAAAAAAGGGACTGAAGAACCGGTCTAGGACAAGCTTACCCGCATCGTGCAGGATGCCTGCCATAAAACAGAGATCCGGTTCGACCTTGACCTTCTTTGCTAGGGTCCAGGGATGAAAGCTGTATCTACAGCGTGTTTCCAATATGCTCGGACATAGAAATCCGATTGAGACTCTTATGAGCCCAGGGTCTCGAAGACCTGGATCGTGAGAACAAGGTTTGCGACCTCGCTGAATCCGCCAAGTGAAGTGGCTTGACGTAATGTCGCCACCTTTCGAGGGAAAACCTCTCGAAAAGCGTTCGCCAGATTGAGGGTTGCGTCCACCATGAAGGGATCCATCTTGAGCTGTTCGGAGACATCCTGGTTCAGCGCACCCTCGGTTTGCCCGAATTGCAGGATATCCCTGTGGATTAAGTCGATCTCGGGCAGCCCGTCAATCCATCTGACCGTTTCCCTCAAGTCATCAAGGGTGCTGGCTGACGCCTCTTGCTCCGGCCGTCGTCCCGGCTTGCCAGGAATTACTGCACCAATTCGTTCAACGAGTGAACTTGGGGGAAACGGTTTCACCAGGAGCGCGTCAACGCCTACTTTGCGGGCCTTATCCATCATGTCAGCCTGGGGCTTGATACAGGTCAAAATAAAGGGGGGGTGATGGCTCACCGCATTCATATCCAGGAGTTCCGCCACCACAATGTCAGGATTCCTGCGCAGCAGCACCGTGGCGGCTTCCGGGGCCTCTTCTACACAGATCACCTCGAAGCTGGTGGACAGCATCCGGCTGATCAGCTGAGAGAACTGATCTTTGTCCACAACCAGTACACTGGTCGAAACCGACGGGTCGGACTGATCACCGATCGGACCGCTGACTGTTGCTGGGTATCCTGGCAGAAGCTACATACGATGCCTTTGGCCTTAAAGACGAATGTCCACACCTTCCGGTGATACCGGATCACCCCGACAGACAAGAAAAAAGCAAATTTAGCGCCATGTCC
This sequence comes from Gemmatimonadota bacterium, assembly GCA_002709665.1. Taxonomy (GTDB): domain Bacteria; phylum Latescibacterota; class UBA2968; order UBA2968. The sequence continues at coordinate 65,817 of PAQK01000029.1, read as the reverse complement.
TGCTGTTCCCTCGAGGCGATTGTTACCCCTTTAAAATTAGAGCCTTGAGTCCAGGATTCAGCGAACCGGCCTGGGTTGCAATTCCGGATATCTCACTTGTTTCGTAACATGGTCGTGCAACGTTTTGTAACAGGACTGTGGCCGGTCAGTAAACTCCAACTGCCTCTTTTGCATTGTCGGGGTCGCCCAATTCTCTTATCTTCCCCGAGAGTTTCGAGTCCCTTCTAACCTCATCCCCAGGAATCGATTATGCCCCAGGAATTGCACGAACTACTCGACCTATCGGGCCAGGTCGCCCTAGTCACGGGTGCCAGCCGAGGCATTGGACGAAGCATTGCAGAAGTATTCCATTGCGCAGGTGCCGGTGTCGCGCTTGTTTCAAGAAGTGCCGAGCCGCTTGAGGAACTGGCGGGCCAGTTGGGCGACCGTGCGATATCCCTTGTCGCGGATGTTGCGGAAGAAGCACAGGTAAACGAGGTGGTGGAAAAAACCCTCGAGGCCTTCGGGCGAATTGACATCTTGATCAACAATGCCGGGCTGATGAGCCCCGGACCCTATTCAGACATCCACGCCGCAGAATGGCACAGGGTGATATCAGCGAACCTCACAGGCGCGTATCTGTGCTGCCTTGCGTGCGCACCACACATGCAGAAACAGGAGAGTGGGCGCATCATCAACATTTCGTCCATCAGTGGCCAGACGGGTGGAGTCTCGGGGGGAGTTCACTACGCCAGCTCGAAAGCCGGTATGCTGGGAATGACAAAGACACTGTCCAGGGATCTTGCTGCCTCGAACATCACCGTGAACGCCATAACGCCAGGTGTAATCGACACCAGCATGACCCTCAGCGCCGAGGTACGGTCCCAGATAGAGACGCTTGTCCCGTTAGGGAGAATTGGTGAACCCGAAGACATTGCCTATCCGGCTCTGTTTCTGGCTTCCAGGATGGGTGCCTACATAACTGGCGCAACAATAGACGTCAACGGAGGTATCCTGAAGCGCTGAGTGACTCGAACACACACCCAAAAATTCCGGACTGCTCCTGAGATTCTGTCCAGCTGGAAACAAGGAGGTATCGCTAGACCATCTCCTTCTCTCTTACCAGTTCCTCCAGTCCTGCGATATTTCCGAGGGCTAACCTGCCCGCCCACTCCAACAACCCAACTTATGCGGGAACCCGCGTGCCTTACATCTTCAAGTAAGAATTTCTCAACTCTTCAGAGAACCAATCCACGACTAATTCCTGAAAATCGATCATATTTTCCTCATAGAGCGAAGAGCAGTGGAACACCTGACACGTAACGAAAGCACCTAGAATGCGGTGGACCAATATAGCACCAACCAGGTCACTACGCGCCCCCTCACTAGGAGATGCAAAGCCTTGTGGTTATGTCGGTACGAGCGAAAACCAATTTGGAGTTGCCATAGTTCATTCTGCCTTAAGATATCTCAGGAAGGCGTGTTACTTGTACCTAAATCAAGGGTGGAATTGCTGGGCTAAAATCCATACATTCCAACTCGATCTTAAGTGCGTCGCGAAGACTATCTTGGCAACCCCATGAACAAAAACTTTACAAGAATCTAGCCAAATGGTTGTCCAACACAGATATACCGCCCCCCGGATGCACGCCATAAGCCGAGAACTTTTCCGTGCCGTCGAAACGCCTGAGCACATCGCAGACTGCGTCTCAGAAATTCTGGTGAAATCCAACCTCGCAGGTCACGACTCCCATGGGATCCTGCGACTTCCCGCATATCTGGAGTCAATCCAGGCAGGAGGGATCTGTCCTGCGGCTGAGCCGGAGATCATGGAACGAAGCAACAGTGTTCTCAAAATAGATGGTCACGGTGGACTGGGCCATCACACTGCAGCATTCGCAATGGATCTCGCCATCCAGGAGGCGCAGACTAACCGTTTGTGTTTTGTCACCTTCGATCGGATCAGTCACATCGGTCGGCTGGGAGAGTATGCGGAGGCGGCCGCATTGGCAGGATGTATTGGAATCATCACGGTGGGAGTTGGGAGCGGCGGGAGAGCCGCCCCCTACGGCGGTTCAGCGGGGCCCCTTGGAACAAATCCCATCGCTGTCGGTGTGCCCACCGGAGACGAAATTCCTTTTGTCCTAGATTTCGCGACCAGTATTGTCGCCGAAGGCAAGCTTCAGGTGGCGAAGTCGAAAGGACAGCCGTTACCCGAAGGTCTGATCCTCGACAGGAATGGGACACCTACAACTGACCCAAATGATTTCTACGATGGCGGGTTCCTCCTGCCATTCGGCCTGCACAAAGGTTCAGCCCTTGCGCTCCTGACCTGCCTTCTAAGCGGTCTGGCGGGGTATCCGGATATGGCATCGGGAATCATGAGAGGCGCCTTTATGCAAGTCATGAAGGTCGACGCCTTCACTCCCCTGGGTCCATATCAGAACGGCGTTCGCGCCTTTCTGGATACGATAAAGGCCTTGCCTGCATCGGCCGAATCCGGCGAAGTCCTCGTGCCCGGTGACTTCGAGCATAGATCGCGGAACCAGCGCCTGGCCGAAGGGTTCGACATACCGGGGCCCATTCATCAACAGATCACGGACTGGTCTGAGAAGCTGAGTGTCGACACTTCGGACAGAATCGTCACCAAGGCGGATGGAGACCGGTATCGGATCTAGATCTTGATTATCAACAGGTACACAGAATCGCCCCCTTCCCTCATCTGAGAAGGGGACGATTGTACTTCCCCATCGGCCTGCCTTGTTGCCCTAGATATGGGGGCCTCTTTCCTTGATGATTCTAAGCGACAGATCCGGATCTACCTGCACGATCATTTCAGGTTCGATCTTGCAGTGACCCGGAAGGTCAAATCCCGCCACCGCACTTCTCGTATGCCATCCCGCGAGCGAGCTGTCGAGCCCGTCGTCAGCCCAGCGTGACATCGGACCGCCGAACACATCGTGCCAGACGTTCGAGTAACCGTCAACCACCGCTGGAGATTTGGAGAACGCCCCTCCACCAGCCGAATTCACCATGCCGATACACTTCACGCAGTACCACACATCGTTCAATGTGCCATAGGGATCGAGGCCCCAGTGCAGGGATCGAATGTGATTGTGTCCTGCCTCCTGACCAGCTGCGAACCCGTCCTGAACGTCCCCGTCATCGTTGGTCACGGGACCTGTCCCCCCGCCCGTGCCGGACGTAAACACCAGTCCGGAAGGGGTGAACGTCACCATCGCAATCCGTCTGCCCTTAGCGGCCGGAACTGCATCTTCCTTGGCGCCCAGGTCAATCCCAAGCTCTTTGATACGATCATAAACGTCGAAATCCCGTTTCCATCCATCGTGAATCTCTGCCATGTCTCTTCCTCCATCGAAATGTATAATTGACCGAAATGTATAATTGACGAGAATTCAAAATACACGCCAGGTACCGATTGTCAAGGAGCATTCATTTGCCCGGCTTAGAACGTATCCCGAATTCCAGGTAGACCTTCTCACAACGGCCCACTATGCATCCCAGATCGTAGCGGCCACATACCGCTCGCTGTCGGGCGAATCGTTAAAATAGTAAACCGTCACAATCTTGCCATCCTCGCGCTGGATTGTCCGGGGATAACCCAGATCGTGGTCGCCGCCTCCATCTCGCAGCACGATCTCCTCGCCCCACGTGCGGCCTTGATCCTCACTTACCTTCGCTCTCATACCGGAGGGCTCGTCCCGATAACCGTATGTAAGCCATATTCTCCCATCCTTCAGTTGGATCATCGCGGGCGGGTTCCCACCTGTACCGGTTTCCTCGACAGGTCGGTTGAGCAGATGCCAGGTTGCACAGTTATCCGTGGTCTCATACAGGTCGATCCAGTTTCGCTCGTCTCCGGTCTTGCGTCCACCGCCACGACACCTTATGGAGACCAGGAATCGTCCATCCGAGAGCCTGACACTTGCCGGCATTATTGAGAAGCCCTCGGGCTCCTCCCCAATCCAGGACCCGAACTCGAAAGATCGTCCGGAATCCTGCGTATTCGCACAGAACACCTTCCCCTCTTCACCGTTAGACTTTGTGGACGTTAGGAAGAGCATAAAGGTCTCACTTCCTGTCACCTGGTAGTCCGTGCGTGCCGCGATCCCGAGCTGATCGAACATCGGCAATGTATAGGGTCCATCCCAGGACCTGCACCGGTCCGCGGAAGCATAGAACCAGGACTGAGCGCCGGCCCTCAGCCCCGTCCGAGCACACATGAGGGCAAGGTCAGGGTTTTCCAGATCCACACCGTCAAGGCAGGCTCTCGGCGCATTATCGGTGTTTGCAGAATCGCCGATCACCAGACTCTTTTTCATATGCTCATCTGCAGACACGCCTTTGTTTCCGGGGGCATTGAAGGGTGTCTCAACGACCTCCCACCGCTCGCCCCCATCCAGGCTTCTGGCCTGCATACCGACAAAGGGCCGGTTGCGATCTCTTGTGTGGAAGCCGCCGTCCGGATCGTGGTATCCCAGGGTGAAACCTACGACGATCTCATCTCCCCAGCCCCATATGCCATAGTTGGCCGGCCATCCTGCGTATCTGCCACGCTCCTTGTAAATCGTCACATGGTGAGCACCCATCTTATCCCCTCGTTGTCGTGTCTTGGCAGCCCAGGATCCACCGTCGACAATTCTGAATATGACCGGTCAGAATGTAATTGACCTGCATACGTAGATCAAGCAATCTTGTAGCACATCATCTTGCAATCGAGTGTTCGTGAGACAGCTTCGACACTGGTATCGAACCCCGGAGACCCAATGGCGGAAATTTCACTATCCTACGCACCCGAACGAATCGAACTGGGCCGAGTGTTCCGAATCGTCCTTGAAGTTGTGGATAAGCAGTTCCCGGTCACACCGTCTCTGCCACCAGGCGTCAATCTGGTGGATCGAACCAATCCTGAAAAACCGGGCGAAACCATTTTTTACCTGAAGGCGAGCCAGGTGATTCGGAATGCCGTATTTCGGTTTGATGGCAACACGGACGGTATCGAAATCCAGCTGGATTGTCTGGATCGGGCCGGCATACTCGAACGGCGAGAACAGGGCGAAATTCGTTTGCCGAGGAGGTGGCCACTTTGGGAGAACGTTGACGAACTAAAATCCAGCCGATCGATCTGGCGGGCTGAGGACCTGGAGAGAGTGCTCGCCTGGGGGCGAAACCACCCGGAAGATCAGGTACTCACCGAGGCCGAATCCTGGGCTGCCAAATCCGACGAAGTCCTCTGGAACGCCATAGCCAAATCGGAGGTGCCCCGCTGGCACTTCGCAAACCTGACCGTTGGGTGCCCGGTTCACGGGGACAGCATATTCAAGTACAGTGGTTACTATCCCTGGAAGACCGACGTGGAGGGCATGCCGTACAAGGTCCAGTGCCCTGTAGGAGGTGAGTGGTACCCTTCGAACAACATCGAGGAGGACGACTATACCTCGGGCGACCATCCCGACGATGGCTACGGATGTGTCCATGGCGATACCAAATGGGCATTTGTCGGTGTATATCAAAATGCCCGTGGATACCACTTCAACAGTGGGATCAAAACACTCTCGGATGCATATGTGCAAACAGGTGATGAAATCTTCCTACACAAGATCCGCGTTATGCTTCTCAGGATGGCCGACGAGTGGGCATATCTCTCTGGAAATTTAGAGGAACGATTCAGGTTCGGCGGCGACGACCTCCACTATCGCAGTGGAATACCTCCCCGGTGGCCGTCCCAAGCCGAGTCGGTGGGCGACCTCAACCGGTCAGGCCTGATCAACTACTGCATCAGCCTCGCCGGAGACTTCGTCAAGTATGCCGTTGCCTACGACCTAGCTTGGGAGGGACTGGACGACGACGCGGAATTCCTTCAAATGGCCAACTCGCGCCTGGGCCTGACATCGGGTGAAGATACCAGGCGATATATCGAAGACCATGTGTTCAGGGTTGGCGCACAAACGGTAATGGACGGAGGCGCCCATTCCAACCTCCCACATCCGCAGATGGGGCTCACTTATCTCACCCTCGCGATGAACTACAAGGCAGGTGTCGACCTGGCAGATTGGCTTTGGAATGGCGGCGGACAGATGCGCTACTGGATCCCCAACTTCTTCTTCAGAGACGGTTCGGCATTCGAGTCCACGGGCGGATACAACGGGATGCATGTAGATGCCACGCCCCCTATCGCCAGAGGACTGTCTCGACTGCAGGAGCTTCGTCCTGATGAGTACCGGAATTCAGGTATCTCCACATTCGAAGCCGATCCCAAGAGCAAGATGCTGTATGCCCACCTTGCCGAACTTGTCTGCATAGGGCGCATGTATCCCCAAATCGGCGACGGCGGAGGTCGCCCCCAGGAGGGCAACCCGCCACTCGGCAAGATGTATTCGATGTCCAGACAGATGGATACTTCTGAATACGCATTCGAAACTTATGGGGATGCCATCTTCGCGCGCTCCATCTGGCAAGGAGAGGGATACGAACCCGGTCCTGAGAGCCGGGTCTCCCCGAAGGACGTCAAGGATCTGGTGGATCTCGAAGGAGCAGAAAACAACTTTCCGACCCAGATTTTCGACGGTTACGGGATTGCAGTTCTCCGTAGCGGGAGTGGGGATCAATCCAGAGCACTGTGGCTCCGGTATGGCCAGGCAAGAGGTCACAGACAGGACGACATGCTCGATATCGGTCTATTCGCACACCAGAGAAATTTCATGTCTCAGCTCGGGTATCCCTACACGTGGTCGACCCATACCCTCTGGGACGCCAACTGGCTCACGCACTATCGAGTAAAAGTACAGGGAATCGCGCCCGATGTCTGGTACAGGGGCGCGCTTCATTCCATCTCGACCTCTCCGAATTTCCAGGCTGCTCGAGCCGATGGCGAGGCGTCCAGAGACCATGGCGCAGGAGATACACGATACGAAGTCCTCGGCGACCAACCATACAGCCGGTGGGCCGCCCTGATCGACGTAGACGACACAGACTTCTACGTAGTCGACATTCATCGTGCAACCGGTGGGGATCAACACTGGTGGAGCTTCCGGGGTCCACACGGAGAAGTTGCCCCGGAGGGTTTGCAGGATCTAGTTACGTGGGAGCAAGGCACTCCCGCGGGTGAACATATCGGCTATGGAGAAGTCGACAAACTGGAATCAGACGATCCGGACTTGCACAGTCTCGCCCACCTTTACAACTGCGAACGTGGCCAGGTGAACGGCCCCTGGGGCGTTTCCTGGAAGCTTTCAGGGGACTCCGGCCTCTCCCTTCGAATGAGACAGCTCGCCGAGGATGGTGAAGTCATTCTGGGCGATGGAAAACCCCCTATATCTTCGATGGACGATCCCCCCTACCAGTTTCGTTGGGCAGTCGCCCACAGAACCGGACAATCTCCTCTCGATTCTCGGTTCGTCACCCTTATAGAAGCGTCAGAGAACGATCGCAAGATCGTCCAGGACATCGAAACAGTCCCGGTACAGGAGAAGGACGCCGTCGTCCTCCGGGTTGAAACTGAATCCGTTATTGATCTCGTCGTGAACAATGCCGCCAGCGGACCGGTCACTCCGGACTCCAACGACTGGTCATTCACGGGCGACTACGGATTCGCAAGGCGCTCTGAGGATGGTGTACGGCAAGTCTCCCTCACCGGTGGAGGCCATTTCTGCTTCGAGGGGTTCGGCGTTTACGGAACATTCGGCACTGCCACATCCCGAGTCGTCGGTGGCGACTTTGGGGCTCGCCAGATCATCCTGGACGCCGCCCCAGAACCTCTGACAAATCTTGTGGGTGAGCATCTGCGTATCGAGAACCACACACGTTCATCTACCTACCGTATCCTTTCCGCAAATAAATGTGCGGAGGGTGTAAGCCTCCACGTAGACATTGACATTCGGATTGGTGAAGGCACCGCCGACGGCTTTGAGGATGGCATCATCATCTCCCACACCCACTTTCCGCTGGCAGGCTTCCGCTACTACCACGGGGCAAGACTGGTCACTCCATGCGGGGATGTGCTTACCCTGGATCACATACAGCCGGATGCAGTGGCCAATATCGAAAGCGGCCTGAGACCCTTGAGCCGAATCGCTGTCAAGGCGGTAAATGGTGAACGACCTGACACTGGGAGGCTTCAAGCCGCACTTGAGAAAGGGGATAGCTTCACAATCTTCGACCTGGGGGTTGGCGACACTGGAACCATCACCATGACAAGCTACATTCGGAGCACTGAGCCTGGTAGATTCGAAGCGAGAATTGGCCCGGAAACCACACTGGCACTCGGGAAGGGTCTCGAGGGCACCGCGCGTATTTCACAAAATGGTCTGGACCGGGATATTCTCATCATTGAACAGAATGGTATGTCAACGCTGAACTTGGCGGAGACTGGGCTAGGGAACGTCCTGATAACGCTCTGAGTGCACCTGAGTGCCTTGTTGCACAGGTCGCCATTATGAGTAATCTGGTTGCCGAGAAGATGAAGCAGGAAGACGTCCTGATGGTGACGATCCTGATTACAGGCTGGGAACTGAAGAAAGAGGCCCCAAGGCTGTCCCTCTTCGATTTCCAGATCGCCAAACCATTCACAGCAGAGCAGATAGAAAAAGTGGTTGGGCGGGCGCTTAACCTCTATGACATCAGAGTTCTATAGAGCGCCGGAAAGATCGCGGTGCGATCGAGGTCCTGACGTCAATCTGGTCAACACACAAGAAAAGCCGGCACTGTGCCGGCTTTTCATCTTCTTATCTACAGCCAATTATTGACCCAGAACAAACATGTCCAGACGCGTTAAGCTTACGTGCCCTGCCTCCGTCGTCGCCACGTCCGATCCCTCCCGGGTGTCGGGCGTTCTCCTTTCCAGTCTGTGCCTGTAGACATCCCCTTCCTTCTTGAAACAGGACCCATAGACGGAGTGGCCCAGAAATGTCTCCCTGATCTCCCAACCCTCGGTTGTCTGAAAGGGCATATTCAGATTCCAGGTCAATCGTTGCCGACCGAATGTATCGTCTGCCCTGTACATATCCATAACTTTGTCTACGACCTCATCAGCCTGTCTGCGGATTCGGGCGAGTTCCTCGGCAGGCAGCGTTCTCTGCGCAATCCAATACTGGAATGCGCAGGGCGCAAGAACCTGGGACAGGGCAATCCCTGGTATCCCTGCAATATTCCCTTCGAAGCAGGCACCAATCGTGCCTGAGGAATATGCGAACGCCACGCCGGTGTTCCTGCCCATATTTATGCCCGACACCACGAGGTCAGGTTTCTTATCGTGGAGGTGGTGGATACCGAAGTTAACACAATCCGCGGGTGTCCCGTTCAACGTATAAGCGGTCCCTCCCGGCACGTCTATTTCACTAAGATGCAAGTCGCCGAATCTGGTAATCGACTTACCTTTCCAGCTCTGCTCATCCAAGGGAACAACCACGACCAGATCGCCTACTTCTCGGAACTTCTCGACTGCAAAATGGAAAAGAGGCGAGTCGTGGCTGTCATCGTTTGTGAGTAAGATATTCATAAAGATCCATTTCTGGATAAGGGTGCGTTGTCATTCAAGCTCTGAATATACCCAGGCCCCATCATTCCGTCAAAAGTTACTTGTGTCCGGAACAGCTTTTGTATTATCGTTAGACCTTATTGGAACTTGGGCTTTACCTTAGCAGTGTGGATTATTCAAGGAAACCACTTGTCCGATCGGCCGAAAATCGCAGCGATCACCACGGTCGTCCACAAATACGCCCACGCCCAGCACTTCGTTGATCGCTTCCTGGAGGGTTATGGCTGGAACAGTCGCCACCACCGTCCACCCATGGATCTTGTTTCCCTCTATGTTGACCAGGTCGGCGAGAATGATTTGAGCCGTGATCGTGCAGACCGATTCCCTCAACTGACTATCTATCCGACTGTAGCGGATGCACTTACACTTGGAACCAACGAGCTCGCGGTGGATGGCGTGCTACTGATCGGTGAGCACGGAGAGTATGGGAAGAATGAAAAGGGCCAGCACCTCTACCCTCGCTACGAACTCTACAAGCAAATCGTCTCGGTGTACAGAACCACCGGAAGATCAGCACCCATATTCAATGACAAACATCTGTCATGGAACTGGGAGTGGGCAAAAGAGATGTACGACATCTCGGTGGAACTGGGCTTCGCATTTATGGCTGGTTCTTCTCTCCCTGTCACCTGGCGAACACCCTCTGTCGATATGCCCTTTGGGGCGGACGTCTCCGAGGGGCTTTGTGTTGGCTACGGAGGACCTGACAGTTACGATTTCCACGGGCTTGAAACTGCACAATGCATGGTTGAACGTAGATACGGAGGCGAATCGGGAGTAAAATGTCTTCAGGCGTATCGCGGCGATCAGTTCTGGGAAGCGCACCATGAGAAGCTCTGGAGTCGGGAGCTCTTCGAATCCGCACTGTGCCGAAGTCACACACTCGCAACGTCAAGACAGGGCTTCAATCACTCGTTCCCCACAATTGACGAAATGAGATCGCTTGTAGAAGACCCGATCGCATACCGGTATGAGCACACAGATGGCATGAAATCGACGGTAATGATGATGAACGGCCTCGTTCGCGACTTCAATTTCGCTGGAAAATTGGCCGATAGAAAATCGCCACTGTCTACTCAGATGTATCTACCCATGCCACCTTCACACACGACTCTGGCCAATTTCTTCTCACCTCAAGTCAATCTTGTGGAAAGCATGTTTCTCAAGGGCGAACCGTCCTACCCGGTCGAACGTACCCTTCTCACCACCGGTCTCGTTGCAGCAGGAATAGACAGCCTTCATCAGGAAGGAGCCAAAATCCAAACACCCCACTTGAATATCCAGTACACATCTACTGAATACTCAACCTACTGGCACACTTAATCCCTGTGACCGACATTATCGACTTCTTCCTTTAGGCCACAGACATGGCGACACTCGACACTTTTATATGACCTCCATAGCTGTAGTTACAACCATCTACCGCTACCTTTCTCACGCCCAGCACTTCGTGGACCGATTCCTCGTCGGCTATCCATACGAGGGCGAATGGCGCCGTCCCGAAATGAAGGTGGTGTCCCTCTATGTCGATCAGAGTCCTGCCGGGGACCAGAGCCAGGACCGCGCCAGGGAATTCGGCTTTGGTGTCTACGCCACAATCGCTGAAACACTTCGGTGCGGCGGCGAAAAGATTGCGGTCGATGCGGTACTCATCATTGGCGAACACGGTGAGTACCCTATAAGCGAGATCGGTCAGAAGCTCTATCCGCGTCACGAATTCTTCAAGCAATGCGTCGAAGTCTTCGAGGCGGACGGCAGATCCGTGCCAATCTACAATGACAAGCACCTCTCCTACAGCTTCGAAAAAGCGAGCGAAATGGTGGAAGACGCCCACAGGCTGCAGTTTCCGCTCCTGGCAGGCTCATCTCTGCCGGTATCCTGGCGGTTGCCCGACCTGGAACTCCCGCTCGGTTGTGAAATTGAAGAAGCGCTGATGATCGGTGTAGGTGGATCAGACCCGATGGATTACCACGCGCTGGAAGGCATGCAATGCATGATAGAACGCCGTAAGGGTGGCGAATCCGGCGTCAAATCGGTTCAGCTCCTCGACGGCAAAGCCGCTTGGAAGGCGGGGGAATCGGGACTATGGTCGAAGGAGTTGCTCGAGGCTGCACTGTCACGCTGTGATTCGCCTCAGGGGCTCAGTGTTGAAGATGGCCGAACGCAGGACCTGCTGGGCAATGGTGAACTGATGCGATTGACCGAAAAACCTGCAGCTTACCTGCTTGAATTCAACGACGGCCTCAGGGCTACACTTCTTATGCTGAATGGTGCGATTAAGGACTATTGCTTCGCCGCCAGGCTGAAGGGAGATACCCAACCGGTATCGAACCAATTCTTCCTTTCACCTACGCCCAACGTCACCTACTCGGCGTGCCTCATAAGAAAAATCGAAGAGATGATCACCACAGGCAAAGCCCCCTTTCCCGCTGAACGTACCCTTATTGTCAGTGGAGCCCTTGAAAGCTGCCTGCAGTCGAGACATCAGGGCAACGTCAAACTGGATACGCCCCATCTGAGCGTGAAATACACGCCTCCCGGTGAATCGCAGCACGCAAGAGCATAGCGACTCTGCAATCGGCAAGATTGCATGGACCTCATCAATGGAATTTAAAGGGAGACCGAATGGACACCACAGGAGCCGTGCCTCCGGCCGACGCAATTCAGTTGTTCAATGGAAGGGACCTGTCAAATTGGACTACCCCAGATGGTGGTAAGCCTGAGTGGAAGGTCAAAGACGGGGTCATCCACGTGGTGCCTCGAACAGGCGATATCGTCTTAACAGAATCTCTTACCGACTTCTATCTCCACATTGAGTTCAGGTGTCCGGACCTGCCCGAGGCCACGGGTCAGCAGAAGGGAAACAGCGGCATATTCCTACACGGATTGTACGAGGTCCAGGTGCTGGACTCATATGGGATCAACATACCCGGTAAAGGTGATTGTGGAGCTTTCTATGAACAGTTCGCACCCTTGGTGAACGCCTGCAAACCCCCGATGACATGGCAGACCTATGACATCACGTTCCGTGCTCCCCGGCTCGCCGACTCAGGCGACGTAGTAGAGAAGCCCCGTGCGACAATCTTCCTCAACGGCTCCATAATCCAGAATAACATCCAGCTGCTGGGTCCAACCGGCTCAGCATCCAAGATTGCGGTTGTAAGTTCAGGTCCCCTTAGACTTCAGGATCACAAAGACCTGGTCTGTTACCGGAATATCTGGGCAGTGCCCCTTCCCCTCGAGGGATCGGACATTTACGATCCTCGTTAGCATCCTCAAGGTCTTTGCTATGAAATCATCTGTAGACATTGCGGATCTGAAATCGGACCCGAATCTACTGAGGAAAGCCTTGAACGGAAGTTGCGTGGACGGGTCTTCCATCGAGGCGTGGAAAGATGCTAGATCGTTCATTGCAGGGGCCATCCATCGTCCTGGCACAATCCTGGATATCGGATGCGCAAACGGATTATTGCTCAGATCTCTCCAGGAGTGGTCCAACCACGACCTCGAGCCATTTGGTATGGACGCCAGCAGGAGCAGGATCCGAGACACGCAGACCTTTTTTCCCGCCACGACGCAACAATTCGTGAACCTTCCGATTGAACAGTTCTCGGAGTTGGGTCGAAATCTCCCGGAGTCGTACGATTTTGTTTATTGGAATATCTGGGATGGTTACCTGTTCGACACGCCGGACAGGGCAGACCTGCTTGAGATGGCCTTTGATCGTGTCGCAGACGGCGGCAGGTTGATAATGGGGTTCTACGACAGAAGCCCTGAGATCATTGAAGAAAAAATCTCCCTGATTCAGCAACTCGATCTGGGAGAAGCTGTCCGTGTAAATAATCCAGAAGGACCGCAGGTGATTACATATCTGAAAAAGGGTTGATATTTACCTGACAGCTACATAACCAATTTGAAGTCTGCCCCCGCCATAATCACACCGTTTACCTGAATCTCGAATCGATGCTTACCTGAGTAGTGTTTTCGGGTGGTAATCGGTTTGAAGGTGTGCCTCCGCTCTATATACACCTTCTCCCCTGCGTTCAACTTCCTGATACTCAGCTTAAAGACCTTGGGGCTTCGTTTCACATTCGATTTTACAAAATGAACGATGTAGTCTATCACCAGCCGTTGCAGTTTCCTGGACCGGCTCTCGACCTCGAACTTCACGGAAATGTAATTGCCGAATTCGACCCTCCGCGGCTTCAGCCTGAGACGTGTCAGGGTTACCAGAGGTTTGTGCACACCGATCAAGGCCAGCGCCCCTGGATCTCCTTCCTTGACGAGACCACGCAATGCGTGTCGGATAATCCAGCCGACACGGTCCCCACCTTCCGACTGCCACCGCTTCAAGGTATTCAGAACCACCTGTGGATGATCCTTGCTGATGTCATTCAGGTTGTTGTCAACGGAACGTCTGACGTACAAAGAGTCGTCATCCTTCAGGAATCCCAGAAGTTCGATAACCGGTGTGGGATCGTCAATGAATGGGCCGAGTCGAGAATCCCAGGGCAATCTGGGGCGCATACTCTCACTGACCAATCGTCTCACATCTTCGCTACTGTCCGTCGCCCACTTCCGTAATACCTAAAGCGTACGCTTCTCTTGTTCGAGCAAAAAAGGCCTGATCGCGAATTCCACAGTGTGTCTCTTCGTAATCTCGTAGAGCGCCGCTATGGATTCGTGGAAATGCGCCAGGCCATTGATCTCCACAAAATGGGCAACCGGCATCAGCCGAAATCCATACCTGAACTCCTCTTTATCTTTGGTCACAGGATCCAGACTCCTCGCAAGGACCTCTAGGGCATCTGGATAGGACCTCGGCAGGAACTCCTCGAGTCTCCTGGAGATCAGACGAAACCGGTCCTTGAGTTTCAATGCCTGCATTTCATTCACAAGATTCTATGCGAATCCAGACTCGTCAAATGCAGGGTAGAAGGATTTGAGGCTCTTGCCCAATTCCTGGATCAGTGTCGCATCGAAGTAAGCCTTGAACAGCTTCCGATCGGCCATCTAATCTCCTCGGATATGCATAAATGAAATGGTCGCGAAACGCACCAGATTTCGCGCATCGCGACCACAAACATCCGACCTTCCAATTGTCTATTGACTGATCACGTCCTCGTACTCCTGGAACATCTCGATGCTGATGCCGTCCGGATCAAGTGCATACATCGCACGTGCTACAACCTTTCCGTCCCGCTCCACATCTGTTGGAGGATTGATACTCCCAAAACCACCTGCCCTCAGTGCCTTATACATCCCATCTACATCATCCACCTCGAAAGCGAGGTGGGAGGCACCCAGGTATTTGTTCTCCTGTTCTCGGTGCTCAACCGATGGATTGATATATTGCACCAGTTCGAGTACGAACTCATTCTTCTCGTGCCGAAGAATGGCGATTTTAATATGCACATCCCCATACCCCAGTATCCGGTCATATGACGGCAGGTTCGAACGATCTGACACACGAACAAGCTCCAGACCGAGGAGGTCCCTGTAAAACGCAACAGAGCGCTCCACGTCAGACACGGTAAACCCATGATGATGTCCCGCTACAATGCCCATTTCTGCTCCAGGTTTTGGGTTGGTTTGGCTCGGGTGATTGAGTAATATAACATCTGATTCGGCCATTTCAAACCTCGCGACAAGCTGGCATGAACCAACCAACACGAACGGAGTTCTTTATGCCTGAGTCAGGTGACGACAGGATAAGACTGACGATTGACCGAACCAGAGTATCAGGCGGGCCGCATACTGACTTCCCTCTCCTGGTAGTAGTCGAAGACGCCAGGCTCACACCAAGCTCTTCCGGTGGTATCGTAAAACGCGAAAGTGGAAGCGATATTCAGTTCAAGCTCGAGGGTCAAGCCCACCCGCTCCCCAGCGAAATTGTCACATACGATTCAGCGAAGGGCGCGCTAAGAGCCTGGGTGACCGTCCCTACCATATCAGAAACGGAAGATACGGAACTGCATGTGATCAGTCGAACCTTTGCCGAGCACAAGGGACAGTCAGGTGTGTGGGATGAAGCCTATCGCCTGGTCATTCACGATCTGTCCGCCCCGTCCGATTCCACTTCAGAGGCGTCTATCCGGACTCAGAAACAGCTAACCGTAGTTCCGAACAATGACCGACTGAACCTTCGTGATGCCGTCACCGTCGAAGCCTGGGTGGATCCTGCTTACCCGGTTGCAGAGACCATCCAGCCAGTGATCTCGAAGTGGGGACTGAATTCGGATCTCGAATCCTTCAGCGCCTACGACGCCGGTAACACCGATGGGCTCGATACGTCGGGGTTCTTCGGGGCGGTATTCGATGGGCGATACATCTACTTCTCACCTCAGCACGACATGTCTGACCGCCATGGCAAGGCCCTCAGATTCGACACGCACGGTAACTTTTTCGACTCGGGCAGCTGGGAAGGGTATGATGCCGGTGCAACCAACGGTTTGAATACCAAGGGGTACTACGGCGCAGTATTCGATGGACGTTACGTCATTTATCCGCCGAGACGCGACCCCGACAACTTCCACTCGCGAGTGCTGCGCTTCGACACCCGGGGTGAATTTCGTGATCCCGGCAACTGGGAGGCCTTTGAGGCATCCGGTACCAACTCGTCTCAGTCAGCCGCATTCGATGGAAGATACGTCTACCTCTGTCCGGGTCAGAAATCCATTCCAAAACAGAGCTCGGATGAGGAGACGGATGACAGTTCACCTTCCGTTACAGGTATGAGTACCGACCAGCTCTTGATAAGCAGTGGTGATGTAATGCGCTACGACACGCATGGTGAATTCGATGACCCTGGCGCATGGCGGATCCAGGATGTGTCGGACACTGGCGGACTCAACACCCGGGATTACGATGGTGCAGTCTTCGATGGAAGACACGTCTACTTCGCCCCGTTATCATATGGCGCACCTCTACGTTACGACACGGAGGCAGAATTTCAGGACAGGTCCGCCTGGGAAGCCTACGATGCAACATTGCTGGGAATGCAGCGTTGTGTAGGCGCAGTATTCGACGGCCAGTTCATCTACTATGTGCCATATGGTGCAAGCGAACACGCAATACGATACGACACCCGTGCATCCTTCCACGACGGCGCCTCGTGGAGTGCCTGCCATCTCCCCAGGATACCGGGCCTGAATGTCCTCGGATTCGATGGTGCCTTTTACGACGGTCGTTATGTTTACTACATCCCTTACTGGGACGCAGGAGACAACTTTCACGGTGTTACCCTTCGCTACGACACCGGGCTGCCCTTCACAGATCCGGAGAGCTGGATGGCCACGGACTCGGGCGTTACCGACGGAATCAAGACGGTAGGATTCAATGGCGGAGCTACAGACGGAAGGTTTCTCTACTACGGTGCCTGGATGGATGGTACGGGCTTTCCCGAACGTATTATTGGAAACGGTCGAGTCCTTAGATATGACACCACGGGGGAGAATGCCTCCTTCAGCCTTCGATACTCTGACCTGGGTCACAACGGCGGCCTGTGTGCGGCAATCCCCGGCACGCGATTCCTTGTGAACACTGACCGAGGTGTGGTCAGCATCGCTTCCAACAGCAGGCCTCTCGAGGGTCGTCACCACCTTGCAGGCATCTATGATGGCCGGTCGATCAGCCTCTACATCAACGGTCGACTCGCGAACACCCAGGCAGCGAGCGGCAATATCGTCAGGAACGATACGCATGTCTGCATAGGAGGTATGCTCGATGGGACAGCCGCATTTCGAGGGGGGATCGGGGAAGTGAGAGTTTCTTCACTTGCGCGCAGCGCAGGTTGGATCGCAACACAGTACACGAATCAAAGCGATCCGGCAAGCTTCTGCCGGATCGCCCCGTAGTTCGCGACACCATCTATCATTAGATTTCTTACTCTGAGAGAATCATGATTCCCGAGGCATTTGCCTGTATGGGATAGGATTCCATTACCGGACCTGAAATCCTTCCTTCCACCTTCTGCCCGATCGACAGTGCCCTGAAAGCGACCTCCAGCCTGCTTGTGCCTTACTGAGCCAGAATCAGGGAATCATCTTTCAACGTAAGCCTCGCTCGGTCCATCCCCTGTCCCGGTCTGCCTGAGTGGCCTGTGTGATCTCCAAAATCCTTCCACTGAAGGATCCAGAACTCGTGTCCGGCATCTTGGGGATCGACGGTGTGAAGGAGCACAGATTCGACAACTCGAAGGAGTGCACCCCGTCAATCCACACGGACGACCATTTGACAAGTCCTATATTAGGGACAAACCACATATCGGTCACACCGGCATCCATCAAACCTTCAGGTGGCTGTATGGCAAAGTGGATGCTCCCTTCGTAGCGACCATACGGAGCGTTCACGGCCTCGCTTCTGCTTACCACCGTCACCGTGGCGCCACGCAGAAACCCGGCGCCCTTTTTCGACGGGACGATTATCTAGGATGCCTTCTCAGGAGCATCGAAATTGACAAGAAGTCTCCACCGGTCTCCCGCCAGTTCCATAACCTTGTTGTCATCCGTCTTCCTGACCATGCGCTCCTGGTGGAAGAATCCCTCAACCGAGTACGCAGATCCGGCAGTCGTCTGAATAGGATTCCCTATTTGGACAGGGAGACCCCGATCACCAAACGACCAGGTCATGCCGATTTCCAGCGGCAAATAATCCCTAGCATTGCTTTCGTCCACAGTGCGGCTGAGACTCTCCTGCGTTGTAACCATTGAGACCATCACCCCACTCCCGCATCCGGCCAGCACCACGAATGCACCTGCAAGCATCAAGTATCTCATCGTTCTATCTCCCATCGAAAACGTGAATGACAAGCATCCTTACCTCCTGGTTGCCACCGGATTCAATCCCAAGACTCGGGCCAGCCTCAGCCGCTTAAATCATGAATACGATGCATTTGCTCTGGTAATCTCGAGAGCACGTATATCTCAGAAATCTGATCAGAGCCCTCGAAAATTCGGATGGTGTATAAAACGGCAACGAAATACCTTTGTCCACCCTCCTAGCTCAACCTCTCTTCAGGCATCAAACACAGATGAACCCAACCCCGAATCAAAGGAGATCACAATGGCTTCGTTGCTGGGTATAGCCTTTAGAAATGCCTCACGTGCACCAATGGAGACGGTTGAGCAAGTCAAAATAACCGTGAAAAAGGGGGTTGGGCAGGAATTCAGAGGGGGCGTGGAGGGGCGTCAGGTAACCGTGTTGGTGAAAGAAGCCTGGTGCGAACCTTCTTGTGGATGAACTCGACTTAATGGAAAGCACCGGTAATTTGATCAGGATTGGCGACACCGTGCTGGAAATCACCGGGGAAACCCTGCCGTGTCCCAGGATAGACGAACAGAAGCAGGGCCTCACCTAGGCACTGGAGCCATTCTGGAGGGCAGGAGTAACGTGCAATGTTGAAGAAGGTGGCGCGATTCGTGTAGGAGACAAGGTCAAGGTGGAAAGAACCGTATCAGCCGGATGATTACTGGTTCAGGGGATGAATGTAGAGATCAGAGGTGCCACAGCGGTCGGAGGTGAAGTCGACATAATTTCCCCTGGCGGAGATTGACGGATGCACGTGGATCGTCTGATCCTGAATGGCGCTTGTATTGGGCCAGCAAAGCAGATCAGCTTCTCCCGTATCCAGATCCAATCGATACATCTCGTTTTTGGTTGTATCCGCCTGGACATCTGAGACGATGAACTTTCCCTCCCGATCTATTGAGGAATGTCCGAACTTCCGATCGCTCACAAAGTGTTCCCGCATATCCTGCCCATCTCGGTTCACCGAGCAGATGGCGGTAGGCCCCCCTACAGGTACTGTCTTCCGGTGAAAAAACAGGCGATCTCCCCTGTAATCCCAATACTCGTGTGTTGCTCTGAAGCCGTATGGCGGAATAAGTATCGGCGTAACCTCTTTCGTCTCCGTATCCACCTTGAGAGTTCTCACACGTTCTTCCATGGGCCGATCCATATCGTTCTGGTTGTCCGGTTTAGGGTCAAAGGTCACCAGCCGGTCATTCCCCGGGCAGAACTGGCCATGTGTTAGATGGTCGTTCCACGGAACAAGCTCTTCGAGGTCGCCCGTTTCGATCGTCACCATTGAAAGGGTGGATGAGCCGTCTCCTCGACGGAAACTCACAAGACAGCGATCTCCGTTCGCCGACAGCGCAATGGCAGCTGAGTTGTTGGGGGAATTCGGAATTTTTCCTTTCAGGTCCACCACCACACGATCCTCTCCCGTCGCCACATCCACACCATAGATTTGCCATCCGGCAGTATAGAAGGCCTCGCACCCATTTCTCGCCATACCGAACGAGATACTCCCATAGTCCTTCACATCACTCAGCTGGGCTAGCTCTCCACCATCCAGCTCCGCCCGGAATAACTGGAAGGTCCCTCTCCGATTCGAGCTGAAGACCACGAACCGCTCATCGTCCGTAAACGCCTCCACCTCCTGGTAACAGCTGTGACTCACGGCCTCGCCGCCAGTCATCTGCCAGACCTCCCTCCCGGTCTCTTCATCGATATAGACCTTCTTCTCGCTCGGCAGTTTCTTCAGCACGTTTCTCCCATCCTCTCAGTGCCAAAAGAAACGCCCCGGAGGCGATCCCCCGGGGCGTCCATATCAGCCAATCTAGTGATTACTTCAGCAGCATCACCTTGTTAACGTCTGTGAATCCATTGGCCACCATTCTCACAAAATAAATTCCTGTGGACATGGCGTTTCCGGCTGCGTCGTTGCCGTTCCAGGTCACCCTGTGGAAACCGGCCTCGAGGCGTCCACTGGCCAATACTGCAATCTCCTGACCAAGCAGATTATAGACTGCTACCCTGACGTCCCCTTTTTCCGGAATGGCAAAAGGAACCACGGTCTCCGGGTTGAAAGGATTCGGGTAGTTATCGCCCAGGACGTAAATCTCAGGCATCATCCTGATCTCGGCCACGTGTGCACCAAGGAGTTCGGAAACATTGCCTGAAGGATCCGACACCAGCGCCGACACGATCTCTACGCGTCCTGCGCGCACCTGATCCAATACCTGGAACTGGAGCTGCACCAGATCCCCATCTCCCTGTACTGCGGAGCCTGTGATATCGGACAGAACAACCTGCCCTGGGCCATCTGCGACCTGAAGGGCGACCTCGTCCTGATCGGCAAATTTAGAGGGTGCCAAACCTTCAGCACCCACCCAGGCCAGTGTCGACGCATCGTATTGGACCGTCAGGCTATAGCCGGAAACGTTCACCGCATCCGTAACACGGACTGTTAGGGTCACCAGTCCTGGCTGCCCAAAACCAGGGATCAGGGTCAGGCCACTTGCGCTGCTGAGGCCCGGACCAACGATCTTGGATGATGGCAGAACCACGTCTTCGATGTTCTTGCCGTAGTTTTGTGCAAACAGAACAAAATCTCTAAACTCAACGGCGCCGTTGGAGTCCAGGTCTGCGCCTGCGTTAAATTTGTCGTCATCCGTCTTCGACCCGAACGCCTGTGCGAATTTGATGAAGTCAGGGAAACCTACAACTCCGTCACCATCAAGGTCTGGCGTAGCTTCGGAGATGTTTGCAGCTGCAGCCCGAAGGACCACCGAGGCGCCCGGCTCGGACGCGACATTGGCATATGTTGTGGCATCACCGATTTCAGCCTTTGTGAGCGTGATTTCGGTGTCTGCATCGAAACCTTCACCCACTGTGAATCCTATCTGCCCAACGTGCCCGTCCGTGACAGCAACACCTGACAAACCGGCCAGAGTAAAGCTGATCGTTCCGTCGCCAATGCTCGGTGCCCCCAGTGGGGAGGCGATTCCGGATATTGCACTGGCGTTGGGAGTAACCTTGGTGGCGTCATAGGTGAACGTGAACGCACCACCCAGAGCGGGACTGATCGACTCGTTGTTGATCATCTCGATGATGACCTCGTCACCAGCCTTTACACTCTTCTCCCGAACTTCCTGGTCACCCACGGTTTCGTCGAGATCCAATGTCCACTCGCCGGAGCCGGCTGCGGGCGTCAACGTAATGTCGCCGCCATCACTGTCACCGTCGCCGTCACCATCTCCCGGAAGCATCTTGTCGTCCAGTCCACGATCGCTGTCGGCGATCTCCATATTGTGCCAAATGAGCGAGCCGAGGGGCTGTCCACCTGTGGAGTGCGTGGCGGACTCGCCACCGGAGTAGGCGAAATCGAAGGGGGCGCTGGAGTTGTCGAAGGGCAAAGCGGTCTCAACAGAAGTCGCAATTGGGATCCCACCCGGCTGACCCGCATACCAAGCTTCAAGGTGGGCGACCGGTGACGGCGCACCATTCACGAAAGCCACAGCCTCGGAAATGTTGGTGTCGCCTTTGCCGGAGGCATCTACGGCAGCTTGGGCGACTTCATTGAACAGGGGACGGACGTCCCCTTCCGATATGCTCTCATTTACATAATCGGGCCAGGTGGCAATCACCGCGGGATCCGTGTAGAAGTTGTTGTGCCTGATATTGACCGTCTGAGTGACCCCCTCAGCTACCAGATCTGCGTTCAGTTCATAGACCAGGATATGGTAGCCTTCGGTAATCTCCGATCCTCCCTGTGGACCCGTGCCGAAATAAACCCCGTTGATGAAAATGTTGTTGGTTACATGGGCCTCGACAACTTCACCGATCTCGATTGCCTGCATACCTGTATTGACTACGGTATTGTGGTTGAAATCGAAATAGTTGATGATACCACCGCCGCCATCTCGCAACACGGTGCTCGTCAGATTGTAGATTGTCGTGTTGCTGATAACCAATGTGTCGATGTCGTTCCCTCGATCATCGATACCTCTACCGTTATTAGGACTCGAAACTTTCCCGATATTGCTGATGATCGAATTGGTGATGAAGATTCGGTTACCGTCGTTGTCCAATCGGAATCCCGACTGCCCGTCCTTATCCAGATGACAGTCATCGATCACCGCACGAACATTGTCGGCACTGATCCGGATGATTCGCGTTTTTAGTGCCCCGAGTTCATCCTCGTTCGTGATGTAAAGACCGCGGAGGGTAATGTCTGCCCTAGCGCGGAAGGCCCGGCTAGACGATCCACCTGTTGGAACCCCTGGAATAAGCTTGGGTCGAACTGTTGCCCCATCCTCAGCCACAATCGTGAGTGGGAATCTGTTTTCGATCGAACCGTTCAATAGATAGGTGCCACCACTTGCGAGGACGTAAACCGTGTTCAGGTCGACGCGTTCTCCCGATGCTGTCGTATCGCCATCCACGGCCTCATTCAACGTACCAAACCCCTGTTCGACCACAACCGTTCGCTCAGCGAACGCTCCCCCTGCCACACCAAATACCAGCAGCACAATGATCGACCACGTGAAACCCCTTAAACCGCTTTTCATACTCTACCTCCACCAGGTTAGTAGGTAACTATTTCCCCTTACTGCTATTTTTTCCACGAAGTTTTGGTAAAATAATACGACCCTTGACCAGATGCAAGCACCTTTTTTTTCTCCCCTCCCAAGATGATTTATTGACCAAATTCTGTTCGCTTAGAATTTTATTCGGACCCCCAGATCACTCGTCCAGCCAAAAAGTTCCTCCCTTGTGGGGAAGGACTGGATTCCGATGAATGCGCCTTCCGAGACGTTGCTTACGTTGTTCGCGTTTAAAAAAAGACTCACACGGTCGGTGACTTTCTGTTGAATGGCCAGATCCTGCCGCAGAAATGTGTCGAAAAAACCATCTAATTCCTGCCTGTTGCCCACCTGCCGTAGGGCCTTGCCCTGGTAAACGAAGGAGTATCTGGCCGAAAAGCCACCCTTCTCATATCCAATAGCTATGTTCGCTATGTCGTCAGCCTGTCCGGGCATTCGACCTTCGCGAACCGTGTCTATGATCGTGGGCCTGAAGGGAGGATTGGGACTCCGAGGACCGATCAGGAAGAGCGGATAGAATGTCTGTGACGAAATGTGAGAGTAGTTTAAGTGGAGCACCACGCCGTCCCACGGACTTGGCAGGGTTTTCAAGTTGGTCTGCAACTCTATCTCAAAACCCCTGACCCTGGTGTTCCTCTCCGAATTCACGGGTGAGGTCAATTGATAACCCAATGTTCTGCCGGGTTCCTGTATCCGTGTGGTCCTGATATAGTCGATATTTTTCAGTGTCTTATGAAATCCTCCCAACGTCAAGAGGCCTCGGTTGCCATAGAAGGAGAGGAAAGCGTCATAGTTTAGTGCATTCGTATGCTTGAGATCTGGGTTGCCGGCCTCAACGGTTGTCGAGAAATGGCTAATCCTTTCCCAAGGTACCAGATTGAAATAGTTTGGCCTTGACAGAGATTCGGTAGCTGCCAGCCTAATGTCAAACCACGAGGTCAGGTGGACCCTGAGGTGGAACATCGGCAGTGCCTCGAGATAATTTCTTCCTCCAGTCGTATCCACCACATTAAAAAGCCCGCTGCCACCTTCATCACTTCCAAGTGGTGTACCGAATATGCTCTTATAGTCGGTAGAAGTCTTCTCAAAGCGAACCCCCGGCATAAACAGTAGCCGTTTGCCAAGGTTGACCTCCGCCAGGACATAGTGCGAGAAAATCCTCTCTCCTGCCTTGTAGTCCTCAAGCTCGAATTCCTCTGCAAGAGAGTACTTATGACGCCATTCTATGCCGAATTGGTTGACCTTATCAACGTCAATGATGGGCCCAAATACGAACCGGTCATTCAAATAGTCATCGGCAAGCGTTGAGCTGGAATCGATGTAATTGGAAATCAAGATCCGCTGTTCTCGATCCACTTCGAACAGACCGGGATTTTCCGCACCGATACCATTTATCCCAAAAGCGGATGTCCGCCAGCGAGTAATGTCCCGGTTTCGTCTCTTGTTTCTATATTTGAGACCTGCCTTCAGATGACCGGAAACGCCATCGCTCAGCCCAAATGGCACCTTGAAGTCGACTTGTGCAGTAAGATTGCGATCCTCCACATCCAGACTGTCATAGTTCGCATTTTTGAAAAAGGTCAGATCCACCCTGTTCTTGGCGCCTGCCGGGATGGCATCGGGACCGCTGTTCTCATCCGTATTCCCGTGAAATGCTGCCAGCTCCCGGAAAGTACCCGTATGTGAAAACGGGATGTCCTGAGTCGTTTTCGACAGTGATGCACGCCAGTCGACCTGAATTCGGCTGGCCGTGTGGTGCCCGCTGACTGCGCCGGTCAATAACCGGGTATTCACCTGACGATCTCGTATTTCATATTCGGTCCTAGCAGCACCCAGCCGATAGCGCTTTCTACGCCGCAGCTCATCTCTGCGCGTTTCGCTCCAGAAACTATTGAAAAGCAGGCTTCCCCCGGGTAAGTCCCGGTCCAGGGTAAGACTGGCCCCAAAACGGTTGCGTGTTTCCAGCCGATCCACGAGATTGAGGTTGTTCACCCCTATAACCGCTCGATCCTCTCCTTCTCTCGCTTCACGAATGAACGAATACCCGGCGTTCAGTTCATCAGAACTCCTGTTCGCTCTTTGAAAATTTCCAGTAAAAACTGCACCAAGTCTCTCGTCTTCGCCAAATCGATTGCTGAGCCCAAAACTTCCCTTGAACTGTCCGAAGTCGCTCTCGTGGTTGTTGTATCCTGTCTGGGTTCTCACATTGAATTGGAGATCCTTTGGAGCTCGTCGTACCACCAGATTTACCGTACCTCCCACTGCATCGCCATCTTTGTCTGGTGTCAGTGCCTTGAAGACCTCTATCCCGCCAAGCGCGTCGGGTGAAATCATGCTAAGATCGACGGAACGGTCCTGCTCGTCCGTTGAGGGAATGCGTTCACCGTTAACTGTAATCGAATTGAACTTTGGGGCGAGCCCCCTCACCACAACCTTCGTTCCTTCGCCTGCCTCCCGCTGGACGGACACGCCGGGTAGTCTCCCTACTGACTCAGCTGCGTTCTGGTCGGGTAGCTCCCGAATCTTCTCCGCAGAAACCACACTTACAATCGTATTGGAGGCAATCTGCTGGTTGATGGCTGCCGCCTGTCCCTGGAGTTGAGCCGTAACGACGATTTCGTCTCCCTCCAGAGCTTTCATGGTCAGTTTTAAATCAAGGTCCAGCGCACTACCGGGATGTATGAGCACCTCGACACGCTTGGATTCGTATCCGATATAACTCGCGACTACCACCTGTTTGCCTATCGGGACATTGGAAATCCAGTATCCGCCCTCGAGATCTGTTGTTGCTCCTGCAGAGGTCCCTTCGACATACAGGTTGGCACTTGGTAGCGTTTCGCCGTTCGTAGAATCGGCTACCGTGCCGGTAATCTTGCCGGTACTCTGCGCCCAAAGAGGGCAATTGATCAGAACAACAAGTGTTGTCAGGAACACGATACCTATCACGATCCTACGCATTGTCACACCTTCCCCCGGACATTCACCCTATTCTAATATGTAGGTCAGCCTGTTCTTACGAAGAACACTGGATACGGACTAATCCCTTTATTGTCAATAACTTTATCTGATCACACAAGATCGATCCAATCCATGATTTCGCCGTTCTTTAGAAGGTTCTCTCTTATTTCTGACGAAACCTGGATGACCCCTTTTCGCTTGATCCGCCTCTACAGAGGAATTAAATTACCCAACCCCTCTGAAAAAACAATCCCTGGAGAATCATATGGACGGAATACACGACATGGGCGGCATGCACGGGTTTGGGCCCATCCTCCGTGAGGAGGAAGAGCCTGTATTTCACTATCTCTGGGAAGGGAGGGTATTGGCGATTGTAAGGGCGACTCCGATTCCCATACCAGGCGGGATGCGCAACAATATCGAGACAATGGAGCCTGGCTACTATCTCACCTCAAGCTATTATGAAAAGTGGCTTCACGCACGAATCAAGGGCCTAGTTGACGCAGGGGCCATAACTCCCGAGGAACTTGAAGAGAAGGTCAGATTCTTCGAAGATAATCCTGATGAAAGTGTACTGGAACATGTGTCAGTTGAAGCTGAGACGGTCCCAACCAGCCGCGCATCATTTCCAAACCGAAATCTGGAGAAGATCAGCCCGAAGTTCGAAATTGGGAGCCGAATCAAGACAAGAAACATCCATCCTGAAGGCCACACTCGTCTGCCCAGGTACGTTCGCGGGAAGCCTGGTGAAGTAACCAACTTCTACGGCATTCACGCCCTTCAGGACGCCTTACCAACCGGGCAATCTGCTCCTCTCGAACCCCTTTATGCTGTTCAGTTTGATGCGAAAGAGCTCTGGGGCGAATCGGCAGAACCGAACTCAACAGTTACACTGGATATGTGGGAATCATATCTGGAACCCCAGTAGCGATCTATCGTTAGGAAACAAAATGAGCCACGACCATACAGAGCACGACCAATCGGATGCTGCGATTCGGACAAAAGCCCTGGAGTCTCTGCTTGTTGAAAAAGGGATCATAACAACAGAAGCTATAGATGCCATCGTCAAGACCTATGAAGAAGACATCGGTCCATTAAATGGAGCCAAAGTGGTCGCTAGGGCCTGGGTCGACCCCGCCTACAAGCAACGTCTATTGGAGAAAGGCACCGAGACAATCGCCGAGCTTGGGTTCGAGGGATCTCAACAGGCTGAAATTATTGTGCTCGAGAACACCCCTGATATTCACAATGTGGTGGTTTGCACGCTCTGTTCCTGCTATCCGTGGTCTGTCCTAGGACTTCCCCCGAACTGGTACAAGTCCTACTCCTATCGATCCAAGGTCGTCAGAGAACCCCGTGCGGTCTTGAGGGAATTCGGCCTCGACCTACCGGAATCTGTCGAAGTGAAGGTCTGGGACAGCACTTCGGATCTGCGATACATGGTCCTGCCTGAGCAACCCTCGGGAACGGAGGATCTTACCGAAGAGGAGCTTGTAGCTCTGATTACTCGGGACGCAATGATCGGTGTGGCGAAAGTGGACCCACCTGTATCCAGTGGGGATTGACCAGTGAGCGAACCTCTGGACTCCTCTATCTCCGATATGCATGGAGAAACCGCCTTCCCGCGTGAGAATGGTGAGCTGGTATTCGAGAATCCTTGGGAGGCCCGGGCATTCGGCATTGCAGTTGCCCTGAATGAGCAGGGCTCATACCCGTGGAGAGACTTCAGCTCAGGTCTCGCGGGAGAAATCGGAGCTGCAGAAAACCACAGTACTGATTCTACCTATTACGAAAGGTGGCTCGCCTCATTGGAGATGCTCGCCATCGCCAAGGGTCTGATATCCAAGGAAGAGCTGGAAAGCAAGGCTCACGAGATTTCTCAGGAGGATGACCATCACCACCATCACTAAGGAATGAACACGTGCAGAATGTCCAAGAACACCGCATGACAAAGGCAGAAAACGACTCCCTGCCGGTCCCAACGGAAAACCTCGAGACCGCGAAATCCAACCTGGATGAATCCGGCTATTGTCTGTTGGAAAATGCCCTGGATCCGGAACAGGTCTCAAAATTGCGAACCAGATTGGTAGAACAGGCTGATGCAGAAAAGGAGAAGGGCTTCGCCTACGAAGATGGTGGGAAGAAACAGAATTGGGGGGCATTCCGTGATGCGCAAGGACGGATCAGATCCGAAGCCTTCACCGCCAAGAGCGGAGGTATCAACCAACGTCTCTGGATGCTTGTCAACAAGGGTAAAGTGTTCCACCAGGTGCTCTTCAACAAGGGCGTTAGAAACATAGTTACACACATACTGGGTGACGAGTATCTGCTCTCAAGCTATACCGCCAACATCGCAAAGCCCGGCGGCATCAAGATGGACCTGCACACGGACCAGTGGTGGATGCCACCCCCTTCCCGACGTAACAAGCCCAGGCTACCCGTCGGGTCCATCTCCCGTTCAGACAACGGTGTGGATGATCCAAATCCTCCTTTGGTTGCTCCAGCAGCCGCAGTAAATGTGCTCTGGATGCTCGTAGACTTCACTCCCGAAAATGGCGGTACGAGGGTTGTACCGGGAAGCCATCTGTCCGGACTCAATCCCACCAAAGATCGCAACGAAGACGCTATCGCAGCGGAAGGAGCGGCAGGTACGGCTCTAATCATCGACGCCCGCATCTGGCATGGAACCGGAGCAAATGTAAGCGATCATCCCCGACTTGCCCTGATCACCACGTTTTGCGGTCCCCAGTTCCGTCCGCAAGAGAACTACACAGTGGGTACCTCTGCAGAGGTTCACAAAGATGCCTCCCCCGACCTGCTTTCGCTCCTCGGATTCAGAGTCTGGAATGCATACGGCCGTGTGGAAAACCCTGCGGTGGAGTTCATCTCACCGGGTGAGACATCTCACGGTGAATTACGCCCCGAATAGACTGTTCACCTAGAAAAGAATCGGCGACCTCAATTGCAATATGAGATCGCCGAGATACTTCCTACCAATCGTTGGACCGCTATTTCTCCCCTTTCCCTGCCTCCTTCTCTTTCTTTTTCTTGGTCCCCAGCTCCTTGTAGGTGAATTTTTGACCACCGACAGAGGCCTCTTACATCACCTCCCCTTCGCCAGTGTGAAGACGGCCACTCCTCGTTCGTACGCCGCATCCCTTGAGAGACCAGCAGTCACTGCTACTGACGAGGCTTGCGCGCCGAACTCAAAATTGCCACGCTTGAATTCATCCATTTTTTTCTTTGTTTTGAAGAAAATGACCTTTGAGTAGGACTGGCCGCCCAACTGAAAACCTAACGTGATCTGCTTCAGGCTCTTGGATCCAACAAGCTTCCCTTCCTCGAACACCTTGCCTTTTCCGTAGGCTCCTCCTATGCCCATTCCGCCTTTGCCTACAGTTGGGAAAATCGTATATCCGTGAGCGTTGTCAAAGAACTTGACCATAGTCGGGTCGTGTTCTTTGAAATATCCGATCGTCTCAGCAACCTTATCCTTTTTTTCTGTAGCTTTCGCCTTCTGCTTCTTCTCTTTCTTGTCCCTCTTGAATGGGTTCCATCCTGCCTGTGTATTCTCTGGCGCCACAATCAGAACGCAGCCCAGAATCATAGCTGTTAGTCTGATAGCTCTCATCGAAAGCCTCCAAGTATCTGTCCACACATTGAACCCGAAACCATCCACCAATACCAAAGGGAGAATCTAGCAACTCGACGCGGGAACTATCAAGCGTGAGTCGGGTCAGGCAGTTAATAACTACGAATTTAGAATGAATTTCGTATGTTTTGTAGGCCCTGAACACTACAGCATTGGTTGCCCACCAATATTTCCAATCAGGATACAGTATCAACGCCCCAAGGCTCGAACCTTTCGATTTTGTACTGCTTAAACCCTTCGTAAAAAATGAGGAGGTTTCCGCCAGAATTGATGAAGCCATTGCTCTCTGTCGTAAGCGTTTGAATTCATAGTGGGTTTCTGACTTTGAAGAACAATGTTCTCATCAGGTTCTATCCATCGGATTTGTTGTCTCTCGATTATGGAACACTTCTGCCCCGTATCGTTTCGAAACTTCGAGCCCAACCCTTGAAATATCAACAGGAGGAAACACCAATGCCTTTCAATGTCAAAGAACGCGGCAAGATCACTTACTATTACAACGGTGATCACCCGACTCTCTCAGCTCTCGTCACCGAGAAACAACCAGACGGCGATCTGAAAATCTACTTCGCCGGACTGACCGGAGGATACTCCGCCCAGAACGTCCTTGGACACAAGGAAGTTGTGACAATGGATCCCGAACGTGAGATCCCCCTGGTATTCCAAAGCTGGGAGCTCTGGCTCAAGGAGGCCGGCATTTGTGATAGTCTGAAGGAAATCGACTTCATTGAAATCCATGCCTTCGGCTGTCGTCCCAAGTCTCCCGATCCTCTGGTCGATCCTGAAGGGTATGCTGCGGAACTCGAGCGGCTCCGCACTGCCTACGCGAAAGCCTACTCCGGCTATTTCAGAGACGAATTGCCTGATCACGGGGTCCCAGCACGGTTTACGGTCCATGTTGTGGATGTGCCCGACAAGGCCGCTTCATACGAGTTCTACGGTACCGCCCTGTATCAAAAGGATTAGAAAGACCTATTCCATAAATTTTCAATCCCGGAATCCGTATGACTTCAAATACCCCACAGCCCAGTCCCTACGACGCCTCAGGGACTGGATGGCCGCGTGAAATACTTGCCCTGATCGGTACCCTGAGTGTCCTGCTGGCGGTATTCCAGTATCGCACGCTGGCAAAATTCAGTGTGATGGGACCTGGCGTCAGATATAAATATCCCAGACACTTCTTTGAGGAAGTTCAGAATTACGTCCCTCTCGACCGTATAGACGGGTTGATGGCCCTCGCGATTCTGGCGGTCTGTATCTGCATCCTGGTTCTAGAAATATGGAAAAAGCGCCTTTCCCAATTCTTCAGCAACGTCTTCGATTCTGAAGTTCACACCCTGCTCTTCATTGGTATTGGCAGCCTGCTCGCTGTGCGGTTCTATTTCTCGCTCGGAGATTCCAGTTGGGTAGCCGACACCTCGGCGCACACCGCTTACGCATTCATCGCTTCGCATGCCTTTCGCAACGGCGAATTACCCATCTGGTCCAACTTCATCTGCGCAGGGTCACCGTATGGTCAGTTCTACGGATTCCTGTTTTCTTACCTGGTCGGCTTCTTCGATCTGCTCTTCAGCGACCTCTTCTTCTCCATCAAATGGGTAACAGGATGGGGACATGTGGTCTCCGGTCTGGGTATGTATCTGTTCGCGAAAACGTTGACCCGTTCCCGCAGGACGGGGGCAATCGCCGGAGCAGCATACGTATTGTGTTTCTGGCACACCCAGCAGGTTCTCATTATGGGAAGACTTCACCTCTCCGTCCTGTATGCCCTCCTCCCTTATCCGTTCTATTTCTTGGAACGATTGCGGATTCGATCAAAACGCCCGGCTTCAACTGTCCTTGGCGCAGTAACGCTGGGGTGCCTTGCCTACACCCACCCAGGGCACGCCTTTTGGGCTACGGCCTTTCTGGGCCTGTATGTCCTTATTCGGTACCTTGGTGCTACAGATAGAAACACCTACCCCCTGGCACACACCGTTATGTTGTTCTGTGGCGGTGTAGTTCTGGGCGCATATATGACCCTGCCAATATGGTTGGAAAGGGGCGAAACGGTCATGTACTGGGGGTACGATATCTCCGGCTTTCCAGACCCGACCTGGAAACACCTCCTGTTCTGGTCCAACTACCGCTTCAATCTCTTCCCTCTGAATCCCAGCGAAAACCACTGGTACGGTGGATATATTGGCGTTTCCCTGACCCTTCTGGCGCTTGTGGGTCTAGCTGCCCCATTCGCCCGCAGGCAGGTGCCGGGAATCGTGGTGGCCAAAGGAGCGGCCATATGTCTGTTGGCCATAGTGATTCTCATATTCGGGTACAGGTGGTCGGTATTCCAATCCCTGTTTTTCGTCCGAGCGGCAAATTCAGGCCGTTACCTGACCTTGCTAGCTTTCTTCCTGTCGCTGGTTGCCGGGGTAGGCGCGGCGAATCTCATCTCCATCCTGGGTCGTAAACGAACCAGGACCGGAATCTTTACCGGTATCTTCCTCTTGATCATACTGGATCTGGGTCCCACCACATTTCAACAACCCTACCTGAGCGAAGGAACCGCCGACAACCTCTACAAACTACCGGACGAGGTGTACCAGGAAGACATACCCTCAAATCAGGTCCCACGCACCAGGGTGTTCTACACCACCCATAACGTATATAGACACCAGATCATTTCCTGGCTGTCGGCATCGGCCGGGTTGAGCACGTTTTTGGAGATGTTTATCGAAGCGCCGCTTTCCGTCAAGGCCTTCTCGAGACCCCTGGAGAGCATCTTGAACAAGCTGTTTGGTGAATTCGAGGACGCCGAAACCCTTACAGCATCCGAAGACTTCTTTGCCGCACTCAAGGGATTGTATCTGTCCAACACGAAACACATCGTCACATATCGGCCCGAAGCGGACAACGTTCTCTACTGGCCTTTCCCGCAGTCGACTCCCGTTATGGTCGCCGGAAAGGCAATCGACTACCACTACCCCATAAAAGAACTCGAGGAACCGGAAGTCCTCGTTGAGTTCATCAAGATGCTCAATGAGATGGGCAGAACGGATTTGTCCAAGGGTAGTAGCGAGCAGATCCTGCTCACCGGTTTCGAAGGTGTGGAAGATCTGGGAACGAAACCGGAGGTTCAGGTCCTGGATCACCAGGTTTGGAACCAACGAGTCGAGATAGATCTTCAGGTCACCGAAAGGTGCTTCGCCAGGTTGGCCTACGCGTACTATCCCTACTTGCGGGTGTCAGTAAATGGAACAGAAGCGAACCCAATCAGTACTGCTGACAGATTTATCGCGCTTCGTCTTGGAGCTGGAAGACACAGGATTGTCATTGAGCCATTTCTCTCGCCCTTGCGCAAGTTGCTGCTCATCCTGAATATCTGCCTTGTCGCAGGAGGGTTGGTGTGGATATTCAGGTCAAAACGCAACCGATCCGGAGGACCGGAAAATGCCCGATAGACAAAATGTCCTGTTTCTGCTCAGTGACGAACACAACCATCGTTTTCTATCGGCACGTGATCAAAAAGAAGGTGGCGAGACCTCAACCCGGAAGATCGCCACACCGGTTAGCCTTGCCGACCTTTTTCCAACAATCTGTGGACTCACCGAGAAACCCCTGGGCGAAGACCTCGACGGACTGGATCTTTCCCCGGCAATCTGGGGCGAATCCGTGCCGGCGCTTGAGGACAGACCCGGTGTGATTTCTGAATCACTCTCGCCCAGATGGGGTGAAGGCGCCGAATTCAGGATGATCAGGTCGGACAGATACAAATACATCGCGTTTAGAGGATGTGATGATCTTGCCTTCGACATCGTCAATGACCCGGGCCAACAGACCAACCTGGTCGAAAATACGACGGGAGAGATTGCTGATCAACTCGAAGATCTTCACCAGGAAGTGATGCATGATTTCAATTTCGATCAGGCTGAGTCCAGGAGAAAATCCCAGACCGCCGAACTGAACCGGAATTATCCCAAGCGAGTGAAACTGGAGACACCCAATCAGATCGTACTCGGCGATGGCAGAATGGTCGAGACCGATACGCCCATCTATAAACCGCGCGTGATCAGCAATGAGTTATCTTGAGACTTCGACGATTTCCCCAACACCTGACAGTACCCGGTCAATGGAGATTCCAACATGATTATTTCCAAAATCACAACCACATCGGTTACCATTCCCTATTCTGCTCCGGTTGGCCCCTATGTTGGAAGGGGAGGAGGATCGGGTACCCTTGGCGCATCCGGGCTGATTACTAAAATCGAGACCAAAAATGGTCTGGTAGGCTGGGGAGAAGGAACAGGAACATTCGAATCCGACCCGAATGTCCTGCTCAAAGGACATCACGCTGCAGATGTAGAATCTGCGATCACCATAATGGACAAGAATGGTATCGCAAGAGGACCCATGTCCGGTCTCGAAATGGCGCTGTGGGACCTGATCGGCAAACAGGCGGGATTGCCTCTTTGTCGATTATGGGGCGGAATCGTCCGAACCCATGTGGACTTTACCGCGTGTATGGGACTGAAAGCGCCATCTGAATCCGCCGATACAGCCAGAGCCTATATCGACAGATGGGGATTCAAATCTATTAAGACCAAGGCCGGAAACGACCCCGAAGTGGACCTGGCCATTGCTGATGCGATTCAGAGAGAAATTGGCTCCGAAGCGGCTCTCAGACCGGATGCAAATGGGGGTTACCCGGCTGAAAACACGGTTGAGATCATGCAGAAGATGTCAGACCTGGGCGTGCGGTTCTTCGAGGACCCCTGTGCGACCTCGAACGTAGATACCCTTACTCATGTAAGGGAAGCAACAGGAATTCATATCCTGGTAAACGGGGGCGTCGGGCTCCCGGAATCGGTTCGACCTTTCCTGGAACGAAACGCGGCCGACTCCCTGATGCCGGACACACCCGCTTCAGGCGCCCTACTGAGGGTTCGCAAGATCGCCGACACGGCCGCTCCCTGGAATGTCCCTTGCCTGATGCACTGTGCTCACGATTTGGGTCTCAAAACCGCGTCCATCACCCACCTTGCGGCCTCAACACCCAATTTCTCCGGACCCAACGACACCTGTTACCACGGCCTTGTCGACGACATTCTCGTCTCCCCCCTTGAATTTGAAAATGGCCAGCTTGAGATCCTCACCGGCCCGGGCCTAGGCGTCGAGGTAGATGAATCAAAGATTGAAAAATATCGACTTTAGGGAATGAAAAAGGCCCCCTGCTTGTGCAGGAGGGCCAATGGTCTGCAATACGCTTCTAGTGTCGCGTCTTGTTAGTATAGACGTTTAATCTGTACCTTATCCGTCAGTTTTCTCGGAACAGGCGAATAGAACAGCCGGCCCAGAATCCGGTCTTCCGATTTGGTATCCCGTACGCCCGAGGCCGTTCTCGTCTGTTGGGTCTCGTAAGCCTGGTGCCGGGTCAGGTGTCTCAGTCTTTCCAACGCAGTAGGAAGGCAGTGGAAGCATCCACAGTAGCCGCGTTGGAACTGTCAACCGTCGCCCGCTTCGTCTCTTTTATCTCATTTGCGTGCAACATCGGTACCATAATCGGGAGCAACAGGGCAAACACCAATGTCATATATCGAAGTTGTCATGGTTGTCACCTCCTTCACCTCATTATAAGGGCAAATTGAGTGCCACTTTGCCGGACAGTGTCAGCCGAGTGCCCGTATCTACATATTTTATATATCTTTGACGAAATTCAGAAAGGACGCACCGTTTCACTTCTGTTGTAAAAACGCATTGGTTCGAACTTTTTGACGCAGCCGGTATAACAAACCGTTCCATAAGGAGCACGAGGTGTGAGCATCCCAATTATCGACGATCGTGCCTGGACCGACCTGACACTCGGAGATCGCATCCGTCAGATAGAGCTGGAAGGATACCTGGTATTACCGGATCTCCTCACGCTGGATCATCTGACGACGCTCAGATCTGAGACCGCCAAGCTGGAGACTCGTCCCGTTGACTACAGCGTCCACCAGCAAGTCTGTCCGGATATTCAGTTCAACGGAGGTGCGATTACCGACCTCATTGCGCATCCTCCAATCCTGGACTTTCTTTCCGAGCTGTTTGGGCCGGACATCTTGTTCGTCTCCTTTGCCTATGCCCGGTCAGAGCCAGGTCATCCCGGCATCAGCCTGCACACCGACGGGCAACCCTATGGATCCGAAATCTTTGGATACGAAGGAAGCGCGCCTTCCATGGTCCGCGTGCTCTATTATCTCCAGGACCTGACCGAGGACGTCTCTCCCTTCAGGGTTGTTCCCCGGTCCCATATTTCGATGCACGTCGACGCCAATCCATACAGGCGTTATTCGGATCATCCCGAACAGGTGTTGGTACCGGTCAAAGCCGGTTCGGCTGTACTCATAAACCACAAAGTCTTTCACGGCAACTACCCAAACACCGGGCCATGGGCAAGGGAAATGCTGGCCATCGCATTCAGACCTGCCTGGGCGGGCCCAATTGCGAAGGTCAGCGGATGGAGCCAGGAAGACTTGGACCATCTGCCGAACGCCGTAAGGCCTCTGTTCCGCGATCCGAACACCCGAGATTTCGATTTCGAAGGAGGAAATAAGCCTTCAGATATGACCGATGCCGCGCCAGGGATGAACCCAAGTCGTTGGGAAAGAACCTGAGTTCGATAGAGGTTGACAGTTTCCAAGCCTGACGGTACTTTCATATCCTCTCAGCACTGACGATCGAATAGTTGATAAACGCAGGCAATCCGGGAGCAAGGAATGGGTCATACAAACCACAAAGTATCATTCGATAACTACGAAAACGATGGCGGGTACAGTCCTGATCTCTACGAATTCCACGACATCGATGAGGGGTTGGAGAATCTTGAGAGCGTTTCCGGCGACCACATAGACAAATACCACCAGCAGGGCTACCTACCCGTAAAGCGCGCGATTTCCCCAGAGGAACTGGCAGATGTGAAAACGGGTATGATGCGTTTGATTAGTGGCGGAAATCCCGACTTCAATGGTGTGCAGTTTGAGGGCAGCTACCGGGACAGGCTGCAGGAACTCTCGGACGAAGAGCGGTGGGATGTCGTCCGCAAGCTTCAGCACTTCGTGGGATATGATGACAGGCTCTCCGCCCTGGCAAGCCATCCTGAATTGTTGGGAGTGATCGAGCGGATCATGGGAGAGGAACCGGCGCTGTTTGCGCACCAAGCCATCCTGAAACCTCCACGAGTTGGTCGCGAAAAGCCCTGGCATCAAGACCACGCCTATTTCAACCTGCCCCTGGGGACGGAGATCGTAAGTGTCTGGCTGTCTCTGGATCACGCCACGCCCGAGAATGGATGTATGCGCGTGATCCCAAGCACACACCAGAACGGCCCCGTAGTTCACTTCAAACGACGCGACTGGCAGATCTGTGACAAAGATGTGGTCAGAGACCGTGTAGTAGCGGTCCCGCTTCCCCCGGGCGGTTGTCTCTTCTGGTCCGGGATGGTTCACCACGGAACGCCTGAAAACAACACGGACAACCGGCGACGAGCAGTGCAACTTCATTACTATCCTGCAAGTGTGGAGAAGACAACTTCGGAAGAACGGCTGGCCATATTTGGAAGTGAAGGGAAAGACGTTTCATGCTGATCCGGTTCACCAGCTGATCTGCAAGACTAACACCTCATACAATTCATTGTCCGCTATGAAAACTGTTGGTGTTTTTCCCCAAAGGTGACATCCTTGGGTTGTTCCAGGAACATCTGTCAGAACACATGAGATACTGCCACAAAGGACGGAGTTACGAAATGTCCAAAAAGGAATCCGACCATTACGTGGTAACCGCAGACCCGGTCAAAGAGAAATCTCACGAAAAGAAGCTCAAGAATCAGAAGTATGAGAAAGAACTGGCAAAACTCCAGGTCGAACTTGTCAAGCTTCAGGAGTGGATCAGGCACAAAGGACTGAAAGTTCTCGTAATCTTCGAGGGTCGAGATGCGGCGGGCAAAGGTGGCGTGATCAAAAGGGTCACTCAAAGCCTGAGTCCAAGAGTTTGCCGCGTTGTCGCCCTGGCGGCACCAACCGCGCGGGAAAAAAACCAATGGTACTTTCAGAAAGATGAGATGTTTCACCATACGGATATCAAACAGGCCCCCTGGTATGTCGTAGATGCCGACTCAAAGAAGAGGGCACGCCTGAATTGCATTCACCATCTCCTGAGTTGTGTACCATACAAGGACCTCACCCCGGAGGCGATCAAGCTTCCACCACGCCAGAAAGACACGGGTTACGTGTGCCCACCATTGTCAGACCAGACATTCGTTCCTGAGAAATACTGATCGGTGGTCTGTTAATCACCGGATCCACATCCGGCATACCAGGTATCGATCCATACCCATCCGCCCACGCCCGATCCAAATGGCCCCCAAACNCCACTCCNTGGTAAATCTCGCACTATGGTGNGTCTGTCTGTACCTGATTTACCTCTGNTTCCTGTNCCTCATCCAGAGACGGCTCGTCTTTCCCCGTCACCTGACCCGTTTTCCACAGGTTCAGGCCTCGTACCCAGGACTTGAGAAGTCCTGGATCCGTACGGATGACGGACCAGTGGAAACGTGGTTCCTCCCGCCGACAGTTGTAGACGGTCCATTTCCGGTGATTATCTTCGCCCATGGAAATGCCGAATTGATTGACCACGCACCCCCGCATATGGCGGCCCTGGGGGAGTACGGAATCGGTGTACTCCTGGTCGAATATCCAGGCTACGGCAGGTCGGATGGGTCACCCTCGCAGAAGACCATCACCGAAGTCTTTCTCACAGCATATGACAAACTGATTACCAGAAAGGATGTCGACGTCTCCCGAATCATCCTTATGGGACATTCTCTCGGCGGTGGCGCGGCATGTGCTCTGGCCGCCTACCGACCGTCCGCTGCGCTCGTCCTGCTCTCCACCTTCACCAACCTCCGTGCTTTTTCTTCACGTTATCTGGCACCTGGCTTCCTGGTTCGTGATCCATTCGAGAATCTCGACGTAGTATCCGCATACACCAACCCTGTACACATCAGCCACGGCNAGCACGACNGCGTCATTCCGTACAGTCACGCCCTTGCCCTGTCTCGAGCAGCGAAGGATTCCCGATTGGTCACGTACCAGACTGATCACAATGACTGCCCACCCGATTGGGACGCCTATTGGAAGGAAGTGATCTCCTTCTTCGAAGACATCGGTATCATCTCTCAAACCTGAGGGGAGCCTGTTTCATCCCTCTTCTGGCTGCAATNAAAACTCAATTANGCAAGAACAAGAAAGTGATCCTGAATCCTNTAGAAATACAAAAGTCCCGACCGCAGAACGGNCGGGACTTTATCCATTGCTTCGTCACCTCATGGACGGACCGATACAGTCCTGTCCTTAGCAATATCCAACGTGACCATGCCGAGGTCGAAACCGTAACGCTCGACCCGTTCTTCAACAGGCTCTCCGTTAACCGATAGAGGCCCTTTGCCCGAGAACAACAATGTTGCACCGCCAAGCGCCTTCGGCGACACCAGCTCGTATTCTCCATCTCCCGACCTTCTGAAACATACAGACCTGCGGGAACGTTCCCAATCACCAATCCGGGCAGCCGTCCACCAGGGCATCTGAAGGTCACGGGTGAACCCCACTATTGCACGTAAACCTGCTCGCACCGCGGGGTCCCACAGGTGGGCGGGATGGAAGAGGTAATGACCTATGCCATAGTGTCGGTGAACCCTTTCGGCAAACTGTGTGGCAAGGTTTATGGAACACCTCCGATGGATATCCTGCACCGTCAGATTCACCTCGAGAACATCGATCATCCTGCCTGCCTCATCACCGTCCTCGATTGGGAACCAGGGGTGTGATCCACCAAACGGGAACCCGTTCGTGTAGGGTGTATTCGGGCCCTTGCTCTGCTCAACCGAAATGCCCGCCTGTTCGCACCATCTGAAGAATTCCAGACGGCCCTGCCAGCGTAACGTGTGATTCTTATTGCTGCTAACCGGTCTACCGGCTGATCGGGTTACCGTGTCAAGCTGTGCAACAAGCTCATCGTATCCCCACTTCAGGTGCGACATACCGGGTTTGGCATCATCTGAGGCGGTCTGATAGGATTGTGCATCGTAGTGCAGGGCCACCTCCGAGCCGTAGTTCAGAACGTCTTTGTAGAATTCCGACTGGTAATGTCCGGCCATAATGCACCACGTCGTCCGGATCCCTACCTCCTGTGTCAACCTCAACAGAGACCAGCCCAGATCCTCGTCTCCACCATCGGAATCGTGAGACATATGCGCAATGGCGGTCTGATTATCCGGCCAGTACCACAGTATCGGCATTCTGATATCCTGCTCTGAACAGGCATACAGGATACTCCGAATTATGAGTCCCCTNAGCTCATCGCCAATAGGCTCNAGAAACGCCAGTCCNTCCTCCTCNTCGATCGGAGACCTNTCGCGATCGACATCCAGCGCAAGTCCCTTGATCACATCGATTCGAGTGGGCCCCTCTGCTGGTGCGATCTTGTGACCCTGCTGAATCCTCACGATGGTGCCGACAATATCGGGACCCACCGCAACCGTCAGTCCTTTGCCCGGGCGATGTGCGACAACCCCGTCGCTTGCCCCCACCACTTTACAGATCACCTGTCCCTCGGTCGCCTTTATTCTTCTGCCCCCGAAACAATGCAAACTACTGGCAAATCCATTGACAACTGGATGCGCACTTTCCACAATCTGCAGGTAGCCATCATCCATCGCCCCTCTGTCAGCAACACCAAACAGATCGTCCAGCCCGGACGTGCCCCCCAACCCAACCAGGGCACCACCACCCTTGACAAAATCGGATATCACGGACCGTTCGGGGTCGTCGAGAGCAAGATGCCAGGGCAGTACGACGAGACCTCTGTCCGAGAGGCTCTGCTTGTCGAGAGGTCTTACAATTTCATCAAATGGAATACCAGCATGAGCCAGGATCTCCCGGATATAATAGCCGCCATAGGAAACGGAGTCGTTGCCTGCCGCTTGACCCTCCGTGTCTGTGATCACACATAGTGGAAGTGCCACTGAACTATCTCCAAGGATTCTGTTCGAGGTCGAAACCCAAGGAAGCGTTTGGGGTTCTCAGCTCTTTTCCGTCCTAACTCTGAGTTTGCCCAGCTGATCCTCACTTCCCAGACCAATCAGCACATCCCCTTCCTGTAGCTCAATGGAGGAAAGGGTAAGGGCAGNGGAAGGGTCAACTCTGGGCTTGCCACCCGTCCCGTGTATTCCCACAAAGATCGCACCGTTCGGCTGGTTTCACCTATCCAGTAGAACTCGGTATCCGTATTCAGCCTCAGCATATGCTTTACACGTTCGTCCCATTACACCTTCGGGACCCACTCCGGACTGTTGACCCTCCCTGGAATCGAGGGTAAGACTACCGTCCAGACATCCACAAAAGTAATACGCATCGCTATCAGCCCCCATTTCGAAATTCCACGATCCTACCGAACTCTCGCCTCGCCCTCTGCAACGAAAACAGGATTATCCAACCCGTAGGCATTGTTGAGTATCTGTGTCTTGCCGTCCGCACGCACGGACAATTCGTCCGGGTCTTGGTACAGCCAATTGTTGTTCACCTCCACACCCTCTTCGGGTAGACCACGAACAACAACTGCAGTCTTCGGGCACCGAAACGTATTGTGGTGCACTTTCATCCACGAGCCGGCCACATCCGTCCCGTCCTTTCTGTCGCGTCCACCGTGCATATCGAAACAATGACTCAGGGATTCACCCAGTTCAACATTGTGCCTGGCCTCGTAACCACTGCCGGCTCGCCCCGTTCCAGCTAGAGAATGCCGATTGGAATCGAACAGATTGTACTCGATGGTTGAGAAAGCCGTGTCGTGGCTCACCCCGTACCCCAGTCCGTTGTACTGATTGTGGTGAATAAAATTGTGATGGATCCGGTGACCATCCCCGGCCGAAATGTGAATTGCGGCGCGACTCCACCCACCCAGCTCACAGTTGTCCACTTCCAGGTCGCCAAACTTCGTATCGATCCCGTCCGATGTCGGAAATTTGTAGTAGTACTCGTGCCCTCTACCCTCTTTGAACGACCTGTTGTGGTGCTCCAGACAACGCTTGGGATTAGGACCTTTGATTCGAAGTCCCGTGATCCTCGCACCCGGGCCCATAATCTTGATCAGGGGTTTGGTGTCAAACGTATCACTAAGGATCATCCCTCCGGGCGCGCCGCCGTCACCTCTGTTACTCGTAACCGTCACCCCTCCGGGAACCTCCAGGACCAGCGACTCGATGTAGACCCGTTCGGTACAGTCGATCTCGGCCTCGCCGTGAATAAATACCANATCACCCGATTTTGCCGAGGCAAGCGCATTCAGAAGCGCGTCCAGAGTCTCAATGGGCTCACCCTCGGGCTCCACCCCTTGCAAGTAGCCTTCACCACCCCCGATAGGACCTCTTTCATCCGCCTGCGCACCACAGATCTCTCCTTCGAGTTCAACCCAGGTGGTCCCTAGCGGCTCCAGGTCAGCACCGAACATAAACAACTCCCCTTTCAATTTGTCACTGGTTGATTGCCGGCTTCCCAATGGGAAGAATANTGGAATTCTCCTTACTTCCCGAAATCGGAATGCTCCCCCAAGTCCCTAGGACCGCTCCCGTAAACTCATCCACAGCTCTTGCGCGATAATACCCGGAGCCGCCTACCCGCCAAAATTGAGGTAGTTCGTCCCCAAGCTACTTCGAAGACAAATTCAGTCGACTCCATCCATTCGTGTCCAGCAGTAAGATCACCACCTGAAATCCTTCGACCTCTGCACATGTAGCGTCGAAAGCCACCATCCGGCCTCCCGGTCCAGGCTCAGCGAGATTCCCCCGTCATACGCATTCACGATTTCATCAAGCAGGTCCTGAACAACGGCCCCCTCATAAAACTCGAATTCACCCTCGATTTCCGCANCGCCAANTCTCTNGNCGCTGATCTTNAGNATATCACCCTCGTCCAGCTCAGCCGACACCTNTGCGAGATCGTTCAGGGACGTCGTCGATGTGGCTACTACACCGGACTAACCTTGTCCGTCAAGCCCCAGACTGGATGCGACAAATTCGATCCCCACGTTGACACCCGTAACCTGCCAGCCAAGGGACTCGATTTTGGTCTGGAGCTGTAGCTCATCGTTTTGGGAAAATGCGATGAGCCTCCCCCTCAGATCTGGACTGGACTGAATCCCCTTGGAGAGCNCTACGAAATCACCAAAGTCGAGCTTTCCATTTCCATTCAGGTCGCCTGGAGCCCTCGAAGCATCGGATTCCGCCTGGATCAGAACAAATATGATCGCCACAGCCAGAAGCCAGATTCTCATACCCGCCTCACAGGGAAATTTGAGCCAATCCTAAGGATTGTCACAATGCCGCTCACTTCAAAGAGTGGTCAAATACATCACTATCGTTTTTTTTCACCACGTAGCCAACCTGCTTGTCTACGACGTTCAAAAGCTGCTCACCCGCGCAGAATCGCCGCACATTTTCCACAATCATCCTGTAGCGTCTCGGCTCAATCTCGTCCGAGTAAGCCGCTACGTGGGGCGTCACGATCACATTTTCCATCGACCATAGCGGGTGACCTTCCGCAAGGGGCTCCTCCTCGAACACGTCCAGGGCCGCCCCAGCGAGATTTCCGGCTTGCAGAGCGGAAGTCAGCGCGGCCAGATCCACCACCTTTCCCCTGCCAATGTTGATAAAGAACGCCGTCTTCTTCATCACGGCCAGCGCCCTGGCGTCGATCAACCTGTCAGTCTCCGACGTGTGAGGCACACAAACCACAAAACAGTCACTCTCACTCAGCACCTTTTCCAGATCTTGCGGCGGGTATACCTGCTCCATGTAGTCCAGTGTCCCCTTGGGAGCCGGATCTACAGCTAGGACTCGCATTCCGAAGGCGGCCGCTCTTTTGGCCACCGCCAGTCCTATCCCTCCCAGACCCAGCACGCCGATTGTCTTCCCCGCAACGTGCACCACATCCACTCCCTGCGGAGCCCACCTACCCTCCAATTGCCTGCGATGATAGATCTGCATTCCTCTCGACAGTGTAAGCAGGAACGCAAATACGTGCTCGGCAATCACGTCACTGTAGATCCCGCGCATATTCGTCACCTCAGCACTGTGCGCACGCAACTCGGGGAAGAAGTAGTTGTCCAAACCCGCGCTAGTCGCCTGAATCCACCGAACTTTCTTTGCCGCCGCCAGAAGCTCCGGCGACATTCTACCGTAATAGGCGTCGGCATCAACGATCTCCTGCATTGCCTCAGCCTCGTCGGTTACCTCGCAAACCTCGATCTCCAGCTCCCGGACCTCGGCCATCCACGCCTCAGGCATCTTCGACCAGAATACCATCTTCGTAGACATCAACTTTATTCCTCCATCACAGTGTAGTTACCACGTTTTCCCGCTTGGACATATCCCCACAACCTATCGGGATCGTGAGGCCAGGCCAATAACCAGTGCTCCGATTCCGCTCTTCCGAGAACCTCCTGGCGGACACGGTAGGTGTCCCTGGGATACAGGTCAAACGCCATAATGAAAACCGGGTGCATATGATGAGACGTTGGCACCAGGTCGCCGACGAAGCACACCTTCTCCTCCCCTGAATGCACGAGAACAGACTGATGGGCGCGGGTATGTCCCGGAGTCAGGAAGACCTCCACTCCAGGACACACTTCCATATCTCCCTCGACCAGATCCAGGACACCGGCACGCTCCAGAGGCAGCAGGTCTTCATTCACGTGGTATCCGCGAACGGTTTGCCTGTCTGCACCTAAAGCGTCTTCCCA
Source organism: Gemmatimonadota bacterium (assembly GCA_002709665.1). Taxonomy (GTDB): domain Bacteria; phylum Latescibacterota; class UBA2968; order UBA2968. The sequence continues at coordinate 21,473 of PAQK01000029.1, read as the reverse complement.
CTCCAGCCGCTGCACTGTATATCTGGCGTTAGGAAATGTTAGGCGGAAGTCGTTCCCTGCCAGGTAAGTTGCGCCACCTGCGTGGTCCATATGCAGGTGTGTAAGAATGACACGGTCGACATTCTCAGGGTCTGTCCCCATTTCCCCAAGGGATTTCGCCACACCCTCTGACGGATCTGCAGCAAAAATCTCCTGATACTTTTTGGTAAGTTTACCACCACCAATTCCGGATTCAATCAATATGGTCTCATCCAGCGTCTTCACCAACAGGCACGTCAGACCCAGCCAGATCCGATTCTCATCGTCAGGTGCCATCTCACGAGACCAGATCGCCCGGGGAACAACGCCGAACATCGTCCCGCCGTCCAGCTTGCACCGTCCAGCGCTGAACGCGGTCACCTCGATATCCCCGAACTGCCTGCAATCAGCCACGACGTGTTACCTCAACAATCCCGGCCTTTGGATCCATCTTCGCGTAGTCACCGCTGCGAATGGAGGCCAGGGGATCGGGCGCAAGCGAATGCATCAGGGCTACGTTTGCAAGCGCAGCGCCCTGGACCATTACAGGATTCGTCCGTGCAAAAATGAAACCGACAGGGCAGTTACCCCGCTCTACCACATCCAGCATCATCCACGAAGTGGCCACGCCACCCTTTGCCGTCCGAAACACCGCAACCTTGCCAACGATCGACTGACCGAAAAGCTCGTGTGTCTCTCCGCTGATCACCCCACGGTATCGGTCATATTCGTATCGTGCGCTGAACACCTCATTGGACACAATCGCTTCACCCTCAACTATCTCGCCAATCTCGGGATTCCCCCTCAATGTAACCGTCTCTGCCATTTCACGGATCCTATTTCACTTTTCCTGTAAACGCCGACTCGATACATTCCTTAGTGGAGCGGGACACCGGATTGTAGCCGTAGCCCGAGATGATGTTCGCCAGCTTGGCCGGATCCGTCACCAGCGTCTCATATCCGAATTTTTCCCGCAGATATCGAGCGGTCATATTCTAGAAACACACGCCGACAAGAATATGTCCACCTGCCTCGCCCCGGCGCATACCCTCTTCTGGAACAGTCAGTTTCATCGACTTTGCTTCGCGTGCATTTGCTTTTTGTTTTCTTCAAAATCCTTCAGGGATCACCCCGTCCTTAGAGAAGCGCCCCCTGTCCACCCTTGCTTTAGCGAGTGTGGGAGAACAGGCAATCTCCGAAAGCGACACCTCGCCCAGACGTCATCCTACAATGCAACACACCTCTGCGAATGTCAAAGCAAATGCTCCCCTCTATCGGTTGGTGGTCTATCTGTTCCGAAGAAACTTGCGTCGGCACCAATTCGTAAGCAGTTCAGGATTCATGAGAGGAGTCACCACTGCCCCCCCTACCATGTTTTGTAGACAAAGATTAGACCCTGCGTCGCAGAAATTTCCTTCAGTTCGGCTCATCCACGGGCTCGACCGGTTTACCCTCTCCCAGCCTCTCTCGAACCAGATTGGCAACTGACTCCACATCATCCGGATTCCCGAAATCGAGCCAGTAGTCGATCATCTTTCGAGCCCTCACCTTTCCCTTTTCAGCCATGGAGGCGATTGCATCCGTAAGCTCATACTCACCACGCTCAGACCTCTCCACCTTTGCGCATTCTTCGAAAATATCGGACGTGAACTTGTAGCACCCTATTGATGACCAGTTTGTAATGAAAGTCTTTGGCTTTTCAACCAGCTTCTTTACGACGTCCCCATCCAACAGGGGCACCGCATACTTCTCCGGTGTTTCGCTGTACAGCAAACTGAGAAACGAACAACCTGCATCCAGCTCGCGGGTAGCCATCAAGTCCCGGGGACCATACAGATTGTCGCCATAGATACACACGAAGTCGTCATCTCCAACCTGCTCTCGTGCGGCAAGCACTGGAATCGCCGTACCGTACTTCTCTGTTCCCATCACCTCAAACTGGTTCACAAGTGTAATAGGAAACGCCTTACCGTCCTTCTTTGCAAATTCAACCATTCGCTCTGCATGATGTCCAATGACCAAGATCATCTCCTCGAATCCGGCTTCCTGAAGATTTTCCAACACATAGTGCAGGAAAGGCCTGTCCAGCACGTCTATCAGGTGCTTTGGCCTGTCCTTCGCAAGATCGAGCATCCGTGTGCCCTTGCCGGCAGCTGGTATCACCACTTTTTTAATCATATTTCAATGGGGTCTTCGGATTTGCCTGAATGTCTGTGGAAAAGGGATTCAGAATCTATTTGTGGCGAAGTATTACTACTCTCCTGGTCTCGCGCCAAGTATCTTACCAACAGATCGCCCCACCAGGGGTAGTCCAGCCGCACTCAAGATAAACGAAAGTGTGAAGACGTGGCGAAAAAAACCCTGGCGTGACTCCCGAGGGGCTTTTGCCTATATTCCATCCTCGACATTCGCCTACACCNCTAACACAATCGTGATCCAATGACGCTACTGCTGCTAAGCATCCTCGGGCTCGCCCTCGGCCCTCTCCTGGACGGCTTCGCCTCTCGGAAGATATCCATCGTGATCTTTCTCGAAGGCTTCGTAGCAGCCACAATAATGGGACTCGTCCTTGGGCACATCCTGCCTGAAGCTGCAGAAATCGGAGGCTGGCGATGTTTGCCGGTCGCATTTGTCGGCCTGATTGGTCCGCAAATCCTCGAAAAATGGAGTCACAGGAGCGAACACCGGATCCACGGTACTGTCGCAACTCTCGCCCTCGCAGGACTCTTTTTCCATACGTTGCTGGACGGCGCCGCCCTCACAGGTGCACATCACCCTGGTGCCGCATCTCCAGCTTTAGGTATGAGCATCTTACTTCACCGGCTTCCTGTCGGACTCACCGTCTGGTGGTTGGTGCGTCGAAGCGCAGGCACAATACCTGCTGTGGTTTCTCTACTGGCGATCTGCGCGGGAACCCTAATCGGATATCAAGCCGGTGAAGCTACCATCGACCACCTAGACACCATATCGGTTGCCCTCTTCCAAGCATTCGTGGGCGGCAGTCTGGTGCACGTTGTCCTACACCGTAGCCTGACAGAGACCGCCACTGCAGACTCCGATACTCACTCCAGTCACCTCGGACCCTTCGATTGGAGCGGCATCGGCGCCGTCATCGGAATNGCCGTGCTCCTGCTTGTGCCACTATCAGGTCACGCAGCGGAATCTCAAACCGGAGTGGCGGCCACCTTTATGTCGTACTGGTTGGAATCGGCGCCATTTCTCCTTTTGGGCTATCTTCTGGTCTCCCTGCTCCGCAAGCCTGCCAACCATCAGCAACGCTGCTCAGAAACGATTTTCCGCACGACATTCACCAATTGGCAATCCCATCCCGACATATCTGGTATTTCTCAGAAAGCAGCGTTGCGCATCCTTATCCTTTCACCAGTATTGTATTTGCCAGCAATCTTGCTCGCCTTTGCTNTATTGGGTTTTGCCACAACAGCGGCCCTCGTCCTAACCTTGGTCGCTGTTGCGCTACTGCTCAAACTGACCTCCGAACAGGGACTTGATACGCCAGACCACACGCCACACTTTGAGATGGTAAGGGAAGCAGGACCCATCTTGAATCTCGAAACCGCCGTTGATCGAACAGCGTCCTGGGTTCTGATCGGACTCCTTGCCGCATCACTGCTTCAAGTCTTCATTTCCCCGGACTGGATCACCGGAATCTCCGGTTACCTCCAGATCGTCGTCCTGGCTGCCCTCGGCTCCGTGATATCCCTCCCAATGTTCGCTGGCCTCCCTATCGCATTGGCGTATTTATCCAAGGGAGGTGTGCCGGGTGCTGCAGTATCGCTACTCATTACGGGGGCAGTGGTTACCTCTACCTCTCTACATCTTCTCAGAACGAAATTCAGTCTCCGAATCGCTATCCTGTTCGCAACCACAGTTGTCTCTGCGGCACTACTCACCGGATTCATCGTGAACCACCTGCAGTGGGCCACAGAAATAACACCTGTTGTCGACGCNTCCTTCTTACATCAGGCTGCAGCNGTTCTACTGGGAATCCTCTACACCTTGTCGCTGATGCGCCATGGTCCAGGCCGAATGGTAGCCACCCTCGGCCATACCTCCCATCACCACAATCATTAGGAGACATCCGGCCACTGCCCCAAAGGGGCATCCCATCTTTCCCAGGGATTCTTGAACCTCTGGGCTTTACAACAAAGGAGACCACCCCCTTGCCCTACGAAGACCACAAGGAACAGGCCACGGACGCAGTCACCTGCGCCATTCTTACCATCAGCGACACCCGCACCAAAGAGGACGACAAGAGCGGCGCGATCATAAAAGAAATTCTCGCAGATACAGGACACAACGCCGGTCACTACCAGGTCGTTCCGGATGATCCCGCCCGGATCAGAAAAATTATAGTCGAAATTGCAAACGAGGGAAATTGCCAGGCCATCCTCACCAACGGGGGAACCGGTATTTCCGCTCGCGACACCACCTACGAAGCCGTCGGAGGTCTCCTCGAAAAGAAGATCGACGGATTCGGCGAACTGTTCCGGTACCTCAGTTGGGAAGATATCGGCTCCGGCGGAATGCTCTCCAGGGCGGTCGCCGGCGTGTATCGTGACACGATGGTCTTCTGTATGCCGGGCTCTTCGGGCGCTGTCCGACTCGCAATGGAAAAGCTGATCGCCCCCGAGCTTTCCCACCTCGTCTGGGAAATTTGGAGACAAAAATAGGGACGACCTCTCGATCGACCCTCCCGTGCTCCATAGGGGCACACTATCTTTCCCAGGGGTTCCTGAACCCCTGGCTTTATACACGATACCTAATCCGATCCATTCTACTCCCATTCACCCCGAACCCCATCCACATAGTCAAGAAACAAATTGGCGACATCAGCCGTATCCGTATCTCCCACGTGCACAATCACACNCCAACGGAAAATCATCTCTTCATTCTCCGGAAGCACGTGGTCCGGTTTGAACATCCAGCAATTGGGTGCAAACAAGCCGTATCCCCTGGTGTGCCAAGTCGTAGGATACCGGAAATTTTCCGAGTGGTCGAAAACCGCAAATCCTGCAATCTCATTGCCAACGGGTCCGAAATAGTCCATCCAGTGAGCGGGAAGAGACCAGCAGCCCACCTCGTCGGTCGCGCCGTAGGCGTTTCTCATAAGTCCGGCGTCGGAGGCGTTCATTGTGGGATTCACCCTGATCCCCAGGAATCCGGCCTCCTTGGTCCCGCCAATCGTCACCGTGCCGAACCTTGCCTCCAACGTCAATGAAATATCCAGAACAGCCGAAGCTCGATGGGAATCGAAGAGCCGAAAGGTCCTCCTGTCTCCCATCAAAGGCCGGTCTCCTTCGTACCAGGTATTTGAAGATGAGATCGCCAATGAAAGCGGTCCATTCGTCACTGAAATCTCATCCTGTTCTGTCCTTCCAAATCCCGGTTCGTTCTTCTCATTCCAGCAATCGACCCCGTTGATCGCTCCCTGCATCAAGGTCAATCCCCGTTGCCACGGGTGCTCTCCCTCCGAGTACGCCGCCATGGGTTCCCTGAGCATATTTACGCCTGGCAGGTGTCAGAATCGGGTTCAGAAATGGCTTCGGATATTCCTTGCCATAGTTGAAAGTGAAAAAGGGTGATCCTCTCAGCGACACCTCTACAGAATTATCGGCTTGTGTATGTGCGATACCTTCTACCGAATCAACTCCATCGATTTCCGCTACCTCATAGACCTGTGAAATGTCCTTCTCCGTCCCGCTCAATATGAGGTGATAATCTGAAGACGACGGATCTCGTTCTGCGATCAGCACTCCGTTCTCACATCTGAGCTCAAGCGCGGGCGCCTCCACACCATCTGGACCCTTGAACACTGCGATATGTTCACCCCTCGACCGTGGCGCATCGAGTACCAATCTCATGTGCACCTCCTCATCCCGTTCTCAACGTATCCCTCTTGAACACCATAGCCACACTGACTGATTCTCAGTGAGTACCACACACTAACCTCTGCCCACGTAGAGCTGCTCAACGGGCAAAACGATTGCCTCAAGCATATTTACATGGGCGGGCAGGGTCGCCATCAACACCGCAGCCTCGGCGAGTTCGTCCACACTCATCATAGGTTCGTCGTCCGAGTCCGATCCCGAATCGATTCGCCTTTCTACCAGTGTATTTCCCGGGTGAAGGCAGCTGCAGGCGATCCCAAACGGCCTGCCCTCCAGCGCCGTACTCTGTGTCAACCCCCAGATCCCGAATTTGCTCGTACTGTACGGCGCTGAATTCGGCCGGACGCGCTGTGCCGAGATACTGCCGATATTGATGATCTTCCCACCCCCTTGCTCCTTCATAATCGGGAAGGCCGCACGGGTACACAAAAAGGGCGCCCTGAGGTTCACCGCAATAACGTTNTCCCAGGCATCTGCCGAAAGGTNTTCGATCGGACCGCCGTCGAACGCCCCAGCATTGTTGACCAGTATATCCAACCGACCGAATCGGTCCNTGGTCTCGCCAAACAAGGCTTCGACCTGGACTTCATCGCTCACATCCGTTGNAACCCCGATCGCCTTGCANTGTTCACCCTCGAGTTCCTTCGCCGTCCGAACCAATGCCGACTGANCCCTGGATGCNAGTACGAGATCCGCCCCTTCCGCAGCCAATCCACGGGCAATCCCCTTTCCTATCCCACGGCTCCCACCTGTCACAAGTGCAACTTTACCATCCAACTTTCCCATCAATCTCCTCCTTAACTGCCACCTTATTCGGAACTGCTTGCGTAAACTGAGAATGCTCCTTATTGCTCTTGGAAATCGCTATCCTCGATATGGAACCAGATCCAGCTCGGCCTCGAGATTCGCCTCGACATCTGCCGAGTCCATCCACAGAGGATGATAATCATCTGAAAGCCACAGCGGCGTGTGATCGTCATAGTGAGAGCTTCCAGGATGCCCGGATTGTCCACCTGTTGTTACTGCCCAGGATCTGGCCGGATCCGTCAGGTCCACCACCATCCTGTAGGATGATAATCCGGTCACCTCAAATGGCCTGGCGAACGAATAGCCGGCGGCCCTGACGGTGCCGTTGCCTCCCGAGGTCTCGTAGGGACCCAGATCGAGCAAGTCCTGCAGCTCCAGTGTGCTGCTTGCCGGGTGGGCGAAACATACGCGATGCAGCCTTCCCCATCGCCATTGCGAGCGCCTGGGTCCAACCTTATCCCGCAACCAGTCAAGCGCGTTTGTCATCGTTTTCATGACCTCGGTTTCAAGGACATCGTCCCGTAGAAACCATCCCGATGCTTCACCCAGAAGCAATCTGCGGGCGACGCCTCCAACTCTGTCAGACGCCAGGGAAACGACCCCTTCGGGAAACCTCTCGCTGGCGACCCGTCGCAACCAGTGTTCCCAGAAGGCTGTGAAAACCGAGGGGGCCACCAGATCNATCGCGTAGGCCCCGTCCCATTCCAAAAGCAGATCACCGATCTCCCTCAGGCGTTTGTTGCGTTCCTTCTTGGCCATCTCGCCAACAACCGGCGCCAACTCGATCGCACGTGCATGATATATATCGCCCTGGATCTGACCAACATCCTCTGGCGTCAAGGTCTCTTGGGATGTAATACGCTCTCTTATCCTTCGGTACCGGAAGCCATCCGACCAATTCCCTAAACTCATATATGGCCCACGACCACCCCAGGGCGGGTTGTTCGCCGTAGCCAGCCAATCGGCGTCCGGGTCTACCCATTCCGGCTGCTCTGCGAAAGAGTAATAACCTTCCCATACGTGTGAGGGATCATCCGCGGGACGAAACCCGTGCCAGGTCACAGGGCGTCTTGGGATGTGCCCAACGGCATGGTATCCGATTCTACCCGAGGAATCCGCGAAAACCATATTCAGNGCAGGACACGGCCATTGCTCGAGAGCCACAAGCACATCAGAAACAGATTTGGACCGGTGAAGAGAAAGCATGGATTCGAATCCGGAGAAGGGCTCGGACCCGACCCATTTCAGGGACAACGGCGGATTCGGAGTTTCATCCACCTGTGAAACGAACTCATTTACGATGGGACCGCGAACCGTCTTGCATATCGNCAACAGGTNGGCTATCCTNCCCCCTGACCTTGATCTCCTCGCTCTCCACTTCNAATGGTTGCCAGTCTCCGGATTCCCAATAGACCTCCGGGTTGTCCTGTGTTACAGCCTCCGTGTAGAGGTCTCGCATCGACGCGGTGTGGTTGGTTACCCCCCAGGCGGTCTGGCGTGTGTGACCGATATAGACCCCAGGTGTTCCAGTGAAGATTGCCCCGATGACATCCATACCCGGTGCGGTCAGCTGCGCCTGATACCACTGGCTGGGGTGCCACACTGGGTTGTGCGGGTCGGATGCCAATATGGGTTTGCCTGAACTGCTTCTGCCTGCGCCCACAACCCAGTTGTTGCTTCCCTCAACCGAATCAAAACCGCCTACCTCGGCCTCACGCCGGGCAGGTACGATCGTCTCTTCGCCGGCTTCGATGGACATGAAAATCTCGAACAAATCCGGTGGCAGGTGCCGCCTTGCGACCTCGCTGATCGCAATATTGTCCAATCGACCCGTGAGCATCCACCAGCGCCATTTCCATACGGCAATCGAGTCGATGGGTGACCAGGGCTCTGGTTCATATTCCAGAAGGTCGAACTCGACAGGCCTCGGATGATCTGTTTCCATCCAGGCATTGATGCCATCGGACATCGCATTCAAGACCACCGTCGCCTCATCGGACAACCGGGTCGATTCCGCGGCTTTTGTCAATCCAACGGTACGATGTAAACGATCTGCCTTGAGGTGACCGGGACCCAGAATCTCCGACAATCTTCCGTGCGCCTGTCGACGCTGGAAATCAAGATGCCAGAGCCTGTCCTGGGCCATTGCGTAACCCAGTGCGGTATAGCAATCGGCTACTGCGTTTGCCGCAATATGCACAACGCCCCACCTGTCTCGCATCACCTTGGCCGGGGCATCCAGAGGGGCTTGTATTTCTCCGCTCAACACCGGAAGTTTGCTTTTCAGATACCTCCGCTTCAGGTTTGATAACGCTCGTCTGGTTATACCCAGCCGGCCTGCCGCATCATCCAACCGCAATTCCCCTCTGAGAATTGCAAGGATCACATCCTGTTGTGATGATGAGACCGGTTTGTTCATCGAGATGCTTCCCTAGCTTACCGTTTTGCTCAGACCCTCTTCACCGCNGTGGATCGACGCCAGAACCCAGGGGTCCATCGTGGTCATTCTGAACTGTTTGACCTTCTGTCGCATCTCTTCAGCCACAGACTTCAAATCAGGATCGCCGATCAGATTCCTGGACTCCGCCGGATCCAACCTGATATCGAACAACGCCTCGNCATCCTGGTGCAGGAATCCCTCGGTTGGTCTGTTGCCCATTACTTCGATTTCGTCCGAGAGCACCGCTTGCCAAGTCGGAGATGCCCAGAGATCGCTGGGCAGAGGGGTGGTCAATTCAGGATACAGATTTCGCACATACTTGTACTGCCTGCCCCTCAGCACACGGTATGGGTAGTAATTCGTAACCTCGTGGAAGATGTGCGAAAAGAATGTCTCGTCCCAACCCTCCGGATCAGGTTCATCGAGAATCGGCAGCATAGATCGTTCAGGCAGTCTCTCGGGAATCTCGACGCCACACCAGTCCAGCACAGTTGGCATGATATTACACCAGTTCACAAGTCCATTACACACATTCGCATCCGCGCCTGGTCTGACGATGATCAATGGGCAATGATGACCGGAATCAAAAGATGATCCCTTGGCTCCGGGAAACGGCATACCGTGGTCGCTCATCACCACGATCATCGTGTCCTCCGCTCGGCCACTCGCCTCCAGCGCCTGAACCGCCATCCCAATCCCGGCGTCGAGTCTTGACACAGCCTGGTAATATTCCGCCAGTTCCATTCGAACGGCCGGGTGATCGGGAAGAAAATCGGGTACGATCACATCATCCGGCGAGTACCTCACCTCATCGACGCCTTCGTAAGTCCCCTTATTCCCGAAGTCGCGATGTGGATCGCCAAAACCCATATGCAGATAGAATGGTCTATTCCCAATGGAGGAGAAAAACGCCTCAGCCTTCTCCTCCATCCCACGAACATTTCGGGTTCCACCGCTTACCCTCTGTCCGTCGAACGTCCAGGGGTATACCTCCTCCGGCTGAACGTGCAGTTTGCCGATGATCCCTGTAGCAATTCCCGCCTGTCCCAGGCAGGCCGGGATGGATGGCATCGACAGATGGGTGTGGAAGTTGTGAATAGAATGGGAGTGACCGTATTGCCCGTGTGTATGACTGTAGTTACCTGTCAAAATGGAGGCCCTGCTCGCCGCACAGGATGGAGTCGTACAGAATGCCTGTGAGAACCGAGTACCTCTGGCGGCAAGTGCGTCTACATTCGGCATCTGGATCACGGAATTACCGTAACATCCAGCGATCGGGCTCCAATCATCGGCAATGAGAAGCAGGACGTTTCTTAGAGAAGACACATTTTCTCCTAAATCATCTTGTAGCAAGGTGTGAATTCCTATATGTTGTCAACCGGCGAAACCGGTGAGAAGTGCGGGCCCAGAATCCTGCGTTTCAACCCGGGCCCACCACGTTCTCCCATCAACTTAAGAGTTAGCCCCGCTGCCAGGGCACCGGCTGCGTCGAAGATCACATCCGACCATATCCCCTGACGTTCGGGTACGAAACTCTGATGATATTCATCGGTAGCAGCGTATAGAATGGACAGCCCCACGCTCCAGCCGATGCTGCAATTCAGTCGCTCGGGCCGGGTACAAATCGATCGAAGCCAGAAGTAGGTTAGAAGAGCGAATTCGCCGCAATGTGCCAATTTTCGAACCAGGTAGTTGAACAGCCCGAAAACCTCTTCCGTTCCATCTGCAGACATCCAGAAAGCAAGGTAGCCGCTGGATGCCAGAAAGATCAGAGTCATCCACAACACCAGCGCAACTCGCCAGCCACGTATAGACAACCGGACCTCCTATCGGGTGACGTTGGAATCGGCGTGTAAGATCGCCCAAAGGAAAAAAACCGTCAAGCATAATAACCCACCATCGTCGTTTCAGACTAATGAGAATGCCTAATTCTCGTCCAAATGACGCATACGGTGACCAGGAAGTTCTGTCGTAACAAAAGGAGACCCTTCGATGCAAAATTACCAGCGGGAATTCGTTGAGTTTCTCGTTCGGACAGGCGCGCTTCGTTTTGGGGAATTCACGCTGAAGAGCGGTAGAGTGTCACCCTACTTCTTCAATGCGGGAGAATTCAACAAGGGGGCAGACGTCGAAAAACTCGGTTACTTCTACGCCTGTGCTGTTCAGGAGAGTGGGGCACCGTCTTCCATCATCTTCGGACCAGCATACAAAGGCGTAACCCTGTGCATTGCCACGGCCATCGCGCTTAGACAGCACTTCGACGTTGATGCTTATTACTGTTTTGACCGGAAGGAAATCAAGGAGCACGGTGAAGGAGGTTGGCTGGTAGGCAAAGCGCCTGAGGCGGATGATCAGGTGGTGATGGTGGATGACGTGATTACGGACGGGGCCACCAAAGTAACAATGATAAGGCGGATCAAGGAAGCCACGTCTGCCGCTGTAACGGGACTGATTATAGCACTGGACAGGAGAGAACAAAACGCCGAAGGGGGGAATTCCATAACCTCGCTTGAGTCAACGACGGGAGTTGCCGTACACGCCATAATCACGATCCAGGACATCCTGGAACATCTGCCGAATCGCCCAATAGATGGCAAAGTCGCCCTCGACTCCGAGACGCACAAGAAGATTCAGGAATACCTTTCAGAGCACGGAATCGATAAGTGATTCCCTAAACCNCGCTCCTTTGGTCTGTTCTCAGATCTGTCACGCCGGTTTCTATCTCCTGNCACATTTGGACACGGCTGCAATTCACCGGGAGGACCTCGACCTGATACCAGGGGTGGTTGAAGAGAAAAACGCGAATGCCCACATCGGCCAGCTCGAGTGCTGCCTCCAGCCTATCCTCCACGAACACATCGAATCGGTCGTCGACTTCCGCCTTGCGGCCCTCTTCGGAACATCACCGAACAGTACTCCAAACCACAATTGTCCAACCAATCTCTGGTTGTCGCTCCCCAACGATCCTCTGGACGCGCGGTCACGAAATGTACTGCGTGATCCCTAGCCAGTCGATTGATGCTCTCCAGGGATCCGGGCATCAAAGGTAGATGCCTGAGCAAATTCACTCGATCGATCTTGTCTTGCAGCCGCGATTCCATTTCGCTGCTGTAGTCGAAGGCATCCTGGATTCGGTAGGTCGTGATATCTTCGTAATAAACATTGCGACCCAGAAAGCGCTTCAGCAGGGGAGGAATGGCGTTACATAATCCGCCGTTATCCCATCGATGTCAATTCCGATTTTCAATCTCAAACTCTCGAAAATTATATCTCTCAGGCGCAGTAGCCGACTGCCGTCAGGGCGTACACCTGGGCGACACGAATGAGTTCTTCGATGGNTACTTCTTCATTCAGCGTATGTGCGCCAAGGGCGGCCGGGCCGTGTGTGAGGGGAGGAATCCCCCCCAAGGCGGAAAATGTATTCCCGTCATCTACAAAAGGTTTTCCACCTACAGGCAGTGGCGATCCGGTAACCGCCTGATGAGCCTGCTGGAACGCCGTCACAATGGGATCTTTTTCCGAAACCTTGAACGCATCACCCTGAATCGAGATATCTGCAGAGAACCTCAGATTCCTGGTTTTTGCCACCCCGCCGATCTTCTCCCGCAACTCCAGTTCGATCTGGTCCGCCATCCCTGGCGTCACCCATCTCCTCGTACCGTTTACGCTGCAAGCGATCGGCGACTGGTTGTAGATCTCGCCTGAAGAGAACTGTCCCACAAAAACCGAGTCTCTGCCGGCATAGGCGTCTGTAATCCGCTCCAGTTCCTGGTCCATTTCCTGGAAGCTGCGCACCAGCTCTGCGCCGGCGCCCAGAACGTCGGGTGTTTCCGGATCTCTGAGGACTTCGTGAACCGGTTCACCATCCCTGTTGTAGGTGATCTCGAAAATCGCCATTCCTCTGCCTGCAAGGGGAAGACGATCGGCCAGATATTCCGGCAGGAGCACCGCATCTCCCTTGTATCCTGCCTCGATCAATGCCCTGAGTTGCCTTCTGTCTCCCCAGGGACCCTCGTGATGGTCGTGGGCAGTCAGCAAAATCCCCCCACCCTTCAGAGCATCCGTATCCCGAAGCACACGCAGCGCCTCTACGAAAGCGGCAATTCCACCTTTCATGTCGGAGCACCCTGAACCGTAGAGCATGCCCTCTTCCACCCTGGGCGGAACAAATGGGAGATGCACGGTATCCAGATGACCATCGAACTGAAGGGTCCTTCCGAGCGTTCCTGTGTCGAACCGAACCGCGACAGCGGGCGCCTCGGGCCAATTGGCGACAGGACGGTCTACCTTGAATCCGTCTTCCAACAGGATATCGGCCAACCTGTCCGCCACCTTGCCGGCACTTCGGGTTGGACTGGGCACCTCTACGAGTGCAACTGCGGTATTCAGCAACCGATCCCCATCGACACCTGTTTGAATTTGCTTGATACACAATTCGTTCAACTCCATCCGATTTCTCCTCTTTGAGACCAGACATTGATCATTTGTATCCAGGACGGAAACAAATCACATATTGCCTCCAGGGTCAAAACGGACTTATCTTTTGGTCGGAGTAGATGCTCTTGAGCCTTCTTTCCTTACCACAACAATCCTGAGACGCTGATGGCAGACGACGAGATATTAGACGAAGGTGAAGAGGAAGAACTGAACTTTGTGGCGATCTTTGTAGCCGCCGCAATTGTTCTGGCCCTGATTGGTGGGGTAGTCTGGTATTTCTTCATCAGAGAAGTTCCGGAGGAAGAGAAAAATCAGGTGCCCCAATGGGAGGCCCCCGAGGACCTGGGCAAGGAATACATCTCTGATCTTCTACCTGAAATGATCATCAATCCTGCTGGCAGCAAGGGACGACACTTCATTATTGTCAAAATCGATGTGGGGGTCAATGATAGAGACATCATTGTCGAAGAAGTGCTGTCGAAGAAGTGGCGCATTCCCGAAATCAGGAATATCATTATCGATGTCTTCAGTACTTACACCACGTATGAGTTGAAAACCCCCAAGTACAAGCAGGAAGTACGCGAGGTAATCGTCGAAAAATTCAATGAACTTGCGGGGTGGACCAGTGACATGGCCGCGTTGTCGGAAGATGGGGAAGTGAGCCTGCCACCGATCAAGGAAGTTTATTTCTCCAAGTACATAATACAGTAAATCAGTTTCCCTGTGCTTTGTCTGCCCCGCTCTCCTTCCCCTTGGTCTCCTTTGCTAAGTTCAGTATTTCGATTACATCATCCGTCATATCCATCACATGAACTCCCGAAGGAACCACAAAGTCGAAGATCTGTGGATCCAGCTTCGGGTTTATTACCACGTCCAGATACTCCTGAGAAAACAGCTCCTTCTCACCCGTGCCATAGTATCTTGCTCTACGCAGCAGACCATCCTCGGGGTGGATCCATAGGGTGACTTTTTCTGGGGCTTGCGGCAGCTCGGCGTGGAGCATCGTTAACCCGGGAACTGCTTCGAATACTCGGTATTCCCTGTCGCCTACGGACTCAGTCTTGATGTAACGAATGGAAGTCCAGTCGAGTGTTCTGAATGGACGGGTGAGGTCCGGCTGATCTGCGTCCGCTTCCACCTTGGTTGTCCGGAAAACACGACCCATGTTCACCCTGGAAACCAGCCTTTCTTCCGGGTCGTAGCGCCACATCAGACTCCCGTCGGACACTATGGTTTGATTGATCTCCCCGGCCAGCACGCGTGAGACATAGATCTTGGCGAATACCTGGATATAGACGTCATCGAGAATCTCGAACTGCTCACCTTCGAGATGCAGGAGTGTCTTCACCCGGGCACGACAGGAACTGACTGTTTTGGATTTCTCCTGAAGCGCCACCATGATTTCATCGGTCTTCATATCACCCGTAGACATTTTCTCACCCGCCCACGCATATGGTTCCGCCATACAAACTAGTGCCGCCATCAGAACTCGAAATTGACGACGCATTGACCACTCCTTTTTCGAAGGGTGGAGAATGAGGGAATTCATCCTGAGAGCCCGGAAAGGACCCACAACTCCTCATTTCTCATTGGATAATCTCAGCAGGGCAGGCAGAATGGAGATTGTGGCTCACTGCATTGCCAACGCGCTTTTCTACTCGCAACAGATTCGTCCCGACGTAATGATCCACATTGTACTCGACGGTCCGGGTGACCCGCCAAAGACCATTAGGTTCGAAAGTCAGACGCTCGAAAGCCTCGATGGGTTCGATGAACGCTCCATCTGTAAGGCCATTCTGGAGACACTGGGTGCCGGACATAAGCTTGCGTTAGGAGAGGAGATACAAGCCTACGAAGGCATCTATATTGCGAAAAAAGGGTTCGAGCGACTTCTCCAGGAAAAGGCCGGCTCATCCAATCTCTTCTGTCTTGACAAAAAGGGCACTGACATCCGGGACGTCGATTTCCCATTGGACACCACATTCGTCTTCACCGATCACCTGGCAATGCCCCGTAAGACAGGAAAGTACCTCTTGCGCCTGGGAGCTCAGCCCATAAGTGTGGGCCCGAAAACGCTCTTCGCCTCCCAGTGTATCGTGCTCGCCCACAACGAACTGGACCGTAGATAGGTCCATCTGAGCATCGCGGTTGCCTAAACCCTGTAGTTCGGCACGGACTGGTTCGGTCTTGGCCGATTCAAAGGACAGGCTGCCGGGCAATCTTCGACACAATCGGTCCGGGGACCAAGGTCGAGTTCACTCCAAACATAGGTCAGGGCTTGATCCGCATTCGGGAAAAAGTGATCGCCGTCCAGCTGGTCTCTGAACCCTGAGAGTTCCAACGCGTCCAGAATCTGTTTTTTGGTGTGCGCAAAAATCACCTCTACGCCTGCCTCTTTTAACCTCCGCATCACACCCAGCAGCATCTCTTCTCCTGTCACGTCGATCTGATTGATACCCTCCGCATCAACAATCAGGTACTTAAGCCTCGGAACCAATGATGCTTTTTCGAGGACTTGATCCTCAAAATAACCCGCGCTGCCAAAATACAAAGACCCGTCAAAACGTACAACCGATACCATTGTACACATCTCCAGGTCGTGTACGGAAGCGTCGCGTAACATCCCATCAGGGTGTCGGGACAGGAAGGCCACCCTGGGCTTCATCGTCCGGTAGAGGTAGAGAATCAGCGACAGGCCGACCCCGAAAACAACGCCCCTGTCAAGGTGAGGCGCGAACGACAGGGTCAGGATGAATGTTGCCAGGGCCACCACGCCATCGTGTCGATGCGCCCGCCACGTCCGTGTGATGGGCGCAACATGGATGAGCGACGATAGGGCCACCATGATGATGGCTGCCAGAGTTGCAAGCGGTAGATGATAGAGCAAGGGAGTAAGCCACAGCAGTGCCGCGAGTACGATTCCTCCGGCAACCACTGAAGAAAATCCGGTAGCTGCGCCTGCCCGCAAATTTACAGACGACCTCGCGAATGACCCGGACACAGGGTGGCTCAGGAAAAAACTCCCCACGATATTGCTCAGACCTTGCCCCAAAAGCTCTCTGTTCGCCCCGATACGCTGCCGGGTCTGGGCAGCAATGAACTTTGCGATAGATATTGTTCCAACGAACCCGATTAAAGCGATCGTAAGGGCCGAGGGAAATAAGCGGACCATGGCATGAAAATCTAAATTGGGAACTTGGAATTCCGGTATTCCGGCCGGGATTCTCCCCACAACCCTGCCATCGAAGACCTGCTCGAACCCCACTTGCCATGAAAGCAAGCTGGTAACAACAACGGCAAGCAACACACCCGGGATCCTCGGATCGATTCGGCGAGGCACGATCATGAGCACAAAGGCGAGGGCAGCCATCCCCACGGTGGGCAAATGGCTGCCGTTCCAGGCCGATTCGAGCATCCTGAGCACGCGCTCGTAATGTGAGCCTGCAAAGCCAATTTGTACGCCGAACAACTCATCGATCTGTGAACTTGCAATTATAATGGCTGCGGCATTGGTGAACCCGAGGACAACGGGGTGAGCTAGGAAACTCACGAGCGATCCCAGACGCAGGAGGCCCAACCCCAGTTGAATCACGCCCACCATGAAGGCCAGGAGGATGGTCAACACAATATAGTCGGGGCTGCCTGCTGCGGCCATCGGCTGCAAAGCGGTGGCCGTCAGGAGGGAAACCAGAGCGACCGAACCTGTCGATAGCTGACGCGACGAACCGAACAGGGCGGCAATGACGGGTGGCAGAAAAGCAGCATATAGTCCGTAAACAGGGGGCAGATTCGCCAGTTGTGCATTCGCCATCGACTGCGGGATAAGCACCATAGCCACGGAGATCCCGGCTATGATATCCGACCTCAAGACCTTCCCGTCTCTCAGTTGTCCCATCCACAGTAGAAATGGGAAAAAGCGGTCGATCCTGATGTTTGCGTACCTTGTCATTGGCCGCTCAAATGGTCTCTAAATGGTAGAAATTCTGTGGATGTTTGCAACTCTCATAATCTCCCTCACACAGCTAAATGTCAAGGGGAAACTCGGAGAATTTCCAGGTACAGAGAAAACACCCAACATTGGGAAACAACGCTCTCGCACCTGATGCGAAGTCCCGAAAAATCCTCAAAAACAGTTGATTTGACAGCATTTTATTCCCATATTCTTTCGGCATTTACACCTGCCGGATCTGAGAATAATCCAGCGGTTCTGCCGTCTGCATCTTCTCTAAAACAGGTAGCCAATCAAGCCGAAGGGAAGGGCTTATGCATAGATTCATTCGAAAGCTCCTGCTGTTCTTCACAGTCGCCACCTTGTTACACACGGTGGCAGGTACCGCCTGCGCTGGAACCAGCTGGCTCGATGGTTCTACGGAGTGGATTCAAGCCAAGCTTACGGACCTCGATGAGCTATTCGGAGCGACTGTAAATCTGATGGTCCAGGTTCTCTTCGCGGAATTTGGCACGGGCATACCCCTCATCGTACTGGTACTCCTCCTGGGTGGCATCTACTACTCCTTCTTTTTCGGATGGCTGTCCCTGCGGGGGTTTCGACATTCCATCGACATCATTCGCGGCAAATACGACGACCCGGACGATCCTGGGGAGATTTCGCACTTCCAGGCCCTCACCAGTGCGCTGTCGGCGACAGTGGGGCTGGGAAACATCGCCGGGGTGGCCATTGCGGTGAGCCTTGGTGGACCCGGCGCGATATTCTGGATGATCGTCACCGCCTTCTTTGGAATGTCCTCCAAACTCGCGTCCTGTACGCTTGCGATTATGTACAGAAAGATTCATCCGGACGGTCACATCTCCGGCGGTCCAATGTACTATCTCGAGAACGGTCTCGGATCCATCGGGCTAAGAGAATTCGGGCGCACGCTCGCGGTGATATTCGCATTTCTCACAGTTGGCGGCAGCTTTGGCGGCGGCAACATGTTCCAGGCGAATCAGACCCTGGAGATCCTGGGCACCATCTCACCGATTTTTAAGACATACAATTGGGTGGTCGGGATCGTGCTGGCGATTCTGGTAGCGATGGTGATCATCGGGGGCATCCGCAGAATTGGAAACGTCACCTCCCGGGTCGTACCGGTGATGTGTTTGATGTATGTCGGCACATCCATGGTAATCATCCTATCCCACTTCACTAAGATTCCCGAACTTATTGGAACCATTATAGATCAGGCCTTTTCGCCCCAAGCATTTTACGGAGGTTTCCTTGGAGTGATGGTGACCGGTATCAAAAGAGCCGCTTTTTCCAATGAAGCAGGCTTGGGCTCGGCGGCATTCGCTCACTCCGCCGCCAAGACCGATGAGCCTGCGCGCGAAGGTATGGTCGCGATGATCGGACCATTCATCGACACCGTTGTAATCTGCTTGATGACCGGTCTTGTATGTTTGATCACAGGCGTCTACACCGACCCGGAATTCCTGTCACAAGCCCAGCAGGGAAAACCTGTTGGTGCCGCTATGACCGCCGCCGCCTTCGACAAGTTTATCCCCGGAGCGCGCTACGTCCTTGCCCTAGCAGTGGTCCTTTTCGCTTATTCAACAATGATCTCCTGGTCCTACTACGGTGAACGCGCCTGGGAATACCTGTTTGGGGACGGCTCCACACTGCTCTACCGAATAATGTTTGTATGCTTTGTCTTCTTGGGTGCGGTCACTGCACTTGACAATGTGTTGGGATTCTCCGATATGATGATCCTGGGTATGGCATTTCCGAATATCCTGGGAGGTATCATCCTCAGTCCCCAGATCAAGGCCACGCTCGAGGAATACTGGAATCGACTCATCGGTGGCGAAATGAAAACCTACAAATAGTCACTGATTGTGAAATGTAAAAGGGGATGCTGCTCAATGGCGGCATCCCCTTTACAATTCTTCAGCGGATTCTCTTCTTATTCCCTCAATGCCTTTCTAAGCTCCAAAATGGTGCGCTCGAGAGCCTTCATCTCTTCCCCTGCCCTCGCCCAGTCCCACTTCTCCAGAGACTGTCGCACACGGTTGTAGTGCAATTCAGCGTCGGCCGCAAGCTGGGAAGCAGAGCGTCCCAGCTCTCCGGAAGTGGCCTTCGTAATCTGCTCGGCCTCCATCGCTAGAGATTCGGCCCTGTTCCCGAACAATGCTGTAAGCGCCTCGTCAAAGGTACTCCGCATAATGACCTGTCCGCCAAAGGCAACGATAACCTGTTTCAGCTCAGGTATTGCCGTACTGCGCTCCTCCTGCCTTCTCGGCTGCCTCCCGCGCTGACCCTGGGGAGCGCCCCCTTCGCCTCCTCCCTCGCCCGAGAACTGCTGTTCCTCGGGTTCCTGCCTCGCCTGCAGGTATATGGGTTCCACATAGAGGAACGATCGCTCGATGGGAATGGCCAGAAGGTTCCCGCGAATCACTTCGGACCCTCTCTGTCCCCACAATGTGAGCTGACTGGAGATCTCCGGCTGCTGGTCTACCCTCGCCTCGATCTGCATCGGCCCGTAAATCAGCTTGTCCTTCGGCAGTTTGTAAACCAACAGGTGTCCGTAGTTCTCCCCATCGCATCGGGCTGCCAGCCAGGCGATCATATTGTCCTTCTTGGCAGGCGTATACGGCACCATCAGCAGGAATTCCTCTTTGTCCTCCCCAGGGAGCTTAATAATGATGTAATACGGCTGCATCATCTGTGCCCGATCGCTGTAGATCTCGTTTGGAATCTCCCACAAATCCTCCTGGTTGTAAAACACCTGGACATCCTGCATATGGTAATCCCTGTAGCGAGCCGCCTGAATCCGGAACAGATCAATGGGATACCGAAGGTGTGATTTCAACTCGGTGGACATGGATTCGATAGGCTCGAACAAACTAGGGAAGATCTGGGCGTATGCCCTGATGATGGGATCCTCAGTATCCATCTGATAGAAGGTAACGGCGCCGTTGTAGGCATCTACCACAACCTTCACGGAATTACGGATGTAGTTGATGTTGCGCCAGCGGGTGGAATAAGGGTACATGTCCGAAGTGGTATAGGCATCCTGAATCCAGAACAGCCTACCCTCCGAAATGACCATATAAGGATCTGAATCGTAGAAAAGAAATGGAGCAACCTTTCGAACACGATCCGAGATCTGACGCTGGAATAGAATTCGACTCTCGGCTGAGATGTAGTTACTCAGCAGCAGATTTACATCCATCAACCGGATTGCGAAGGCGACCCTTCTGAAAAAACCACCCAGCTCCACACCTCCGGAACCCTGATAGGTTGTGAACTGATTCTCGTCACCTTTTGGGTAGTCGAACTCCTGGATTCCTGTCTTGACCACTACGTGAGCAAAGGTGCGCTCACCGTAGTAGATCTCAGGTCTGTCGACCTCCAATCCTTGGTCGGCAATTGGGGGGATGTCTTTTACCATCAGCTTTGGCAGACCCTCCGGGGAAACATGGTTCACCGGGCTCAGGGCAACGCCGTATCCGTGCGTGAACTGAAGTCGTTCATTCACCCAGTTCCGTGCCTGAGAAGGAAGGCGGTTGGTGTCCAGTTCGCGTGCAGACAGCATCACTTGTCGATACACGCCATCGACCGTATACCTGTCAACGTCCACACCCGGGAACACGTAATAGGGCCGGATTTCCTGAACCTGCTGATATGTCTGCTTGAGGGGACGCTCATCCCAGATGCGAACATTCCGAATCGTCAGCGGATTCTCCTCGATATCCCCCCAGGACAGGTCCTCCGAGGCCTCGAATGACTGCTCCTCGATTTTGTCCAGCCCATACGCCCGATTCGTCGCCTCGATATTGTATTGAATATAGGGTGCTTCCTTTTCCAACTCACTCGGCTCGACAACCAGCTTCTGGATAACACCTGCCGGCACAGCACCGATCGC
>PAQK01000028.1 GCA_002709665.1 Gemmatimonadota bacterium | reverse complement strand
CACCTGGTCGCCTCCGGTCAAAAAAGAAGAGTCAGGCGAGTAGCTGTGGAAAATCAGGACAACATCGGACGAGAGGACTTAGGCGCGAACGAAAAACACAGCAGGACCATAAGAGGGCACTGCTGGACAGGGCGCGCTGAAGCCTGGAGAAGGGGGGCACGTTCCCGCGTTGATCGTTGGTACAATCGACCGCGATGGTGTCGGCCGCGAAGGCGCACCAAGTTACTCTCTGAGCTGGGGACACGCTCTGGGAGCCGCTGCAGATCTGATGCGTGAATACGCGGGCTACACATCCAGGGACATCCACAGGGATTATCCAATATTCAAACGGACGATTACCGCGGGGTGGCGGTTGGGTGTGCTCCAGGCCGTGACACCACAGATCGGTGACTATGGAGGGTGCGGGACCCGGGGACTGGTTGCCGCAGATCCGGAGTTCATTGTGCGAGGCTACAAGTATTTCAAGGATCCTGAAATCGGAATGATTGCCGTGCTGGCCAATGGTGGAAGCACTGAGGGATTGGGACGGGACATATTTGCGGTGGATCCGGACTGGATAGGGAAAGCGCTTGGGCATCTAAAGGCAAACCATCCATCCGAGATTATGGTTTCCGGGAGCAATCGGGCGGGATACGGGCTGGTGAGCGTGGAGTACCCTCCAAGAGACACCGGGCAGGCATTGTGGATGTACTATGGTCTGAACTCAGTTGCCGCGCACAGATGCGCCCTGATGTTCGGCTATGAAGCGTTTGGCGTAAGCGTATGCCCGCCTTTAGGGTATCGCGAACTCTGGGGAGGATGGCCCAAGTCCACCGAGTGGGAGGACAACACGATTTCTCACAATACGGTTGTGGTCAATGAAGAACGGCAGTCGGTGATTGAGGTCGGTCATCCGGTTTTCTTCGGTAAGTTCAAGGAAGTGGGTGGTTTCAGTGTGGATGCGTCGGACGCATACCAGGGAACCACAGACGTTTACCGCAGAACGATGGTGACCGTACAGGTGGGTGGAAACTCGTCATACGCTGTGGACGTATTCCATGTGCGCGGCGGGGATGACCACCTTTTGAGCTACCACGCTTTGCCGGGTGCGGTGGAAACCCGTGGGCTCACCCTGACGCCGCAGGAAACAGGCAGCTACGCCGGACTTGATGTCCCATACGGGACGTCCCTAAAAGGCCCGAGAATGGGATACTCCTGGCTAAAGGAGGTAGAACGAAATTCCGACCCGCCCGAGGTGTTCACTCTCGACGTGAGGGGCGAACAACCGTTTCCCAATCTGGAGCACCAGGATGATCTACACGTGCGGTATCACTCGTTCACCGATTATACCGATGTCGCTCTGGCGACAGGAGTACCGCCAGGTGCAACGCCCCCCGAGATCAGGTTTTTCCTCGGCCACCGTTCTCAGGAGGGGACGGAAGAACTTGCCTCCACGTTCGTCTCGATCGTCGAGCCCTATCTTTCCAAGCCATCCATCACACAGGCAACTCGCCTCAAGGTGAGAGGCAACGCCGGCGGTCTCGAAGCCGTGGCGTTGCGCGTCGAACGGGGTGACGGAGCAGTGGACTACGTTATGGTTTCGCCTGATGACACGACCAAATGGGAAGTAGAAAACGGTATCCTGTTTACGGGGCGTCTAGCTGTAGTTAGAAAAAGGGGGGATAAGGCCGAACAGGCCTGGCTTATTCGCGCTTCGCAGGTTTCCTGGGATGACTTCTCGGTGGCGCGCCCTGATTGCGGGTATCGCGGTTCGATCGTGAAGATGGACAGAGGCCTGGTCGATCGCGGCTACGTCTGGGTGGACCAAAGGCTGCCGACAGATGGCTCGCTCGAGGGGTCACAGCTGATCATTGCCAACGACGGCGAATTGAACGCCTGCTACACCATCGAGGACGTGGTCGAAGAGGAGGGACTTTTCCGCATCGACTGCGGGGAGGTCAGCTTCGTAAGGCGATTCAAGGATACGAAAGATTATGGTAAGGGCTATGTCTATAACTTCGAAGAAGGTGACGCCTGGCTGATTCCGTACCAGGTACACGTGGAATTGAAGTGAAAACGGGGGACGGGAGATCAGAAATGGTGATCGGTTGGTTTTCAGATGATCGGTTCCCTCCGGCTTCCAACTTCTGTCCGGTTCGATACGAACCGAACCAACTCTTCGCACCGGTGGCTTCAGAGTTCCTTTTCGCATCTGCTCCTCAAACCCGTTTTCCGGACTTTTCCTCATACCGCCCTCGTGCATCCAGGTAGTGTGCCCACAGAAGTCTTGCGGCGACAGAACGCCAGGGGCGCCAAGCTGAGGCCAGGCCTGCCTGTTCATCGTGATTCGGAGGTTCCTTCAGCTTCTTGATCTCCTGCAACAACACCGGCAAGGCGAGATCTCCCTTTGGCCAAATGTCCAGTCGTCGCAGGGCCATAAGGTAATAGATGTCTACACTCCAGGACCCTAACCCGGGTACGGACATCAGCATTTCCCTACCGATTTGATCAGGGGAGCGGGCGGCATCGGACAGATTCAGGGCGCCGTCGAGTATCATTTCGGCAAGTGAGAAACAGTATCGGGACTTCTGGCGTGTAATTCCAAGAGATCTCAGGCCGGAAATCTTCCGGGAATGGACCAACCCGGGTGTCATCCCGCCCATCTCGGTGCGAAGACGGGGATAAACGGTTCTGGCTGCTGACAAGGAGATTTGCTGCTCCAGGATGATCTGTACGAGTGTGGCGAAGCCGGGATGACGGCCCCAAAGATGTGGAGCTCCCAGGCGGGAATAGTTTCTGCGAGAACGGGGTCTCGAGAGGAGAGCTCCCGACACGCTCTGTTCAGATCCCTGTTGGACAGACGTCTTGGCGGCGTAGTCAATCCAGCGGACCCACGGGTGAAGTGCTCGTCAACTTCGCTGTTCCAATTGCGAAATACTTGTGAACGAATGGTGGTTTCGAGCGAGCGGCATACCAGATTCTCAACGATCCGTCAGGTAGCTGTAGAATAGATTGGCTGGTGGTGTAGTGTGACTCCCAATCATGTCTCGGTTCGGGTCCAAATACTGGATTGTCAGGATTTTTCGCCCAGTGTATCCCATCCGTACTTTTAGCGAAACCAAGGGCGGTTGTCATCTCCTCACCAGGGCTATTGCTGTAACTTCCGTACCACATCAGGAATTTCGCGCTTCGTTTGAGCACTGTCGGATAGAAGAGTCTTTGATGCTCCCACTCTTGATTCAGCTTCAGCACGGGCTCTTCCCGGACCTCCCAATCCACTCCATTGATACTCTCCGCATATCTGAAACACCACGGTTCCTCTCCCACATCCGTAAACCACATGTGGTACCGATCACCCTCTCTGATCACACTGGGGGCATAGACGTTCTCC
The DNA here is from genome assembly GCA_002709665.1 of Gemmatimonadota bacterium. Classification (GTDB taxonomy): domain Bacteria; phylum Latescibacterota; class UBA2968; order UBA2968. The sequence continues at coordinate 56,149 of PAQK01000028.1, read as the reverse complement.
AGTAATGGTCGTGAGGGATCAGACCAGGAGGTCCCATCCTGGCTGGAAGACTCGTGGAGTGTGTGGAGGGGATCGCGCGAGGGAAAGTCGCAGGAGGAGAACCACAACCGGAGCTTGCCGGATTCACGCAGGACCGATCCATCGGGGTTTCGCAGAAGGGAGGGTGTAAGGATAGAGTGCGTATTGTCAGGGAATTTCAGCACAGGTGAGTTCGTATGTCGACTAAAATGGACACCATCGTTGCTAACTGCGAGACCCAGTGCGAAGACACGCTCTGCTACCTCGGCCCGTGATCCAGAGTACCACATCCTGTACTCACCCGATTCATGGGCAACGCAAGGCGCGAAGACATGACGGTCATCAAATGCACCGGGCTCTCCCAGTGATATGCAGGGCTCGTCTCTCTCTCGAATCCAGTTCTGGCTGTATCGCATAACACTCCACTGATACCTATTTACGTAGTTCTTTCCTGATGACCAGTTTCAGTCCAGACCAGGTCGCGTCCACCGCACACACCTTCACATCAACCAGCCCCAGGGGGAGCGCGACCTCTCGGATAACACCCTCTGTAACATCCGTTTTGACACCTGATGTCTTCTTTGGCCAGGAAACCCAAATCATCCTATTCTGACGGATCATGGACATCATCTTCGGGAGAGAGCTGGACAACTCTGACCGACTCTTGGTGAAGAAATGAAAAATGTCTATATCCTTCCGGATTCTGTCAGAAATGGACACGTTAATCGGATGCGGTGTGACCAACTGGAGTTAATTATCGGGCGCATTCCGAGTTCTGACTCTGGACGTCTCCTTGATTCCAAGTTTCTTTGCCAATGGTGTGCCTGAATAACCCGCCATAAAGTATTTTCTCGCACCGCCTAAGCGTTTTACTGAAAACAAGATTTTCCTAGCGCAGAAGTTGCCACTGCCTAAGAATACCAACCAGAATTCTTCACCGTCTGCACTCATCCACTTCGTGGGAAGGAGCCCGAGATCACACGGCTCAGGTCAGGCGGGGCCTGTCGTGCCGCCTCTGATCCCGTTCAACCGATCTGTCAGGTCGCTATTGGCAGTCGGTTCGGATTCCATCTGATCCTGACGTCTGAGTGTACCGCTCACGGACCGCTTCTTGAGTACCTGCGAGGGGTCGCCCAGCTCATCATCGATGAGTTCGGAAAGGAGGCGATCCCTCAGGTTCGATTTGATAGCGGAATAGTCGGGATCGTCCCACAGATTCTCCAGGTCTTCCGGATCCTTTTTGACGTTGTACAGCTCTCCCTACGGGGCGGATCCATAGTGGAGGAGTTTCCAGTCTTCAGTAATAAGCATTTTTACTTTCATCACCGTGCCATTCAGGACAGAGATACGTTCCACGAAAACTGCGTCACGATGCACTGCCCGCTCTCCGATCAAGATGTCCGAAAAGGATCGACCTTCCATTCCCACCAGGGGTTCGGCGCCTGCCAGATCGAGGAAAGTCGGGGTAAGATCCAGGTGCGTCATCACCCCGTCATAGACTCGGGGGGTGCAGCCAGAGGGATTTCGCCAGTAGAATGGGACTCGGGTCACACATTCATAGGACATCATTGGTTTGGCTGCCACCCCGTGGTCCTTGAGACCTTCTCCGTGATCTGAAGTAAACACCACGTGCGTGTTCTCCCAGAGACCCTGTCTGGCCAATTCCTCGAATACACGTCCCATTGCGTCGTCAATAAAGGTTGTCAGTCCGTAGTAGTGGGCAACGATCTCTCGAAACTGTTCGTTGTCCCAATTCTCGTTGGTGTTGTAGCCACCATATGGTTTGCCCTCGCGAGCCCACCGGTAATGCGGAGGCTTCGCCGAGACATCTTCGGCCGGTATCGGATCGGGGATCTCGGTATAATCGTACATATCGCAGTAAGGTCTGGGAGGAGCGAAGGGTTGGTGTGGGTCTGCAAACGACATCCAGAGGAAGAACGGTCTGGATTTGTCACGGGATTCGAGCCAATTCACCGTTCTGTCTCCGGTCCAATGCGTGTAATGCCAATTTTTCGGAATAGCGTTCTTCCAGGAGGTATAGGCCCCCGTCGGAGGTACGAGCGCGTTTTCCTTCCGCCAAAGACGAAGCCCCTCGGGGTGGTTTCGCTCCAGCCAGACACGCCAGTGCCCTGCAGGATATGCGTGACCGGTGTGGAGTTCGGCATAGTCAAACCCTTAGTAGGGTCCATACCATAGGCCGTCATCCGGATCTACAGGAGTTCCATGCGGGGGTTCGTCCGGGAGGACATCCTCGATGTCGGCAGTTTTGAAATGGGCCTTGCCTATCAGTGCCGTTTGGTATCCCGCCTCCCTGAGTGAATCACCCAGAACGGGTATGGCTTCGCTGAGGTTGACATTGTGGTTGAAGACCTGGTGGCCCCGCTGACTCCTCCCGGTGATCGTGGTTGCACGGGAAGGCATGCATATGGCGTTGGTCGGGTAGGTGCGATCGAAGCGTATGCCCTCTCGGGCAAGACGATCCATATTCGGAGTGCGGAGCACGGGGTTGTGAATGCCCACCGTGTCCCAGCGCTGCTGATCGGTGGTGATGAAGAGGATATTAGGAGGGGGCATCTGCACTTTCCTATTAGCTGTTAGGGAGACCTACGAGAAGTGTAGGGCGTATTTGGTCATGGCACCCATAACTGCTTCTGCATTCTTCAGTAGAGTTCCGGGATAGAGACCAAAGATCAGCATCAACCTGCCCTGTGGGCTGCCGAGTCGTCCGACCCAGGTTCTGATGTGATCATCGATATGTTCAGGTGTTCCGAATCGAGTAACGCTCTGACGATCGATGTCCAAATCGATGCAGACCTTGTTTTTGAGATTTGCCTCGATCCAGTCGAGACTATTCACAAGATCCTGGAGGTTCAGCACGTCCATACCAACATCCAGGAGGTCTTCACACAGATCCCGAATATCGCCGTCGGAATGCATGTGGAGGATGCAACCTTTCTCGCGAGCAGGGGAGACGAATCGTTGGTAGGAAGGCTTGATGAAGTGACGGAAATGGTCTGGGCTCAGCATTGGGCCGATTTGCATACCAAGGTTCTCGGGGTAGCCCATCCACTCGACACCTGCGTCCATGAGCTTGTTCACGAGTCCCATTTTGAATGTCTCGACCCTGTCGATCAGGTCCAGAAGCCGAGGGTTTTCATCAGCCAAATCGTAGATCAGGTTCTCGTATCCGCGGATATATTGTAAAGTCAAAAAGGTATGCCCGCGCCGAAGAGAACCTATAGCCAGTTTTCCCTTGGCCGGCGACTCTATGATTCGATCACGATCGGCATCCATTTCCCTGATTCCCCATCCGCTTTCTCCTCCGGATGGCATTTTGCATTGCCATTTCCCAACAGAGCGTACGGTCGCCAGGCATCTCGCCACGAGCTGTGAGCGGGAGCAGGCTTCGACCGTCGAGCTCGAAGGTGGACGGGTCTCCACCCGCTGCCTCCAGGCAGGTAGGGAATATGTCCATCGAAGCAGCGGGTGTGTCCAGGATTTGTCCAGCAGAGATTACAGTGGGCCAATTTACAATTTCGGGTACCCTGATCCCGCCTTTGTAAAGGCTGAACTTATGGCCCTTGAGCCCACCTGTGGCTCCGCCATAGTAGGCAATCCTGGTTGCCATCAAGCCAGTTCCAAGATTCCCGGGAAGGCCCATTGTCTGCTGTGAAAAAGGTACAGGTATTGTCCGATATGACCTGTTTCTCGACCTCGGAAATGATTGCTCCAACCGCGTCGTCAACTGCACTGAGCATTGCCGCCATTACCTATCGGTCCCAGGGCAGGTGTGCAAACCGATCCATATAACGCTCCGGGGCGTGCATTGAAGGGGACATAGAGCAGGAATGGCATATCCGAATCGGCAGCCTGACGAATGTAATCGACAACCTTTTTTGCGATCACCTCGGTGAAATACTGCCCATTGTGCCAGATCTCCCGGCCATCTTCCCAGAGGTCGTGGGTGGGATTCAGCCCAGGACTGGGTTTGTTCATTCCCCAGTAGAATATGTGAGAGTAGTAATCGATGCAGCCCGCCATGAACCCTTGCCAGTGATCGAATCCATGATTGTGAGGACGGGATTCCTCTTTCAATCCGAGGTGCCACTTACCGGACATGTAGGTTTGGTATCCGAGTGGTTTCAGTGCGGTAGCAACCGTTGGGACGTGAGATGGCAATCCAGTGGCAGTATGGTGACCCACCAGAATGGATCTGACACCCGCATTGCCAGGGTATCTNCCGGTCAGGAGAGAGGCTCGAGCAGGACTGCACACCGGACTGTTCGATTACCAGCTGGTGAAACGAGCCCCTCCCTGGGCGAGACCATCGATGTGAGGTGTCTGGACGTCCGGGGAACCCATGCAGGAGAGATCACCGTAGCCTTGATCGTCAGTGAGGAAGATGATGAAGTTCGGTTTTTCCATACAATTTCCGATCCTGTCCAGAAGATCAATCGGCCCTATTCCGCCGTTCCAGTTCTGCAAACCACCGATCGTACCAGGCCCGGGTTTCGGGTTTCCAGAGGCCGTCGTGCAGTGTAGCCCGCTTGCGGTAAGGTGCGTAGTTGCCAATGTGCCACCCATTTGGACGGTAGAGTGCAAAATCTCCCGGCTCGAGGACCAGGCAGACGGCTCCAGGCATACGCTGACAATAGTCTAGATTCAGGGTTTCGGTCTCCTCGTGGCTCAGTCCCTCAGTGTCGGGCATCGTTTCGGCGGCCACAGGCTCGGAGGGCGCATCGGGCCGACCATCGCTTCCGGGGACATACCACGTGCTCACATCAGTATAGAGCGTGCAATTGACCTGGGTAAAAAAGGTCGCGTCGATGGTTAATCTATCGAACTCGTCGGGATCAACCCCTTTGGATCTTGCGGTGATATCCCGATGCCACCGCGTGCACCAGGGCCTGTGGGCCGGCTCGAAGAAGACACCCAGGTGATCCAGCCCTGCGAATGTGTGTTCGGGACTCAGGACACGTTGACACGCATTGACAAGCTCAGGGAGTTCCGTGTAGTCGCGGAATGGCTGCAAGCTGAAGCGATCGCCATATTTTCCTACAGGCTGGATCCGCTGGGCCTGATCCCCCCGTACTTCCCTGGCTACCTCTCTGGCAATTTCGGTCTCGCGGCGGAGATCGCCTATGAGAGAGGGTGGCAAGATACCACGGAAGACGGTGTAGCCGTCGCGGTAATAGTCGGAGATGTGGTGGTCGGAGAAGGTGAAAGGCAAGGGTTAGCTCCTGGGCGAGCATTGTTCTAGATGTCGGTGGCTGAAGCCCAAATTTTCGGTGCATTCAACATATGAAGAGTGCCAATCGAATGCCAGAGAAAAGGGGGCGACCCAGGGGATCAAGAACCCCTGGGAAGGATGGCGTGTCCCTTCGGGGCACGAGGGGTGAGGTCATTTTGGCGGAGATTTGTATTGCAAAGTAATACTACATAGNTATATAATCAAAAGATTAAAAAACTAAACAAATTCCTTGCATATGGAAATTTCAATTTAGGGTGAATTCAACTCAAAAGTGCAATCATTTCGGGCGACAAGTAAAACGGTCAACGGTTATATTTCCTCGACCATTTACGTAAGCACCGAAAGGAGTCACTTATGAGGAAATATATCCAATTGACTGTGAATCAAGGATACCAGATTTCCGTGAGAGGGAAAGAATGAGCCAGTTGCAGATGTGGATCGGATCAGGAGACCACGTGTGGTGCCAGGGCTTCGTCGTCGAACTCTAATCCCAGGCCGGGTCGGTCGGAGATAACCAGGTGACTGTCCTCGACGACAAGTGGGTTCTTGAGCACGTCGTCGCGCCAAGGGATGACGGTAGGTGACATATACTCCTGTATCAGGGCGTTGGGGATGGCGGCCATTACGTGGGCGGCAGCCATTATCCCAACCGGTCCCTTGGTGTTGTGGGGAGCAATTCCCACCTGGTAGGTTTCCGCAAGGGCACAGACCTTTTTCATCTCGGTGATTCCGCCAATGTAGACGATATCAGGTTGTGCGACGTCTAGGGCACCCGCCTTGAAGAAGTCGTTGAAGCGATTCTTGCTGGTGAGGCGCTCGGATCCTGCGATCGGTGTGGACGTTCCCTGGCGAACACGCGCGTAACCTTCCGGATCTTCCGGAATTGTAGGCTCCTCGAAGAAGAGCAAACGATAGGGTTCGATCAGTCGGGCGATCTCCAGAGCGGTTGGAGGATCGGAAATAGGCGTGGGGATCGTCCATTAGGATGACGTCGTCGCCAATGGCTTTCCTGAGCGCGGTGTACTTCTCGTCGATCGTCTTCAGCTGCTCGCGGGTAATNTTGGGGCCCTTGGCTTCAGCGATCGATATTCCGGATTTCAACGCGTCGAATCCGAGGTCGAGCACACTCTGGGCCCGGTCGATCATCGAGGGAATGTCTTTCCCGCCAAAGTGAGAGTAGATGTGTACCTTCGCTTCACGGGGACCTCCCAAGAGAGCGCACACCGGCACGTTGAGGGCTTTCCCCTTGAGGTCCCACAGCGCCTGGTCGATTCCACTGATCGCACTGGTGAACATCACACCACCCGTTCTGTAACCCGCGTAGGCACCCGCGTAGAGATCACGGTAAATCGACTCCGCGTCCATTGGATCTTTGCCGATCAGTTGCGGCTTGAGGTCCTCTATCATTGCGGCAACCACGGTTTCTTTGCGAGAATAGGTACCCTCGCCCAGGCCGGTCAGACCTTCGTCGGTGTGAATGTAGACGTGTGTCCACTTGCGTCCGCAGTCGGATTTTACGAGTTGCACGGTGACGTCGGTGATTTTCATTTTGCGCTCCGGGGGTTATTGGTTATTGACTGCGGTTACTTTGACGACTGACCACAGACCAAAAAACAAGGGGCCTGGTGTCGGAGTAGGGATCAGGTGGGTGCGTCTTCCCAGATTTGTAGTTTTGGTTGTAAGACGGAATGAGAACGGTTGGTGTAGTTAAGAATTGGTAAACGCAGTCCACGTATCGTCCAGCAAGGTATTTGTTGCCTAGATTTGAGGTTTTACTTCAGACTGATGGCACCCAGGTACTCTCCGGCGGAAATTCGATTCCACCAATTCCCCGTATCTGCCTTTTCTTCAAGAGTCGTGAACAAATAAACGTGCTTCTTCGCCCTCAGGTATCTGGGTGGGTGGTCGTGAAATGGATTGTCGGCCAGCAACGCCAACACGTCTTCCGACCCCTGGAGCAGCTTCACGCAAAATGGAATGAACCAGGGCGTTCGCTCGCGTGTGGAAAGTGCGGCAAACCACATCTGCCAGTCCAATCTGGGTTGGTGGGGTGCGACGAACGGAGGCGCAACAGAGGGGGCGCCAACCTTGTATTTGAACTTGTAGGCCTCCCAATTTACACCGTCCTGACTGCCTTCCAAAGTGATTTCAGGACGTTCGGTGGTCATCACCTGAAACAGGCCGTAAGTATTCACCAGGTGGAATGGAGATACCGCACGGTAGATAGCAAGAATAGGGGAGGGCCAAGGGACAGGGAGCCGAAAGGAAAAGGAGCAGAGAAAGACTGTGCTGAGTAGAACGATCAGGGATGAGACCGGGTAAAGAACCAGTCTCTGCGGGGACTTGCCCGATGATCTCTGGCTTGTGACAGGCGCGGGGTGTTTGCCCCAGTAGGTTTCGTCGATGAGCCAGAGGCAAAGCACCAAGGTGAGCAGGTTAAAGAAGGTGTAATTCCCGGTCAGTAGTATCAGAATTTGGAGAAGGGCAGTCAGTGCGCATGCAGCGTGTCTCAGTCGGCGTGGCGAAAAGAAGAAGAAAGGGACCACGAGCTCTATGAAAAACATTGACGCTACCGAGATTGAGTGGACAAAGCCGGGCAGCTGGTGAACGTAGTAGGAAAGTAGATTTGGAATCGGCTGAGTTTCGTAGTGGTATGTCAAAGCTGTCAGGTCGTACCAGGTGGGATCTCCACTCGTGAGTTTCACGGCACCGGAAGTAAACATCAGTCGGAAGAGCAACCACCGGAACAACCAGGAGAGAAGCCTGGGTGGATTGGCAGATTGCTTGGTTCTACCCATAGAGAAAGGTGCAAGGAAGAGGGCAAGGAATCCGGCTTCGAGCAGGAGGATGTCCCATTGAAAGGATAGAAAGGGATCACCCACGGTGAGAAGGGAGAGGTAACCGAACCAGAGCAACAGCCAGGAAGGCCAGAGGGAGGGGTTGATAACGGCAGCTGCTGCCAATAAGACTCCGAACCCACAAACCAGGTGAAGAAACAGGTCTGACGAGGAGATCCAGAAGAGGGTAGGAAACCGTAAGAGATCCGGTGNACCCAGTTGCTCACTTACGCGAGCCATTGTGTCGGACAGGGGAAGAATTCCGTCACTCCCGATAAGGCCGTGAATTTGCACCCAGAGCGAGAGAAAGGCGATCAGGTAAATGGCCGCCAGGGAACGAAGGAAGAGGTCTGCTGATTTCTGATAAGTAGGAACTTCGAGGGTGTCACCCCAGAGCCATCCTATGACGCTGGATAGCATTTCCCTGTTTGTGGCGATGATTCGGTATCCGAATTCGGCCAGGTGAGCAAACCCGGGTAGGTGATCGTAAGCCCACTGTCCCAGGCGGCCTGAAACGCCTGCGAAGCTCAGGAAGCGAAACGCCGCGTCTGCCCCACGGGCGGTTTCGCCTTCGGGTCCTACCCAATGCACCGCCTCAGTGAAGGCCTGTTGGTCAATGTGGGGGAATTCTTGAGCGACTTCTTGATAGGGGGAACAGCGAACACAGTCACCTGTAGCGGACCGGATTCGGTGAACCCAGCGAACACAGAAGCCACAGTCGCCGTCGTATATAAGTGTTGGAGGCATTCGCCCTGGGCTATCGGAAGAAGCTGGCAATCAGGCCGAGGAAACCGCCGAAAACGCCACCCCAGATGACGAGCCACCCGAGGTGCTCGCGGATCATATCCTGGATAATCTGCTTGACGAGTTCGGGGGTGAGTTCCTCCAGGCGGGAGTTGACGATGAATTCGGCCTTTTCGATAATGTCCTCGGCCAGGTGAGAGGTCTTGAAGCTGGCCTGAATCGCCTCGGCAAACGGTGGCGACAGGATAATCTTGTGGACTTCGTCTCGCATTTTTTCTTTGAAGGGCTCGCGCAGGGGCTCGAGTGCCTTCGCACCGCCGACCATACCAAGCATTCCGCCAAAGGATGATCCCATCACAACATCCACAAAACCCCAGTAGATGTGGTCATAGTCGATCGCTTCTACGATTGGATCGGGATTGAACAGGTGACCCTCCGCTTCGGTCTCAGAGGCGAAGAACGCTTCCACCTTTTCGACGGTAAAGAACTGCTCCATTATGAGTGTGTGAATGCCGGACTTGAACTCCTCGAAGCGAGCTGGGATCACACCGGATCCGTAGAGCCCGGGGACTNTCTCAAAGAGCATATGTATTGCCAACCAGTTGGTGAACGCGCCGGAGGTAGCGAACAAGCCCACCGCAAGGAGTTGGTCCTGGTAGACCGGTGTGACGTAGGCCAGGCCGATCAGTACAACTGATATCAAGTTGGTGCCGAGACTCTTGTTCATCGTTTCGCGTGATTCCTGGTGTGAAAGGTGGTGTTATGAAGCTGTGTCAGGTGAGTTGATGGTCAGTGAAGATAAAGCAATAGCCGNGGATTTTCAAGGCTACGGTTTGTCAGCAACTCGGAGTGTTCCTATAAATGGTCCAATCGTACATTTTGTTACCTGAAAACTCTGGGAATACAAGAGATGGAACTTCTCAATCAGATAAACGGCTCGTTACTTTTGTGGATCAAATAACACCTGGCAACGATTTCGATGGTGTTTACTACCGCACTTCTGGTGATTGTGGAGACAACATAAGTCGTGCCAGGAAGAACCGGATTCGATTCTACCACTTCATTGTCCGCACNTTCGTTTTTATGTTGCTTTACAGTGTCGGGTACGGTCTGCTGGCTACGCTGATAACGCCTTCAATCAGTAGGTTGCTTACCCTGGGAGGCGATAGGCTGCTGACACNAGTTTGTTCTGGCGGCGGTTTGTTTCATCGGATTTCTTGCGGATCAGAGACGGTATATGTAGGAGACCGCAAGAAATAAGCCGCCTGTGATCACATCAATGAGATTGCAGAAGTCGCGATAGGGTTTCGAGGAAATAGAAAAGGCTCGCTCTTCCGGAAGAGCGAGCCTTTTCTTCGCCGGGGTAGGCGATCAACTCACCTTCGCTACACCTTGCACAAAGGAGAGGAGGGTATTCGGTTTAACGGGCTTGATGAAGATTTGACAAATGTGATACTCAAGGAGTTCCTGTACCATATCGCGGGTGACGTAGGAGGTGAGGACGCCTATCGGCGTCTCCACACCGCTTTTCCGCATTGCCTCGATTGTCTCAAATCCGTCCATTCCCACGAGCCACAGGTCCGTGAGGATGAGTTCATAGTCGTTCAGCATCGTGTCTTCGTACGCCTCCTGACCGTCCTTGAGGACTGTTACCTCAAAGCCTGCATCGGTAAGGTGCTTGGAGGCCTGGGCACGATGATCTTCGTTTGTATCAATCAGGAGTATCCTGGGAGGGCCGGAATACTGCATCAGCGGCTGCGGCTCCCAGGTCTTATAGGTATATGGGCGAGGCACAATTCGTGCCGGTTCCGGAGGGCTTTGAACGTTGGGTTCAGGGGCCGTAGGCGCTTCGTGGGTTTCTTCTACGGTTGGCTCAAACAAGTTTTCTGTATCGACTTCGGGAGACGGCTGGATATCTTCAAGTGGTACCGGCGACGCCATGTCACGATTCAGAAGTGCGGATGCAGCATTTACCAGCTCATGGTACCCGAAGGGGGACGGCAGGAAGAAGTCTATCCTTTCTTCTGGGCTATTCTTTTCAGCATCCGTCCAGGTGGTTTCGGGCGCGGTGCCTATAATGGGCGTTTTGACTCCGTATTTTCTCAGCCGCTTAACCAGGCGGATTCCGTCCATCTCTCCGGCGAGATTGCGATCCACGATAATGAGGTGATAGTGTTCCGACATAGCCTTCGCCAGGGCCTGGTGACCATCGCTTGTGAGGGTTGCTGCATATCCGACATTGTGCAGCATTTCCTGAATGACATCCAGGATCAGTTCGTTCCTGTGTGCGACGAGAATCCTGCCCTCCATCTCCCACTCCTTCCTAGGTGTATCGATCAGGGCTGTAGGAGATCCTTGCGCCTCCTTGGAGCCCCCGATTCCTAACTTTCTTCCCTGAAGGTGTCCAGNATCTGACCCAGTTTTCGGTGATCTTNGTTCCTTGCAGGTTCTGCTTGATTCCGNGTATNGGGACGATAAGTGAGTCTGCTCTTGAGGGCGGTCAATNTNTGCATCAATCCGGCCGTTACGTTGAANCNCTTCTGTGGTTCNGGNTTTGTGGATTCGCCTGNGTAAATTGACATATCCGCCCCGCCGGGGTAGGTGGCNAGGGGATAAGGAGGAGAAGAGATGCCTCCAGACGTTGCTGGTTGTAGCTGGGATGAATACACTCCCTGGAGGGGATACGTTGGAGCCTCGGTTTCTGACGCCTTGCGTTTCGCAAGGCCTGACAACGCGAAGTAGACAACGGCTCCGCAAATGTCCAGGATGATAATTATTTCCAGGGCGGTGGTGAGAAATCCGGGCAACATCGCAAAGACTCCTTGAGTGTAGTTGCCGACAGGTGGGCGCGTGGGGGCACCGAATCACCTATCGATGCGTTGCTCTGCGGAGGACCATTCTGACCCTTGCCGCCAGAACATCCAGGTCTACTGGTTTGTTCAGGTAGTCGTCGGCGCCGTATTCGATACCCCTTACGGTATCGGAAGCGCCCGTCAGAAAGGCTGTGATCATTATAATAGGGGTATCGGACGTTAAGGGATCACCTTTGAGCCGTTGACAAACCTGGTAACCGTCGAGCTTGGGTAGTCGCAGATCTAGAAGGACCAGGCTGGGTCGCTCTGTTCTGGCGACCTCGAGGGCTTCCTGCCCGTCACCCGCCTGAACAACATGATATCCGGCATTTTCGAAAAATTCGGTCCAGGTCTCGCGAGTGGCCTCTTCATCTTCGACAATCAGGAGCTTTTCCGGGCCGTCCATTGCCTGAGCTTCCCTGCTCTCGAGCTCCATTGCGATCTGGGAGAGGGAGAGGCCCCGCTGGACCTGCATCTCCTTGATCACGGACTTCTTTGCAATTGCGTCTTCTCTGTGGAAGAGGTCTTTGTTACCAATTTTGTCTGCAACTTTGAGGATGCCGTAGTTTTTGTACTTTCGAATCGACTCTACTGACTTTTCAAACACTTCGGCGACTTCCTCTATACCGATCAGTCGTTGTCCTTCGCCCATCGGGTCCCTCCTTAAAATTGTGAAGCTTCACCATAACACGCTAGCGTTAAAAAGAATATACAATAAGATACTAAGTGGTGGCAAGTATTTTTTTCCAGTCTTGGGTAGCCCATTGTAATATATATCGGAATTACAAGGGGTTAACTACAGAAAAAATGTTCCGTGTAGTGGGAAAAAATTGGTGGACTACCAAGTGNTGGATGCATGCCGAGAGAAATTTTCAGGGAATAAGATTCATAAATACAAGGGATTACGTAGAAATCCTGCCCAATTTTGAAAGCGAATTGCTACAAGAGTACCTGGAAATCGCGTTATTTATGAGGAATTAAGAAAAGAATCGTTGCAAATTACGCTATTCGCATTTCGAGAAACGGAAAATCGCTCAGAAATGGGCATTTTTGTTTGATAGAGTCAGACAATGGAAAAACAAAAGGACCAGGTATTGCCCCGGTCCTTTTGACCTTGTTTGAGGTCCAGTTAGCTCTCGAATATTGGTCCGGGTTAGGGGCTAACCGGCGCATCACGTAAGAAGCGAGTCAACTGGCGAGTTGTCCGCCCTGAATGCCTTCCACGATGAGACTGTTGCTGAAGCCTGCGTTCACAGTAGGTGATCGCGAGATGGTGCTCTGCCCTGGAGAGTGAGACATACAGAAGTCTCCGTTCATCTTCCAACCTCAAGCCACCCACCTCATTACCAGGGATAGGTTCATCTTCCGCTGACATTACGATTACCGCCTTTGNGGTCAGCCCCTTTGCCTTGTGCATCGTCATAATGTTGACCTTGTCTTTCTCCTGCTCAAATCTCCCTGATGCCGGTGATACAGCTGAAATCAGGCCGCCTATACTCGAACACTCGGTTGACGAGATATATCCTCAAGGAACCTGAAGCACTTTTCTCCAATTCCATTGTCTCGGCAGATTAGGAGAGATCTGAGGGAAAGACTGTTTTCGTGCGCCAGCATCTGGACCAGAGACCTCGACCTTGTTCCCCATCCAGGGGTGTTTCCTGTTCTTGTACGGCGACATGGACGATCTTTGACAGCTGACCGGCCACGACAGAAGAATATCTAATGTACATATCGCTTCTTAGTAGGATTAGAATGTCCCCTGATTCGTGCCCTTGACTCCTCAATGAGCTGCAGATTGATGCTATGCCTGAGGCTTCCTTGAACTGGTTTGCATATCGATAGATGTGAACCTCTCCATCTTCCGNGNCCTCTTTGGGTTCCAAGGGCTTTGGCAGAGCTTCTATCTCTTCGCCCACTATTGGAGGGGTTATGGTGAACGCCTTGTCAGTGCCGATGTGCATACACATCGGTTTGGTCTGGGGCTCCAAATAAACAATCCGTGATCAGGATCGAGAGGAGCTTAGGCCGTAAAGGCCGGGCAAAAATCCTTTCTGGTTTTCGTCGATCCAAGTTGANGCTTTGCGATTTCTAACAAATGACCTGCCCTTTAATTTTTCGATGGATGACTCAAACCCGCCCCTCAAACCCGCCCCTCAAACACCTCCAGGTACTCTCTCGCAGTTTTCTCCCAGGTGTATTCCCGTCTCACGTACTCGCTCGCCTTTGCACCCCGGGATGCTCTCTCTTCGGGTGTGAGCCCCAGGTGCTCGTTGATCTTGTCCACGAATCCCTGGTAGTCCCCAGGCTCAACCATATAGCCCCATTCATTCACGCTTTCCACGAGGGCGTCCACGGCAAATGCCACAGAGAGCACACCTACGTACATTGCTTCCAACGGTGCAATTCCGAATCCTTCGGCGTCTGTGGCGATGGCGAGATTTGGCATTATGAACACATCCGACTCGGCTCGGAGCATTGCCGCGGTATCATCGTCGAGGTGATCGAGGAGGATGATTCGCTCACCGTAGCGTTCCGATTCCGCTTTGATCTTCGGGATCTCCTCGCCTGTGCTTCCCATTCCGATGATCAGCCGAATGTCTGAATCTAGTAGAGGGAATCCTTTTTGGAGAAAGGGAACAAGTCCTTTCCTGCGCACCTGCCTCCCAAAATTGAGTAATACCTTTTCCTTCTCAAACGATATGCCGTGCTGTTCCTCGAAGTTCTGCTTGACAATCTTATGCCGTTCTGGTGTGAGTGTTCCAGGCTCGACACCTAGGTAGATCAGATGAATTTTCTCCTCTGGCACGCCCGACTCAGCTGTGATCCTGCCGGTATGTTCGCTGATCACAAGTACGCGTTCGCATCTGGAAATTCCCCATTTCATCAGTTTACTGAATAACCAGTGGGAGAAAGTCAATTCGAGGCCGTAGACTGTAACGATGAATCTTGCCCGGGTGAAGGGTCGCAGAAACGTAGCCAGGCAACAGATCACGCCATCGCTGAAATAAATGGTGTCGACCTTGCGGAAGAGCACTTCGAAGAGACTGACCAAATAAGTGTAGGGAACGAACCACGCCAGGTGGATCAGGTGCTGCCTACTCAGGGCTACGAGCTTTACGTCTACCCACTTACTCAGCAATGTGTACATGTGATAACAATGGGTTTGAATACCACCCATCGAAGGTGGGTATCGACGAGATAGGAACAGGATTCTGGTAGTTGATGCCCTGGTCATTGAAGTCTCAACTTTGACAGTTCTGCTTTTGAGATTGGCTTGGCTAGCTTCTAACTTCTTCCGTGCCTTCCGCATCTCCGTGTTTCTGTATTGTCAAATCTCATACATGACGTCCACAACCCTTCCAGACGGGGCAGAGGTCCGAATTCCTTCATATAGCGCCATACTCTTGTAGCTCTCGGCAATTTTTGAACTCGTTGTACGACCTTCCTGTATCGCAGCGAGGAAATTCACAACTTCTGCAAGATGTCCCGTATCATTACAGCTGTCGCCCGAAATGGTGAATGTGGGTGGCTCACGCCACTCGCAGGGCTTGCCGTTCTCGGAAATTCTCCAGGTAGAGGAGTTGTGAATCGTCATAAAATTTGCTCTCCTTTCGTTGATCTTGATTGCCTCCGTGGGTACCGAAAACGACCTGCCATCGTTCAGATTTAACGATCCTACTGCACCATTTCTAGATTTCAAGGAGACCGCGTAGGCATCTTTATCTTTTGCAAAGCTGAAGACATGTTCGACGTCCCCAAACAGGTAACACGCCAGATCGATAATATGGATAGCGAAATCCAGGAGGAAGGAGGATCGGGGTGATTCGTTGAAGTAATGTTCGGAGGCGTAATCGATGGAAAGGGAGTAGAGATCACCTGGATTGAATCCCTCGATCTAATCCCTTTCTCGATTGTTGGCTACCGTATATCGTTTCTTGAATGCAGTCATACACAGCAGACCTGTTTCCTTTGCTACGCGGCCAACTTCCAGTGCTGCCGCCGATGAAGGTGCCGGGGATTTCTCCGCATACACAGGATATCCCATTTGCAGGACTACCGGAGCGAGTTCGGCGTGACCCTCGGTTCCTACACAGATGATGACGCCGTCGGGAGATTCCCGATTCAGCATCTCTCTGAAGTCATCGTAGACACGACCCCCGAATCGTCTTGCATTTCGTTCGGCCTTGTCTCGTTCGAGATTGCAAACCCCAACCAGTACGGCACCGGCCGCATCGATGTAGGGATAAATCCTTCGAGTCGATAATGCACCAGCACCAATAATCGCAATGGTTGGGTCGACCAAGTGTAAACTCCAATGAACTTAACCATCAAAAACCAGGAATTATCGGTTGCTGAACCATTCTGAATCTTAGACAATCGCTACTACCGAGTCAACCCCTTCCGAGTCCTGGGGTAACCGAGTTAAAAGGTCCGAATGGCCGCAAGCAATCACCGTTCACAAAGGGAAATCCAGCTGTTATATTACTATTGACCATCTGAAACTGTTTCTAATGGGAGCTCTCGGATGAATTCAATGATAACCGCCCCTCAGCCTCTTGCCGTAGATACCGGCGCCAGGGTTCTTGCCGATGGTGGAAATGCGGTAGACGCAGCCGTTACAGCGGCCTTCGTCCAAATGGTTACAACGCCCAGGAGCTGTGGTGTCGGCGGATTTGGAATGATTAATTTGCATCTCGCTGAGACAGGTCAGGAGATGATGTTCGACTTCCACGGGAAGGCCGGATCGCTCGTAAGCCCGGGTATGTGGCAGGATGCGATTATCAAGGAGAAACAAACTGGCTATGGTTACGCTCTTGAAGACGAAGTTAACGAGAAAGGGTACAAAGCGATCACAATTCCTGGTACTGTTGCAGGACTCTACAAGGTGCAAACAGGTTTTGGCACAATGCCATGGAAAGACGTTATTCAACCGGCAGTAAGAGTTGCCAGGGAAGGATTTGAGATCGGTGCTGCTACCGCCCGGGAATGGCAGAAGCCGCCTATTGGTTCAGAGAGATCCCCCTGGATCACCCTCGGGTCGTCACGTTATGAGGGAGGAGGGGAGATGATCGCCAATCCGGATATGGCAAACACCTTTTCTCTTCTGGCTGAGGGTGGTGAGGAGGTATTTTACCACGGCGATCTGGCAAGACGAATCGCCGAGAATATGGAGCGTGGTGGCGGATTCGTTACGTTGGACGACCTTGCGAACTATGAAGTCACCGTTGCCGAACCGCTCTGCACCAGCTACCGCAACTATACGATCGCCTCAAATCACCCCCCGGGCGGGGGGCTCACGATCTTACAGATGTTGAAGATCCTTGAAGGATACGATTTGAGAGAGTTGGGTCACCTGTCTCCGGAGTATGTATACAAGGTTTCTATGGCGATGCGGGCAGCCTGGGTGGATCGTGCGAACTTGATTGGTGATCCCATCTTTGTGGAAGTCCCAGCCCTTGAGTTGTTGAGCATTGATCGTGTCTCCTGTTGGCGAGATCGGATTGATGCCGGTGAAGTCTTCCAGGTCCCTAGGTGGCAAGCTGAGGAATCTCAAGATACCACCCATGTCTCTGTTGTCGACTCCCGGGGAAATGTCATGGGGCTCACGCACTCCCTGGGATCGGGGTCTGATGTCGTGACCGAAGGCCTTGGCTTTATGTACAACAATTGCATGAACTGCTTCAACCCTGTCCCTGGTGAGGTCAACTCGATAGAACCAGGAAAATCGCGAACCACGGGAATGGCGCCTCCACTCGTCAAGATCGACGACAAGCCGTACTTCTCGGTAGGCGCTCCAGGAGGTACACGCATCATTACTGGAATCCTCCACGCCATTCTCAATGTTCTGGATCACAGTATGTCGGCGACCGAGGCCATAGCGGCGCCTCGCTTCGACAGCCAAGGCGAAGTCGTAGTTACCCACGCCAGAATTACACCATCGGTCTGCCGACAAGTACGCGCTATGGGCTTGGAGATTAACCGGGCTCTGGCCAGCTACGGGGGAATAGCGTCAGTACACGGCATTAGAATTGATCCCGAAACAAACGCCCTGAACGGTGGCGCAGATCCAGGAGACAATGGAATGGCCCTCGAGGTGAGGTAACTGGCCTTGTTTCTAGACTCACCCAAACACAATCAATTTGGGTAATACTGTATCGATCATGTGAAAAAGATATCGCACAGAACGCTTTTCCATTCCCTCCTATAGATTTTCTTGTTTCTGCGCCGTGTAGGGCAAAAGGTCGAGTTGGCTCCTGGAGGTATTTCGCGCTGTGCAAGCCGTCCGGCGCTTGGGACCGCCTTTTCTTTTACACCCTTTTCTTTTGGCGGGTTAAGAGAAAAGGGTGCCCTCGGAGGGGTAGAAGTATAAGAAAGGGGTTTGACGCTGAACGCAGTTCTCACCAAGAATACAAGTTTCCGACTTCGTCTTTCGCTGACCACAAACAAGGAACCCAGATGTCTTCAGACCGACCAGGACCAGGCCGGGGCGAACGGGCAACAGACTTCGTCCTGCCACTTAGTCCGGATAACACCAGGACCAGATTTTACGCCCGCGCCGGGGGAGAACCCACCCTGCTCCTCTTTCTAGGCGAGAATCCGAGCGAATCCATAATTAAAATGCTATCCGTCATCGCCGAGGGATCCGTGCCGTTGTTCGCGGTATACAATGGCTCAGCCGACCCTCCCGACTTAGCTATCCCGATCTTCAAAGATGAAAAACGTGCGGTCACCACTGCATATCGGCTGGCCGAAGAGGAAAGGGCAGTCCTCTATGTTCTGGATTCCAACCTCCGAATTCTGAACTCGGTAGTTTTGCGAGACGACATAGACATAAAGGAAGAGGTGAGATCAATATTGTCTGAAACGGATCTCGAAATCGAACCGATAGAGATTCTAACTCAAGCTCCCGTCCTGGTGATACCAAACGTCCTTGAGCCTGCCATTTGTGAGTTTCTAACTCAAGTTTGGGAAAACCAAGGAAACGAGGAGACAGGAGTAGAGCAGTCTCGCGGATCCGGGAGAGAAGACACAATCGACCGGGAGAACAAGAGTCGACGGGATCACGTTGTAATTGACGAAAAGCTGATGCGGATGCTGACAGGTACCATTGGATGCCGTGTCATGCCAGAGATCCAACGTGCGTTC
The DNA here is from genome assembly GCA_002709665.1 of Gemmatimonadota bacterium. Lineage (GTDB taxonomy): Bacteria > Latescibacterota > UBA2968 > UBA2968. Next base: position 37,301 of record PAQK01000028.1, on the reverse strand, counting down.
GTCTACAGAGCCACACGTTTCGAGGGCTTCAAGATCGCCTGCTACGACTCGGCTTCAAGCGGATTCTTCCACGCTCATCGGGACAATCTTAGTCCCTCTGCGGCCCATCGACGATTCGCTTTGACGATCAATCTGAATGAAGGATATGAAGGTGGGCACCTGCGTTTCCCGGAATTCGGTCCACATCTCTATCGCCCAGGCACGGGTGGCGCAGTCGTGTTCTCTTGCTCGCACCTCCACGAAGTCACGCCCGTCACGGAAGCCAGAAGGTTCGCGCTGTTGTCCTTCTTGTTCGGCGAGGAGGGGACTAGGGACAGCAAGTAAGCAGCTCAGTCTTCTTGCAGGCGCCTAAGCGTCTCACTCCGGATCACTTCGAGGGATCGCTCCGCGGTCCCTTTCGCGATTCGGTCCAGATAAAATCCTGGAGCGAAGAACGCCGGTCGAACCCGAAGGGTAATCCGAAGTCGAATGGCATCATCCACACGGTCAATGTCCCATGCCCCCGTGTAGGTGTGGAAGTCACCGTCGATCTGGGAGAACGCGATTCGATCCGGATAATGTTCGAAAACCCTAAGGAGGACCCTTACTTTCTTCTTGAAGATCAGAAACCGCCAGATCGAGATCTGTTCCAGCTTCAACGGGCCGTCTGTTTCACCTTCAAGCAGACGGCTCTTTTGCATGTTTGGAATGAAATTGGCAAGGTTGTCGTAGTCGGTGAGGACTTCCCAGACCTCATCCTGAGGGGCTTCGATGCGAATTTCCCCCCGGACAAAGCGATTGTCACCTTCCTTCGTAACCCTGATCACGGCCCGGTCATACGTGTCATCCGCCGGGCAGGGGACGGTATACACGACTGCAGTCAGGAGTGAGGCAAGGAGGGCCGAAAACCAATGGGACGAGTGGATCATCTGAAGGGGTCTCTGGGATCAGGTAATAGGTTGCAGTTCGGAGACATTATGGCGATTGAAGATAAGGAAGGGGAGCCACCGTGTCCAGATGAGAGGGAAGAGAACCATTACTCACCAGGTGTGCACCATCTTCCCGTTCCCGGGAAACCAGATGGCGTCTGAAAGCGTTGAGACCCCTACTCCCAGTGTGTATCCGATTAATAACCCTAGGAAGAAGGGTTGCAGGTTTCGGTAGAGGGCAATGCCGCCAATTCGCAAGACAAGAGACTTGAATGTCCAGGTCAGGAACACGGTAAAAGCTGTGACTCTAACGGGATAGACATACCCCACCGTGAATCCAACGGGGTGTAGAGGCCACCAGGCAAATCTGAGTCGGAGCAGGCTCAACAGCAGTGTGCCGATGATTCCTGACGAAATGAACCCGAGGTCCGTTCCGGTGAATGTAGGGACTGTCGCCGCCCATTTGACGACTCGGTCAAACATGGTTAGGCCGTAGCTGCCGAATACATAGACATGTCGAATGTTGGCTGCCCCGGTGGCGCCATAACATAAATTCAATGTGTAGCCGACCGAGGCGATGAACCCGACCACGAATGCGGCGCACAGAGCCAAGACGATTCTGAATCTGGCCCATCGAAATCCGTGGTGGATCTTGCCGATATGGACGAGTGTCGGCAGTATGTATTCGCGGTGGGACTCCACGCTGTTGCTCGCCAGAGCAAGGCCAACGTGATCGGGCGTCTGAATTGTGGATCCGAGAATTCCAGCTACAAGGGCCTGTGTTCTTTGGGGCGTTTCGATATATACGAGCCCGGTTTCTGCGACGATTTTTGCCAGACCCAGGAAGTAGATGAACAAGAGCGAGAGTTGTACTGCTACGCCCAGCAAGGAGACACCCAGTGCGTGTAGCCACGCGGCCGAATAGGTTAAGGAGATGACCAGGCCGACGATAGCTGTACGATAGGAGAGGAGTTCGTGGCGGTCATCGCCAGTTGGTCGAATCGCGTTCTGTACCACCGTCTTGATGTGGCTGCGTGCCATGTATAGCCCAAAGATCACCAGGGCAACGAACCCTCCTACTTGTTGAAGCAAAACGCCCCCGAAATACTCACTGGTGACTGTGAGACCGAATCTATTGATTGCCCCGATCTGGAGCAATGAGATCAGGTGAAAGAACCAGATGGAAAGCAGTACTTCCAGGTTGGTGAGATATCCGAAGGCTGCAACCACATAATTGAATTTGACGATTAGTGGTGGAAAATCCGGACCAAGAGTGAGTGTGGATGAATGTGTTGGGCCCAAAGGGATCATGGGGATACGATGGGAGAATCGTGGCAAGACGTTCCAGGTGAGTATGAATAGTCCGAGCGAAAAGCCGAACCAGAATATCTTTGAGTTGAAAAATTTCGGCAGGGGGGATTCGGGTGTCTCATCTGTCAGCATCATTAAGGGCAATCTTGCCAGGGGGAATACGATTCGTTCGTGTTCCACCCACTGTTTGCGCAAGATTACTGTGATGCAAAAGCAGGCAAAGAAGAGGGCGGCCAACAGCGTGAACCACCAGAAGAGTGGCATCAGCCACTCAGCCCAGGGGATGGACTGGCCGCGGGGTAAGCCTTCCCAGAGGTACGTGATGGCCCCGGTTTCGTTGTTGGGTACCGCCCACGGCTTGATGTGATCGAGTACGAAATCGCCCCACCTGTTTTCAGGGGTTGCCTTGTAATAAGGTGTGGCGAGTACTGCTACCAACCGTCCTGCGACATTCTTGGTAGGAAAGGCGCTTCCGATAAAACCCATACACAGAATGAGCCCCAGTTCATGAGGCGCAAGCGACCAACCGGTCCGGGTGATCTTGAGCAGAATGTTGGCGAGGAACAGCAAGATGAACGGGAGCCACAACGACATTGGAATGTGGCCTAGGGAGACGCGGGAAGCTCTGAGTCGGTAAGTAGTGTCTGTAGCGAAAAGACAGATGAGTACGGTGAGGATGAGGCCGATGAGAATTGAGCGAGGTGTAATAGAAATCGCGGGCAACGAGCCCGGTGGCTGGCTGTCACTTCGGCAGTCTGATCTGGGTTCAGACTCACTCAAAAGTCAATCCCGGGGTTTGCGTTTGCCACTGGCATTGATTCTTGCGATAATATGAGCCCATCACAGTTTTCTGTCAAGCTGTGCAGATGAGTTGCTGGAGAGAAGCTTTACGGTTTCTGATGGGTGTCTAATCACAGTATTGCCAAGAGAGTACTGGAGTTACAATTGGCCCAGGATCTAATCAACATCAGGCCCATGACAGTGTCAGACATACCAATTGGTATGAAATTCAAGGAACTCGCCGGTTGGAACCAGACGAGAGCGGACTGGGAACGATTCTTATCTCTCGCTCCCGATGGATGTTTTGTTGCAGAGCTCCGAGGGGAGCCTGTGGGAACTGTGGTCACGGTGGTCTTTGAGGGATGCTGCGGGTGGGTAGCGATGGTTCTTGTGCCGCCGGAACACAGGAGGAAGGGGATTGGAAGCGCGATGCTTCACCACGGAATCAACCATCTTCGGTCGGCCGGTGTTGGCACCATAAAGCTGGATGCTACACCGATGGGAAGGGAAGTCTATGTGCCGCTGGGGTTCGTGGATGAGTATGCACTCGAGCGATGGGAAGGGTCCGGCACTCCCTTCAAGGTGGATGGTGTGGAAGCCCTGATTGATTCTGATCTGGCAGAGGTGATCGTATACGATACACCCATCTACGGATTGAACCGAGGAGACCTTATCCGTCAGCTCCATGCTGACGCTGAGAGTATCTGTGGTGTGGTCAGGGATCAGGAAGGAGTGGTCAAAGGATATGCACTGACGAGGCCCGGCAGCAATGCCTGCCAGATTGGGCCTGTTCTGGCCGATACCGTAGAGATTGGTGAGTCATTGGTCAGGTGGGCCTTGAATTGCCTTTCCGGGAGGCCGGTTTTTTTCGATGTCCCATCTGTGAATTCAGGTGGCGTTGCACTCGCCAAATCCTGCGGCTTCACGGTCCAACGTCAATTCACACGTATGTTCTTCGGAAATAAGCCTTATACGGGTCGGCCGTCTCTTGTATACGCCACCTCGGGCCCGGAGAAAGGATAAAGATTCCAATGTGATCGGTCGGTACATTCCCCCCCCCGAATTACCGAGTGATTCTGAAGCCGGATTTTTTCGTTCGTAACTGTGTCTAAGTTTGAGATTTCTGGTCGACACAAGGAGTGTACAGCGATGGAGCATTCGGTCATATATATTTGATTCTGGACTATTTAGCGTATATGGCCTTATAGTTGTTAAGTTTCGTGAGCCAGTATCTCACCGAGGGTCATAGTCATCATCCGAAGGGGGGATTCCCTTGAAAGTGATTACATAAATTCTGATGGCCGCATCTGCTATCGCATTGATTTTGGCTGTCCTTATGGCGTTCGATATCATCAAGACAGATATATTGCACGTAAGTTGTCGAGGCTTTATTGAGTTGTCAATGGGCTGCTCTTTGTATGCAATAGGTTTGCACGTAACAAAACCCTTTGGTGGGGACGGGGCGGGAGAGTATGCCGACCTAACGTAATACCTGGCAGTTGACGAAGTAGCGTTCGGCTCGCTGACTCACGATGCGACTTGGGGGCTGGGAGCTGGGGGCTGAGGTAAATGGACTTTTTGTGGCCCTTGGGTGGCTACAGGGTTCCTGCCTTGGCCACCGGTTCCCGGCCCCTTGAATTTTTCCGACAAGGTTGGATTTCGATGTTTTGTCTGATGCTTGCAGATGATTTTACCGGCGCGTGTGATACGGGGTTGCAGTTTGCCAGAGCAGGCTTGCGATCCATGGTTGCCTTAGATGCCTGCTTGCCCGAAGAAGCGGACGTGGTTGTCCTGGACACGGAAACCCGGAATGAGAATCGAGTGGGTGCTACAAGTGCCATTCGTGATGTGTGTGCGAGGGTGGCTGACTGGGAATACCGGGTCCTGTACAAAAAGGTGGATTCCGCATTGCGGGGAAATTTGGGTGTTGAGTTGCGAACCGTGATGCAATCGCTGGACATTGACCTTTGTTTGATGGCACCGGCCTTCCCCCGAACCGGTCGTGTGACCGTTGGTGGATACCATCTGGTCCACGGCATTCCGGTGGAGCGCACAGAGGTGGGGCACGATCCTGGTGCACCCGTGCGAGGATCCTATCTTCCGCACCTGCTTGATTCGGATGGTTCGGTACAGATTCGGAATTTTGGACTCGAGGACATTGCCCAGGGACCTGAGCATATCCTGGCGATGGTTGAAGGTATACGCAAGCCTGAGCCGACGGTGATCGTGCTGGATGCTGCTTCCACCGATGATCTTCTTAGCATTGCTCTTGCCGCATCAAAGATGTCGGTGACGCCGCTGATGTGTGGGTCGGCCGGCCTGGCCGAACATATTCCAGAAGCGTTTGGTGTAAGTTCGTCGTGGACTGCAAAAGCGTATGAGTCGCGTGGACCTGTGTTGATTGTAGTGGGGAGTGCGGAGTCGACTACACGCAGGCAGGTCGCAGAACTGAGAGCGAGGACTCAGGTGTCGGAGTGGGAGATCCACCTGGAAATGGCGGACGAGGATTGGGTAGCGAGAGGATCGCAGACCTTGGTGAATGACCTGGTTGCACAACTGAAAACGCGGGGAAAGGCAGTGCTGTCCCTGGTGGGTCTTCACGACGGTGTGGCAAGGGAGCAGGTGGTTGGCGTGATGAAGGCGATGGGACAGGTTGCTCGAAAAGTTGTGGGCGGAGTGCCCGAATGTGGCCTTGTTGCGACAGGCGGATGGACAGCTGTGGAGATACTGAAGGCCGTTGGGGGTACAGGTGCCCAGATCCTTGGGCAGGTGTCTACGGGTGTACCTTTATGTATGATTTCGGGAGGCGATCGTCACGGTCTGCGCATGGTCACCAAGGGGGGAGCAATCGGAGGTTCGGACATTCTGGTCAAAGCAGTACAAGAGCTGGTGGGGCCAGAAACCGAACCAGGGAAGCCTAGGCCGTTTCTGGCCATCACAATGGGAGATGCCTGTGGTATTGGGCCGGAAGTGATTCTGAAGGCACTCAGCAAACCTGAGGTATATCGAGACTGTCGCCCGATGGTGATTGGGCATCCCGAACTCTTGCAGAATAGTCTCGATGTTGCAGGAGTAGACCTGGCTGTACAGCCGGTGAGTTCGCCCGAGGAGGCTGCTTGCGAATGGGGTACGGTCGAAGTCCTGAGTCCGGTCGAGCTGGATGTGGCGAAAATTCACCTTGGAGAGGTCTGCCCGGAAGCAGGTCGGGGGGCAGTTGAGTGGGTCGTAACTGCGGTTGATCTTGCAGTTGCCGGACGAATCGATGGTATTGTGACCGCGCCGTTGAATAAAGAGGCAATGAACCTTGCCGGATTTCACTACGCCGGACACACCGAATTGCTTGGGGAGCGTGCCGGTGGTCACGATGTGAGGCTAATGCTGGCTTCCGAGAGGCTGAACGTTGTTCACGTCACCGGACACATTGCCCTCTCGGATGTCTCCGCACAGTTGACCGAGGGTCGGATATTCGATACGATCGTGCTGCTGGATCAGGCGTTAAAGGATATGGGGCGACCTACCCGGCGTATCGCAGTATGCGGACTCAATCCTCACGCGGGAGAATCAGGACTTTTCGGCAGCGAGGATGCCGCAGCAATTCAGCCGGCAATAGAACGCGCGGGAGCCCGAGGAATTGATGCGATTGGACCGCTTCCAGCCGACACCGTGTTTTTCAAGGCATACGATGGTATTTTCGACGGAGTAGTCGCAATGTATCACGATCAAGGCCACGCGCCTGCCAAATTGGTCGCCTTTGACAAGGCAGTGAATGTAACGCTCGGTTTGCCTATTGTGCGAGTATCCGTCGATCACGGTACCGCATTCGATATCGCAGGCAAGGGAATTGCGGACGAGACGAATATGATGCACACCCTGCGTCTTGGCGCAAAGCTGGCGAGGGTCAAGTGGATCTGAAGAAAACTACCACTACTGCTAACTCGATCGTAGTTGCCAGCGTCATCTGCGGCCTGTATCAGGTTGCCCACCTAGTTCCCCCACCTAATCCCATTTGGGCAGCGAATGTATTGACGTATCATCCCATTTGGATACAGGCTGCATTTTTTATCCTGTCATTAATCCTACTCGTTCCGTTTTTACGCTCCTTGGGGCTTACATATTTTGGCAAATTAGCCAAAGTGATTGACCCTTGGGGTAGGTCTCCTTGGCACTACGCCGTTTGTGTGGCCTGGATGGCAGGAGCGTCCGCCTGTTTTATGTATTGGGGTTCGGCGGTCCACCTGCTTGGAGACGGGAACCTGTTCGTTGAAAAATTCGAGGTCAGGGATTGGCAGCTCAAAAAACTTACACTCAGGCATCCTCTTTCTTTCAGATTCATCGAATGGATCTACGAATTAGGCATTAGATGAAATAGACAAGACTTAATCTGACATTATTCCGTGTTGTGTTTTCGTATCAATTCATCAATCCTCTCACGGGCATTCTGGTTGCTAGGATTGAGTTCAAGAATATTCCGGTATCGTTCAATTGCTTCTTTCCATTTCCCTCTCTGCTCAAAAACTTCTGCAAGCCCCTGATAAGCTTGCCAAAGAGTTTGGTCCTTAAGTAGTGCTTGATTGAATTTTTCTTCGGCAATATCATATTTCTCCTGGCCTAAATAAATCACCCCACTATTGAACAACGGTTCTCCAAAGCCTGGTGCAATCTGATCTGCCTTTCCATAGATTTCGAGGGCTTCCCGGATTCGGTTATTACTAGAATAGAGAATACCCAAGGTGTTCATCACAATGTGGTCATTTGGCTCAAAACGAAGGTAGGCTTCAAAGCCTTTTATGGCTTCTGTTAACTTCCCCTGATTTTGATATTCCCGAGCAAGGTTGTGAATTCCGTCAGTAAACTCTGGATCAATCTCCACGGACCTCTTTAAGTAGAGAACGGCATCCTCGCCTTCCCCTTTCTCAGAAAGCAGTATTCCCAAATTATTCAGTGCAGAAACATCGTTTGGTTTTATCAACAAATATTCTTTGTAGGCTTGGATTGCCAGCTTTGATTGTCCCTGGTCTTGCAAAGAGAGGGGAAGATGGTAGTAGTCGTCTTGATTATGCTTAAGTTCCAATAGGTAGCCATATACTCGAAGGGCCTCCTCGAACCTACCACTTTCAGAAAGAGCCCGAGTGAGGTTGGAAATCGGTTTGTAGTATTTTGGCGAAATCTGTATGGCCCTAAGGTAGCACTCAATGGCTTCAGGAAGCTCGCCGACTGTGTAGTAATGAGCTCCAAGGTTGTTGTAACCAGTAGCAGCCTGTGAAAGAAGCACTGGATCTTTGGACTTCTCTAGAATCTTTAAGGTGACTCTGGCACCCTCAGCACGCAGTTCAGGTTTATCAAGCAGAGACGCAGTGATACCAAGGAGCATTCCGAAAAGAGGAGAGTCAGGATCCTTCTCTAACTCCTTTTCGAGGAGATGTTGTTGGGATTTCCCAAGGGCAAGAGAAAGAACCGTAAGGTGCAGGAACGCAGCCTTGGGGAGAATGGAAGTTTTGTGTCGAATCGCACCCTCTAGTTGCTGAACACCCAGTGCTAGATGACCCTTCCAAATATAGCTTCGCCCAGAGGCATAGAGAGACAAAGCCCTCACCCAATCTAACGCAACTACGCTAGATGTTACTATCCCTACCAGCAATATCGCGAATACTGCCCGGGCACGTATGACACTCGTGTGTTGTAATAGCCACCAATGCAGTTGACAGATCAGATGACTCAGTAACAAGGATGAACCTGCCGAGGCAATATAAAGGTGGCGTGATGGTCCAACTCCTCCGGGCTTCACTGCACCTGAGCCAATGATGATAATCACATTATAGCAGAAGGGAGCAAGTGCCAAGAACATCCAAACAATTCCATCTGTCATCGCAGAACTATTGGGCCAACGAACCATTATGAATATGGCTGCAATGAAGACTAGCACGCCGAAACAGATGACCATCAGGTTTGGCTCGTATACCAAGTTCGACGGAAACCAGTGTGCTGTGATCAGGAGCATTCCGAGAAACCACAGTAGATGTTTTGGCACCTGGAGGAGATTCGGGAAACCTTCCGAAGCTGGTAATGCACTGGCGAACAACGTGGAACTGAGTGCAAAACACACAAAACTTGTGAACAGAAGAGGCCACACTGACAGTATCATTCTTCTTGGGGAAGGAAATCTACGCCAAGTTAAGTAGACACAGAAGAGAGTAACGCTTACTGCTGAAGCGTGTGCAAAACTGGCCAAGAAAAGAAGTCCACAGGCTACGATTATCCAATCACCGCGACGAGACTTTAAAAAATGGGACTAGGAGATTAGAACAGCCAGTGACAAGATTAAAACCAATGGATAAGCCATACAAGAAATCCAGTGCACTGCTCGAAAATGTGAGACGTTCACGAGGAACAGCATCCCGGAAATGGAACTCACCATCTTGTCATAGCCCAATTGGCAAAGCGTCAGAGTAAGCAGTAGGCTAGCTACCAGATGCAAACCCACTAAGAGCCAGTGGTAATTGGAATAATTTTCACCCCAAATATTGTGTAAGTAAAGGAAAAGCCACTCGGTAACTGACCGAGCATTCGTATATTCGCCAAGCGGAGTGAAAGCGAAGAACCAGTATCAACACCAGACGCGGCCTTAAAATAGTCGTGGTCATCTGCATCAATCAGTAGGTCTTCTACACCTCTGAAGGAGACGAATGCCAGCAGAGTCATTAGGATCAAGAAAAGACTCGACTTGCCGAGAGTATTTTTAGAGAGATTAGATCGCATCTGTAAACGCCTCTGTGTGTCAACTCTTCTCTTTAGGGGGCTTGGGTGGACAATCCACCTTGTCTTTTCAAGAATTCAGTTTTTAGTAAAGCCTTACTGGAAAGGACCAAAACTGCCAACTCTAAGTTAGTGGCGCTTCGCAAGAAAAATGGGCAAAGTTCAACTTCTGCTGACTACTAGCTCCAACTCGTGATGCAAACAACACTCGGGGACTTGGACACACCATAATATTAGAGAATTATGTGAAATAGACAAGACTCGTGCACGCTCTGATCTAGGGTGGTCCTCGCGATATAGCAATCTTCAGATGTTATGCCAGTCATATTCTTGGTACATCCAAAACCGGCAAAAGACACTTGAATTGGATAGAAGTCAATCCCATCATAGTGGACCAGTGAAGCAAGGGATCCTGGATCTCTTGAGCAGGATCTGGTAAGTCCTCGCATTCTGGTGAGTCGTCTATTCCAGACCTGCTATAAAGTCCATACACACCAGGTTGCTTCCGGTATCTGTAAATACAGGCGTCCTGGCCGGCGGATTCTCCTGGAAGAATTCCGCATATGCCTCGTTGAAGTCGGAAAACAAGGATCGGTCCTTCAGCAGGGCTGTGACTTTTATCGTGTTCTCCAGTGAGGTGCCTGCATCTTCCAGTATGCCCGATACATTCGAGAGCATCTGCCGTGTCTGTTCCTTAACATCGCCCGATATCGGTTCCTGAGTTTCAGGGTCTACCGGCGGCTGACCGGAAATGTAGATCAGATCGCCGTAGATCACAGCCTGCGAATAAGGAAACTTCGGAACATTGCCTTTATTGCTACAGAACGTACGCTTCTTCACGATGTCCCCCATAGGAAATGACTTCTCATTTTAGTATGGCCCATTTCTACGTCCTGATTAATATAACGAGTCTCATCCCATTACAGCCAACACAACTCCATACCTACAGGTTCTGGTCAGGATCGGCAGATCGGCCTCAATAGTAGGAATCTGGGACATGGCTGTCTCGGTATTGACATAGCTGCAGGATTTCTGTAAAATATAACATATTGTGATTTTGGATTTTGCAGGCATAGATTGTGCCAACTGTTAGCCCATGTGGCGTTGGTCGAAAGTAAGTTTCTTGTTTTTACTTTGCAGGTTTCCGTAACGGTGGAGTAATTTCGAAAAGTGCTTTCAAGAGTATAAATAGTGGAAGGTCTAGCAGTAGTCGGATTTGTTTTTGGGATGATTGGAGTGGTTGCACTTGTTCGTCTAGAAAAACTTACAAAAACTTTGAAGGAAAAAGGAATTCTCGAAAAGGATTACAAGGAAGAATAATGCACTGTTCCAAAACACTCATTGACAATGGAGTATCCGTCTTGCCGAAAACTTCCACTTCATACGCTGTCATTGTGGCCCTGTTGGTTGCCGTACTGAGTTGTCTGTGCTGGGTGCAGTTGGTGTCAGATTCGTGTCACACGGCGCCTGCTATGGCCAATTGCTGTTGTGGAGATCAGCCCGAAGTGAATCAGGATGAACGCGAGTTGCCCTCGGCCTTGCCGGCTACAGCTCAGGCAGTTCCAATTATTCATCAGAATTCCACTACCACGCATGGATCTTGTACTTATCGTACGGTTGGGCACACAAGGACATCGGATATCTCTGCAACCCGTGCTTCACCCCAATTATATCTGCTGAATACCTCGTTTCTGATTTAGTCCCTACCCGTCCTCCCGATGTGGGCGTCCACACCCGGGGGCGACTCAAGCAATATTTCCTCAGAGAAGAAATTTTCAGTGCTTCGTGGAGTTCGACTCACCGGCTCTTTTGTCAGCCGATTGGGTTGATCGCTACGCTATGGCCAGGTCGCCACCTCTGGTGCCGTATGACCGGGGAGATGCCGTCGTGCGTAAGGCCGAAGGAGGTTTGGGTGTCGAAGTGCATTTACAGTCTTCTACAGACTATCGTAATGCTCACGATTCTCGTGAGCACCATGGGTCACACCAGCGAACTGGACCTGGATAGAATCATCAGGGAGGCCCTTGAGCAGAATCCGGGCCTGTCCAAACTGAAGCATCGCTGGGCCGCATTCGAGGCCAGGGTGTCTCAGGCGGGGGCCCTGATGGATCCGAATGTGAAGTTTGACCTGGTGAACCTGCCAACAAACAGTTTTGACCTGGACAGCACACCTATGTCGGGAAGGTCGTTGTGGGTGAGTCAGCAATTTCCATTTCCAGGTACGCGATCAGTCAGGGAAAGGGTTGCCAAGCACGCCTCGGATGTAGCGGAGGCCAAATTTGAGGATCGGGAAAGCACAATAGTAAACGCGGTAAAACAGGCCTATTTCAATCTCGCGTTTCTGGACAGGGCTATCTCGATTACCCGGGATAATGAAACCCTTCTGAGGGATCTGATTCGTATTGCGCAGACGAAATACGCCGTGGGAAGGGGCCTCCAGCAGGATGTTCTGAAAGCACAGGTAACCCTCTCGGGCCTCAAGGACAAGTTGATCCGGTTGGGAACAATACGTGCAACCACGGAAGCCCGTTTGAACCTTCTGCTCAATCGAAGCCTTGAAAGCGAAGTTGGGAGGCCTGAAAAAGTGACCCTGACTGCTATGCAGTACACGCTCGAGGAAATTCAGCAGGCTGCCCTGGAAGCTAGGCCGCTGCTTAAAGGGTTGGAGCACTCCGTCCTTAAATGGCGAGCCACAGAACGTCTCGCACGAAGACAGGTATGGCCTGATTTTACAATCAGCCTGGGCTACCGGCAGCGTGCTGGTACGAAAGATGATCCGGTAAATGGGGCCGACTTCCTCAGCATCGGAATCGGGATGAATCTCCCGCTTTACAAGGGGCGGAAACAACATCATCAGATCGTTGAGGCCCAGGCCAATATTCGAATGGCGCAATCGCAGGTGGAAGAAGCCAAGCAGCAGGTTCTTTTCAGTACGCGTGTTGCATATTTGGAAGCACGACGCCATCTGGAGGAGGCGGAGCTTTTCGAAACGGCTATTCTACCTCAGGCCGAGCAGTCGCTGGAATCCGCAATGACAGGTTACCAGGTGGACAAGGTTGATTTCTTGACCTTGCTGAACAACCAGGTGACGCTCTTCAATTTCGAGATAGACTATTACCGTCACGTGACCGGACACGAAAAGAAACTGGCTGAACTGGAGGCGGCGGTGGGCAGACCTTTGTTCCAGACTGAAAGGAGCTGGTAAGGTGGACATCAAGAGGATAGCGACACTCGTTGTTGTACTTGCATTTGGGTTCGTCGCCGGCGTCTGGTTAGGGGATGAGGAAACTGGTAGACCTGATGAGGAGGAGCGTTCGGTGTACCGGTGTGCGATGCATCCTACCGTGATTTCGGAGCGACCTGGTAGCTGTCCAGTGTGTGGGATGGATCTGGTGAAGGATAGGGGGAAAGAACAGAAGGAAAAGCCGGGAGTAGAGGATCGAGAGATCCTGTACTGGCGAGCACCGATGGATCCGAAATTTACATCGGACCGTCCGGGAAAGTCTCCTATGGGAATGGATCTCGTTCCTGTGTATGAAGACAAAGCGATAGGGGAAGGTGGAGGTGTGAAGATTGACCCTGGGACGATACAGAATATCGGTGTGAAGACGGCAGTTGTGGAACGCAAGGCCCTGTCCAGAACCATCCGTACAATTGGCAGGGTGGATTACAATGAGACGAGTATGACGGATGTGAACACCAAGGTGATGGGTTGGGTCGAAAAGCTCTTTGTGGATTACACCGGACGCGCCGTAAAAATGGGCGAGCCCCTTCTCGAATTATACAGTCCTGAACTTGTAGCGGCACAGGAAGAGTATCTGACGGCGCTCGATTATAGCAGAAAGCTTAGAGAACGAGCCGAATCAGACGTCGCCGCGGGTGACCTGGATCTTCTCAAGTCTGCAAAGCAAAGATTGCTCTACTGGGACATTACGGAGGGTCAGATAGCGGAATTGGAGAAAACACGACAAGTGAAACGGACTATGACGGTCTATTCGCCACAGGAAGGCGTTGTGGTGCACAAGGACGTATTCGATGGGGCTCACATCAAATCAGGCCAGCATCTATATCGTATTGCGGATCTCGCCAGGGTCTGGGTCTATGCGGATGTGTATGAATACGAACTCCCCTGGGTTAAGGTGGGACAGCCAGCGGAGGTGGAGCTGTCCTATGAGCCCGGAAAGACGTTCTACGGAGAGGTTACCTATACCTACCCCTTCCTGGAGTCGAAGACACGTACAGTTAAAGTGAGAATGGTTTTCCCCAATCCAGAGATAAAATTGAAACCGGGGATGTATGCAAATGTGAGGATAAAGCCTCTGGTGTCAAGAGACGCCCTGGTGGTCCCCTCTCAGGCGTTGATTCGCTCTGGTGAACGTAATGTGGTGATCGTGGATCTGGGTGAGGGAAGGTTTATGCCTCGCGAAGTCCGAATCGGTGTGCAAGCCGAGGGGGTCTACGAAGTGCTGGACGGGTTGAGGGAAGGAGAGGCCATTGTTACCTCAGCACAGTTTCTGATTGACTCCGAAAGCAATCTCAATGCTGCTCTCAAGACAATGACCAGTGAGTCCAATGGGGACGGAGAGGAGGCGACGCCCAGTGAACATAAGCACTGATAGACTCAAGGCTACGTCACTGGGAATGATCCCATGTGGAACCAGCCTTTTCCCAGAGGAGGTCTATCGCGGTATTGCCGGGGAGATTGGACAATGCTGAACAACATCATCGAATGGAGCCTGCGTAACCGGTTCCTGGTTGTGCTGACGACTCTGTTCGCTATCTGCTGGGGTGTCTACGCGATGTACAACACACCGCTTGATGCCATTCCGGACCTGTCGGATGTTCAGGTCATCATCTTCACCGAATTCCCAGGGCAGGCGCCACAAGTGGTCGAGGACCAGGTTACCTACCCGCTGACCACNGCGATGTTGTCGGTTCCTTTCGCCAAAGCGGTTCGTGGTTATTCGTTTTTCGGGCTTTCCTTTGTTTACGTGATTTTCGAAGACGGTACCGATATGTACTGGGCCAGAAGCAGGGTTCTGGAGTATCTGAATTTTGTATCTGGACGCCTGCCGAAAAACGTAACGCCTTCACTGGGACCCGACGCAACAGGCGTGGGTTGGGTCTTCGAGTATGTGTTGGAGGACAAATCAGGGAATCACGATTTGGCCGAACTGAGGTCCATCCAGGATTGGTATCTGCGCTATGAACTGACAAGCGTCCCGGGGGTGTCAGAAGTAGCTAGCATCGGTGGGTTCGTAAAGCAGTATCAGGTAACCGTGGATCCTAACAAGATGCTGGCATATAATGTCCCGCTCCAGAAAGTGCNCACGGCGATTCAGCGCAGCAACAACGACGTGGGCGGGAGGTTGATCGAGATGAGCGAGGCCGAATACATGGTCAGGGGGCTGGGGTATATCAGTTCACTCGACGACATCCGAAATGTTCCAGTTTCAGTTGACCCGAATGGTACACCGGTCAGGGTGCGTGACATTGCTACGGTGGAGATGGGCCCGGAGTTGAGACGAGGCTTGGCGGAATGGAACGGAGAAGGAGAGATCGTCGGCGGGATCGTGGTGATGCGGTATGGCGAGAATGCGCTTACGGTAATCGAACGGCTGAAGGCCAAGTTGGAATCATTGAAGCCAGGTCTGCCGGAGGGTGTTGTGGTACGTACGGCGTACGATAGATCGACACTGATTCACCGGGCGATTGACAATCTGAGCACCAAGTTGATCGAGGAGATGGCCGTTGTTGCGTTCGTGTGTGTGATTTTCCTGGGACATTTTAGGAGCGTATTTGTTGCGATCTTCACACTGCCGATGGGTATTCTGATTTCATTCATCGTGATGCAGAATCAAGGGATCAACTCGAATATTATGTCTCTGGGTGGTATTGCGATCGCCATTGGGGCGATGGTGGATGCTGCCATCGTTATGATTGAAAATGCACATAAGCATCTGGAAAGAGATCAGGGAAAGAAGGGTCATCTCGAAATCATCCTTGATGCATCGAAGGAGGTCGGGCCTGCACTTTTCTATTCCTTGCTGATCATCACCCTGTCGTTCCTGCCGGTGTTTACACTGGAAGCGCAGGAAGGTCGCCTGTTTAAGCCGCTGGCATTCACCAAAACATTTGCAATGGGGGCGTCCGCCTTCCTTGCGATTACGATCGTGCCGGTTCTCATGAGTTTCTTCATCAGGGGAAGAATCAGGCCTGAAGGCAAAAATCCGGTGAGTCGAATGCTGATCTGGGTATATCGCCCTGTAATCGCCTGGGTGTTGAAGAATAAGATCGGTACGGTGGTGATCGCAGGGGTGCTTCTGGTAATGACGGTTTTCCCATTTCGTTCGGTGGTGCTTTCCCAATTCGCGGGAGATCCCGAGAGTCTGACCTACAGATCCCTTGTAAAAATGGACAGGCTGTTTCCACTGGAAAAAATAGGATCCGAATTTATGCCCCCCCTTTACGAGGGCGACTTGTTGTATATGCCTACAACACTTCCCGGTATCTCAGTGACCAAGGCTCGTGAATTGCTTCAGCAAACAGATAAGATCATCAGGACATTTCCGGAAGTACAGCAGGTTTTTGGCAAGGTAGGAAGGGCGGAAACGGCGACAGATCCTGCGCCGCTTTCAATGATCGAGACGACAATAATGCTCAAGCCTGAGAGCGAGTGGCGGCCCGGAATGACACAGGATAAATTGGTTGCAGCCCTCAATGAGGCCATTAAGTTTCCGGGCTTGACGAATGCCTGGACAATGCCCATCAAGGCTCGGATCGATATGCTCTCAACGGGGATCAAGACTCCTGTGGGCATCAAAGTGGTGGGTGACGATCTGGGGATGCTTGAGGAACTGGGGAAACTGATAGAGGCCGTTGTAAGGGATATACCGGGTACACTGAGTGTCTTCGCGGAACGGGTCGCGGGTGGAAACTATCTTGATTTCGATATTGACCGTGAGGCTTCCGCCCGGTACGGATTGACGGTGGGTGATGTTCAGGATGTAATCATGTCTGCCGTGGGTGGGATGAATATCACCTACACAGTNGAGGGGTTGGAACGATACCCTGTAAATGTGAGATATGGTAGGGAGCTTCGCGATAACCTCCCGGCCTTGCACCGTGTTCTGGTTCCTACGCCATCGGGNGCGCAAGTGCCCATTGGCCAGCTCGCGGACATCCGAGTACGGAAGGGTCCCCCTGGAATTAAAAGTGAGAATGCCAGGCTGAATGCGTGGATCTACGTGGATATAAAGGACGTGGATGTTGGCACATATGTCAGGCGCGCGCAATTGGCTGTGCTGGAGTCCGTGGCAATGCCGCCTGGCTATACGGTGGTGTGGAGCGGTCAGTATGAGTATATGCTCAGGGCGGAAAAACGATTGAAATTGGTTATACCAGTGACGTTGTGCATCATCTTTTTGCTGCTCTTCTTGAACTTCCGTAATCTGACTGAGAGTGTGATCGTAATGCTGTCGCTACCCTTCGCGATGGTTGGCGGAATCTGGTTGATGTATCTGCTGGAGTACGACCTGAGTGTTGCGGTGGGTGTGGGCTTCATCGCGTTGGGAGGATTGGCCGCTGAAACCGGCGTGGTGATGTTGATCTATCTGGACCANGCCTACAACGAAGTNAAATCTCGGACAGGCGTTGACA
Source organism: Gemmatimonadota bacterium (assembly GCA_002709665.1). Taxonomy (GTDB): domain Bacteria; phylum Latescibacterota; class UBA2968; order UBA2968. The sequence continues at coordinate 19,890 of PAQK01000028.1, read as the reverse complement.
TGAAGGTTGAGGATGTGGGCCGGTCAGTGATGGTTGGCGCAGTGGAACGTGTGCGCCCAAAAATGATGACGGTTGTCTCAACGATGGTTGGTTTGATGCCGATTATGTGGGCGACAGGTGCAGGCTCTCAGGCAATGAAGAGAATTGCTGCACCCATGGTGGGNGGNATGGTTTCCTCCACGGTGCTGACTCTGGTTGTCATCCCGGCAATATTTGCGCTTTGGAAGGAATGGGAACTCAGAAAGAGCCGGACGGTGGATCAGGAGGGCGCGTAGAAGAGGCCGTTCAGGCCTGTGTTCGGGTCGGTGGTAGCTTGACCGGGGTCAACACGTTCGATAAATTTTCTTGGACTTTGGACTTCGAAAGGAAGGGGGATATAAGATGTTTTTCAGCAAGAAGGAGAATATCGAGGTCAAAGGCATGTCTTGCTCGCACTGTGAGCAGTCCATAGTTGATGGGCTTGCAGGAATGCCTGGTGTCCAAAAGGTGAAAGCGGATCACAAGAAAGATGCAGTAACCGTCTATCACAAGAGATCTCTTCCTGATATGGACGAGATCAAAAGGAAGGTAGTTGAACTGGGGTTTGAGGTGTAGTTAGTGCGTCTTTAACTAGAGATAGGTAAGTTCATTCAACATCAAGGAGGTTCGACAATGCGTACCACGATCACATCTGCTTTGTCCGTAGCAGTAATTTTCCTGGGTAGTCTGGCTCAGATAAGTTGTTCCTCACAGTCCGAGGCGGGTGTCGCCGAGATTAAGCTCCCCACGGTTCAGTGTGAGGCCTGTGTGATGAAAATCACCTCTACGCTGAAGAAGGAAACAGGTGTAAAAGACGTAAACGTGGACTTACAGAAGAAACTGGCCAAGGTGTCATACCTCAAGGATAAGACAGATCTGGATAAACTCGAAAGTGCAGTGGCATTGGCCGGTTACGATGCAAATTCGAAAAAGGCAGACAAAAAAGCCTACAAGGGATTGCCTGGATGCTGTAAGGTTTCCGACAAGAAACACTAGATAACCCAAACTGGACGGGTTCCAGGTGTGCCAGAGGCTGAAGGGGCACCCGGACACGGGGCATATCCCAATCATTATGGTTACAGCATTGACTGCAACTCCAAATAAGGTGAAGGGCCTTATGTACGGGGCGGATGAATATCTGGTGATGCCCGTAGATATTCGGCACCTGCAGGAAACTGTTGGCAGAGTTTTGGAAAAGCTTTACGGCTAGTAGGAGATTCAGCGGGCTACGGAAAGCACGGTTCCCACGCGTTATCATGGGAACCGTGCTTTGGAACCGTTTTTGCGTGCAAGGGGGAGTCACCAACCCCATTCAGTGCTTGACTTCAACCAGATCCGGACACATGATCTGCTCGTGTTGGAAACCTGTTTGCGGAACAGGCAGAAATTGGGCCAAAAACTGGGTCAACCGCTCAACCTAATCAAGGAATCCACAATGATCATCCAGGAACAGCTTGCCTGGAACCAGGTGAATGGCGACAACCTGAGATTTTTCAAATCCCTCGGTGTGGACTATTTTACCATTTACCCTTCACCTGACATGAGGGACGGTGAGAACCGAACGGCCTACTGGGTTGAGAAGAAGAAACAGGCCGAGTCGCATGGACTCAAGCTTATGAACGTGGCGAGCAAGTGTTGGGACGAAATCACGTTGGGCCTTCCGGATCGGGATGAGAAGATAGAGGCATGGTGCACAATATTGAGGAATCTGGGAGAGGCCGGGATTCCAACGCTGGNTTATAATTTCAAGCCGATAGGAAACTTCCGGACAGAATCCGTCCCGCCCGGCAGGGGAGGCGCTTCCTATAGCACTTTCGACTACGAAGAGTTCATGCAAGATCCTCCCTATGTAAAGGACAAGGAGATCACAGAAGAGAGTATGTGGGAGAATATCTCCTACTTCCTCGAACGTGTCATTCCGGTTGCAGAAGCGTGTGGTGTGCGTATGGCGCTCCACCCGGACGACCCGCCAATTCCGGAGCCCCTTGGAGGGGCCGCAAGAATTGTCTCCAGTCTGGACCAGTATCACCGAATCTTCGATCTTGTTCCTAGCGACAACAATGCCATGCTGTTCTGTCAGGGCTGCGTCGCTGAAATGGGTGTGGATGTTTGTAAGGCGATCAGAGAAATTGGTGGTCGTAAGAAGATTGTGTATGTCCATTTCAGAAATATCATTGGTACGCCGAAGAAATTCCAAGAGGTCTTCCTGGATGAGGGTGATCAGGACATGCTTGAGGCGATGCAGACATACAGAGATGTTGGGTTCAAAGGGCCCTTCATGATGGATCACACGCCCCGTTTCCCGAATTCGGATTCTACCTTTTGGGCCGGAAGGGCGTTCGCAGTTGGTTATATCAGGGCACTTATACAGGCGGTCTACAGGTAGTTTTTTTTGGCCAGGGCGCAAGGAAAAACCNAGGAGGAAAAATGTACATTCAGGAGCAATTACCATACGATCAGATCAATGATGATACCCTGAGCTTTTTTAAAGCAATTGGAGTAGATTATTTGACCGTAAACTCTGCCCCCCCGGGTATCAGGGAAGGCGAGGATTTGACGGAATATTGGGGCGACCTGAACAAGCTGGCAGAGTCCCACGGGCTGAAGCTGATGAATGTTGCGGCCACAGGTTGGGACGAGGTGTCNCTGGCTCTGCCCAATCGAGATGAGAAGATCGAGGCGTGGTGCACATTGCTTAGGAATATGGGAACAGTGGGCATCCCTACGTTGGGTTACAATTTTAAGCCTGTTGGTAATTTTCGTACAGAGTCGGTTCCCGTAGGGCGAGGAGGGGCCCTGTATAGCACGTTCGACTATGACGAATTGATGAAAGATCCTCCACATCATCCGGACAAAGTGATCTCCGAGGAAAAGATGTGGGAGAATCTCCAATACTTCCTTGAGCGTGTGATACCTGTGGCCGAGGAAAGCGGTGTTCGGATGGCCCTTCATCCGGATGACCCACCTATACCTGAGCCTCTTGGGGGTGCGGCAAGAATCGTATCCACTCTTGAACAGTACCACCGTACCTTCGAAATGGTTCCAAGCGATTCGAACGCAATGTTGTTCTGTCAGGGATGCGTTGCGGAAATGGGTGTGGATGTACACGAGGCGATCAGGGACATCGGAGCGAGAAACAAGATCGTTTATGTTCACTTTCGTAACATCAGGGGAACCCCGAAGAAGTTCCAGGAAGTTTTTCTCGACGAAGGTGACCAGGACATGTATGCGGCAATGCAGACGTACAAGGAGATCGGATTCGAGGGACCCTTCATGATGGATCATACACCCAGGTTTCCACAGCCGGAGAGTACGTTTTGGGCTGGGCGGGCATTTGCGGTGGGATACATGAGGGCGATGATACAGGCTGTTTATCGATAGTTACCGTGAACCAGGGAGGGTAGTGTATGGCGAAGCGGGCGAAGAAAGCGACAACCAGAACGCGATCCAAGAAGGTCAAGGTGGCCATAATCGGGGCCGGTGGGCGAGCTACAAGTGCACATTACCCCTCTCTTCATGCCAATACGAAGGCTGAGATTGTGGCAGTGTCCGAATTAAACGAAGACCGGATGCACAAGGCTGCCGACCAATTCGGTATCAAGGGTCGATATGGCAGTTACGTTGCGATGATCGAGAAGGAAAAACCCGACGCCGTCTACGCGATCATGCCGCCTCACCATATGTATGATGTCTGCGCAACCGTTATGGAAATGGGGTGCCATCTTTTCGTAGAAAAGCCGCCTGCCATGACCTCCGAACAGACACGTCAGCTTGCGATTCTGGCAAGGAACAACAAGGTGCTCAGCGGCGTAACCTTCCAGAGAAGATTTGCGCCGGTTATTCGACAGGGGAAATCTCTGTGTGAGAAGCGTGGAGCGGTCCACAGCGCCGTGGCAACCTTCTACAAGAATGCGGTTGGCGCCGGACCCTATTACCGGGGTGCAATCGATATCCTGACATCGGACGCCATTCACGCCGTGGATACTCTCAGATACCTTTGTGGTGGCGAGGTGGAAAGCGTGGCCAGTGACGTCCGACGGCTGGATGCTGAACACTGTAATGTGCACCTGGCGCTTGTGACATTCAGTTCCGGGGCTACGGGGGTGCTACTGACAAATTGGATGACGGGCAGACGGATGTTCACGGTGGAAATTCATTCCCCCGGAATTTCCGTTTTCGGTGATCCAGAAGAGGGTGGCGCACTATACGCTGACAATCAGGTGGAACCGATAAGGTCATTGGATCCTTGTAAGATGTGCGGCAGCAATGAGGAGTTCAGGGCGTACGGCGCCTTTGACGTGAATGACCACTTTATCCAATGTGTGCAAACAGGGAAACAGCCCGAGACCAACTTTGCAGATGCAACCAAGACAATGGAATTGGTCGATGAAATCTACCTGTCACAAATCTGACTTGGGCAAGGGGGAGGAATGAAATGAAGTTCATTATGTTTACCAAACATTTGGAAGGTCAGGATGTACCGATGATTATTCAATCCCTGAAATCCGCAGGGGTAGAAGGGGCTGACCTGTGCGTAAGACCTGGCTATCCGGTGAATCCTGAAAATGTGGCCAGGACTTTACCGGAAGCTACAAAGCTATTTGCGAACGAGGGCCTGTGTATTCCGCTTGTCACAACGCCGGGAGACTTCACCAGACCCGATTTAGACTATGCAGATCGGCTTTACGCGGCTTGCGGGGAGGCCGGAGTGAACCATATCAAACTGGGGTACTGGCACTGGACCCCTGGACAGGACTACTGGAGCGAAGTTGACGTTGTAAGAGGATACCTGGAGGGTTTCCAGGAACTGTCGAGTAAGCACGGTGTCCAGACCGTCGTACACAATCATTCCGGACTCTCGATGGGACTCAACTCCTGTGCTGCTATGAACGTAGTCAAGGGATTTGATCCTCAGCATATCGGGATATTTGCCGATCCTGGTCATCTGTCTATCTGTGGCGAGCCAATAGAGATGGCCTTAAATATCGTAAAGGAATATCTCTCCGTTCTTGCCTTCAAGGATCTGGTGCGCCAGAGGGTGATTCAGAATGGNAAGACGAGCTGGCGTACNCGAACAGTTCGACTTGGTGAGGGGTTCGGGGATTGGGCNGCATTGATGCGTGGNCTGGAACAGGTGGGGTTCGATGGGCCGATCAGCTTCCACAGTGAATACAGCGGTGAACCTGTCGATACTGTTATCGACCTGGCACGAACAGACGTGCGCTTTTTCAAGGCGCTTCAAGCGGAGAACTGATCGTCAAATCAAATAGAAGAGGAGAAAGGGCGTCCCACCGAATGGGACGCCCTTTCTTTTCAACGAGATGAATGTTGCGTTAGAGACCAAGATCCTCGGAGATTTCCTTCATTGCTTCTATAACGAACGCAATGTGCGCATCCAGTGACATTCCCAATTCGATCGCTCCTGTCTCAATGTCCGCCCTGCTGACGTTGCGAGCAAATCCACTCTGCTTAAGTTTCTTCTTTACTGAGGACACCTTCAAGTCACACAGCATCCGCGAAGGTCTCATCAAGGTGACCGCCACAACAAATCCTGTGAGCTCGTCGACTGCGAAGAGACACTTGTCCAGGAGTGATTCCCGCGGCACGCCAAGATAGGTTGCGTGAGCCTTTATAGCGTGAATCATTTCATCCGGATACCCACGCTCCTCAAGAATTGAGATGCCGAACATCGGATGTTCTTCCGGTGTAGGGTGTTTCTCATAGTCGAAGTCGTGGAGCAGGCCAGTAATCCCCCACAGGTCTTCGGTCTCACCCGTTCGGCACGCGTGAGACCGCATGCAGGCCTCTACAGCCAACATGTGCTTGATGAGGTTTTCACTTTCAGTGTGCTCTCTCAATAGCTGCATTGCTTCATTTCGATTGGGGAGTGCCATAGAGATCCTCTTTGGATTCAGGTCATGGTAGTTACGCCAAATGACCATTGCTGCCGGATCGTCGTTTCACCTCTCGTACACTGTCTAGGGCGTTTTCTAGAACACCCTCCACTCGACTCAATCTATCCCGGGGTGATCTCATTTCCAGCAGATCCTGTTGTTCCTTTAGGGGAAGATTAAGACTTGCCGCTACTGAATATGACAGCTCACCCGCATCCGTATCTGTGGACTTGTCCGGCACATGCCATCCCAAAGACAATTTAACAGCCTCCTGGTACAGCGCCTTGACTTTAGCTACCAGATTGGGATCTGCTTCCCCCAATTCATCCGGTATCTCTTCCACCACGCCACTTATGTATGAATGGATGTCAATCCGTTCAAGGACCCTGAATCTGCGTCTTCCCCTGATCACGATGTTCATTCGACCGTCCGGAAACTGGTTTACCAGCGAGGCGATCTTGGCAGAGCATCCAATGGTCTGGAATGCATCGTCCCTTCCGGATACAATCCCAAACTCGGATTCATCTTCCAGACAACCCGCAATCATCTCCTTGTAGCGTTCCTCGAAAATGTGCAGGGGAACGTTTCTCTGTGGAAACATGACCATTTCCAAAGGGAAAAGGGGCAATTCAAATTGCTTATTCACGGGCGTCCTCGCTGTGTGGTGGTAGTGCTTCGAATACGAGGTCACCGAACCTGTCTGGATTCTCTGGGCTTGCGTACGTCACCGACCAGGTCATCCTCTCCCTGTTCTTGCCCGAGACTAGGGAGAGGTTTGTCCGGATGGGCAAGGGATCGACGTTGTCGATTTCAAGGCTATCCAACCTTATGCGGCACTCAATATTCCATCCGTTTGAAGTTCGCCCAACAGCTGCTCTCCAATGCGGAGCCCAGGTGGGGTCTGAGCCAATTCGGTCTTGTGTCACACCAAGCAGGTTTACCGCAATCACTTTCGGTGCGGCTCTCCCTCCAAGTGTTCCAAAGGACCACTCGAAATGGTCGTCCACAACAAAACCTGGATCGTCGTGACTCCTAAGGTGAACAGCGGGTTTCCGACCCGGTCTATCACGAAATGCGGCAAGCATATACAAGTACGTGTCATCCCACAGGAATCTACCTGAAATCTGTATATCGGTGGGGGATGCATCTTGATCTTGTTTGAACGGGCCCATCGGATCCGCGTGGGACCATTCTGTTGAATCGACGGTGCCATCTACAACCACGGGTGCTGAAATGTACCTACATTGGGCGGTCATTCTGTCCGGGTATGGCGCACCCATCTTCGTCAATACATCAAAACTACCCCTCTTCAGTGGGCCGTGCTCCTGGCTGCCGAATATCTTCTCGAGGGCGTTGATGCATCTGCGGTCTCCAATCAGACCCACAGGTTCCAGTGCAGCTACGTTTCCTTCTCGTGACGAATCCAGTAGGGCTTTGATTACCCGGTAGCTCTTGGTTCCCAATTCTACCAGCTTATCCACGCTTGCTGCACTGACACTGGGGTGAGGCGATCTGCATGTGTTGATCAACTTACCCGTTAGCGACACGTTTGATAGGTCTGCGGCAAGGGATCTTATGAGATAGGATTTCACGAATGGGGGCGATCCCCAAATNTNCACGCCCCATTGATTTGCGTCCAGACTACCAACGAACTGAGACAGCATTCTCGATCCGTATTCCCGGATGCGAATGTCTTGGTCTATCAGCAAACGCTGCAGGAATTCTTGAAGCTCCGGTGGGTTGCGGACAACCAGGGCGTAGGCTGAGCCCAGACGGACTTGCGGGTTCGGGTCCGTCGCCAGTTCGCCGAGAACGGAATCCGGTATAAGGTCCTCCCTGACCTCGAGTACCCGGACCGCATCATGTATTACGGATTCGTCTCTCAGTAATTCCGCCAAAACGCGTTTCTGTGCGATTTGTCCTAGGTTTGCTACGACCTCCAGGGCTCCATCGATTTCCGGGTAAATAGGTTCCGGTAACAACCCATCGGAGANCCCCAGAGGCAAAACGCTGACATCGACCTCCGGTGTACTCTCCAGGAATACTGGGTTGCCGACGGCCCGATGTCCGGCATCCCCGCATTCCACAATCGGTCGAATGTACTGGCGGTTTGAAAGGGGGAGGAAAAAACGTTCCTCCCAAACATGCTTGCCTGGAGAGGCATCCCAGACGATTTCCCCATCTGAGACCAAAAGGACACGTGTAATGAGGCTCTCGGAGGCCGCCCGAATGCTTATGTAGGCGTCCCTTTGTAGGGTCACTGAGGAACCCACTGTCTTTCCATTGACACGGAAGTCCATCTGAGGCCCGCCACCCTCTACCACATAAGTTGCTCCTTTACGAATCGCGTTTATGATATTCTGGGTTCGGTTTTCATCCGCCCATACGTAGACCTTCTGAGAGGATTCCCTCCGGTCGAAACCCCCCGTGATCAGCACACGATGACCGGCTGTGAGGAGCTTGTCCCAGCCTGCGTCGACCTCGATGGAGGGGTGCCAGTCTCCATTAGATATACCAGAGAACAGAACACTGTGCCTNGTCTGTGTGGTCGTCGCAGAAAGTATGGGATTCTGANGGATGGCGATACCTGATTGAGCATCGACCCAGTCCAGAATCCTNTTCGTTTCCCGTGGAATGGGGGCCCTGGGATCCACGCCTAGAATTGTNAGGGAATCCGAGAGTNCCTTGGGAGCGCGCCATCCGGTGGCCAGAATGGGTGTGAGCCTGGGGAAGTTAAGGTCAAGCTCTTGCGAGATAACCCTCAGCCCAGGGTAGTATCCTTCGGATGATTCTCCTGAGATGACAATCCAATCCAGGTCGTTGTCCGAGGCCTCCTGGGTGCGCTCTGGAATCAGGCTGGCTGTGTTACGTGCACTGCAGGATGCGTATGTCCCAACANGCCAGGACCAGTCTGCTGATACCGGATTTGTCCCCATCTGAATCGTGAAGAGGAGAAAGGCTATGGATGAAATGCGACCCATGGGAGATTAGTTTACAGTGGTGCCGGGATCGGGAAGCCTCGCGTTGGTGTAAAGATCAAGGCCTTGTTTGAGGAAACTGATAAACAGGTTTTTGTCCCGCGTGAGACCTTGAAAACTCGAAACGATCTCATTATTCGGTGAGAGAATTGCGTAGAAGGGCAATGCCACCGTATCGAAACGGGTTTGCTGGAACTCTCTGTTCCTGGCATACATTTCCCCCTGACCATCTGTGTACAATTGAACCAGTATCATGGATTCCAGGAGCCGACGCACCTCTGGGTCTGGGAAGATATTGGCTTCCATCCACCTGCAATTCGTGCAGGCGTAGCCGGTGAAGTCAATGAATACGGGGCGCCCCGACATACTGGCTTCTGCTAGTGCAGGTTCAATCTCGCTCCGCCACGTGAACGTTTCTCCGCCCTTCATCTGTGCGATTTCACCCTTGGCGCTGTATGGAGGGAAGAAGGCGTCGAGTTCACCCAGCGGCGAGCCAAAAAGGCCCGTAACCAAATAGAGGGAGAACGCGAGGCAACACATGCTTGTCATCAATCTCAGCGATCCCACAGACTCGAGAGGTGTGTCGTACTTAAGCCGTATTTTTCCCAGTAGGTAGATTGTGCAAATTGCGAATATCGCAATCCAGATAGCCAGGAAGACCTCTCTTGAAATCAGTCCCCAATTCCAGACCAGATCTGCGTTGCTCAGGAATTTGAGTGCGGCGGCAAGCTCCAAAAAGCCCATAACNACTTTCANGGAATTGAGCCAGCCNCCACTTTGAGGCAGGGCATTCAGCCCTTGCGGAAACAGGGCCAGGAAGAAAAACGGCAGAGCGAACGCGCAGGAAAAAGCGAGCATTCCCATCATGGGCCAAGCCCATGTGCCCTGGGAGGTCAGTACCAGAAGGGTACCCACGAAGGGGGCAGTGCAGGTGAACGAGGTGAGGGTGAAGGTGAATCCCATCACCAGAATTGCGCCATAGCCGCCGCCCTGAACCGAATTGAGCCTGGTGAGGAACCCGTATGGAATTCGGATTTCGAAGAGACCGAAAAGACTGAGGGCGAATGCGACGAACAGTCCTGTAATGAACAGGTTGATCCAGGGATTTGCTGCGAAAAGTGCTGCGCCTGAAGCACCCAGAGTGGCGGCCAGCAGAAGTCCGAGTCCAGTGAACGTGAAGACGATGCCCCCACAATAGACCANGGATTTGACAAGTGATTCAGCCCGAGTCTGGCTCTGCTGCTTGGTAAAGAAGGATACAGTGATGGGTACCATTGGGAATACGCAAGGGGTGAGCAGGGCGAGAAACCCCATGGTGAAGGCGAGATAAAGGAAGGAGGAGATGCCTTCCGAGACCGCTCGATCAACGTCGGTAATACTATCCAACCCGTGAAACTCCTGTTTGCCTGGCTTTGGTGTCAAAGCAGGGACGCGTATGGTATATTGTGGACGGGGAGAACCCTCGGTCAGTTGGATCGGGACGGTAAACGTGTAAGGAGTGGGCGGAAGGCAAGACAACTCGTTGCACAGCATGTAAATTATTGTACCTTCAATACCATGGGTTCCGAGAGCGGGCGTGTCCGATACCGTGAACTGGACACCGAATTTGACTTGGTCTCCATAGTATTCCACGACCATGTCGAAGTTGGGGTCATATTCTTTTTTAGGCTCGGGCTGAAGAACTCTACCTACTTGCTGGAAGTTTTTCCCGCTCTGAAGTTGAATCTGTGTTGGAACCGGGCCACCNGCAGGCGTCGTGGTCGAGTAGATGTGCCAGTCGTCCGACATCACCGCATTGATCCAGATGGTGACGGCTTCCCCAGGAAATGCCATGGTGGGATCGGCCTCTATCTGGAAGCTTACGGGTTCTTTCCCAGGTGCTGGTCGGGCACTCCCAAGGATTAGGAGGAGTGATAGCAGGAGGGTTGTGTGCCGGACAGTCAGTATTTCCATACTAAAGGCCTCTGATGGAGGGAATCCTTGGTAGACATCCGGCATTGTTGGCTTGGTAAAAGGGGGAAAAGCAAAACGGCAGACCCAAACAAAGGGCAAAGGCGATGCCGTTTGGTGCTTGCCGTTGAGCGCGACAGGACTGTGAGCTATTCAAACCACATCTGAGAGTATTATGCTTCATTCACTAATTGGTGCCTGGAGAATCCTCGGCGCCTGGTCCGTGCTTATCTTCGGTGAGTACTTCCAGGAGTTTCTGGGTGGCAATGGAGAAACTTCTCCCTTTCCGGTGTAGGATACCAAGTGGTCTCGTCAGGGACTCCCCGTCAAAGGTTATGACCTTCAGTGAATCTCTTGAATTGAGATGGGCTACCGTGTTGGCTGGAACAATGGAGATCCCGATGTCGACCTCGACTGCGTGCAACAATGTTGCGATATGGTCCAGTTCCATCACCACATTTGGTCGGACGGAGTGTTTTCGGAAGAATCGGTCNAGGGCTCTGCGAGTCGGAGTTTCCGNTGCGAACAGGATCAGAGGCTGCCCGTTGAGTGCACCTGGGTCCACCACTGCCCGATCGGCAAGCGGGTTGGCCGGATGGCAGATCACTACCATCTGATCTTCGGCGAATGTCACCACGTCTACGTTTCGTTGGGATCTTGGGTAAGCCACTATTCCCAGATCTATTTCGCCGCTGGACACATCATCGTAGATCTTGAGCGCCTGTCCATATTCCAGCCTGAGATTGACTTTTGGGAATTTTTTGATGNANTCTTTGATGTAGGGTGCGAGCTCGAGCATTCCCACGCTGTATATTGCGGACAGGCGAACGGTTCCCGATACCACGCCCCCAAGTGCCTGAATCCGGTGCTGCATCCCTTCGTATCTGCGGACGATGTCTCTGGCATACTGATAGAAAATTTCGCCTTCAGCGGTAAGCGTCAGTCTTCGCTTTTCTCGCTCAAGCAACTGGCGTCCNTNTCGTTTCTCTATACTTTTCAATTGCTGGCTGACAGCTGACTGTGTCACAGTATTCAAAACTGCGGTCTTTGAAAAGCTCTGCGTTTCAACCAGATCACAAAAGACTTTCAAACTTTCGATCAGCACGTTTTCACTCCATTCGACAACACTAAAGGCTGTATCTTCCGGATGATTCCGTGTTGCGGATTGCCCCGGACAGATCCTTGGCCTCCAGGGGATTCTCATCGCAGATTTGAAAACAGAAGTATGAAAATACCTGAAAATATCTTAAATAATCTATAAGATTTGCAAAACTGTGTCAACCTGAATTCCAGAATGGCAGTTGCCCAAAGAAAGTGTCAAATCTGGGCTGTTCTATGCCCACCGGGCGGATACTTTGTGTGGCTGCCAGGCGACTGTGACTGTTTCAAAAGTTCGCCCTAACTTCTTGACTTGTATAAATTTCCTTGTGTTGCTGATGTGATAATCGTATATTTTTCGACCTTGGTTCGAGGAAAATACCTGCTCGCATTTGAGCGCAAGACAAGTCACAGAAAAATAGCCCGGTTGGAGTCGGTTGTTCGGAATGAAAGAGGGAAGACGTAATGAATTGGTTCGATAAGCTGAAGTCTGGAATACAAACACTTGTTAGACGGGGAATGCCGGAGAATCTGTGGGTCAAGTGCGAGCGTTGTCACCAGACGCTTTACAGCAAGCAGGTGAAGCAAGACCATGGCATATGTCCCAATTGTGGTGCCCATTTTAGAATTCACTACCTGGAATACCTGGATCATTTGTTGGACAAAGGGAGTTTTGAGGAGATCGNAAACGAGGTCAAGTCAGGCGATCCTCTGCAATTTGAGGACAGGAAGAAATACGCTGACCGGATAAAGGAAAGTCGCAAGGCCACAGGCATGGATGCTGCGGTTTGTACCTGCGTGGGTAGAATTGATGGCAACCCCGTAGGGATCGGGATTCACGAGCCCAGTTTCATAATGGGGACACTTTCTTCCGCGGAAGGGGAACGTATCTGCCGGTTGATTGATAGATGCATGAAAGATCGGATGCCGCTGATACTGGTCTGCCGGTCGGGAGGAGCAAGGATGCAGGAGAGTGCCCTTTCGTTAATGCAACTGGCGAAAATCAACGCAAGGCTTGCGCAGTTTTCCGACGCGGGTCTCCTTTTCATTTCTGTCCTGACGGATCCTACGACAGCTGGTGTATCCGCAAGCTATGCCCTAATCGGTGACATCAACATTGCAGAGCCCAATGCGCTCATTGGGTTCACCGGTGAACGAATCACCGGCAGTTCCGTTGGGGAGGAGGAACTGGAAGCACTCCGGCTCGCCCAGCGTGCGGAAAAGGTCCTCGAGAACGGATTTGTAGATCTCGTCGTCCCCAGAAGCCATATGCAACACGAATTGGCTCGGCTGATTTCCCTGCTCTGGGATGCGCCCTCCACTGGAACACGTGGTTAGTAATGAACTCACAGGGGTGAGGATATGGCGATAGGCCTGAAGGCCTATGTTACGGTCTTTCTTATGCATGAAGACCAGGTACTGTTGCTGAAAAGGTCTAACCAAAAGTCTTTCGCACCGGGAAATTGGACCGGAGTTGGGGGCAGGGTCGAGGGGGTGGAATTTGCGGATCTTGCGACCGCTGTGTTTCGGGAAGTCCACGAAGAGACCGGACTTGAGCGGCACGAGGTTCAGGATTTAAGATTGCGGGTTGTGTTGACTCAGCCGGAATCAGGTGATCTGGTTCTGGTTTGTTTTTATGTAGGCACTGCACTCCGAAGAGTGTATGGTCCTTGCGCAGAGGGACAGCTGTGCTGGGAGGACACTGCGACCATTGATGATCTCGATATGATAGAAAACGCGAGGTGCGCACTGAAAAAAATCCTGATGTCGGGAGAGCAGCTGAACGCTCCCGGTAACCTTGATGAAGTGGTATTCCTTTCGACCTCGCCACCGTTCTCCTGAACAATACAGAGGTAACTACTGATATGAAGTTTGTGATTCGAGCAGGGGGAGTGGGTACTAGACTCTGGCCTTTCAGCAGAATAAATCGTCCCAAGCAGTTTCATCCAATGGTTGGGGACAGATCCATGCTGCAAGTTGCCGTGGACAGGATTCGTCAGATCGCCGGGCCCGATGACCTGCACGTTTCCACAGGATCGGGATTTGTCTCCCTGGTGAAGGAGCAATTGCCGGAGCTTGGCGATGATCGGATCATTGTAGAGCCGGCGCTGCGAAATACCGGGCCGGCTGTTGGCCTGGAGTGTATCCTTCTGGGTACCCGATACCCTGGGTGCACGATCGCCAGTCTTGGCTCAGATCATCATATCGGAAGACCCGAAGAGTTCTGCCGGCTTCTGCAAGTTGCGGAATCTGTTCTGAAGGCCCATCCGGAATTTCTTTTTACCATAGGGGTTAAGCCAACCCGGCCAGAGACGGGCTATGGATACATTGAGAAGGGTGAGGTGGTATCCACTGTGAATGGTGAACCAGTCTACAAAGTGGAAGCCTTTCAAGAGAAGCCCGATGCAGGTGTAGCCAAGTCATATGTAGACAGTGGGAATCACCTTTGGAACAGTAATATGTTTGTGTGGAAGGCACAGACTATGCTGGATATTATCGAAGATCTCGTTCCCGAGATTCATGGCAGACTGATGCGAATCCGGGATTCGGTTGGGTCTCTGGAAGAACGTTCTGCTATTGAACAAGAATATCCGCAAATGCCCGAAGTCGCCATTGACAACGCCGTGATTGAGAAGGCGGAAAATGTCGCTGCCCTGGAAGCCGATATTGGTTGGAGCGATATCGGGAGCTGGACCGCACTCCATGATGTGTTGCAAACGGATGAAGACGGGAACCTGTTTTCCGGAGAGGTTCTGGGTATTCAGACAAGAGATGTCACGGCCTATGGCCCCGATGGCAAGCTGATTGCCCTGGTTGACGTAGAGGATCTGGTGATTGTTGATACACCGGACGCGCTGCTGGTTTGTCCCAGGGGAAGTGCCCAGAGGGTCAGAGAGGTGGTCGAAGCCTTACGCGGGTCAAAAAAACAGGGTCTGTATATCTAGGACTCTTGAGTGCGTTCCCGAAGGGGGGGATTACCAATGAAAATACTTGTTCTTCAGGGCCCAAATCTCAATATGCTCGGAAAGCGAAAGACTAATCATTACGGCGCGGTGACATTGGAGGAGATTCACGAGCGCATGGCCGAAAAAGCCAGTGCGTTAGGTTGTACATTGGCTTTCTGCCAGTCCAATTACGAGGGAGATTTGGTTGGGAAGATTCACGAATTGCGAGAGGAAGTCGACGGGCTTATCGTAAACCCTGCCGGACTCACTGGTGTGGGTTACTCCCTTCGTGACGCAATAGAGGATAGCGGATTGCCCACCATCGAAGTACATTTGTCAAATATCCACGCGAGGGAGGAGTTCCGGCGCCATTCCTGTATATCGGCAGTTGCTACCGGGCAGATCGCAGGTCTGAAGTGGCGAGGATATATAGCGGCACTAGAGATTTTGAAAGAGATACTGGAAGACGAAAAATAACTTTTCAAGCTAGAGTTCCGGTTGGGATAGAAGAAACGAAGGCCCGGGTTCGGTTAATACCGGGCCTTTCTAATCTTAGAATATGTAGGCTGTCTTAGATAGGCGGTGCCTGGCCAAGGGCCAGGTGTTTGGTGGCTTCCACTATAGTGCGGGCGGCAGCATCCACACCAGTATTCCCTGTATTCAAGGTCAAATGGTAATGCTCGGGTTTGCTCCAGTCCACGCCATAGTGACGTTTGACGTATCTTCTGCGTCTCTCATCGTATTTCCGGATCCGCTTTTCAGCCCCCGGTCGATCCAATTCGTCACGCTCCATTACCCATTCTACTCTCAGTTTCATAGGGGCAATAATGCGGACGTGAAGTACATCGGATCGCTGCGCAAGGAGTGCCTGGCTGCCCCTGCCCACAAGTACGACCCTGCCTCGATCCACGAGTCGCAGCATTACCTCGCGCGTGGATTGGACGAAGGATTCCTCGTCCAGAATGGGTAGACCCGACTGCTGCTGGTTCGTCAGCTCTGGCATGGAGGCCGTTGCCCACCACTCATATTCAGACAAGCCGGTCAATGCGTCAGGATGTCCGGGAGTCAGAAATTTTCGTAGCACCCGCAAAGCAGGATGTTCAGGACGTTCGTCGTAACGCTCCACTTCCGACACGGGAACCTGGGCCTCGCGTGCGACTTCCACAAGCAGGTCCTTGTTCATGCACAGGTAGCCCAGCAGGGCTGCGCTCTTTTTAGCAACCGACCGACCATCGCTTCCGTATTCTCTGGAGATTGTGACGGAACCCATCTGTGATCTCCTTTCCGATTAATGGGATCAGTGCGGAGATCCGATTCCCATTTGCAAAGGCTTGTTCCCCTGTTTAAAAGAAAGTTAGCGAAATAACCAGGATTGTCAACATCCTGGGCACGCTTCCGCNGNAAAGTAGTAANGGCCTTCAACGACTCAGATTCTGANGAATTGCGGGCATTTCTGTAGATGGATATATTAGGCACCCGATCNGAACTANAATAAGTCGAACCTAGACCTACGCNTGATCTGGCGGCATCNGGGTTCCGCCNATGGCGCNGGAAGTGCAAAGGCCCCATTCCCTATTGGGAAAGGGGCCTTTGAGTTGTGGTGAGCTACATCAATTGGATGGAGCCGCGGATTTCTGAGTTGTCTTCTTCATGAAGGTTTCCGGGGACACTCTGGGCGCAAGATACCTAAGAAGTCGATCACGGTCATCCGGTGTTAGGTTGATGAACTTGAATCTCACGCTGTGAGACGACACCTTTACTGCCCTGGCGATTTTGTCTTCAAGCACGGGGGGCAGTTGCTTGTGGCCTTTGAGCCGAATCAGATCGTTGTCTTCTATTTCGGCATCGGTTGTGAGCGTGAGGCCACTGCTACTGAGTTCGTGCAGGTGTATGGGCAAGGTTTCTATTTCGTGCTCGAATCTCTCAAATAGTTTTTCCGATGGCGTTGCGTGCTCCGTTTTCGACGTGGGTAACCAGTCTATGACGGAGGCCAGGTTTTGGTCGCAAGAGAAGGTTTTCCTCCCATCGTCGTAGGTTAGCGACTCAGCGTGTTGGACCATCAGATAAGGTGTAGGCCGTTTCACCTCTCTTAGCACTTTTGTCTTGAATCTGTATTCGCTACCCAGTTCCGAATAGAAGAACACCCACATTTCCTGGTTCTTCTTGAGCCTTACGGGGCGTTTGGAACTGAAGACCTCAACACATATTGCGAGGTCGTCCAGGTCGATGATGGGGGCCGAAAGCAGCTTGAGACGTTTCTTTCCACGGGCAAGCACATAGAGTTTCTGGCCCAGAACCAGTTCCCTCGTATTCTGGGGCTGGCGATCGGGAGATCTATAACGGAATCCAAGTTTCTTCCTGAGTGTATCCAGGCGATCGATCTGTTCCTCCATCTCCAGCCAGGGCATCTTCTGAACCTTTGGCATCCAAGCGGCCACAGCCTGATCGAAGACATCGATGGAGGTGAGCATTTGTGCCGGGTTCTCTAGCCTCGCGTGTGAGGCCAGCCGTTCGGCAGTCACCTGCTCTATGTAGTTCAGGTCCTTTGCATTGGAGAGTTTCTCCAATACCTCGTATCGGCGTGCAAGATTTCTGCGTTTCTGTACTTTCCTTCGTATGCGGTTGGTCACGTATAGGAGAAGAGGGACAGATAGTAGGATTGCGATGACCCAGACCACCGTTTCGGAGCTAGGATCTTCCCTGTTGCCCATCATCTTCAAAACCGGGCCATATGACTCCAACTTTAGAACTGGCAGCACGGTAGTTCACCACCTTCTTGAAGCGCCACATCACAAATGGAAACTATCTCTCGGACTCAGCCTCAAATATAGTCAAATTCCGTGCCTGGCGTTTAAAATCACTCCTTGCAGAAACCGAAGCCGTATTCAGGGGGACTGATCCGAGAAACCTGATAAAGAGCCTGAAGACTCTGGTCGGTATAAATAACTATAAGTAAATGTGCGACGTTGGGAAACTCGGAATCATTGAGCATCCTTGGGATTTCCGCGAATCACGGGTACATGGATCAATGTGGGTACGTTTGCCCGGAGTCCTGTCTTGAGTGCAGGTAGAATTTCCCCGGGATTTTCGATCCGGATGCCATTAGCACCAAATGAAGTTGCCATATTGGCATAATCTATGGGGCCAAGCTCTGCTGTAATGCCCTGACCAAAGGCTTGCTCGTGTCCTGTAAGTGTAATCCCCCAGGCCTGGTCATCGGCCAATGCAATGGCGAAACCCAGTCCCTGTCTGGCGGCCGCCTCTAACTCTGCGATCGTGAACGTCAATGCTCCGTCTCCGGAGATCAGGATGATCGGTCGATCCGGGAAGAGCAGTCTGGCGGCCATTGCGGCAGGAATCCCATAACCCACCACCCCGCTGATCCCACAGGTCAGCCAATGCCCAGGGTAGCGATCGCAGAGGACATGGTGACACCACTGACCAATGTTGCCGCCGTCCATGATTACAATGGTTTCTTCGGTCAAAACACACTTAACCGCCTCTATGATGTCCAGGGCATGAAGTCCTGCACCAGCCTTTCGGGCACTTAGGCATTTGTCCCTGAATGCTTCGCGTCGTTCTCTGGCCAAATTCAGCCACTCGCTTTTTGGTTGGACGTCCTCCGCGTTCGACGTAGCCTGTCGCAGAACCGATCCGGGATCACCACAAATGGCAAGGTGAGCTCCAAATCCGAGCGCCAATTGTTTGGGATCAGCGTGAATGGACACGACCTTTGCATCTTTCTGTATCGCCGGTGGCTGAAGGTATCCCACGCGATAGTCGCAATTTGATCCTGCGGCGATAATCAGGTCCGCATCCTGAATGAGACTGGGACCTCCGGTTGCTGCACCAATTACACCCATGAACTGATCAATCGGCTGCGGTATTGAGCCCCTGTCCCAAATGGGAACGACTACGGGTATGGCGAATTTTTCTGCAAATTCTACTAGTGCAGATTCCCCGTTGGAATAGAATACGCCGCTGCCGGCAATGAGAAGCGGGCGACTGGAGTTCCGAAGCCAAGACACAAAGCGATCCAGTGAACTCGAATCGCCGGACGAAAGGCTGGGACCCGTAGATGAACTGTCAGGGATAAGAGCGATGTCGGCTTCATCGATTTCCGCCGAGAGTATATCCTGGGGGATCGTGAGATGCACCGGTCCGGGCGTCCCACTGAGTGCTTCGCGGAAGGCCTCATTGAGGTATTGGGGAATGCGTTCGGGTATGGTGATGACTTCAGCATATTTGCATATTGGTGCGGCCAAGGCCACCTGGTCCAGGTCCTGGAAATGGCCCAAACCTGTGGTACGCGTAGGTCCGCTGCCTGTGATGAGCAACATAGGTGCACCATCGAAAAAGGCATTACACACACCTGTGAGTGCGTTGACATGAGCAACTCCACTGCTGACGGCACAAACACCAACGGATCGGCTAAGACGTCCGGTGGCCTCGGCTATATAACCGGCAGCTTGCTCATTCCGCACATCCACTAGGCGCATTCCGGACCCATGACAAGCCAGATCCAGACGGTCCAAGCCATGTCCGCAAAGTGTCGCAATGAAGGGGACCCCTCGCAGCTGTAGTTCACTTACGACAAGATCTGCTCCCGTCATCTTAGCTCCTCCCTGTTTTCCGAATCGTTTAGCTGGTATCAGGATTTGTATAGGCCCATACGATCAATCGAGTCCAGAATACTGGTTGGTACGAGCGCTTTGATAGATAACCCCTTCGCTAATCTCGAGCGCACCTGAGAGGATGAAACGCTCCCCATTGCCTTCGGAATTTCGATGATGTCGATTCTATCTCTATACCGTTTCAGGTCTGGTGTATCCAGGCGGGCCTGAATGGCACCTTGGCCATTTTCGTCTCTGTTGGCCACAAGCACTCGGGCTAGACCAAAAAGTACATCCAGATCACAGTCCATGTCAGTGTAGTACTGACGGTCGACAAGTCTTTCCAGGGTATCGAAGCCCATTACAAATTCGATCCTGGTATCCGTGGGGTAGT
>PAQK01000027.1 GCA_002709665.1 Gemmatimonadota bacterium | reverse complement strand
CCCGTCTCTGTGAAAGAGTCGGTTCCATCGCCTCCTGGAACTGCAAAGGACAACGTCACCGTGTACCTGTTTTCCATCATCGTGAGGATGCCTGTGGCATCAGGTGACTCAAGAACGACGGATAGACCTGAGAACACGACCGTCACGCTCTGAAGATCGTACGATCCCGTCAGATTTCCGGAATTTACAGGGTTGTCATCCTTACCACATGCCAGAGCAGCAGCCGTGAACATGCATATGAACAGCAATCGTCTCATCGATTCCTCGCTATCCCCAGCGGTTCGCCTCCAAAGTAAACCAACGGTGGACCAATATATTATCCACATGATTTACCGGCAAGCTTTCTTTGCTCCATCCCGAATTCGCTTGAGGGCACCTCTTCCGGCAGGGCGATTGTTTTTCCTGTTGACAGCCGATCGGTTCTGCACATTATTTAGACCGCTTTGGGAATTACAAGAGGTCATCTATCCCTCACTGACCCCTTAACAATGGAGATGGCGGTTGGCTACAATCACAAAAGCAGCACTCTCACAGTACCTTTCGGACAACGTGGGCTACCCGAAAACTAAAGCCCTCGAAGCAGTTGACATATTATTCCAGTCCATTGCGGAATCGATTTGCCAGGGCAACAGAATCGAGATCCGAGGGTTTGGTTCCTGGGAAGTCAAGACAACCCGTCAGAAACCTCAAGCCAGGAATCCCAGTACAGGCGAAACAGTCTTTGTACCTGCACGTCGCAAAGTCATGTTCAAGCCGGGGAAGATCCTGAAGGATGTGCTCTCCCAGCCTTTGGAACCGCAGGGGGAGTAGGTGACGTTTATTGCTGGCAAACCAAAAGGGCGTCACAATATCGAACCCGTCCCGTTGGCCACGGAAGATTGAGCGCTTTCAGAGTTCAAGAGTTCAGGGCCTAAAGGTCATCAGCGATTGGGATCGCACCCTCACTGCACCGCATTCCACTAAGGGACTTGACCAGTCCACTTATTCCTTCCTGTACAACAGCAATCTCCTCGGATCACAATTCCGATACGAATCCAAATCCCTTTACGACACCTACCGTAAAATTGAACTCTCTTCGGAAATGCAGGAATCAGAGAAGTGTGCGAAGATGGACGAGTGGTGGTCGGCTCAATTCGACCTACTGATTGAGTACGGCTTCAGTGACGAGTTGATAAGTAGGCTCCTAGAGGGAGACAGGCTGACCATGCGAGAAGGCGCGTGGGCATTTCTTAAACGCCTGAGTAAGAATGGTGTACCCATTCTCGTCCTCTCAGCCGGCATCGCGAACGTCATAGAAGCGCAGTTGCGTTTGCACGGTGCGAACACACCGAACCTCCACATTTCGGCCAATGCCCTGTCTATGAATCAGCTGGGAATCGCTACAGATCACAACCGACCGTTGATTCACACACTGAATAAGACATCATACGTTCCCAGGTCCGGAACCTTTTCAAAAGCTACCTCCAACCGGCCAAACCTGCTCCTCCTGGGTGATACTGTGGAAGATGTTCGAATGAAGCAGGTAACATCATACGCCAACACCATCAGCATCGGATTCCTCTGCGACTCAAACCTGCATAGCCAGTTTATAGATGCCTATGATGCCGTGGTAGCACCGGATGGGTCATTAGAAATCGTAAACAGGCTTTTGGATACAATTGAGTAGATATCGCGAGACACGTATGAAGTCAGGACACAATCGGCGCATCCGCGTCCGTGTAGATATGTGAGCCGAGAATAGGCTCACTTGTTGATTGGTCGACAAAATTCTGCGTTGGACGCACGCGTATCCTGAGCGCATAAATCGAAAGGAGGTGGTTGTTATGAGGACTGACACCACAAGTAGGGGTAGCGCCTGATCCAAGCATGCATACACTTCTAAGATCCGGCGCCCCCCGCAGGAGGGCGCCGGTTTTATTTGCACATTTGCAACAAATGGAAATGTGCCGGAGGACTAGTATTCCACTCTATCGACAATACTATTGACACCAGCACAGGATTCCAAGTGTCTTGTTCTGGGATGACACTCAGATTTATTAATTGCTGTTTTAACTATGTTTCCAACTCCATCCCGAATTTTTCCCGTAAGCCTGGGATCCCAACTGTTAGTCAGCCCGNTGAGNAGACGACGGCAGTTGGTGACTGAGATCACATATCGCTACTTGTCACCGATCGAATGTGGTAAGAACATCGTCCCTCTATGGATAGAAATTTCTGGAAATAAAAAGTTTGTATCCTTGTTAATCTTCGACTTATCTTACTGCCCCTAAATTGCACAGGGACGCATTTATTAGAGTTGAATCACCTGAAAGGAGGCAATTGTAATGAAGAACATATTGGTTGCGGGCATTTGCTTACTGGTCATTCTGTCCGGTACCACAGTGTCTGCTCAGTCTGGCGCAGACTGGACTGAGGGCGCCATAACTGCAATTGGATTCGGGGTTCCCCCGCTAAATGCAAGGAGCAAAGGTCAAGCACGCGCCATGGCTCGAAGAGCAGCCACAGTGGATGCACAGCGTCTTCTGATTGAGGTCCTTCAAGGCGTGAATGTAGATGCCGAAACAACCGTCGAAAACGCCATGGCCAATGACATCGTAAAGACTAAGGTCAAAGGGATCTTGAGAGGAGCTAGGCAGGTTGGCAAGCCCACATATATGGATGACGGCTCTGTAGAAGTCACCCTGGCCGTAAACCTGCGTGGCACTCTATCGGACGTACTTTTGCCGAAGGATGGATTCGGCGGAGCACCTCCCGAGGAGGAGGCTCCGGAAGCACCAGATGGGAACACTGGCCTAATCATCGATGCACGCGGGCTTGGGCTCTCCCCTGCAATGGCACCCAAGGTCGTCGACGAGGCAGACAAACTGGTCTATGGCGCCAAAATTGTCAGTAGAGAAGCAGCCNTCACGCACGGAATAGCGATATATGAAAAGGACTTTGAGACAGCCAAAAAGAACGATCGAATTGGAGACAATCCACTTGTGATCAAGGGGACAAAGGCGAAAGGTCGAAACAAGACCAACGTTGTCGTATCAGATGACGACGGTGCCAAAGCGCGCAAAGCAGCAGAAGGCCAATCATTCCTGAACCAGTGCAAAGTTGTAGTGGTGGTGGACTAACCGGAGGTGTTCTGCATGATTCGAATATCGACAAGCATCCTGGTGCTCCTGCTGTCTTTCACCGCAGCTTTGGCCAACCCCACACCCGAAATTGTGATACAGGTGGGACACGGTAATGTCGTTCGGACTGCTGCCATGAGCGTGGATGGAAAACTGCTGGCCTCTGGAAGCATGGACGGTACCGTGAAGATCTGGGAAGTGCGAACGGGTCGACTCATTAGAACACNTGTTGGACACAAGAATGGTGTTAGAGCAGTACTTTTCCATCCTGACGGAACGCAACTTGTATCCGGGGGTGGAGACCGGGTTGTAAAGGTCTGGGACCTTGTCGTCGGCGAACAGGAGCAAACCCTTGTTGGTCCGTCGCAACCCGTTGCCACCCTCACTGTGAATGGAAGCGGGTCTCAGATTGCCGCAGGCAGTGAAGACGGCAAGGTTTATGTGTGGAACACAGAAACAGGTGAACTCCTCAGGTCCATAGTAGCACACACAAACGGAGCACTCGGCATTGCCTTTACGCCCCACGGCCGGCTACTAAGCGGGGGTGCGGATAACACGGTCAAGATCTGGTCCGAAGGTGAGACTCCCCTGAAGACCATTGGTGGCCATGGAAGCGCAGTAACTTCAGTTGCAATAAACCCGGAAGGGGATCAGGTCGCATCTGCCTGCGAGGACGGAAAAGTCCGAGCGATGAGCATTGAAACGGGNAAAATTCTTTGGACNGCGGAAGGGCACCAGCAGCCGGTTCAATCGGTCTCCTACACAACCGACGGAAAGGCGGTTGTCTCCGGATCCTGGGACAACACTGTTCGATACTGGTCAGCAGATTCCGGGCATTCTCTTGGCAACATTGACACTGGAGAAACTTTGGGCTTTGTGGGATCCGTGCCCGATGGCCGTGTCTTGTCCGGAGGTGGTGACAATTGTGTTACGCTCTGGACAGCCGATGGCGAGCTGGTCAAGCGATTCGAGGGACAGGGTTCCTGGGTCTATTCGGTAGCTTCCAACGTCGACTATATTGCCACGGGGAGTGCAGATGGCGGTCTGCGGCTCTGGGACCGGGCAGAAGGTAGAATGCTCCGCGTCTATGACGGTCACACCGCTGCCGTCACTTCCGCCGCAATCTCGGGGGATGGTCAATGGCTGGTCTCCGGTAGCGGCGACAGCAGGGTCAGCGTGTGGGACCTGGTCTCCGGAGAACGCCTGAACACCTTTCAGGACCATGAAGCCTGGGTNTACAGNGTGGCCGTGAGCCCGGACGGCAAATGGCTCGCGTCCGGCAGCGCCGATGAGACGACAGTCGTCCGGAACCTCGCCTCTGGAAAAATCGTACACACGCTTGAAAGTCAATCGGGAGAGATCACGTCTGTAGCCATCACACCCGATGGTACCACACTCATAACTGCCAGTGGTGACGAAACATTGAAGACCTGGGACCTGGGAACAGGAGCAGAAGGAAAGATCCTGAAGGGTCACACCGGATGGGTNTTCCAGATTGCCGTGACGACAAACGGNAGGCAAGCTGTCTCCGTGAGCGAGGACAAAACCGCCAGGGTATGGGACCTGGCGACGNGGGCGGAGCGGCACCGGATAGACCTAGGGGTGGCAGGTGTCAGCGTAGCCATCTCAGATGACGGCAAATCCGCAATTGCCGGTGCTATGGACGGCCGTCTGATTCGGCTCGACCTTGTATCAGGTGAGATCTTGGGAACAACGCGTGGACACACGAGCCGCGTAACCGGAATGTCTTTGAGCCCCGACGGGAAGACGCTCTACACGGCGAGTTGGGATGGCAGTGTGAAGGTCCGCTCACCTGAGGGCAGAGAACGGGCATCTCTAATCAGCTTCAGAACAGGTGATTGGCTCGCCAGCACACCGGAGGGGCACTTTGTCTCCTCCATCGATGGGAGTCGATACGTTGCCTGGCGTGTTGGCCTGGATGTCTTCCCATTTGAGAGGTACGAGGAGGTGTACAGGAACCCAGACATCATTCGCCAGCGGCTGACTGGCCCTCAGAAATCTGCAGCTGCTGCCACGTCCAAGGCCCAGGCAGATCCGGTGCCAGCCCCCACCGTAGTGGGCAACCCGCCTCGAGTTAGCCTGATAAACCCCGCTCCCGGGGCGATAACTGGGGAGGAAACCATCGATGTGGATCTCGAGGCCACGGATAGCAAAGGCATCCNGGCCGTGTCCATCTCGATGAACGGTCGCCCAATGCAGGTAAATGGGAAGAGCGAAATACCGTTGGGAGAAACGAATCCTGAGCAGCGGGTCCAGATCAAAGTTCCGCTCGTTTATGGTCCCAATAGAATCGAAGTAACCGCTATAAACTCTGAGGGTTTGCGCAGCGATCCGGACACCGTTACGGTAAACCTGGAAGAACCCCTAAATCCTGTAGAAGGGAATTTGTGGGTGTTGGTTGCTGGCGTAAGCGAACATTCCAACCCACGGTACTCGCTAAACTACCCCGCTGTGGATGCATCTGCAATTGCCGAAATGTTGGAGGCCAAAGGCGCCAGCATCTATGGCGAGGTCCACGTCAAGGTCCTGAACGACAAGGAATCGACAACACCGAACATACAGGGCGCGCTCAATGAAATATCTGAAAAAATCGGCAAAGAGGATGTCCTCATGATGTTCATTGCCGGGCACGGTGTCAGAACCAAGGCAGGTGAGTATTACTTCATCACGCATGACGCCAACCCAGTCCGGCTCAAAGAGACTGCCTTCAGCTGGCAGGCTTTTGAGGACCTACTTCGCACCATGCCTGCAAGGGGAGTTGTCCTCTTTGCCGATACCTGCCATTCCGGCGACATTGTCAAACCGGCAAGCAGATTTGCGAGCACGGATGAGATGACCCAAGGTCTCGTCAAGAAGTCTGGTGTGGTTGTCTTCGTCTCCAGCCAAGGTTGTGAGTATTCCCTGGAAAGCACTGAATGGGGGCACGGTGCCTTCACATTTGCGCTGCTGGAAGCGATGGAGGGTAAAGCCAATTTTCAGCCGGACAAGGTTATCACTATGGCTGAACTTCAGCTCTACGTTCCAACACGTGTAAGGCGCATAACCAAGAACAAACAACACCCGAGAATCCCCAGGTTGGACAATTTCGATCCGGAAATGCCGGTCGTGGGAGCCAAGTGATCGTGCTCGCCACCCAAGAAAGCACCTGATCACTGAACAGTATATGTCTACCTCATTGCATGACAACACCCGGTCGAGCAGCAAGAGCTGGGAGAGGAAAGAAGGAGGGAAGTATGTTTAGATCAGCAATCAAGNTACTCGTCATTGGCGTCGTCTTGTTTGCAGTTTCCGGACAAGNGTACGCCAGGGATGCCACCGACCAGCTCAAGGCAGTTGTCAATGCCCAGGCCGGGTTGAACAAAGTCGAAAAGCGACGACTTTCTCAGGCTATCCATAACAACTTCCAGGATGTTCCCGGGTTCAAAGCCCGCACCTTCAGTTCGGTGCAGGCCATCATAAACGCCGGGCTCTTCGAACTCAGTGTAAACACTGGGGATGAAGACGGTCCAATATCCGAACTGGACATGGCCCGCATATGCAATGTGGCCAAGGCAACATACAAGGCAATTAAGAATGGTGCGGAACCCTCGCTCACCGAGGACATCGCCCTCGTTGGTTTCGCGCACGAAATCTCTTCGGGTCAGATTGAAGCTGCTTCGAAGGCGCTCGAAGAGCTTATGCAGTCTTCCATCGCAGTCAGCACCTACCAGGAACTGGTCTCTCAGGCGCTTGACAACCTTTGGGCGCCCAATGTCACCACGAAGACCGCCGCAGGCCTCATTCGTGGAGCCAGGGATGGCCTGGATGCTGAAATGCTAACATTAACCCTGATCATCGGTGTTGCTCAGGATCTGGAAGACAAGGGAATTGACAAGGTGGTAGAAGAGGCGGACGTCTACGTAAGGACTCGCAAAGACGCTGCCTATGAGGCCCTCAAGCTGTCCATGCGTGCGGGTCTNGCTCCACCTATTGGTAGGGAGGTTTATTACATTGCGATGGAGGAACGGTGGGCGCCCGAGATCAGCAGTGCAGTGTTCCAGGGGCTGGTTGATGGACAGAAAATGGGACTTACCCCGGAGAAGCTTGCTACAGCGCTGATTGTCCGAGTTGCGCAAGGCCTGGACGACACACCTCCGCCGGTGGCCGTCCGTGAAGAGATCGAATTCGTTAAGAAGCTGGACAAGTCCGAACAGCAGCGAGTGGAGAAAATTCAAAACGACCCGGATTTGAAGAAGGCATACATGTCAGCCAACCACTGGAGCGAACTTACATACGTTCCACCAAAGGTCGATGAGATTCAACCCCAAGCCGAACCGTCACGGGAGCCGGCAACTCCCGAAGCGACGACGACAGGGACAACCGCATCAGCAGAGGAGAAGGCAACTCCGGTTACAGACACCCCAATGCAGCCGAAGCCTCATCCAGAACAGACCGCACCCACGGAAGTGACGCCTACATCAGCAGCCGAGACGCCGGCAGAGAAGAAGACGGCGCCAGAACCTGTGCCTGCTGAAGATACACAGAAGGTAAAAGGGAAGAAGGAAGAGACACCGGCTACACCGGCACCTGCTCCCAAAGTAGAAGAGAGGGAAGAGNTCGCTCCAACTTCGCCTCCCCCTGCTGGAGAGAAGAAGNAGGAACCATCANCCAAGAAAGAGGCGCCGGCAGTGCCCGATGATGAAGACCTTGTTGCAAAGCTGGCTTCCGTCCATAGATCCCTNGTGCAGGCATCCATCAACGAGTATCTCGGTACTCCTTACAAATGGGGCGGAATTGCCAAGAAGACAGGTACCGACTGCTCAGGATTCACTCAGGGTGTTTACCGAGACCAGGGTATCAAGATCCCCAGAGTCAGTCGTGATCAATTCAAAGGCGTACCTCTAAAGCTGAAATCACGGGAGGATCTCGTCTGGGGCGACCTGGTGTTCTTCAACAAGAACGGCGGGCCGGATACTTATATCACACACGTTGGGATGTTTCTGGGCAAGGACCCGAAGAATCCCAAGATCGAGCGGTTCGTGCACTCCTGTTGCAGCAAAGGTGTTACGGTCAGCCGTTTCAACAAGCGTTATTATCTCAGCCGTTACGTGGGTGGCGTCAGGGTTGGCTCTGTTTCCGATACGGAAGGGTAGGGACGAGAACAGCGTGCTAGGTCCGGTGTCCCTAGATCCGGAGCCTGGACGAATACTTGCAAATGGGGTTCCACTGATTGTGTTGCTGCTTGTTTGTCTTCGTTTGTTATGAAAGGAGTCTTTTTTGATTCGGTACTGGTTCAACGCACTTTGCATTTCCGCTTTGCTTCTGACGAGCGTAGCCGTGATCGCGCAGGAAACGCGAACGGCAACTGTTGAGGCGAAGGGAATGGCCGGAATTATAGGCGGAAATATTGCCAATGCTAGAGACAAGGCCACTCAGGATGCCTTGCGGCAAGCGTTCGAACAGGCTATGGGAGCGATGGTTTTCTCCGAAACAATGACGGAAAACGCAGCGATTGTTTCAGACAAGATCTCAAGTCAGACAAGTGGTTATATCCAGAGCTTTGATGTGATAAAATCAGGGAAATCCGATCAAGAAATGTTCACCGTAACTGTTCGCGCCATTGCCAAAATAGGACACCTGGAGAATGATCTGGCCGCTTTGGGACTGCTGATTGAGCAGGTCAAGAGCCCTAGGATTACCGTACTGATGAGAGAACGAAACATGGTGGATGCGTGGCAGGACGTGTCTGTCAGTCTGGGCATCTCGGAATCCGTGATGATGAACGCATTCCTGGACAAGAGTGATCGCTTCAACTTCATGGACAGGAGCACTGCTCAGGCCAATCTGGACCGTTCCCAAAGTCTGGCCGCCCTTGAAGGAGACGCGAGCGCTGCTGCAGCGATTGGCTTGCTCTTTGGTGCGGACATGATCATCGTGGGAGAGGCTTTCGCCAATTCGAATGAAGTTGAATTTTTTGGCGCCAAAACCGTTTCGGCTCAGGCAACAGCTACGGGTAAGATGATCTGGACTGACTCGGGGAAGATTGTCGGCACCGACATCGGCACCGGCCAATTTTCCCCAGTGATTGAGAAGATCTCCGGGGGTCGCGAAGCCATCACCCAGGCAACTTCGGACCTGGCAGAAAAACTGATCCCTCGAATCCTCGAGGACTGGAGGAAAAAGGCTACTCAGGGTTCTGCAGTGGTGGTCACCCTGAAGGGTGCTCGCTTCGGAGATCTCAAGGTCTTTGAAAACCTGGTAAAGGCAGCGGCCACGGGCGTTATCGACGTCATTAAGAGAGGCTACGCGGCAGGCGTTGCAACATACGAAATTACGTGCAAGGCCGGACCCGAAGGTCTTGCGGAGGAATTGGATGGCCAAACGGTAAAGACCAAGATGCTCGAAGTTGTGAGTTTGAGTGCTGGAGCTCTCGAACTCACCTTAAGCAAGCAGTAGGCAGTGGCTCTGGAACTAGGAGCAGCTGTCTGGATGTGGGAAACCTCGAACACCTACTCCGGGTCCCCGACCCACTTAATTAGGGAGAACCACCATGAAGCTTCACTGTAGAACAAGATGGTTCGGCGCACTGATCCTGTCGCTGATCCTGATTCCTAGCCTGGCAATCGCCCAGGAAGACGACACAGATCCGATTGAGGAGGAGGACATATTCGAGGCCGTGGAAGCCATGCCTGAAGCACCTAAACCCAAGATTATGACGCGTGCACTTACCCCTGCTCTCGCGGCAATAGCCCAGCAGGTCGACCAGGTAACCACTATGGCAAATAGATACCGTCGTGAGGGCGAATTCCAAAAAGCCGAGGAATCCCTCGCCCACTTTCCCCCGAACAAGGCCATTGAACTCGACGATTACTCGAGGCTCGCGCTTGCCGGTGCCAACTTTAACCTTGGGATGACCTATCTCAGGCGCAAACGCTATGCTGATGCTGTGTCTGCTTTTGAGCGTTCGAGTAAGATGGACACAGTTGATGCGAAGACGGCGTATTGTCTGGGTACAGCGTACCGGAAACAGAAAAAATATCCAGAAGCCGTGGAAGAACTCAATCGCGCGATCCGGTTGAACAGCCATCTGGCATCCGCATACTTTGGACTTGGCAGCGCGTTACTNAGACAGGGAAAGCCCGAGGAGGCGAAAAATGCCTTTACCCAGGCAACCGAAAAAAACCCAAGGCACGTTGCCTCACATTTTATGCTGGGTTCCGTAGCCTGGAAACAATCTGACTGGAAGGATGCTGCGGCTGCCTGGCAGAAGGTGATTGATATCAACCCGAAGCATCAGAAAGCAAAGACCTGGCTTGGAAAGGCAAAAGCAAAGACTGGAGAACACGCCACAAAGGGCCGTGGTGTCCGTGGATAATCGCCCTCGATTGGCCGCAATACTATACCAAGGAGCACAAACATGAACCCCCTCAGGAATTATGCAGCTATTCTGCTCGGTATCATGAGCCCTCTTCTGTTAATGTCGGAAGCTCGAGCCGAAGATGCCCTGGCCTTCGTCACAGAGGTCAATGGCAAAGTCAGCGTTATCCGGGCAGATGGGAAAGCCGAACCAGCATCCGTAGGAAGTCAACTCTTTGTTGGCGATCAAACCAAGGTTACAGAGGGCAAAGCTGTACTCATTTACCTCTCAGGGAGAACCGTGGAGATCGATGCTGGAAAGTCACACAAGGTCGTGAAGGAGCAGACAGGGGGCGGAACACGAATGGAGCGCCTGATAGGCACTTTGGACGAGATGATTGGCGCCCAGGAGGAAACGGACCGACCTGTGGTACATGGAATGGCCAGGAATCTCCCATTGACAGGCGCATCGCCACTGAATACACGAATAAGTCACACGAGATTCACATTCTCCTGGGACGGTCTGGAGGGTGCAGATTCCTACACATTCGCCCTGGAAACGACAGACGGGAAGAAACTGGCTACAAAGAGCCTGCAGGACACCACGCTCTCAACCGAGACGCTTGGTCTTGAGCCAGGCAAAACCTATGTGTGGTCTGTTGTGGCTGAATTCATCATCCCACACAGTACGGGAAAAAACCAGGTTGAGATCGCGTCTGCCGAGGAATCAACGGCGCTTCAGGCAGCGCTTAAAGAAGTGGATGAGGGGTATACCGGAACCACAAGGTCTCTCTTGAAAGCTGCCACTTGCTACAAGCAGGGGTTCCTGTTTGAAGCACAGAACTACGTCATGGAAGTTAAAGGCAAGGAAGATGTGGCATCGGTGAATACGATGCTGCAGAGTCTGCAGGGAAAAATGCAGAGGAAGGATCCTACCAAATAGAGAATGTTTCCGGTGAACAATGTCCGGTGTAACTGGGAATTCAGAACCAGGATAGATTCAGAATCGGGCGTTAGATATCACACCCTTTCGAAGCATCTCCATTATCAGGATACATGCTGCCCCCTCATAAGTGATTGGGTCATCCATTGGTTGAGGTCGGTTTTGAGAGGTTCATCTAAAGGAGCAGCGCTTTGGCACGCTTAATTTCTCGCTTTCGAACAACGATTCTTGCGACAGCGCTCATTGTGGCGTATGCTGCCGGAATTCTCGCTTACCTGCTCACCTTTCTCGGCCCCATCAGCCAGGCCGAGCAACAAACCCTCGACTGGCGATTCCTCTTCCGCGGACCCCAGGGCGAGAAGTCTCGGGAAATTGTGCTGGTCACCGTGGGTGAAGAAGCGAATCTCCCCTATTGGGCGCCATTGCCCAGGACCCACCTCGCTCGGGTGTTGCGCAGCCTTCATCTAGGGGGAGCAAAACTCATCGGTGTGGACTTCTTCCTTGGCAAACACTCGTTTGACGCATCTGCCGATACCCTCCTGCGTAATACCATACGTGATGCAGGGAATGTCGTGCTGGTTTCCTACCTGGACAGGGGCGAAGACGACAAGCTTCGTGAAAATCTCCCCTTGCCCTTCTTCCTCGAACCTGCTCTGGACTACGGTTATGCTACGTTCTTTACCGACACGGGCATCGAATCCGTTCGGGAGGGCACGGCAGCTATCGGGATTCAGGGAAAACACGCACTTTCTCTTGCCGGCAGTCTCTATGCGAATCGCCAGGGGTTGGACACTGATAAGATCCGTGAACTGGAATTCGCCAAACGCACCACCGGTCTCCCAGGAAGCGAAGACAACTACCGTCGTCTGATCAACTACACCGGTCCCCCCTATCAGTTCTACCGCAGGCTGGATCACGAAATGCCGGGGGGTATTTCCGCTTTCCACAGTCAGCAGGTCGCGAACTTTCCCCCACCACTCGCGCAACGGTTCTTCAAAGACAAAATTGTTCTGGTCGGATCGGGCTTATCCGACGCCCCCGATCGTCATCGGACACCCTTTTTCTCCCAGACCTACGATTACGAGAAGACCTTCGGAGTGGAAATCCACGCCCACTTCCTGCAGACCCTGACCTCGCTGCGGCAGCTCGAGTGGTCAGGTTTCTTTCTTACATCTCTTCTCGTGCTGCTACCCGCATTCGGCGTCGGCCTGGCCGCAATTAAATGGCCACCCTATATCGCCCTACCGGTTGCCCTAGCGACCATTCTGATACTGTGGCTTCTAGGCTTCTACTTCTTCGAATCTTACACCCTCGTCGTGCCCATCATCCTCCCTACTCTGTCGACAACGTTTGCGAGTCTGCTTGGACTGGCGTATCTGGCATCGACTGAAGGGAAACAGAAGGATGAAGTGCGAGACAGGTTCGGTCCCATGCTCGGGCCCGAGCAACTCAAGGAAGTGCTGCACTATCCGGAGACATGGAACACGGAAGGAACCGAGCAAGTCGTTTCAGTACTCTGGGCGCGGATGAACATCCCCGACTCAGAACGTGCCGCGCTTTCTGCACGAGAGAAGGTGGCGTTTTTCCAGGATTACTGGAATGACATGTCCGAAGTTATTTTCAAGCACCAGGGGGCGATATTCCGATATGAGGAAGATGCAGTCGGGGCTGTCTTCGGCGCCCCCATTCCCCTGCCGCACAAGAATCACATCGGGCAGACGGTCCTGGCCGCGGTTGATCTCGCTGAGTTCTGGATAGCTTTCCGTAAGGGCCGAAAAGCAGAAACCTGGACACTATCGATTGGTGTCGACATGGGACGTGCGCAGATTGGTGAACTCGGAACAGGAGACCGTCACACCTACAGAATACTCGGCCGGCCGGCGGATCGGTCCAAGGAATTGGCCTCCTGCGATGGAGACCAGATCCTGGCTACTCAGGAACTTATCGACCAGGTGGGTGAACTCGTATCGTCGACCTCGTGTTCAGATAAGGGGGGTGGCATCCACCAGATAAAAGGTCGTATCCAGGCCCCCGAAATTGGAGCCGCTGATCAGCCTGCGAATCCTTTCTGGAAATACGTAGCGTTCGAACGCGATCCGAAAGACCCGGTGTCTGAGACACTACTGGCAGGGCTCTCGATCTTCTCGGACTTCCAGCGACGCGACCTTCACAAAATTCGACCGGCGCTTTACCACAGAACATACAAGGCCGGCGAGCGTGTATTCTCCCAGGGCGAAGTCGGCAGCGCGATGTACATCATACAGAGTGGTCAGGTGGATATCCTCCAGGAGTCCGACGATGGAGAATCCTCAGAACTCCAACAACGTCTCTCCGCCGGTGACTTTTTTGGAGAACTTGCCGTGCTGAGTGATCTGCACCGTCCGGCTTCTGCAGTTGCATACAAGCCTGTAGAGCTACTTGTTCTTTTCCAGGCGGACCTTTATGACCTCATGGAGCGGGAACCGGAACTGGGCGTAAGACTCATCCGCCGTCTGTCTAGGATCATGGGAGAACGGCTCATCCACACGTACGACGAGCTGATGAAGACCCGGAAGGACAGCACTGAATCAACCTGATCAGTTTGAACAATCATACTAGGGCGAACTTATGAGACTCGGACCCTTTATCGGTAGGCTTTTTGTCATCATCGCAATCCTTGCGGCCCTCTACGGGCTTGGATGGTCGCTTACCAACATCGGCACCATCATTAGGGTGCTGGGCATCGCGTGCCTTGCTGCATATCTGGTTAACCCCATCGTCAATCGGCTGCAGGGACGCGGCATGAGTCGGAGCATGGCCATCGCCTCTGTATTTCTGGGCATCTTCTCAGTGCTGGCAGTGACGATTTATTTGGTGCTCCCTGTCGTCCAAGCGCAAATCGCCCAGATCGGCGGACAGCTTGAAGGCTTCGGTTCATCCAAAGATGAACATATCGCCCGACTGCAGGTCGTACTCGAGGAGAAGCTGCCCGGCGATATGATGAAGGACTTTGATCTCAGGGCGAGTCTTGAGCAGAAACTGGAAACCGTCTCAAAGACGGCAATTTCCGTGGCCACTGCCCTCCTGCTCACCGTGGCCTCCAACCTGATCTATGTCTTCCTCACTCCAATGATCATCTTCATCCTGCTCCAGGACGGTCCACTATTCCACCACCAGCTTGTCATGGCAATCCCCAATCGCTATTTCGAGGTCATCTATCGCCTTATCCATCGCGTGGACGAACAGCTTGGCGGATACATCCGAGGTGTTCTGGTTGTTACCACCTGCGTGGGCACAGTCAGCACCTTGGGCCTTTGGATAGTAGGATTGAAATATTTCTTCGTGGTAGGTCCTCTGATGGGTTTGCTCAACATTATCCCTATCTTCGGACCAATGATCGGAATGGGACTCGCTGCGGTTGTGATGTTATTCCAGACTGGCGATCCCGGTTCGATCGGAGGACCTGTCATTGTGGGCATCACGGCACAAGTCCTGGACAACATAGCCTTCACACCGGTCGCGGTCTCCAAGTCTGTGGATCTGCATCCTCTGCTTGTTCTGCTGATGACACTCATTGGTGGGGAACTCTTCGGACTGGTAGGACTACTGCTTGCTGTGCCGGTTACGGCTACTGTCAAAGTGGTCTGGCAGGCGATCGGTGAAGCCCGACAGAGCAAGCGCTTTGCTGTGACATCTCCCTTGACATGAACCTGATCGGCAGTCGGATCGCAAATCACTTTATATGCTTTCTTACTGCAGCATTGATGAACTAAACCAGCGGGTTTGTTCGCAATGAGAGTAATCTGGCCAATTGTCATCTGGTATCTCCTGTCCCCGCCGAGTGGAACCCACTTTCAAGGAGATGATGAAACCATCGTAACTACAGTAGAAGTTGTAGGTTGGAATGGTTTCTCAGGTGATGGGGGCCCAACTGAAGCAGCTTATCTGGCTGGTCCCACGGACGTGGCAGTAGGTCCAGACTGCAGTCTTTTCATCGCGGACTCCCAGAACAACCGCATACGACGCGTGGACCCTGAAGGTAACATCTCCACCTATGCAGGCAGAGGGCAAGCAGACTTAGCCTCTGGCATGTCGTGAGGAAGTTCGACCCTGAGGGCATAATGCAGGAAGGCGAGTGGTGGGTTCACGAGGGAGAGACAGGATCGAGAGTGACGGAGTGACGGGTTTGAAGTGACAGTAAAGCGACAGCCGTCGTGGAATTGAGCAAAAATCAGTGGATATTTGAACAATGCAACTCTAAAGGACTTTGCATGATAAGCTATAAATTCATCGGACTAGGCATGATTGTTCTGGCATTTATCAGCAGCCTGCCAGGGGTCGCAACGTCCCAAGAAGCCTTTGTCACCCTCGATCTGGATGGCACATACGGAAATCAGGGCTTGTTGGAACTGGCAGGTGCAAGAAGTGGACAAACGGTAAAAATACAGGTATTCGGCCAGGATCTGATCGATCTGAAGGAATTCAATCTTGAGATGACCTATGATTCCTCTCTTCTTAAGCCAACTAAGGGCGAACCCGGTCTGCTAACACGGAGCTTCAAAATACCGGATGTCGAAGTTTCAGATGGCACACTGTCGCTTAAAGGGTCATCCACAGTTTCCGTGGCAGAAGGTGACGGCCACGTGGCGACCCTAACCTTTGAGCTTCTTTCGGATTTCGACTCCGCGGGAGCCGCAAAAATCATGTTGTCATCCATGTCGATCGTCCTCAGTTCAGGCGTGAGGCTGAGACTTCTGCCAGGTGACGTTTCGGTGACTGTGACGTCTTCTCCTCCATTCGACCCGGACATCCTGGTACCGCAGGATTTCGCTACAATTGGTGAGGCCATCCGCAAGTCGACATCTGGACAGACCGTATTCGTCGCAGCGGGAATATATGAAGAGACCGTCACAATGAAGGAAGGCGTGGACCTCATTGGCGAGGACCCTGTAACGACCATTATCGATGGTGGGGGATCCATCGCGGTATTTACAGCGGACGAGGCCACATTGAGTGGTTTCACGGTGCGTAATGGTGGCGGTTATGCAGTTCACGCCTGGATATCTTCACCGACAATCAGAAACAACATTATCACTGGTAGCGACCGTGGTGTTGTCACCAATGCTCGCCCAGTTATCGCCAACAACATTATAACAGGCAACACAATCATTGGCATCTATGTGGGCAACAACTCTGCCTCTCCTGTGTCACCCCATCCGGTGATAGCAAACAACTTGATCGTACGTAATCCTGGGACCGGCATCTTCATGTCGGGGGCAGGTGGAACGCTTATCAATAACACGATAGACTCTAACGGCAGTTATGGACTTTGGTTGAGAGCTCCCAGGGACCTAGCCAGCCTTCGACTCGACATCCGGAATAATTTAGTCACCAACAATCAGCGGTTTGGCGTTCAAGCCTACAAGTTTGATGGCGTTCAGCAGACGAATGACTACAACAATATCTGGAACAACAATTCGGGTGAATACAACCTCATCGATGCTGGTCGGCGATCGATATCCAAGGACCCGCTCTATGCGAATCCGCTTACGGTCTCGGCAACCAAACTCTCCCAAACCGACACGGAAGAATTCGACTATACCCTACTACCAGGATCTCCTTCGATAGACGCCGGTGATTCCGCCAGCATCTTCAAGGATACCGATGGCACGACAAACGACATGGGTGCGTATGGTGGACCTGATCAACTCACAACTAGCTTCACGGTGGCCATTGCCGATATCCACGCTTCTGTCTCGGCACTCGACTTTGGTCAGGCATTCGCTGATGCAGTCTCCTCACAGACCTTCAGGATCACCAATCCCAGCCAGGCCACCCTAAGTGTCACGAATATTTCGGTTTTCGGTGACAATTCAACGGAGTTTTCAGCCACGCCAGTATCTTTCAGCCTTCAGCCTGGTGAAACCAAGGATATCACCGTCACCTTCTCCCCCACTTCTGACGGAGAAAAGACATCGTTACTGACAATAGAACACAACGCACCTGTGGATCCCATTGAGATCGCCCTGACCGGGACTGGAATCGAAGTTCAGGTGGTTTCCAACATTGTCGTGCCCGATAGCACATTGGATTTCGGTAGTGTCAATGTGGGCTCGGAAGTGGCCCTCGGACTCACCATTGAAAATCCGGGCCTGCAGATCTTCAGTGTTTCCCTCTCGGACATTGCTCTTCTTGGAGGTCTTGTGCCGACTGTCTCCACGCTCGGTCTGGCTGACCTGTCGATCCTATCGGTGACCTCCAGTGATCCAGCATTCACCGTTTCGATCTCCAAATTCGGAATACCGCTTGAGGAGAGCCAGGAAATCACGGTGACATTCAAGCCTACAGTTTCAGGTTCAAAATCTGCAATCCTCTCCATCGAACACAATGCTCCAAACGAGAAGACCCCCGTCAACGTCACTCTTACAGGGGTAGGGTTGGCCCCAGATATCGACCTGGCCTCGTCATCCCTCACGTTTGGTTCGGTTTTGGAGGGTGAAACAGAATCCCGGATTTTGAGGATCTCGAACATTGGAAATACCGAACTGAACATTACAGGCCTCACCAAGCAAAGAGACGTCTACGGTGTTACTGGAGATTTGCCGTTATCAATTGGCGCCTCTATCTTTGGCGAGATCAGTGTCACATTTTCGCCATCAGCCACCGGTGAGGTTTTGGACACCCTGGTTGTCACTTCCGACGACCCGGACGAACCCACGATCCAAATCCCGCTGAGCGGTACGGGCACCGCAGGTGGGACGGGCATATCCGTGGCCCCTTCATCTGTCGACTTCGGCGAACTTCAGATAAACCAGACGCAGGACGCTACAATCGTTATATCCAATATCGGTGGGACAGACCTATCGGTTACAAATGTGGCAGTGGACACAACAGAATTTGAGATCACGTCAGAAACCAACCTAACCATAGCCGCTGGCGCCACCGCCGAGGTCACTGTCCGATTCGCGCCAATCGCCTTTGGTGACAAATCTGCAACTTTAACCGTTACCAGTAATGTTGAGGGCTCAGAGCAACTTGCTATTCCTCTCGCAGGTCGTGCAAAGGGCGGGAGCCTTGTGCTTGTACCGGCCGAAACCCTTCAATTCGAAACCACTTCATCTAGCACTCAGGAACAGGTGATCCTCACAGCCGAAGGAAACATCCGGTGGAACATCCTGAACGTGGCATCGACTGATGCCACACAATTCAGTCTAGTCGGCCTTCCAGAAGGCCTCAGCATCGGTGAATCGGACAGCCTCCAGATCATTGTCACCTTCTCGCCCTCATCCGCTGGTGTAAAGGAGGCGTCCCTAACAGTGATCGCCACGGCAGAGGTGAACGACCAGCAAATCGTCGATCAGGAAGTGCTAGCCCTGAAAGGTACGGGTCTTGAGGAAAGCGACCTTGCAGCTGTGGAATCCCGTGTTCTTCTCTACGGTGAGGTTCCGGTGGACTCTACCCGAACGGATACGGTGCGCCTGATCAACCCGACATCCGGCACGCTGTCAGGCGACGCAGAGGTCATCGGTGAGAATTACAAGACTCTGACGGCTCCCATCGCGTTTCCCTTCGATGTCGCACCGGGCGACACATCGAAGATACCGGTCCGGTTCACCCCGGATGAAGAGGGAGATTTCGTTGCCAAACTGCGGATCTCCATCAGCGGCCAGGATGACATCGAGGTCATCCTGTCGGGTTCCGGCATTATCGTAGACACGATACCTCGTCTAACCGTCCAGCCTCAACCCCTGGACTTCGGCTCGATACAGATAAACGAGACCATCACGCTTCCTATCACGATCATCAACGAGGGTGGCGGGAAACTCAGCATATTCAACATCAGCAGTAATAACGCGGATTACAACCTGCAGTCCCGATCGGACGCGAGTTTTGACCTCGAGCCGGGTGACTCCAGGCGTGTTCAATTGGTCGTCACACCGACTCGAAGGGGTTCAGTTGAGGCATCGATGACAATTGCGAGCAACGACCCGGGCAACCCCAACTTCCCGTTCACAGTTTTGGCTGATGTACAGGGTCTCCCTGGGCCTGACTTCTCGGTAGTCACGGCTCCTGTGGATTTCGGACAGGTCGGGTTCGGAGTACGTGAGGAATTTCAGCTGATCGTCAAGAATGAAGGCGTGGCACCGGGACAGGTGTTCTCCGTCAGAGCGGACAACAACCAGGTGCGTGTTACCTCGCAAGTTCCCGTCAGCATACAGCCTGACAACACAACGGTCATAACACTTGCCTATACACCTGAGGCCTACCGCAGCCGGCAGGGAGATATTACACTTTACACAGAGGATGACTCCAAACCCATCATCAAGGTCCGGATGGCAGGCCACGGAAGTCCCGGNGACTGCCGTGGAGATCACGCGTACAAATCCAAGAGATGGTGATGTGGACATAGAACTAACCACAGACCTTTCTGTTCGATTTTCCGAGGAGATCCTCACCATCGGCCGCAACTTTGTCGCAGCGGATGTGGCCCTGCAACCTAAGCCGCTCACACCAAAATGGCAGGAAAAGTGGGATTTGAGCTCAGACGGAAAAACACTCAGCTTCGAGGAAATAGAACTGGAGACCGACAAAGTCTATCGGCTCACCGTCTTCA
The DNA here is from genome assembly GCA_002709665.1 of Gemmatimonadota bacterium. Classification (GTDB taxonomy): domain Bacteria; phylum Latescibacterota; class UBA2968; order UBA2968. Next base: position 23,326 of record PAQK01000027.1, on the reverse strand, counting down.
GTGCCGTCGGCAGATCTGGAAACGAACTGGTCCTACCCGAAGTCGCCGTCTTTTCAACAGGAACGGCCGACGTCGAGAGCGTCGGAATGATCTCTGGTTTTGTCGCCCTTGCGAAGCCTGTAGTACAACCCGACGGCTCATCGCTGGTAGACACCACCTCAAATATCGAAGGCCGTGTCGTCGCAGTGGACAAAGACGACCGAATCATTGCTGAAACCATAATTGGTGAATCCGGCGCCTACGAACTCGCCGGCCTTCCCCCGGACGACTACAATGTATATGTGGAACTCCAGGGCGAAGATGCTCCGATCAGCGTTGGAATCGACCAGAATTACGACGATATCTCTGATGAGATATCGATCGAACCCCAGCAAGCTCTTGAGAACTTCGACGTGGTCGTGGAGGATGTGGAATTCACCGAGGACGCACCCGGTGTCGTGATGTTCGACGGCGATCCGAACCCCGGCAACCAGGAAACATTCGAGGCGAGTTTCAACGACGACGAGGTTGTCACCATCGCCCTCTATGCCGATCAGGTTGAGGACCTGTCGCGTTTCGAGGCAGTGGTCGAGTATGACAACACCCAACTCGCTTTTTCAGATTTCCAGATGCCTACAGACGGCGAGGAAGTCGCATTGCTCGCCACCGGAGATCTGGATCAGGCAGTTGCTGCAAGTAAGACTCCTGTCATCGACCGTGAGGGTGAAACTGTAACCGTGCAGGGCAACCAGATCAAAATTGAGGGGAAGGCACTTGACGGGAGTTCCAACAATGCAATAAGTGGCGGCGGACTGTTCGGCCTTATCAGCTTTATCAAAACGGGTTATGCCAAGCTGGCAAAACCAGGTGTCCAACAGGTCGATCCAACGATCACCCTGAAGGAGATTACACTTTACAGTGTCGACAAGAAGAAAACGATCGAGAACGCCGGCACGATCACCGTTGCCCTCACCTCGGAGCCCAATCCAGATTTCAACGGCAACGGGTCAGTGGGATTCGAAGACTTTGTCCAGTTCGTGCAGGCGTTCGGGTCTGAACCAGATGACAGCAATTATGACGACAAGTTTGACTTGAACGGCAACAGCATGGTTGACTTTGCGGACTTCGTGTTGTTTGTACAGTCGTATGGGCAGTCTGTCGGAAAGACAGCAGTGCTTTCGAAACAGGCGAAATAAGCCTGCCCTAGTTTTCGGAGAACCGCCATGACAATATGGCCAATCGTCGCAANATTGATTCTTACNACGCTGACACCAGTACACGCGGCAAAGAAGAAGGGCGGNGAATATGGCGACTGTGGAAAAATCAAGGGTGCCTTCCGGGGCAAATTCTGGCATTGGTACGCCCGTGGACACTCCTTTGCAGATTGTGATTTCTGGGAAGAGGCAGCGGAGAACTTCGAGGGCGCCTTGAAAAGGCGAGACAAAGATGAAAAAGGGGCCAGGACCTACGGGATGCGGTATTTGAACTATTATCCCCACCGAGAGTTGGGCGTCTGCTATTACAAACTGGGTCGGTACGAGGAGGCCAGGAGGGAGCTGGAGTTGTCACTTTCTCAGGTCGAAACGGACAAGACCCACTACTACCTTGAACGAACGAAAAAGGCTATTGCGGCCTCCAGCGATGATCATACATCACCATCGATCACCTTCATCAATCCGGCCCAAGGGGATGTGACGAACAGTCGCCTGATCGATCTGAGCATACAGGTCTCAGACAACAGCTTTGTAGACACGATCAAGGTGAACGGCCGCACCATAGAATTCGAAGGCGACCAGACCGTCCAGGTCAAACACAGGGTGGCGCTTGAGTCAGGAGAAAACATCATCACCGTGGAGGCTTCCGATCTCAACAATAACGTCAGCACCGGCGAGCTTTCGATCACACTCGACAGAGAGGGACCGATTGTAGCCGTGGACAGACCGACAGGTCTCGACCCGATTCCTCATGAAACCGTGGAAGTCGCGGGTGTCGTCACTGACCCGATGGGCGTATATTCGCTAAAATTCGGTGACAAGGAACTAGAAGTCGGCCTGGACGGGTCATTTGCTACTCAGGTCTTGCTTCAAGAGGGTGAGAACACGATCCAGTTTATCACCACGGACAAACTCGGTAATGATTCCGTCGGCAGGATCTATTTGACCCGCGGAGAACCTTCTGCATCTGGCCCTTCATCGGTAGAAGGTCCTAAACCAGTCGGAGACCCAGCTCCTGAGGTGGAAGAACCGCCCGAGTTCTTTGTGTCGCTTGCCGCGGACCCGACAACAGGCCGGGTACCCCTGGACGTGACCTTTTCTGCCGGGGCCAGCGGGTCTGGAGAACTGACATACCTCTGGGACTTTGGCGATGGTGGTACGAGCGCAGAGCTCAATCCCACGCATACCTATGACAGGTTCGGGAACTATGCGGCGAGGGTTACGGTAACCAACGCCTTGGATCGAGNGATCGTCCAGGACCAGGNGATTCAAGTACAGGCGCTNGAACCCATCGCTTCGGTGGCTGCAGACACACCAAAGGGTATCGTGCCTCTCACGGTGGCCTTCACGAGCNACATTGGTCCTNCGGGACCAAACCTTGGTAGAATAAGTTACAGCTGGGACTTTGGTGACGGTGATACAGCAAACGTCGCCAACCCAGTCCATACATTTGAGGATGCAGGGACTTATTCCGCAATTCTTACGATCAGCGGTCCCGGCGGGACTGGGTGGGCATCGATCCAGATCGAGGTGCTTGCTCCCGGCGTGCCCGATGGAACGCTTGTGGCCATCCCTGACACTGGAACGGTTCCCCTTACGGTACGATTGAGGTTTACTCCCTCCCAGACCAGTGGGCCAATAGAGAGCGTGTCCTGGAACTTGGGCGACGGCAATTCAAGTGCCGAGGAGAGTCCAAACCATACCTTCACAATCCCCGGCACCTACGATGTCAGTGTGATCCTGACGGGACCAGGAGGCGGTAACCAAATCGGGCGCAATATCACGGTGAACGAACGTAGGCCTGCAGGCCTACTTACAGCACATCCCACATCCGGGTTCAGACCCCTCAACGTGACGTTCACCTTTGAACAGGACGACGAGAGCGGCCCCATCACCGGTTACACCTGGGACCTTGGCGATGGGAATAGCAGCAACGAGCAGAACCACACACACACATACTCAGTGGTTGGTACATATTCCGTTTCCCTGAATCTGGTGGGTCCCGGCGGGAACCTTCAACTCATCGAAAAAAACTTGATCAACNTCTCACANCCGGGTGAAATCTTAGCCGGAATGCAAGCCAGTNCCTTAGAGGGTCTNGCNCCTCTTACAGTCACCTTCACGAACCTCTCAAAAGGCGAAGGTAAGTTAACCTACCNGTGGGACTTTGGGGATGGCAGCACCAGCACGGACCCCAACCCGACACACACATTCGAACAATTCGGCGAATACCCGGTGTCGCTTAGCATCACCGATGCGCTGAACCGCGCCGGACAGAACACCCAACACATTCGNGCACTTGCATCACCGCCCATTGTCGCGCTTTCAAGTGATGTGGTCGAAGGCTCCGTGCCACTCAGGGTGAACTTTAGGAGTGAAGTCGGTCCCAAGGGTCCCAACCTTGGTAATGTGGAATACACCTGGGACTTCGGCGATGGAAACTCGGATCGTGGAAAGTATCCGACCAATACGTTTGCCGAGCCCGGCACCTACACTGTATCCTTGAGTGTGACAGGTCCTGGCGGAACGACACGCAGCGACCAGATGATCTCCGCCCTTCCGCCACCTGAGCCCAATGGTGAGTTTGCGGCAGACCCTTCGGCAGGATACGGTCCGCTCACAACCACTTTCCGTTTTACCCCGTCCATCAACAGCGGCCCCATTCAATCCTTCGCCTGGGACTTTGGAGACGGCGGGAAGAGCTCGGAACAAAATCCCTCCTACATCTACACCGAACCAGATCTCTACACGGTTTCTTTGACCCTTGTGGGCCCGGGGGGGAAGAAGGCTCTTACCAAGCAGAACTTTATCGAAGTGGAACACCAACCGCCTGCTGGATCCCTTGCCGCAAACCGCACCTCCGGCACAGCGCCCTTCTCCGCGGGATTCTCCTTCATTCCGGACCCGCGCGGCGGGCCCGTCGAGACCTATTACTGGGATTTTGGNGATGGCTCAAGCAGCAGGGACGCGAACCCTATACACAGCTTTGAGCANCCCGGAGACTACACCCTCACAGTTACCCTCACCGGACCTGGCGGCGAACACAAGATCGTCAAGAAGAAGTTTATCCGGGTTAAGCATGTAGTTGATGTTTCCAAGTCTGGATCGCTGTCCGGCCCCGGTGCCGTATCCGGTCCAACGCCCATTAACGGTTCCGCTTCGGAGATCGCCCCACCGGATATCAGACTGATTGACTTGGCTGATAATCAAGTGGTTTTTACAGACCAGATTCGTATTGACGGGACCGTAACGGATAGGGCGAAAGTGAAAGAAATAAGAATTAACGGCCAGAAACTGAAAGCAAACAAGGCTACAATTGTGACGTTCAGCAACAACTTTGATCTTAATGTAGGCAAGAATACGTTTTCTGTGGCAGCTGTGAATGGCAAAGGATTGAAAACAACACAGACAATCCAAATCGTGCGAGAGGAGCAGGAAACCAACAAACGCGCGGCCAAATTGAGTGTGGCGGTCCCCCCATTCGTGGCGCCAAAAGAACTACCGACTGAGCTGACGGCAGGATTGGACAGGGCTTTTATGAATTCTCTGGAAGCCTTGAAGCGATTCAACATTGTCGAGAGGGGTGCACTCCAGAACCTCATCGATGAGAAGAAACTGGGTCAGACGGGCTTGGTGGACAAGAAGACCGTGGCTAAATTGGGTCAGATGTCCGGTGCCGAGGCAATATTTATTGGTACAGTCAGCGAGAAGAAGAATAACGTAACGATTTACGTCCAGCTGGTCGACGTCAGAACAGGGGAATTGATTCTGGGGAAGGAAGCCTTCGATGAAAATAAGGAGCAGGAGCAGATTACATTTCTCATAGATAAGCTCGCCCGCCGGTTTAAACAGTCCTTGCCTCGTGTTACCGGAGAAGTAATCATGATAGATGGCGACAACATTACCGTCGACAGGGGAGCTGTTCACGGCCTTAGGAGGCTATTGCCTGTTATGCTGTTCCGAGAAGGCAAGCAAGTCATTATCCCAAGTACTGGAAAAGTCCTCGGCAGGAAGAACAAGCGTTTGGGAGAATCTGTTGTGATTGCCGCAGAGGATGATTTCTCAGAATTAGCAATTGTTCCTTCTAGTGGTGTAAGGGTTGGGGACAAGGTAATTACCAAGTAGTCAGGACCAAGGAGGTACCTAAGAGGCAATCAAATATAGGAGGTCTATGGTAAAAAGCCGGGTTATGATTTTTACTCAGTGTATTATACTATTAGGTATGCGAAAAATGCGGGCGATTCACACGCCCAACACAAACTTACGTCTGGGCTACCTTCTTGTGGCCTTCCTCAACAGGAGAAAGAAAATGAAACTAAAGGCTATAAAACTTCTGTTCCCTGCAATTCTGATCTCCATCGCCCTTTTGGAAATGGCTCACGCCCAGAATNCNGAGATCGCTGCTATTGGGACAGGGGCACGGTCCCGGGGCATGGGTAAGGCATTCCTGGCTGTATCGGATGACGCAACAGCCATATCCTGGAATCCTGCCGGACTGATCCAACTGGAACGCCCGGAATTTTCTGTGGTCGTTCTCGGGTCTTCGTACAAGAATGATGCTTCGCCAGCCCCCGGAGGCAGCACCAANAGTTACGGNTATTTGGACTTCGCCAGCATCGCATATCCGACTCTGGTAGGAGAGAAGGCCGCTGTATTCGCAATTGCCTATCAGCAGCAGGCAGATTTCACGTACCTCGGNAGGAAACCGTTTANTTTCAATACAGGTGGCGNAGGGAATNCCGAGNNCGAGGTCAAAGGTGGAAACTATGCAGTGTCNCCCTCATTCGCCATACAACTCACGAATACTTTCTGGCTCGGAGCTGCGCTCAACATTCAGCGCCAGAAAAGCACAGCGGTAGTCGGCAGCATATCACTCCCTCAGGAGACCGTAAGTTGGGGCAAAAACCGAACGCTGAACCTCGGGTTTATGCTTGATCTGGACAAGACCCGTCTCGGATTTATCGCTCGACCCCGACTTGGAGGGNAGNAANCTACGGGACTGCCGTTGACNTTNGGCGCAGGTGTGNCACACAGACCAAACGANGCNCTTACCATTGCGGCCGATGTTGAGTATGCCAGATGGTTTGAACTGACTCCAGGCAGAAATCATCCAGCTGCTGGACTGACACTTGGCCGCACGGTGGATGTTAGGCTGGGCTTCGAATATGTCAAAAAGACCGATTTCGGTGGGATACCTCTGAGAGCGGGGTTCCTCTCAACACAATCACCCATCCGACAGCTCTCAAATGGCAGATATTCGGGTGATGTTCCACGGTCGCCAAACCTTACCCTTGGGGCCGGTGTTGCGATGCAGAAGGCGGCAATCAACGTAGCCTACGAGCTTCAGCTCAAAAAGGTTTCNGACANCATCGCNGGATTACNGATCAAAGATGATATCAAGCACCATAGAATAACCGTGTCTGCCGTCGTCTATCTTGGGGAGTAGTCATCCAGGATTTCNGTTGAGCTATTGAAAAACCGCTTTCATCTTCCTCTCTGAAAAAACTGAATTGGGAGCGCCGCTACTCCGATCACAAGAACCATCGGGATTCCAAGGTCATCAGTTATGACCCTGGATTTTTCACCTTAGACTACTCTGTTGAGGGAACACCTGGACATCAGAAATAACAAGTGGTTGACGTGTATGTTGGTCATCTTCATCTTTGGAAATACCGCCGATAGGCAGCCCGAGCAATTTGGTACGGTCACGTAGTTGAATCGAACCCCAATCTTCCGTTTTTGAATGCAAATCTGATTTCCAAGCCAAAGAAAAAGGACTAATGAACCTGATCGCGCTATTCTGGAGAATCATTCTCTACACCGTTGGGTTCGCACTCAGTTTGGTAACCCTTCAACCCTTAACGGCCAATGCCCGGGGACCAAACTGGACCGCTACTGAGAAGTCTGTCCTGGAGCAAGTCGCCCGGGGTAAGGTTGCAGATCTCGAGGCCAGGGAGGACAGATCTCTCAGCGCCAAATTTGTCGAGCAGCTGCTTACTGGACAAATCGAGGATCTGGTCATTCATCGTCGCGGGATAAGAATCCGAAACGCCGTAATTAAAAAGTCTCTCGACCTGAGGAATGCAGTCGTTTCGCACGAGGTCTGGCTGAACAACTGCCAATTCCGGGATCGTGTGGACCTGTCCTACGCAGAATTTCGGAGGCGGATTAACTTTTCGCGCAGTGCATTCACCAACTCGGAAAAGGCTGCATTCTTCTACGGCATGCAGGTGGGCGGAGACGTCCTGTTCTCCGACGTAAGATTCGAAGGTCCAGTGGATTTCAGGACCGCTGAAGTGCAACGGATCTTTTCCGTTCGCAAATCTCACTTCGCCTCTGAAAGAACCACGAACTTCAGGGGAATTCATGTTGGCGGGAATTTCCAGGCCAACGAGGCTGTCTTTGAAGGCAATGCCAACCTTGAAGACAGCGTCGTGGAGGGGGACTTTTCAGCGACGGGAAGCAAATTCAGCAAAGCTGCGGCGTTCAACAGTCTGAAAATTGGGAAAGCGTGCAACCTGATAAAAGCGACATTCGAAGGAAACGCCTATTTTCGAAGATTGTCCACAACCGAAAACCTTGTCGCGCGGAACGCTTCGTTCAAAGGCAAAACATCCTTGGAGCGTATGCGCATCGGAGGCAGCGCAGACTTCAGCCAGGCGGAGTTCGAGGGGCCGGCCGATTTCGAAGGATGCCGGGTGAAAGAGACGCTAACGGCCACTGGGGCGTCCTTCAGCCAGTCTACGACATTCGACCAAATACATATCGAGGGCAGCGGACTTTTCTATCTGACCACATTTGGAGGCCCTGTCAGCTTTGTGTCGGCGAACATCACCGGCAGCCTGGGTGCCCTCAAGACACAATTCAAAGATTCGGCAAATTTCAACAGTATCAGGGTAGGCGGCGTTGCGAGTCTGGACAATTCTGTTTTCGACGGGCAGGTCAATTTTGGATCGGCGAAGATCGAAGGTCAGCTCCAAGCGGACAGCACACGCTTCAATTCCACTCGGGATGCTCAGTTTTACAGGATGGACGTAGGGGACGCTGTTTATTTCAAGTGGGTGATATTTGAGGGCACGGCTGATTTCCACAACACTCAGATCGGAAGCAACCTCGAATTCGACGGGACGCACTTTGCACGCAGCGGAGATTTCAAGGGTATCAGGATCAATGGTGTCGCCTCGTTCCTAAATATGAACTTCGGCAGTGACCTTTCGTTCTCGGAAGGTAGGGCCTCTTCCCTCCTGCTCAGCGGGGTATCTCCCTCCCCCATCCTCTCAACACTCGACCTCTCGTCGATGCAGATCGACAACGCCCTATCCATCAAGAATCTGCACACCGATACTTTGCGGGCAAACTCTATACGCGTCAACGGCGAAGCCATCCTAGACACTGTCATCCATGTCACCAACCTGGAAAACGCGTCATTCAGCAAACTGGTTCTGTCCCGTCTCCCCTGGGCTACTCACCAGGAAGATCTCAGGCTGCAAGGCATGACCTACACCCGAATCCAGGCACATCCGTCGAATGCGCTCGTGGAATGGCGCAGGTTGCTCTACTGGATCAACCACTCATCCTTCAGTCCTCAAACCTATACTCAACTCGAGAACTTCTTCAAGAACGAGCGAGATCGAGAGCGGGCAAATGAAGTGTTCGTCACAAGGAAGCGTCGTGAAACCCACGAACTCAGATATTCTTTCACTTGGTTCTGGAACCAGCTCCTGGATCTCACGGTCCGATACGGACGAGCTCCGGAACGTATCCTGGTGCTGGCAATTGTGGTTATCCTGATTGGTGCGGTCATATTCAGAGATCACACCATCGAACCCAGATCCAAGGAAGACGAAGGTAATTTTTTCAGATCTCTCTGGTACAGTGTAGATGTCTTTTTCCCAGGATTCCTGGATCTCAAATTGGAATCGGTCTGGCAACCCAAAGACCATCAGGGATTCCGCAACCACTATGCCAGGTTTCAAAAGATCATTGGTTGGCTCTTGATCATTATCACAATGTCTGTCATTGGTGGCATGATCCGGTAGGAGCACGTCGGAAGCCACTCCAGGCCGCCCCCACATTCACAAATCAACACGAATATTCTCGACTGGGTGAATTGGGTCTGATATGCTGACTGCCTCTTGCCCTCAAACCGTGCCCTCTCCCGAAACAGGAATGCCGCCACGCTGAACGGCTCGTGGCGGCATCGTTTATCATTCACTCGGAGAATCTGTTACTCGGAAGTATTTGGCACCTTGTAGACAGCCGGGATTTTCAAGATGAATATGCTTCCATCCCCCATTTTGCTCTCCACTGAAATCGCCCCTCCAAGCAACTCGGACAGCCTTCGAGTGATCGAGAGCCCCAGACCCGTCCCCTTCTTCTCTTTGTCAGTTCTCCTTCCCACAGGCTGAACCAGATCACAATCCCTGCCACATAAATGTCTTAAATCCCGAATTCACCTCGGACATCTGTGAGGGATGCACGTGTTTACATCACCTTAGATGCGACTCTTCCCTCGTGCCGTAATGTCTTTAATGTGACCCTTGTGAGGAACAGGCATAAACGCCCGAGTACCAGGGAGGAAAACCTACAACTTGGTGCGCCGGTATCCGAGAGGCTGTGATGCATCGTAGAATCCAAGGAAAAATGTATAAATAATTGTTTAATAAAACTCTGGGGCGGCCTACGCCAAGGTGGAATTCAGATGAATTGCCAATTTAATTGCCCAGATGGGTTTCAGGGAGGAGTGGAGTTCAGGGGGGCTTCGATAAAGAGGGGATACTATACGAAAATCGAGATACTGCTGCTGATCCCGGTTGCGCCTGTGGTGTTTGTGGAGCGGACCTCGAGGGTATTCAGGCCGGGAGACGGTTCCCAGGTGAAATTTTGCGAAGCGGGAAGCCATTCGGTTAGATCAACACGGGACTGAAAACCAGCAAAACAAGGCGTTTCAGTTTCCAGGTAGACGTTCAGTCTGCTGTTGTCGATCAACTCAAGGTGAAATCGTGTCTGGTTCAATGTGGGATAGAATTCAGCTCGGCGGTTGGTATGCCTGTTGAAGTGCAGAAGCTTCGGTGCCCTCTCGTCCGCCCAGTTCAGGTATCCATCCCACGCCCATACTTCGGTACCCTGACTAACCGGAAGAGGTCCCGGAACGCTAAAAGTGTTGTTCCTTGGAAGGATCCGAAAATGACTGAACGAACGGAACAGAAATAACCCGCCTTCTCTGGTAGAAATCGTGTGATTTCCTTCACGAAAACCGATTGGCAGACCCTTCACCAGTTCATCCAGGTCCTGGCGGAACAGGTAGGGACAATCCCATTTCTCCACCTCGTCCACTCGTTCCATCAGCACGTTGTGAATCTCCAGTGTATCCAGCGGGACACCTGTCGAAAGATCATAGTAGTAAAAGTCTCGAGTGGCATCGAGATGAATCCATTTCCTGAAATCGTTGGACCAAACTTCGGCGATTTCGTGACCGGTCATACCCTCACTGTGGAAATTCAAGTGACGAGCAGGGATGCCATAACTCAGGAGCGCTGCAACCAGGGCGACATTTGGATACAGACACATCTTGTCGCGGCGCCGCTGTTCATACTCGTTCATCTGGATTTGTCCGGACCTGTCCCGGGACAGGATCAGCCAATCCAGAACATTCCAGGGATAGTGTCTGCAATCACCGAGAGGTACGAAATACGCCCACTCCATCAACCGCTCGATGCGCTCAAATTCGGTCTGAGCACCCGCCACCACAGCGTCCAGTTCAAACCGCCTCCTCAATTCCTGAAGCATCTCACATCTGTAATCCTCGTGCTTGTAGGGAACCGACGTACGCAGGATATCCTGATTTCTACAGCTCACTACTCGAACGGCGTGGGAAGAAGCACTCGAAACTACCGCCCACAGATTCAGCTCCTTCAGAATCGGGGTCGCGGAACGATCAATTGACTCGAAAATCGTGCGAAGTTGTAGATACCGACCTCGTACATCCTCCACGGCTTCACCCGGCTGAATTGAGGACCATCCGCTCCAGCGGTCTTCTTCTACGACAGGTGTCTCGCCTGCCCGATACTCGAATTCGAGACCTGTCGAATCGGGCACATCGGCATCGGCCTCAACCTTAAAGCACGAAACTCCAGTGGCTACTTTGAGTGGAGAACTCGCCGCAGCAAGGTCCAGCACATCAGTCCTAAGATCTCCTTTGACGCGAAAGCCACCCAAGCTCAAACGAACTACATACTCACCTCTCTCCTTTGCCCAGTCGCCTCCCTCACTGATCTGGCTTCCTTCAGGCAGTCTTGTTCCCTGTCCTGCCCCCTTATAATAATCACGATAATCAGCCCCCATCAGCCGCCAGCCGATGTGACCGTCTACCGAATCGATCAAGATTTCATTCTCACCTTCTTTGAGGTCACTTGCCGGGACATCTACATAATACCACCGGCTCCAACTCCAGGCGCCTTCGTCAGGCACAAGTTCCCAATACTGCTTCGCATTGGGGGCAGCCACTGGAGATGGTTCTCGAAAGATCTCGTGTCCATTGACGGTCAGCCTCAACGTAGCGGAATGTCCCCTGCGCTCCATCCCGATGAAGGCGACTTTTGCAGAAGCTTCAGGTGTTCGATCGAGAACAAGTTTTTTTCTCAACACCCTATCGCCCGAGACCTCGATAAAAGGCTCTCGGCCCTCGTCGTCTGAACGTCCGGCGCCAGGTCCATCCGTCTCGATTACTTGGCCGCGAACTAGCGTGATGCCGGGGTCTCCAGGATTCATCCAGAGGTTGTGGATTTCTCCGGATTCGTAGATGTCCCTGGCGCTCAGCACCTGGGTAACGGTGTGTGTGTGTGACATTTCGGTTGCCCTGGGCATAAGTTGACAGGTTGATTGCATAATGAAAGGGCGGACACGAGGTCCGCCCCTACAGATCAGTGATCCAGTCGTCAGTGGTCGGGGGAAAGAATTTGTTATGCCATCTTGTGATAGTTGGTTCTCGACTTCGCTTCCCCCTTCTCTGAAACTAGGGGGACAGGCGAACGTACGGAGTTAACTGGGCCAAGAACCGGCTAGGCCAAATATGCCTTTTCCACCTTTTCAAGGCCAGCGATAATGTCGGTGACTTCCTGTTCGCCATAATTTTCATGGATAGGCATCGTGAAATGGGATTCGGCGGCTTCGACTGCGTTTGGGCACGGGAATGTTGCGTTCCGATCGCCTTTATAGTCGGGAAGTCCCCACGGATAGTCGCTGTTGCCAAAAACCTTGCGTTCCTTGAACCAGGTAGCTTCAGAGGGAATATGACGGTAAGCGACAGTCGCGGGAATGCCTTCCGCACCAATCGCTTTCACGAAAGTGGCCTTGTCCACTGTAAGCTTCGACGTATCCAAATGAAACCGCATGAACCAGTACACGCACTCCGAGCCATCAACCTGACGACCCATCGAGACGGCCTGGAGATGGCCGATGCCATCCCGAATCGCTTCCGCAGCATTGCGCCTGCGATCGGCGATCCCACCCAGCTTTCGCAGCTGTACTCTCCCAACAGCTGCGGCCAAATCGTTACCATTCATATTCAGGCTCGCCCGCACATTGCTGCCCACGTCAAGATTCAGTGGCTTGCCACGATCCGAGAACCTTTTCACACGCCAATGTAGATCCTCGTCCTTTACGAAAACCACACCACCCTGTGATCCCGTTGCGTGATGCTTACCGCTCATCGTCGAAAACGTCCCGATTGTCCCAAGCGAGCCAACGGTCCGTCCCTTGTACTTGGCACCGTGAGCCTGTGCACAGTCCTCGATCACAGGCAGGTTCCGGGCATTGGCAAGTTCCAGAATCGGGTCCATATCCGCGGGCTCACCCGCGATGTGTGCCACAACAATCGCACGGGTATGCTCCGTTAAAACCGCCTCAATCTGCTCGGCACCCGCATTAAGTGTTCCAGGTGCAGCGTCAGAAACCACCGGTACGAGATTCAGGAGGGCGACAGGCATCACTCCGCCAGGATCGGTAATCGGCGGAACCACGACCTCTCCTGGCACCTCGAGTTCGAGCGCACCTAGGGCGACGTACAGGGATGTCGTTCCAGAATTTACCAGATCGGCATACCCCCCTCCCATGAAATCGCCGAAGTCACGTTCGTAGGCCTGCTCCTCAGGTCCCCCGTAACCAAAGGCGTTTCCTGATTCGATACTCTCATCGAAAAGGGCCAGCGCTGCCTGCTTCTCTTCCTCACCAAAAAGTTTACGCCTTGGGAATGGATCCGTACGAACCTTTTCACCTCCGTCAATTGCGAGCATCATTACTCCTCCTGGGGTTCGGATTCAACCTGTGAATGTTTTCTCTATTGACCTGCATGAGAATCGCCCTTCAGACACGCCACTCAACAGAACGCGTCCCAAAGGCTGTTGACCTGCTCTCCTAATATACCCGGTTCGAGCAGACACCGGTAGACCATCCTCGTGCGGGCGACCAGGTCTTTTCCCGGCACAAGATCGTCACCAAAACACCAATCGTGCGCGGTGTCCCATTTGTGAAACTGACCCGTCAGATAGGTCGTCGATATCGGATCCAAAAGAAATATCAGAGAGAACCCATTGGTGGAATTCCTGGCAACTAGAATCGGCTTGCTGTAGAAGCGATCCTCCACATCTCTGTGGAGTCCCCGGGCCGGATCACCATAGCGTCCATCGCCTCTCATCTCTATAGCATCTACATCCCGGGCGATACCGAAAGTCCTGTTCACCTCGACGCGATTGTCCAACAACTCCCACGACTCCGACCCGTCCTCATTTTTCAATGGCACCCATGTTTCGTCAAACGCCTCCACAATGTAAGAGGCGAAGAAAATCTCGAACTTTGGAATCTCCTTCGAAGGGCGGATTACCATATCACAGTCAACTGCATCTCCCTGAGCTCGGTAAGACAGATCCATCTCCAGGCCAAAATCCGGTTCTGACGGAAACCGGAGATTCACGGTATCATCTGTATTGTCGTGTGAGATCTTTCCAGCGAGTGACATCTGCCTGGGGTACATCACCATCCCTGAACCGGGACGCAGATAATATTCTGCGTTCAGAAACGCCTTGTAGTGGCGAATCGGCTCGACTTTGTAATCCCTGTGCATCAGCCCACAGACGCCGTGGTAGTTCATATAAGGCTGGATACCACCCATGATTTCACCCGTGTCGAACTCATAACATTGAGGTAGTCCACTCCAGTTCATCGCCATTTCACCCAGAACCTTTCTGGACCACGGACAATCTGTCCCTGGCCTTATTCGAAATTGAAGTACCGCTCCAGCGCGTGCTCGGGCGGCCAGACATCCAGCAGCTCGAGAGTCTCCATGAAATCATGCGATCTGATCATCTGTTCCACTTCCGCCCGCGTCTTCCTCCGAGTGGGTCGGTCAGGAAGGTTGGACAGATGCAGCAAGAGACGGGCATTGATTGCAGCGCATTCGGTCAATCCCAACTCATAGACCTTATCCGGTGTATCTCCACGCGTGTGACCGTATAGCCCATCCTCCGGATCGACCGGCTTCGTTGCAATGCCGACGGTGGGTACCCCCTGGATCAGAAAAGGGAAATGGTCCGATCCCCATCCAGGACCACCAACCGATACCCTGTAGGGCGGCAGATCATCTCCAGCCACCTTTACACGCTCGGCTACTTCGTCGATCGTCGACTTGAGGTCAGGAAATCCGGCCACACCAATTCCGCTCGGCCTCCCACCCACATCATTATTGATCATCAGCATCACTTCATCTAGCTCTTCTGCGTGGTCCCGCGTATAGGCCCAGGCGCCCACCAGACCGGACTCCTCCACACCAAACAGAATGAACCGAACCCTTCGCTTCAGCTGGTCGCTGTAACGAGCAAGGCCACGAGCCGCCTCCAGAACCGCCACCACACCGGCCGCATTGTCAATCGCCCCCGGACCCACGTGCCAGGAATCGTAGTGACCACCGATAAGTATATGCTCGGACCCACCATCCTCGCCACCCAGATCTCCCATAACATTCCAGGACGGTTTCACCTCGACACGACTTTCCAAGGCCAGACGGATTCTCAGTTTGCCCTTCCGGGACTCCAGTCGCTTGAGATACTCCGCATCTTCCTTACTGATCGAGGCAACCGGGATCGCACCAACCTTTGCGAAGGCACACGTTCGTGCTGGCTGCAGGCTTCCTCTGTAATTTCTCGTTTCTAGAAGTCCGGCCGCGCCATATTCAGCTGCCATCGGTGTCTTCAGTTGACGCGCAATCGGATAATAGGGGATGACGACTATGCGCCCTCTCACCTTGTCCTTATTCTTCTCAAATTCCGCTCGATCGCCCTGGTCCAAAAACACCACCTCTGCCTCTACACCATCTCCCGGTGTTGAGGGAGAAAGTCCGCCGCATCGACATGCCAGCTCGCGATCGATCGGTTCGGTGATCAGCAAAGACTCCGAAACAGGTGTCCACGCGCGGTGCTCAAACGACTCTGTTTTCACATTTTCGAGGCCGTAACGCCAAAACATTTCAAGTAGAAAGTCCCGGGCGAGCACCTCGTTCTCAGTGCCGGCCAATCGGCTGCCGATGTCGTCCGCCAGCACCAGCAGGTTCTCATAGGCCTCGGAGTTGTCCATGATATCCGCCACCACCCGCTCCTCAATCTCCAAACTCACATTGCCTCCCATCTGACAAGGTTCTCGCCAGCAACCGGCTTTGACCAGTCGATCACTAACTGCTTGTGCACACAGGGAATACGGATCTCCTTTCCAGCGGTGAAATCGATATCCTTGTCATTCACCGAATTTCGGAGCAGATCGTCCGCGAGCGCAACGGTTTCATCACGCCGATTGGTGTCCGGACCCAAAGCGTGGTTTGCTCCCTCGTAGTAGCGAGACACGACCGTCTGGCCAGCGTCGCGCAAGGCCTGCTCCAATTGTCGGCAGTGGGAATCTTCCACCCACTCGTCCGCTGTCCCATGCATCAGCACCACGGGACACTTCACCCTGGAGGCGAGCTGCACCGCATTCCTGATCGCCAGTTCATCGGCATCAAAGATACGTCCTGCCCTGGACATCCAATATTCATCCAGGTGTGAAATCCCACACGCAGATATCGCGAGCGCGAACGTGTTAGGGGCGAATACACTCATCAACATCGCAACGTGGCCACCCTGGCTACCTCCAAAATTATACATCCGTTTCGGGTTGAGTTCAGGATAGAGATCCAGCACGGTTCTGATCGCATTCAGGCAATCGATTACCTGCATATTGCTCACGTCATATGGCAGAGTCGCACCCCGGCCGACAACCGGGTCAAAGTCGAATCCGCTCATCCGATACTCCGTCCCAACCCCAACCAGGTTGTACCGATCTGCGAATTCCTCCTGCATCTCCTTATATTGGAACCGGTTTGCTCCCCAACCGTGGGCATAATGCATCAGGCCAGTATTCTCGTCCATTTTCGTGGGTTCCACAACATAGGCCGTTATGGGTTTCGGATAATCCCCTGAGTTGTAAGACTTGAAGGTGATGTCGTAGGTTTTCATGAGTGATTGGTGTCCCTAAAAGGCAGGAGCACACCTAGGTGCACCCTACGAATGTGGATATTTTCCCAGTGATAGACGCACCCGAACATAGTCCGTTTTAACCATCCTCTTTCACTTACCTGTGATCCAACGAAATGACTCGCACAAGCGCGCCCTTACCCTCGATAATCTCGGTTACCTGCTCTACCGTATTCCCGCTGGACAGTACAGCCTTCTTCTTCTTAGATGAGACCACCTTCCCCGCGCCTCTTGTCCGAGCTCCCCGAGTCTTCAACGTACCGTCAAGCATGGCAACCATCCCCTTGCCATCTCCACCCAACTTTTCTATCCGGGAGATCATCCACTCAAGGTCAGCCATTGGTGTTGGCGATACTGCCAGATAGAACGTTTCCAGGCCGACTACCTCATCGAGCTCGTAAAACTTGTCTCTATCAGGCAGCGCATATTCCCTTTTGCCCTTAAGCGTATTTGAAACCGCCTCCTCGTGTAGAAACAGGACATATGCCGCCCCCGAGGCATCCTGATTAATGACATATGCGTGGCAGTCCCGCTCGGCCCTGAGCGTGATCTGAAACTGATCGCCCGAGCGCCTTACAGACCCGTCCTTGACCCGCACCTCCGCCATGGATCCGTCCGCCATTTCGCGCTGCGCCACAAAGCTGTATTCAAACGTGAGCGGCGCCGTAGCGGCTGACTGCGCCTTCCGATCCTGTTTCACTCGATTCAGCAACTCAGACAGATCGCGCGTTCGGACTTCCTCCTTCAGCTACATCTCGCATCTGAACGCCTTCATCTTGGAATCGTAATCGGTCTTGGTGTCTAGCACTTCCAGCACCTTCACCAACCCCTGGGACCAAGACTGTATTTCATCCTTTGTGAGCATCGCCATATCAACTTGCGTGTTTGATTCCAGATACACCCCCGCTTGTTCCACGGCCTGTCTCATCGCATCCTGTCTTGCCTGTTGTTCCACCTGTTGAAACGTGGACTGTTTTCCACCAGAACCCTCGCCGACCACCTCGACAACGAAGACATTATCCGCAACGATTTGTCCTTGAAGAGCAGAAGAGAAAAGCAACAACCCCAGAACCGAAAGCAAAGCACGAAATGCCATATTCACTCCTTGTTTACCGAACACTCGAATCCATTGGAAACCATAATGATGCTCGAAATCCAATCGAAAAACCAAGATGGAGTTCGGGTCAGGAACTGTCAAGGAGAAACGTTGGCGAAAGTGAGGAGGTTGGCGAGTATTAGGAGACGCAAGAATGGGCACGCACGGGGGCGTGAGCCGACGAAGGTGGGGATGCGTGGAAAGAAAAAGGGCGCGCACATAGGTGCGCCCCTCCAAAGTGTTGACGGCAGGAAGCTATTTGGTGGTGGTGTCCGGATCAATGTCTATTTTGAGAGGAGAAGTAGTCGTGTCCGCGGGTGACTGAATCTCCACGACAGGGGTCGCGTCATCCATTTCCGCGTCGACCTCAATAACCGGGCCGGCCGATGCTGTGCTGTCGGCCTCAGGCGGCTTGGGTACTTCTCCCCAAAAGTCGCTGGTCGTGTTCAGGTGATACGTAATATTGGCATCCGTGAGATAGACCTTTGGATCCGTTCCAATTTTCACGTAGTTCTTGCTCCAATCGGACCGTGACTGGCCGAACACAAAGTTGGCGAGGTCGTTGCCGCCTACATCCTGAATGGCCAGCAAAATTCCAAGAGAATCCGTCACCGAGTATGCCTCCCATCGGGATTCCTTCTCCGTCATTATCGTGGTTCGCTTTACGGCTAGAACCTTGTTGAACAGGTCATCCATCCTGTTCTCGCGAGTACTCAAAGAATCGTGCCCGACGATCTTCCAGACGCCTGCCTGCTTTACAAGCTCGATCGACTTGCCGGACCGGGTGACCACTACTCTTTGGACATCGTCCTTCTCACCAGCCCAGATCCCCTCGGTGGTAGCAATTCTCGATGTCTTTGATTGCTGCACATAAATGACGCCAACGATTATCAACGTTACCGCCAGAATCCACAACTTGGTACTGTTAGCCATATCGCTCCTCCAATGCCCTGGCGCGACCCATCTCGCGCCTCCACCGGACAAGGCCGTATGCAATGATCAAAAACGGCGGCATCAGGATATTGAACCACTTCCACCAGGTCTTGGATTCATCCTCCAGCACCTGGAGCGGGCGTGTGGTAATCTCACGAGATCGAAGTGCCACCAGATCACTGTCACCCATCAAAAAATCGACCACATTCGCGACGAAGATGAAGTTCTCAGGAAATGCGCCACCACCACTGTCAGTGAAAAACTCCGAATCGCTCACCAGAACCACCTGACTCACACTTGTCGAACTGTCCAGCGTAACCGAGTTCAGGGCGCCGATCACCTTGCCTGGTTGCTTTGTGTTCTTGAAGAACGGGTTGTCAATCGGTGACAGGTGATAATATCCGGTCATCTCACCAGAGCGATCAGAAGTAAACAACAGCGGCATCAATGATGTAGAATCGGGGCTCACCGTAGGATCCACCTCGATCTCGCTGGTAAAAAGCGTCCTGACCTGTTCCAATCCTGAAACCGTCAGGTGATCGCCGAACCGCTGGACAATCGGAAACAGCGGGTACGGCACCTGGGAATTCATCCTCAAGAACCCAGCACGTTGGGTAATGGTAATTGGACTGTTCACCTCGTCCAGAACCAAATTCTCTTTCATGTTGAGCCCAAGTTCACCCAGGAAGTCAAAGAAATTGGACTGGATCGATGTCCCTTTCTGCTCTCTCAAATCTCCCTTAACACGACTCTGCGCGATGAAGAGATTGCCGCCCCTTCTCACAAACGCCTTCAACCGATCCATCTCCTCCGTCTTTATTGTATCCTGCACATCGGACACAATCAGCAGGCCGACGTCGTTGGGAATATCCCTTGTCAGCTTGGCATTTCGAACCTGGTAAGACTGTCGAAGTACCGCGGACACATTCTGAATTTCGGGTGACGCTTCACCCAGCTCCAGGAACGCGATGGACGGCTTTGTTGAATCCACAAGCTTCTTGATCTGGGTAGTTACATCATACTCCAGTCCCGTGGTACTCTCGATTACCGGAATCGTCTCTCGGCTGTCACCATACAGAAATACCATTCCCATATAGACGCGTTTCACCTCCAGCTTGTCGTTCTCGACCACCTGGAGCTGCACGGGCTGTATCCCGTACTTTCTCGCCTCTTCAGCAAGCTTCTCGTCATTCTCAGGCTGGTAAATCTCGAAGCGTATATTTCCGTCCCCATAGGCTTCGTATTCCTCCAGGATATCCTGCAGGTATCGCCTGTTGTTCCCGTACTGGCCAGGTAGGTTGTCGGTGAAATAGACCTTCATCGTCAACCGGTCCTCGATCTTTTGAACCACCTTCTGGCTGGACTCGGACAGGGAGTACATCTGGTTGTCCGTTAAATCCAATCTGAAAAACAGGTCTCGGGAGACGAAGTTTACCGCACACACCACCGCCACCGCCAGAACGACATAGAGAAAGAATGATTTGCTATCGTGCACCTTCAACATCACCCTACCTCCATTTCCGCATTTCGAGGACACGCAGGGTCATTGTCAGAAACAGCCAGATCATACCTGCGAAATAGATCAGATTCCTGGAATCGACCACACCCCGGGAAATATTCGAAAGATGAAAATCGACACTCAAGTACTGTGCAATACCAGAAATTCCAGTTGGTATTAACACAAGCAGCTTGTCGAGCAAAAAGAAGAACATCACCGCCATAATCGCCACGATGAGCGATACCACCTGGTTCTCAGAGAGCGAACTGGCAAAGGTCCCGATTGCTGCATAGAACGCCCCCAGAAGCGCGAGGCCGATGTAGCCGGTGAGCATTGCACCGACATCCACGTGGGTACCCACGCTCAGCAGCGTGAAGAAATGGACCACGGTGAACAGCAAGCCGACGACGATCAAACTTACCGAAGCCAGATACTTGCCCAGGACAAACTCGACATCCTGAATCGGCATAGTGGAAAGAACCTCCATCGTCCCCAGGTTCTTTTCCCTCGCGATCAGTCCCATCGAAATCGCAGGAACGAAAAACAGATATATCAATGGGACTACACTGAACAGAGCTCTCATATCCGACTGCCCGATTAGGAAAAAGGTGCTGGTGAAAAAGTAACCGTTCAGAACTGCGAATAGCACCAGAAAGATGTAAGCCATCGGGCTGTTGAAATATGACCTCAGCTCCTTGCTATAAATGGCCATCACATTACGCATGTACCGCTCCTTCTAATGTCAGATTCCTGAAAACCTCTTCCAACTGCACCCGCGCCTGGCTCATCTCCAGAATCACCCAGCCGCTCTCTTTGGCAAAATGGAAAACATCCTCTCTTGGATCGATCGTCCGATCGTATTCCAGCGTCAGAACTCGATTCCCATTCTCCGCGACATCCGTCAACAGGGCGACGCCCTCAAAACGCGTGCTCAACTGTTGCACGCTCTCGTCTCCGGCCTGTTTCACTTCAAGTGTCAACTGTGTATTCCCTCGTAGACTGGAAAGCAACTCGCCGCTGGTTCCGTCCGCCACAATTTCACCACTGTGAATGATGATGATCCGGTCTACCGTTGCCTCGATTTCCTGGAGAATATGGCTGGATATGATCAGCGTCTTCTCCTTGCCCAGACCCTTGACCAGTTCACGGATCTCGACAATCTGATTTGGGTCCAGCCCGACTGTCGGTTCATCCAGGATCAGAATGTCGGGATCGTGCAGCATTGCCGTCGCCAGACCAATTCGCTGCTTATACCCCTTGGAACACGCCCGTATCTCTCGGTGGATCACACCGCTGAGACCACACTGGTCCACAACCCGGTCCAGAGCTCTGCGAAACTCCGCGCCCTGAATGTCACGAATCTGGGCAGTGAACTCCAGAAGGTCATAGACCATCATTTCTCCGTATAACGGATTCAATTCGGGCAAATAGCCCACCCTCCTCCGAATCTCCAGGGAGTTGTCCAGGATATTCAAGTCATCAACGATGACATTTCCCTCGGTCGGTGAGAGGTATCCAGTAATGACCTTGAGTGTGGTCGATTTCCCCGCTCCGTTTTCACCCAGGAAACCTAGAATCTCCCCGTCGTTGACCTGGAAGCTGATGTCCCGCACAGCCTTCACGTCACCATAGTTCTTGACAAGGTTATCCACACGTATCATACGTCCATCTCCTCACTTACGATTTGGTGGAACGGAAGTGAACCCTGAGAAAGGCCCGATGCTGAGGCGCTGCCGAAAGGGCCTTCAAGATACTGAATATTGCCCAATATACAAAAACCCGGCACAATTTTATAAATATTTCACTCGAATCTGTCAAGACAAAATCAAAAGTCAAGTGATATCAAATCGGGTATTATCCGTTTCAGTGTTCAAGTTTTGTAATCCAAACAATTTAATTAAATGCATAAATGCGCACAGGGTTCCAACTAAACGAAAAAAATCTCACGATTTCCACTGTCAAAAACCCGGATTGTCGGGTAAACACATCCTCAAATTTCTAGAATTATTGTATTACATATATACCATTTACTGTATTTGTCACATCAAGATATCGATTAATTTTTATAAAATAAGTAATAGTTTCTGATTCTACGATCAATTATAATTCCTTAAGGCTAGATTTTTATTAAGCGATTCTATGGCTCTTGAAGCCAGCTCGCACACTTTTTCTCTATGTGCGACCGATCTCTGAAATTTCAGTCCTCAAATGTGAATCGCCCGCCCGTCTACTGCAAGGGCCGCCTCTTTAAGCACCTCTGGGAGTGTGGGATGCGCGTGAATCGTGCGGGCCAGGTCCTCCGCGCTCGCTGAAAATTCCATTGCAACAACCGCCTCGGCGATCATCTCAGAGGCCCTGGCTCCCACCACGTGAACCCCGAGGACCCGGTCGGACCCCTCTTCTGCGATCACCTTGACTGACCCATCGATATCACCCAGACTGTGCGCCCGGCCATTTGCCGCAAAGGGGAACTTGCCCACTTTGTATTTTAGCCCCTTCTCCACGGCGGCCTCTTCGGTCAACCCCACAGACGCCAGTTCTGGGTGTGTGTAGACCACCCCGGGGATTGTCTCATAGTTCACGTGCCCGGCCTTCCCGGACATCATCTCCACGGCGGCGACACCCTCCTCCTCCGCCTTGTGTGCTAGCATCGGTCCGGCGATGACGTCACCTATCGCGAACACACCCTGGACATTCGTCTCGAAATAACCGTTCACAGGAATTCGTCGGCGGTCGTCTAGCTCGATTCCCGCCTCGCTCGCTCCAATCCCCGCTGTATTCGGTCGGCGGCCAACCGCCACCAGAACGCGACTGAACGTCTCTGTCTGCGATTTCTCCTTGATCGATCCGAGACTCAGCTCAACCTGATCCCCTTTCACCTCCACGCCTTCTGCGACTGTTTCCAGCCGAAACACAATGCCCTGTTTCTCGAGAGATTTCTGAAGCAGTTTCCCCATCTCTCGGTCCATACCCGAACAGATATGATCCATCAGTTCGATCACGGTGACATCCGCCCCCAGGCGTCGCCACACAGAACCCAGTTCCAGGCCGA
>PAQK01000026.1 GCA_002709665.1 Gemmatimonadota bacterium | reverse complement strand
CTGAAGACCGCCATATCCGTTCAGGCAGACATTTCCGGCACCCAAGCCTCCAAGAGACATGGCCATCTGCAACAGGTGGGTGCCGGTGAAGCTCCTCTGAGACCTGTCCCCATTCAGGGCGTTGGCCGAGTAAGGTTTCGATTTGGTCACGAGGTTGCTCCCTGGTGTCACTATTTCCGAAAAATGAGGTTTTGCACGATGCCGTGACTGTAATCAATCAGGTCCCTGTTGTAGAGTTCGAAGCCCTTGCTCAGAAACACGGCTTTGATTTCCTCGGCGATGTTTTTGTGCATATAGACTTCGATTAGGACGCTGTTGAGACGAGGGTCTTCAAGAGTCCGTTCGGCTCCCGCCACAATCCGGTCTTCGATACCGTCCACATCCACCTTGATATGTGAAGGAAACGGAAGGCCGAATTTCCCTGTGAGATCATCCAGTGACACCGCGACGATTCCGTGTGTGTTCTGAGGAGGAAAGTGCTCGTCGCCTTGAGTGATGGGTTGACCAAGTGCATGGAGAGCAGCACCCGGGGAAAAGCTTTTCGAATAGAAATGCTGGATGGCGGTTTTGTCGGAAACTGCAATGGCGTAAGGCGTGATAACGCCCACCATATCATTCAGAACGATGTTCTTGTTCAGCTTTGCCTGGTTCAGGGCCTCGGGCTCGAAAGCAAGGATGCTGACGTCTTTTCCGAGCTTGTGGGCAGCGTAAAGAGAGTACTGTCCGATATTGGCGCCCACATCGTATACCGTATCGCCCGGTTTCAGGAAGCTGTCCAACCAGTCCAGTGTGTCAGGTTCCTTCTCATCGTATGTGGTAGCCCGCCACAGTTCGTTGTTTCTTATTCCCTCTCTTTCTTCACCCGAATCCAGATCGATCTGAATGGTTAAATCTCGTACTCTACAGGTATAAATCTCGCCCACATCCCCCTCCTGTTATCGCCAGTGTTGCCGGTCTGTACGCGGAGACTCCCGTAAACCCGGACTTTCGTTCCCCAAACCTGCATTTCGATGACAGAAAATATCGAAATCTTGTTGATGAAAAAGGCTAAAACCTGTATCCTTGATCACCGTTGATTAGGCATGATAAGCAATAGATAGCTTTATGCAAGGAGTAGAATATGGGTAGGGATTACAACGTGTATGGGATCGGAAATGCCCTCGTAGACATACAATATCAGGTGGACCCCGGTTTCCTGAATGAGGCAGAAATCGACAAAGGAGTGATGACGCTCATTGAGGAGGATCGCCATCTTAAGCTGATCGATAGGCTTGGAGATCAGGTCCTAAAGAGGTCGTCCGGTGGCTCAGCGGCAAACACAATGATCGGAGTAGCCAATCTGGGAGGGCGACCATATTACGCCTGCAAGGTAGCCAAAGATGAATACGGCGATTTCTACCTCCAGGATCTGGAAGCAGCCGGTGTCGAGTCTAACCCGGTGAATCGGGAGGAGGGTACAACTGGAAAGTGCCTCGTCTTCATCACGCCTGACGCCGACAGGACGATGAATACGTTCCTTGGTATCACATCAACTTTTGGCCCTGCACAACTGGAGGAGGAGGTGATTGCCCGGAGTAATTACCTCTACATCGAAGGATATCTCGTGGCTTCAGACACAGGTTTTGAGGCCGCGCTGTCTGCCCAGAAAATGGGGAAGAGATGGGGTGCGCGCGTGGCGATTACCCTGAGCGATCCAATCATCGTGGATGTGTTCAAGTCACGACTGCAAGAGTTGGTGGAAAATGGGGTGGACCTGTTGTTCTGCAACGAAGACGAGGCGAAGGCCTTCACGGACCAGGAGGATGCCGAGAAGGCCTGTGCTTCATTGAAAGATCAGGTGAAGGGGTACGCGGTGACTTGCGGGCCCAAGGGCGCTGTGGTGTTCGACAGAGATGAGTCCGTAGAGAGCCCTGGATTTATGGTAGAGGCCGTAGATACTAATGGTGCCGGGGACATGTTCGCGGGGGCTTATCTTTTCGGGATGACCAACGGATACGATGTGACACAATCGGCTAGGCTGGCGACCTATTCGTCGGCGCAGGTCGTTTCGCAATTCGGACCCAGGCTGGAGGAATCGCTCAAAGACAGAATTCCTGAGATTCTCTCACAATAGACACGGATAACTCGCACTCGAATATGCGACGAATAACCCCGGCGGAAAATGGCACGGGGTTATTTTTTTGGGGGACGGAATAAGGTCTCAGGTAGGTTCCAGGCCCTCGGCTCTCCTGAAGCCAGGGAGCGCGATGACCACTGCCACGACAAGAACCGCTGCGATGCCGCATGTCAGACCTAGCGCAAGGGGTGCACCGAATGCCTCTGCCAGCGCACCTATGTTCAGCCTGCCAGGCGGACCAGTACCAATGCCCAGCACGATTGCCCCCATGGCCCGGCTACGCATGTCATCTCGTGCTGAGAGCAATACGATCGAGCTTTGCAGGATGCCGAAGCAGGCCTGACCGACACCACCGATAGTGAGAAGAAATAAGGACAGGTAGAAGTTCGTTGAAATCGCGAATGCCAGGAGAGAAAGGGACATGAAGAAGGACCCGGTTGAATACACCCAGGTCATACGAGGGGATTGCCTGAACCGCCTGACCACGAAAAGACCAATGAACGCACCCACTCCGTGGGCTGTTCCCAGGAGACCGAGTCCAAACGGTCCTTGACTCAAAATGTCGCGAGCGAAGACGGGAAGTAGGGTCATATAGGGGAATGCGAAGAAGTTGAGCGCCACTGTGATCAACAATACACCAAGGATCGGTGGACTGTGGCGAATGTACCTGAGTCCTTCCATTACCACCTTGAACGGGGATGATTCCTGCGTGCGTTCCTGACGTGTCGGTGGACGTCTTGATAGTCTGACCAGGAATATCAGAGAGAGGATGGATGTCCCGGTGAGCGTACCGTAGCACCCAGTAGCACCCAGTATATCGATCAGTGCTCCACTGGAGAACGGACCCAGGATGCGCGTAAGATTTTGGGTAAACCCTTCGAGCAGCATCGCGTCCATCGTTCGAGATTTGCCGACAAGATCCGGCAGAAAGGATCGCCTTGCCGTCCAATCCATCGCCCATGTGATCCCCATCACGGTTGCGCCCAGGCTAAGTTGCCAAATTGTCAATTGACCTGTCCAAAGCAACCAGGTAATGGCGGCGTTAACACACAGGTTGACGATCTGCGAATTGACGATAATGGTGCGACGGCCGATCTTGTCGCAAAGGGGACCTGCGAAAAAACCGAGTACGAGTAACGGCGCCATTCGATAGAATCCGATCAGAGCCACTTGCCAGGCGGAATCGGTCATTTCCAGGACGAGCCACCCAACCACGATCAACTCCATCCACATTGCCATCCACCAGAGCGTATTGCTGGCCAAGAGCCTTCTGTAGTCGGGAATGTTCAAAGGGGCGAGTGACCCATGAAATGTTTCGTCGGCGTGATCGGCAGGATCGGTCGTCATATGGATTTTCGTAATGCAGTTGGCTCTTTTTTCTGCCAAGGCCTTGACGCAGAATGGAAGGGCAGTTGACTTTTGTTTAAAGTCAGGTAACGAACGGTTTACCGGAAGTCAGAAGCTGGATTCGTCCACCAGACAACTATTCAAAAAACATACCCCACCCATCACTTATATTCCGGTGGAAGAGGCGCACGCGGATCAGTAGGGTGGACTCAACGGAACTGAATATAGCCAACCTGACTTCATAAGCAAATTGTTTGAAAAAAAACAGCCCTGCCGTCGGATGGCAGGGCTGTTTCAGTATCAGATTGCTGGGCTTGTGGGATACGATTCACCTCCAAAGCAGGAAACCTATTACCCTTCCCATCCATACGGCACCCAACCCGAAAATCAGATGAACGGACACATTAAGCAAGGCAGCCGTAGACTCGCCGTCCCGCATCAGGTTCATTGTTTCTTGACCAAATGTGGAATAGGTGGTAAGGCTCCCGAGCAGTCCCACAATAAGGAATGCTCGGGACTCGGACGTGAACAGACCATGAGATTCCGCGAGAAACGTCAAGAATCCAATTAGGAGACAGCCTAGTAGATTTACGACCAGTGTGCCAAACGGAAAGTCCTCCGCCCTGGTCCACTGATAAACGTATCCGCTGACCAGATACCGGAAAATGGCACCCAGAAACCCACCTATACCAATGAGGATCAGTGTCTTCAAGTACGCCTCACCTTGCAGGGATTCGTAGGTGTGAAACCGGGATGAAGGCTATGGACCTTCGTCATGCGGATACCTCAAGTGCCGGGCGGGAAAATCTTGAAAAGGGCGGTGAGAGAGTGCTTCTTCGTTCAGGTCGATTCCTAGGCCAGGGGCATCGGACACCGGGATGTAACCGGCCTCGACCCGGATGGGATTCTGGGCAATTTCATTACCGACAGATTCAAAATTTATGAAATACTCGGTGATCAGGAAATTGGTCATACCCACAGTTGCCTGAAGGGTTGAAGCGAGACCCACTGTGGTGCTGTTGTAGTTGTGCGGAGAGACCGCCACGTGATAGGGCTCGGCCATTGCCGCGATTTCTCTCAGTTCAAGGATGCCCCCACAGTTGCAGACATCTGGGTTGATGATGTCAGCTGCACGTTTCTCGAATACATCACGGAATTCCATTTTCGTGTAGAGCTCCTCGCCGGTCACCACAGGGATGTTGATATTTGCCCTGGCTTCGGCGAGCGCATCCATGTCCTGAGCCGACACGGGCTCTTCGTACCAGAACGGGTCAAAAGGCTCCATCATGCCGGCAACCCGCTCGGCGTGGGCAGGCGAAAGACGACGATGTACCTCGACCAGTATGTCCACATCGGGTCCGACGGCTTTACGCACGGCTGCGACCCTGTCGACGGCTTCCTGCTCATCCTTGCGGTCGATAATGCTTCTCCAGGGGCCGGGGAAAGGGTCGAACTTCAGGGCCTGAAATCCAAGTTTTACGACAGTGCGAGCACGCTCACCGAGCTGCTCAAGACCCTTGCCGGGATCATACCAGCTGCCCCACCCGTTTGCGTAGACCTTGATCTTGTCGCGACATTTCCCGCCCAACAGATTGTGCACGGGTTGCCCTGCCGCTTTACCGGTAATGTCCCACATGGCTTGTTCGATCGCGCTGATCGCGCTATAGAGGTCCATTGAGCCGCGTTTGCTCCCAAAGTCTGTATATGCGATGTATGTGAAGTGCTTGATATCCAAGGGACTTCGCCCAACAAGATATCTGCCAAGGCTCTTGATATGCGCTTCGATCGAATGGTCCCGGTCGTGCTGCGTGTAGGCCTCACCCCAACCATAAAGGCCCTCATCCGTTTCCAGCTTCACGAATAACCAGTTCTTCGCGGATCCTGGGTGGACAAGAAAAGTTTTAACGTCAGTAATTTTCATTTTGACTCCGCAGGCGGCACTAGATCGTAAGATCGCCCCCATTTATATCGAGGGAGGCACCGGTTATGTAGCCTGCCTGTTCGGAGGCCAGGAAGGCCACCAGTTCTGCAACTTCCTCCGGCTTCCCAAGGCGCTGGATGGGAAAGCTTTCCGCATAAGCCCGGGTACGTTCCTTATCGATTGCAGTACGTACCATTTCGGTGTCGATCAGTCCCGGACACACAGCGTTCACCGTAATGCCGTCCGAGGCGACTTCCCTGGCAAGGTGCCGGGTGAACCCGAGAACACCCGCCTTCGAGGCCGTGTAGTGAGCGCCGCCCACTGTGCTTACTGACTTCCCGGCCGTGGATGAGATGTTTATGATCCGGCCCCATCCAGCATCCTGCATGTGGGAAAGGACCGCCTTGGAGCACAAAAAGGTGCCTTTCAGATTCACTGCGATTACCCTGTCCCATTCCTCCTCGTCCGTTTTCGCAACCGAGGTCGGATACAGGACACCAGCGTTGTTGACCAGGATGTGAACACCCCCGAAGGTGTCTGCAGTCCAATCGACCATGGCCTGAACACCCAGAGCGTCGGTAACGTCTGTTTGGAAAGCGGCTGCACGATGGCGGCTCGCCCTGATCTGCTGGACCGTGCCCTGGGCCGCCTCTTCGTCCAGATCGTTGACCACAACCTGGACACCCAATTCAGCCAGTGCACATGCTATGGATTGGCCCATTCCCCGTCCGGCCCCGGTGATCACTGCTGTACGATTATCCAACGCTTGTATCTCAGCCATTTTCGAGTCCCTTTGGGGGCAATGTCCTCAGCTGGCGATGATTTGCATTTTTTTCCCTACCTGTTCGAATGTATCGATGGCACGGTCCACCTGGTCCTGAGTGTGAGCTGCAGATAATTGAACCCTGATTCTGGCTTCCCCACGAGGAACCACCGGATAGCTGAACCCCACTACGAATATTCCTTGTTGGTTCATTTCACGAGCTATTTCTAATGTTTTTTGCTCGTCTCCCAGCATTATTGGCACAATGGGGTGTATGCCCGGCTTAATGTTGAATCCCCTTGAGGTCATTTCTTCACGGAAATGCCGGGTATTGTCCATCAACTGTTCCCGCAACACCGGATTCGTTTCCGCCAGGTCCAGCGCCTTGAGTGAACCGGAAACTATAGGGGGAGCAAGGGTATTGGAAAACAGGTAGGGACGGGATCTCTGTCTCAGGAAGTCCACAATTTCCCTGCGCGCGGATGTGAAGCCCCCGGAGGCACCTCCCAGTGCTTTACCCAAGGTGCTCGTTACGATGTCGACTCTGTCGGTAACATTGAAATGTTCTGGTGTCCCACGTCCGCTTGCGCCAATAAAACCTGTGGCGTGGGAGTCGTCGACCATAACGAGGGCATCGTGTTCATCAGCCAGATCACAGATCTTATCCAGTTGGGCGAGATCCCCGTGCATCGAGAAGACACCGTCGGTTACGACAAGCCGAAACCTGCTTGTCGCTGTATCAACCAGAAGTGATTCGAGATCCGTCATATCATCATGTTTGTAGATTTGGCGCTGGGCCTTTGAGAGCCGGATGCCATCGATGATGCTGGCATGATTCAGACTATCGCTGATGATGACGTCTGCATCCCCCAACAGCGTTTCGAAAAGACCTCCATTGGCATCGAAGCATGAGGTGTAAAGAATCGTGTCATCCATGCCTAGATAGCGAGACAGGCGCCTTTCCAACTCCCTATGAAGGTCTTGCGTGCCGCAGATGAACCGTACTGAGGCCATGCCGTAACCGTGTGTCTTCAACCCTTCTGCCGCAGCTGTTAAGATCTCCGGATGGTTTGCCAATCCAAGGTAGTTGTTGGCGCAGAAATTGATCGCTTCACCCTCCTCCGTATCGATCTCCGCATTCTGCGGGCTCGTAATCTGTTTCTCCGATTTGTGCAGACCACTCGCCTCGATCGAGCCCAGCTGTTCCCGAAGCCATGGTTTCATGTTCTTGTATGCCACCTCATTACCCTCCTCCCCAACACACCTAATTTCAATAGACACGAACCATCCTGACCGGAGTGGTTCTCTTGTACATTACGTTAGATCAGGAGATGCAAAATAGATGAAGGATGCCCGAAAATCAAGTCCATTGCCCCTTGGTAACTCACCGCTTTCACCTTGACAGGATGTGGGGTGATACCGATATTCTGACCCCTAATTTCAAAAAGTTTTTCGAGTTTTTTCCGGAGTCTGAGGACGATTCTGAAGGCCGACAATTCGAGGTATACGATGGACCGAAGGACATTTCTTCAGAATTCAACATTGGCGGCTGGAGGAGTGGTTGTTGGAGTGGGAACAATGGGGTGTTCCATGGACGTGAGTGGTGAAGTGATGACCGTCACGGGAAAGGTTGCCGCTCGAGAAATTGGTTTCGTACTGCCCCACGAGCATGTGCTTGTGGATTTCATAGGGGCAGATAAGATCTGCCCGGGTGGATACGATCAGGATGAGGTAGTCAAGGTTGTCGAACCATACCTGATTCAGGCGAAGGAACTGGGATGCGATACGCTTGTGGAATGCACACCTGATTACCTAGGCTGAGATCCGGTGTTGCTGAAAAGACTGAGCGAATCCACAGGGCTTCGTATGATTACCAATACTGGATTCTATGGAGCGGCGAATGACAAGTACATCCCTGCGTATGCCTACGAGGCAACTGTTGACGAGCTGGCCGAGGGATGGCCACGGGAGTGGGAGGAAGGGATTGGGGATACCGGTATTCGGCCAGGGTTCATGGAAATCGGCGTGGACAGCGGACCCTTATCTGAGATAGACAAGAAGCTGGTGCGCGCGTCAGCACGTTCGCATTTCGAAACCGGGTCGAGTCTTGCTGTGCACACTGGTCCGGGAATACCAGCGCTGGAGGAGTTGACTTTGTTGGCGGAGGAAGTTGTCCACGGGAGCGCCTGGATGTGGGTTCATGCACCGAGCGAGCAGAACAGGGAATTTCATATCAAGGCTGCCGAGAAGGGGGTCTGGTTGGAATTCAACGGTGTGTCCCCGAAATCCTTGGAACGGCATTTGGATCTGGTAACGGAGATGAAGAAGCACGGGTACCTGGATCAGATCATGGTTTCACATGATGCCGGGTGAGACAGACCAGGCAAACCGGGAGGCGGCGCATTTCGAGGCGTCGACACATTGTCCCAGAATTTCTGCCAGCTCTAAAGAAAACGGGGTTCACGGATTTGGAAATCAGGCAGCTCACTGAAGAGAATCCACAACGTGCAGATTCTATTGGTGTTCGGGCGTTGAACTAATCCGACAGGTATATTGAGGGGCAAATGCCCAACAGGAAGAAGATTTCGGCCATTGTCACCACCTACTATCCGCGCTCTCACGCCGATGTGATTGTGACAAAGTTTCTCAAGGGATTTCCCTGTGACGATGGATTGCACGCACCCCAGGTGGACATTGTCTCAATGTACCTGGATCAGATTCATGAGAACGATGTGGGTGTGGAATTAGCGAGGGTGCACGATTTTCCGATCTTCCCGAGCATTCCAGGTGCGTTGACACTGGGGGGAAAAGACCTGGCGGTGGACGGGGTGTTGATCATCGGTGAGCATGGAGATTACGCGTGGAATGAAAAAGAGCAGCATATGTATCCCAGGCGCTTTTTCTTTGAGCAAGTATGCGGGGTGTTCGCCACGTCCGGCAAATCCGTACCTGTGTTCAGTGATAAGCATCTGGCCTACAACTGGGACAACGCGAGGCTGATGTACGACCGGGCCTCAGAACTTTCCGTACCCTTTATGGCAGGCTCATCGCTACCCCTGGCCTGGCGAAACCCATGGTTGGAATACGAGGTTGGAATTCCGATTCAGGAGGCAGTTTCCGTGGCCTACGGCGGCCTGGATTCCTACGGATTCCACGCCCTGGAGTTGCTGCAGTGCATGGTTGAGCGAAGGGCAGGCGGCGAAACAGGTATCTCCGCGGTTCAGTGCCTGGAAGGGGCGGCAGTTTGGCAGGCAAGACAGGATGGTCTATGGTCCTCCGATCTGTTCGAGAACGCAATCGAGCACATTGAGGACAGGAGGTCCGATACTGCAGAAGACGCTTGCCAGAATCCTGCCGTCTTCCTAATCGAATTCGCAAACGGTCTGAAGACGGCCACGTTCGTGCTAAGTGGATTCTTGAAAGGATGGGGCTTCTCAGGCAGAACAGATGGTGGTGTGCAGGCTACGGAGGTGTTTCTGGGTAATGACCCCTATCCTCACTTCAGTTATCTGGGGTTGAATATACAAAAGATGTTCCTCACCGGGTTACCTCAGTATCCCGTTGAACGGACCCTGCTTGTGTCCGGTGCATTGGATGCGCTGATGGACTCGAGGTACCAGGGTCACAGTAGGATTGAGACACCGCATTTGGATGTCAGTTACCAACCAGCAGAGCAATCATCGATCAGGCCGTCGGGACCAAGACCAGCCGGGGCAAGTTTGGTCCCGATCGTGCCCGGACGAAATTGACAATATTCCCACCAAGTGGATATCAACACTGATGCGGGATTACCTAGCGAGGTGAATCATGGCAGGATTGAAGGCAGCCGTTATCGGCCTTGGTGTAGGGACGGGTCACATCACCGCTTTCAGAGAGCTTGGGACAGAAGTGGCGGCGATATGTGATGTGAATGACAAGTTGCTTCAAAGCGTGGGAGACGAACACAGGGTTGATTCGCGTTATACCGACTACAGGTCCCTGGCCGAAAATGACGACATCGACGTCGTGTCTATCTGCACGCCCGATCACCTGCACGCAGATCCTGCTGTGGATATGATGGAATCGGGGAAACATATTCTTGTGGAAAAACCTCTGGCGTCCTCTTTCGCGGACATTCAGAGGATAGCCGAGACTGCCCGACGGACAGGGATGAAAGTGTCACACGGCTGTCAGATCCGGTTCGGTGCGGTTTTCCAGGAGGTGAAACGCCAAGTCGAAGAGGGAACGTTCGGCAAGGTGTTTTATGCAGAGGCTGATTACGTCTCGAATCATATCAACCTTTTCCAGGATGGTTGGAGAGGACAGCTGGGGCCCGATTACAATTCGACCGCCGGTGGTGCCATTCACCCCATCGACGTTATCCAGTGGATTATCGATTCGCCGGCCGAAGAGGTGAGTGCATACGGCAATGGGATCGCAACCGCCGAGCACGGTCTGGACGTGACCGACTGTGTCGTGGTCATCATTCGCTTTGAGAATGGGTGCGTGGCCAAGGCCCTTACCACCATGGGTTCGGCAAGACCCGGATTTCGAAATGTTCAGGTGTATGGGACGAAGAAGACGTTCCTTGAAGCGCCGCATCCCAATGCGTCTCTGATTGCAGATCTGGAAACCCGAAGATGGCAGCCTCTGGATGTAACCGAGAGTGGTCACGACAGCCGCATTGCACTGATCACAGATCTTCTCGGGGCCATTGACGAGGAGAAGGAGCCGCAGCTGAATCTGGAGCAGGCTGTTCGTACTGCGAGTATCTGTGTAGCCGCATTCGAATCCGTTCGAAGTGGGAAGCCGGTAGCCGTACCACGGTTCTGAATCGTTGTGTTGAGGAAGGCGAATGGGAAGTGAGGAAAACAGATCCTTGGTTACTGTGCCCAATCCAGAACCTGAGCGTCGCTATACGGTGACGTTCAGATATTCCGAATTCACAGCACTCTATCCCACGACTTCCGAACCCGTTTTTGCGACCGTTTCGATCCTGTATGTGCCGGGTGAGACCTGTTTGGAGACAGTTTCGCTCAAGCGTTACCTCGGGACATTTCGAAACGAAACCATGTTCTACGAAGGATTGGTTAACCGGATTCTGGATGACCTCGTATCCGCCTGCAAACCCAGAGAGATGGATGTGACCGGTGCGTTTACGGTCCGCGGAGGAATTGAGTCCAGTGTATCGGCCCGATACCTATCCGGAGGCGGCGATGACTGATTCGAGCCGTGCAGAATTGGAGACATTCGACAATCCGTGCCCGGACCGACCGTATACCATAGAATTCTCTTGCAGCGAATTCACCTCGCTGTGCCCAAAAACAGGTCAGGCGGACTTCGCCACAATCGTGGTGAGATATGTACCTGGCCCCAGGTGTGTGGAACTGAAGTCGCTCAAGCAGTATTTCTGGTCCTTTCGTGAGCAGGGGATCTTTTTTGAGTCGGTTACCAATCAAATCCTGGATGACCTGGTGGATGCCTGCGACCCGGTTGAAATGACAGTCATCGGCAATTTTAACATTCGGGGGGGTATTGGTCATGAAATCACGGCACGATACGGTCTCAGAAATGAATAGCTCCGTGATGAGGGCACGGAATGAATTTACACAGGAGGTAAAAGGTGGATCTGCTTAGAGAATTGTGTGAGTGCTCCGGTGTTCCCGGACGCGAGGAACGACTTCGAGAGATTGTCCAGAGAGAACTCAACCCCGTTTCGGACGACATTCGAGTGGATTCGCTGGGTAACCTGATTGCGCTCAAGAAGGGAAAGAGGGGCGCAAAGCGTCTGATGATCGCTGCGCACCTGGATGAGATCGGGTTTGTTGTATCTCACATCGAAGAGAACGGAATGCTCCGGCTTGTTCCCCTTGGTGGACATGATCCCCGAAATATGGTGGCCCAGCGTGTAACGGTTTGCGGTCTCAAAAGGGATATTCCAGGATTGCTCTACCCGGGAATTAAGCCGCCTCACATCCAGACTGAGGAGGACAGGAAGCAGCCCCTGCGGATCAGCGATTTCTGCGTAGACCTCTATATGCCTGTGGCCAAAGTGAAGCGAGAGGTTGAAGTGGGGTCTATGGTGACACTCCACAGAGAGTTCACCGAGATCGGGAATGGAGTGAGTTGCAAGGCGATGGACGACCGTCTTTCGGTGTATGTGATGATCAGGGCCATGCAACTGGCAAAGTCATTCGGGTTCGATACCTATGCCGTAGCAACCACCCAGGAAGAGGTGGGACTCAGAGGCGCAACAGTGAGCGCTTTCAACGTAGAGCCGGATGTGGGTGTGGCGTTGGATATTACCCTGGCGGCAGACATCCCCAGTGTTCCCGAACACGAGCAGATCACACGGTTAGGAGATGGCGTAGCGATTAAATTGATGGACACCTCCT
Organism: Gemmatimonadota bacterium; assembly: GCA_002709665.1. Classification (GTDB taxonomy): domain Bacteria; phylum Latescibacterota; class UBA2968; order UBA2968. The sequence goes on along the minus strand of PAQK01000026.1, from coordinate 56,350 downwards.
CCATCTCTCACTCGGGTCTTGTCTCGTGCATGAAGGCCCTGGCCAAGAAACGCAAGATCAAGCACCAGATAGAGATTCTTCCCCGGGGTGGAACCGACGCGGGGGCTATGCAGCGCGTTCGGTCCGGCGCTCCTGTAATTACCCTGTCCGTCCCGACACGGTATGTCCACACGTCGATTGAACTGGCGGATAGAAAAGACATTGACGCTACAATCAAGCTATTGACCGCATTCATAGAAGAGGGTCAAAAGGCGGACCTGAGTCTGGTTTAGTGATTATCGGAGCACCGAGTTGATATTCACAGGGGCGCAGTGTAACGCGCCCCTGTGAACTGGGAAGGAGTTTCATTGCGTCTGTTCGGTCTAATTTTCCATCTCCTGCTCGCAGTAGTTACCAGTGGCTGGTCTCAGGAAGCCAGGCGCGTTGAAGTGAGTATGGATTGCCGCGAGGGCATTGGGCTGATACCCAGTGTCTGGAGAGGTGGCGCTACCACAGATGGGGTTCTGCCGGTCGGTCTCGAATTGAAGACAGTGCGGCTGGGTCCCAATATGGTTAGGACTGTGTGGGCGACCAAACTGGCGGGTGGGGACTATTCCTGGTCCGATCTGGACAGCCGACTGGATACGCTTGCTTCTGCGGGAATCGACGTGATTCTGGCCGTGCCGGTTCCGGGTGGAGAGGCACTCGTGGATCTGTGGCCGGAACTGGTTTATGATCTGGCAAGTCGTACCCACAAAAAGGTGGGTCGATTCGAGATCTTTCAGGGTGAAGAGGTAACAGGCAACGCTCGATATCTAGAATTCTATGAATCGGCGGTGTGGGCTATCTACAGGGCAAACGCTCGGGCAAGAATCGGTGGGCCGGGTACGATGTGGCCCGGTGAAACACTATCGGCGCTCATATCACAGTGCACTGAATTGGATTTGCCTCTTAATTTTGTGAGTTGGGGTGTTCGTCTAAATCAGATATCCGATCTAACTGACTCGATGGCCGATGCGAGGGAATTGTTGCGGGAAAACCGGTTGTCGAGCCGTCCCGGCTTGGTTATCAGCAGGTGGCAGGCGATGCCTCTGGATGGATCGGATCCGGATGGATTGATGTTGTCGGCATTGAGAGAAATCGTGGATATGGATCTGGATGCCGCATGTATGAACTTTTCCGGATCCGATGAAACGGCAGTGAGGATGTTTGCTCGGATGGGTCGGGTAAGGGTTGGATTGACAGTGGACCCCAACACTCACGGGCTTCGAGGAATGGGAAGCTTGGCGGGTGAGGAGGCAATGGCTTTGATGTGGGGAACCCGCGACAGTGTGCAGGTGGATATGTGCTTTGCTGGAATCGCTTGGGGTAGGGAAATCAGGATACGAAGGTTCGACACTGGTTCCAGTGCTCCACTGGAGAATGTTGTTATTCCTATGGCTGATCCCGCGAGAGCATCCTTCATCCTGAGGAAGGACGAGGTCTCTCTAGTCTGGTTGCAGGTAGTCGAGTAAGCTGGATTACACCAGTGTGATTCAGCACACGCCGAAATGGTGAAGACATAGGATCAGGCCACAACGTTTTGTGTTATGCCAGGAACCGAAGAGGTTCCCAAACTTTTTGTTTTATTATGCATAACGTGTTGATATTTAATTGTTAATATACCATTCCAAAGATGGTTTCGGGGTCCTGGCACGACAGTTACTTTACGGATATGCAGAACACATCAAGTCGGGTTTGTCACGAACGAAATGTTGCTCAATCCTCTCATAGAGAGGTAATCGCTTTGAATGGGACAATCAGTCAGGAAAGTGGATTGCTGGATCTCTACTTCCACGATGTGGCGGATTCCAACCCCCCCACAACCGAAGAAGAGCTTACGCTTGCAGAGCGGATCGCAGTGGGTGACGAAGAGGCACGCAATGAATTGTTTGCCGCCAATTTGCGGTTTGTGATCAAGGTCGCTGCCGAGTACAAGAGTTCCGGTGTTCCACTGGAGGATCTGATCAGTGCGGGTAATGTTGGACTGATCACCGCGGCCGAGAGATTTGACGCGACCAGGGGATTCAGGTTAATCACCTATGCCATCTGGCGGATCAGACAGTCGATTAGCCAGGTCCAGTCCCAATGTTCAAGAATGTTGCGCCTGCCCTCCAATCGGATCAAACTCTTGAGTAGCATAATCCGAGGAACTGGTGCGCGATACCATGATGAAGGCACGAGAGGTCTGGTATATGGATGCAGCGTGCCAGGAAGAAGAAGACCAGGATCCCCTTCACGTTTTGTCGGACACCTCGCAAGAAGCCCCGGATGCCCAGGTTGAAGAGGAGTCCGACAGGGAGCAGGTTCAGATGGTGCTGGATACGCTGGAAGACAGGGAATCCGAGGTGCTGAGGCTTCATTTCGGTATGGGTGAGGATGATCCCATGACGCTAGAAGAAATCGGCAGAAGATTCAACCTGACAAAGGAACGGATACGGCAGATTAAGGAGAAGGCCCTTTCAAAACTGAGACACCCTGTCAGGAGGATGCAACTCGATCCTGTTTTGGGAGTATAACAAGCAGCAGTCGGGGGCCGGTTGAGAGAGGGAGGTTGGATCCCTTGGCCGGCATAAGAATAGCCCTCGGAGTTTATCCGAGGGCTATTCTTATGCTCCCTGTCTCCACCGGCTCATAGTGCGGCTCTATAGAGTCGCACCATATCTTCGCAGGTACAGGGTCGAGGATTGGTCCTGTGGTTGGGATCGGCGATTGCCTGGGCCGCAAGTTCCGGCAGCAGATCCTCTTCTACACCCACCGCAGAGAGACGGTTCGGTAGGTCTGTCTGTTCAAGGAGACCTTCCACTTTCCGAATGGCCAGATCTGCACCGTCGAGTTCGTTGAGGCCACCGACCGCACATCCCAGCGCACCGGCGACATCCCTGAGACGATCTGCGGATACAGGCTTGTTGAATAACATGGCGTGTGGGAGGACAATTGCGTTGGCGAGACCGTGCGGAACACCCGACAACGTGGAAAGTGGGTGTGCAAGGGCGTGTGCTACACCGAGGTCTTTCTGAAATGCGATTGCACCCATACTGGAGGCGAGCATCATTCCCGACCGTGCTTCTATGCCACCCCCTTTCACCGCATCGACAAGGTGCCGCCCAACCAGACGGATGCCACCCAACGCTATTGCGTCACAGATGGGATGGAATTCCGTAGAGAGATACGCCTCCAGATTGTGCGTAAGCGCATCCATTCCGGTTGATGCGGTGAGCCCTGCAGGCAACGAAAGCGTGAGTTCGGGATCGCACAGGGCGACAGTGGGCAAGATCTTGGGACTCAGGAGTACGGCTTTTCTGTTGTCTGTCTCCAGGGTGATGACGGCGCTTCGGCCTACCTCGCTGCCTGTTCCGGCTGTGGTGGGTATGGCGATATTGGCCGGCACTTCGCCGGTGACTCTCCTGTAACCTTCCACCTGTATTTCGTACTGGTTCAGTGGGCCCGGATGGTTGAGCCTCATACAAGCTGCCTTGGCGGTGTCCAGGACACTTCCGCCACCGAGTCCTACAACAAGGTCGCAGGATTCCCGCCGAAGCAAAGTTACGGCCTCCTCCAGGCAGGATTCCGTAGGATTGGGTTCTACCCTGTCGAAACAGGTGACCTCTGACGAACCCGATACCAGCTTTAAAACCCGTTCCACCAGACCGGCGTGTACCAATCCCTGGTCTGTTACAAGCAACACACGCTTGGCGCCGTATTCAGCCAGGAGTTCAGGAAGCTGTGAGACAGCGCCCGAACCAAATACGACGCGAGTCGGGAAGCTGAACGAGGTGACCGTGCTCTTTGCCAATCCTTTAGTCCTTCCGGAATCGCCCAAAGGAGTGAACCACTATATCGCTTCGAAGTAGCGGTGCAACTCCCAGTTCGTGACCGCCTTCTCGTATCGGCGAACTTCGTATTCGCGCGTCATTACAAAGTGATCCACGAAGGTGTCGCCAAGGTATTCCCTTGCGGCTTCGCTCTGATCCAGCCATCTGGTTGCGGCAGTCAGGTTGGGAGGAAGGGGCTGCAAGTTTGGATCTTCGTACGCATTTCCCGAAGTACTTGGTGGGAATTCAACCTTGTGCTCTATGCCGTAAAGCCCGGCGGCCAGCCCTGCGGCCATGGCGAGATAGGGGTTTGCATCCGCACCCGCGAGTCGGTATTCCACCCGTGTGGATTCGGGGGTGATTCCGGGGATCGTGCGGATGGCAGTGGTCCTGTTCTCGATTCCCCAGGATACATTAATCGGTGACCAGATGCCGGGTACAGCACGCTTGTAGGAGTTGATCGTTGGACAGGACAGGGCGGTGAGCGACGGCATCAGCGAGAGTTGCCCTGCAATATACTGCTGCGCAATCTCGGAAAGTTTATGCTCGTTGTCCAAATCGGAGAACAGGTTCTGCTTTCCCTCATTGTCCATCAGGCTCTGATGGATGTGACCACTGCAACCTGGGAGATCATTGTTCCATTTGGCCATGAAGGTAGCAACCAGACCGTGTTTCGGAACGAGTTCTTTGATGCCGGTCTTGAAGAGCGCTGCCTTGTCACCTGCCCTTACCCCGTTGTCGTAACGGATGGCTGTTTCATACACACCCGGCCCTGTCTCTGTGTGAATCCCTTCCAGTTCCACGTCGTATTCCGCCATGGAATCTATGATCTGATGCACCAGGTCACTGTACGTGGATGCACGTACCACGCTATATCCAAACATCCCAGGAGAAAGCGGCTTGAGGTTGCGATAGTCTTTTTCTCGAATACTATGGCTGGTTTCCTCAAAGAGAAAGTATTCATACTCCGCAGCAAACTGTGGGTAGTATCCCAGGTCATTTGCCCGTTTCACAAGTTTCTGTAGCACGTGACGAGGGGAAAGCGGGTAAGGCTCGCCATTTTGATCGTACAGATCCATAATGAACATTGCTGTATCGGGCTCCCAGGGTATTGTGCGGAAGGTGGTCAGGTCAATCTTCGCACAGGCATCTGGAAACCCCGTTTGCCAACCGGTTAGACTTTCCCGGTCATACAGGTCGTCGTTCACGTCCCAGCCGAAGAGTACGTCACAAAATCCCATGCCCGACTCGGCCGCGGAGAGGAATTTGTCGAAGGAGACGTATTTGCCGCGGAAGATCCCATCCAGGTCGAATGTGCCCAATTTGACCTTTCGGATCCCTCTTTCTTCAAGGATATTGATGATAATCTGTATATCCACGATTCCCTCCGAGAGTGACTCTCGTCAGCTGCTAGTTCCCAGACTCAATTTGACAGAGAAGAAAACGGGCGGAATTCATAGCTGCATCTTCTGGTGCAACCGAGCCGCCGAAGGCATGATGTACCGTCACATACCCATCGTATCCAATTCCCCTCAATCCTCTGAATACACTCTCAAAGTCAATCCCATCCTGAGATTCGAACGGGTGCAGAGAGGACATCACCCTGCCCCTGGAAAAGGTCTCCATTGGTCTGTCTCCCTCGGGATCAGGGGTGTGATTCTGGAGATAGACGTTGAAAATATGAGAAGAAAATCGGCGAATGGCATCGGGCCCATAATCTTCCCCACAAAGTGCAAGATTGGCGGGTTCATAGATAAGCCCGAAGTTCGGGTTGTCGATACGATCGAGTACTTCCAGAGTTCCCTCTACGGTCTCGAACATACTTTGAGTGTGGCTCTGGTGTGCAAGGCGTATGCCTCGTTCGGCCGCTTCATCCGCGGATCTTCGTGCAAAGGGAATATCCAAATGTTCCTTGATGCATACACGGATGAGGTCGCACGCCAGGGCTTCTGCCAGGTCCAAATGCGGGGTGATGTTCCGAAGACAAGCCGGGCCTTCCGATTTGTTCTCAGGTACAGCGAAATCCGCGGTTACCATCGAGACCGGAAGTGCGTTCGCCGACAGGATCTCATGAACTTCTTTCACACGCTCTGCCGGACTGTGCGTACCCACCATCGATGCACGCATGCAAAGGGCCTCATAGCCGGCATCCCTGGCTATGACTACCAGATCGGGAAGCTCGATATCTACGACTCTCTTGTTGCTGAAGCTTTCGGCAACTCGCACGGAAAGTGATAGTTTCACACGGATCTCCTGTAGATCAAACAGGGTGGGCAAATGGCAAATAATGTAGGGCGATCGATTTCAATATGTCAACCCAAGAAACTCGGCGTGGATTGTTGATTCTGTTTGCCCAGGTGTGTAGGGAGGTTTATTATACACGTCATCTCAGGAGGCTCGAAAATGTTGAAGGCCGGCGTTTCCAAAAAGGTTGTGACACCTCCCACTTGGGTGCCATACCTCACGTCCTCGGGAAATGGGACCTGCGCACCATTTGAAGGCGTGCACGACGAGTTGTATGCCAGGGCTCTGGTTCTGGACGATGGTTCGAAAGCGATTTGCGTACTCGCGGTAGATGCGATAGGCTATGACAACAGCATCCTTGGGGAAAACAGAGACTTTACCCGCGAGCTACGGAAAAAGGTGGCAATGGAGACCGGCCTGGATCAGGGCTCCATTATGCTTTGTGCGACACATTCTCATTCCACTCCCGAGACCATAGGCCTGACACCTTTCAGGGATGTGCCTGGTGTCTCATCCTGGCTGGATGATCATCTCTCCAAGCTTGTGGCCGCGGCGGTGGATGCGTATTGCAGCTGTGTGCCTGTTCGTGCATACTCGAGCATTCGGAAGGTCAATGGGGTTTCAAGGAACAGGAGGATTATGCTGAAGGATGGAACGATGGATCGCAGAGGTGAATTACCCGATCCGTTGGAAGTAGACGGCATGTGGCCCGTGGACGAAGATCTGTTTCTGCTTTATCTGGAAACGGAAGCCGGTGCCCCTCTGGGCGCCCTACTGAACTATACCGCACATCCGGTTGTGGCAATGCTACTTCCTCCTGTGTCCGCAGACTATCCTGGGGCGACGTGTGCACACGTTGAGGAGGCGCTGGATGGAGCAATCTGCCTGTTTACCAACGGGGCCTGCGGAAACATAAATTCAGGTCATGTTTCGACGAATTTCGATGACGTCGATCGGCTGGGGGGTCTGATTGCCGATGCAGCGCTTTCGGAGATATTCTCCTTTTCGCTGGATATGACGCTGCAGAAATGGTCGGTTGGCACAGTCACAAGAGAATTCGAACTGTCTCCAAGGTCCTGTCCGTCAATTGGAGAGGCACAAGTTGCCGCCGATCTTTCCGGTTCGCCTGAGGATCTCAGGATGCTCAGGTTGGCGAAAAAGCTGTCCGAAGGCCCTTTACGGGGGGAGCTTCAGTTCATGCAATTGGGTGATTTGAAATGGCTTGCCCTGCCAGGTGAAGTGTTCGTTGAGACCGGAATTGCGATCAAGCGGGCAGGCGCCAGCTTTATGGTGGGAAATGCCAATGGCTGGTTGGGATATTTTCCTACACGTCGGGCCTATGAGGAAGGTGGGTATGAGATAGGGCCAGGTGTGTGGTCTCGGGTGGCCCCTGGGAGTGCGGAACACCTCGAAGAATTGGGAAGATGCCTGGTGACCGCCGACCTTTGATGCAACGTGAGTTTAAACAGCGAGGTATGCCAGATTAGTCTTGGATGGTTGCCAGAAGCTAAAATTAAGAAACCTCAGAATTGGGTTTGCTGATCGGTTTCGAATTAAATATATTAGGATTCGTATGCGCCTCTCTGCAGGGCAATCTGCAACTTTTGAATGTGTACTAAGGAACCAGACCAATGATCGAAATGACAGTCGATATGGAACGATCAATCACCAGTTTGACACCCGATCATAAATCGAAGCAGCAGATGATCTGGCTTTGTAGCGTCGAGCACCAGATGGTCATCCCGATGGTGATCGGGATGACCGAGGCGATGTCGATATTCTCCGCCCTGACAGGCGAGCCGCCGATGCGCCCGCTGACTCACGATCTCGTCAGGACGATCCTAGATCAATTCGATGGCCAAGTGGAGCGCGTGGAGATCGTTGAGTTGAAGAAAGGCATTTTCTATGCTGAACTGATTCTACTCAATGGGGGTAAGGAGCTTCGACTGGATGCGAGGCCCAGTGACAGTATTGCGCTTGCACTGAGATACAAGGCACCCATCTTCATGTCGGAAGAGGTATTGATGGAGGCGGGCTACAAGGAAGGGCAGGCCGATCCGGAGATCGAAGAGGATGAGCTCATGATGCCGGAGGAGTGGGAAGTCCCGGATCTGGACGAGGCAGATAAGGAGATGTTGATGGCAGTTGAGGAGGCATTGGAAGATATTGAGCAGCCAGAGCAGGGGCGTCTGATAGAGCCAAAAGGAACAAACCGCGTTGAGAACCTGAAAAAAGAGATGGAAAAGGCGAGTAGACAGGAACGTTACGAGGAGGCCGGTCGCCTGCGCGACGAAATTGCACGACTTGCTGAGCAAAAGCGAGTCAACTAGCGCAAAATAGAAGAAGAAAAGGGCGAGGCTTGAGCCTCGCCCTTTTCTTATGTACACATATCAGGCAGGACTGAGGGCGCGGTCGTGCGACTCNACATGCCCTATGTTCTCGTCCACCTCTGTCTTGTTCTTCATGCCCACTGTTATGGAATCTATCGCGCCCAGGTCCAGTGCAAAGTGGATCGCATCTCGGGCCACCCCACCTAGCTCGCCGCAACCTACGACTTTCATTCCGTAGACCCCGATTCCCGCTTCGTCCATCTCCTCCAGAACAGGAATGATCTTTTCCGGTGGACCATCCATATGTTTTCCTGCATAGTTGATCCTGGCGAGCACCACGTCGACCCAGGAGGTCCTGGCGGCCACCTCAAAGGCTCCGAAGTCGTGGCATGATACCCCGTGCGACCGAATCACCCCTGCTTCCTTCTTCTTTTCTAAGACCTCCATAACTCCAGAGAAGGTATCAGGCCAGTTCCTGCTGGTCAGACAGTGCATCAACACGACATCGACATAGTCCGTATCGAGTTCCTCGAGAAACCGTGTTATGTCGCTCTCGGCCTCCCGCGGGGTCTTGGCACAGGTCTTGGATGCGACCACGACCGAGCCCCTTTCGACCCGTTTGAGCGCATCTGCAACATGAGGATGGCTGCCGTACTGGTCTGCCGAATCCCAAAAGTTGATCCCTTGGCTATAACCATAATTGAGCAGGTCGGACAGACCCTTCAAGCCAAGGTCTGTTTGGTTGGATCTGCCGTTCCAGCCGTTTGTGCCTGTACCGAAACAGAGCCTGGAAACTTCAATTCCTGTGTTGCCCAGCATTGCGGATTCCATATATGATCTCCTGTTCTTGGCACCAAAATCTGCAGATTTCCTTCAGCATTGTAAGCGGGTTGGGGTGGTCTGTCAACCATATTCCGGCTGCAGGATCTGGACCCACCCAATTCCCATTTTTTCATGTTGACATTCAAAAGGGTCTGTGCATTTATTATCTTCAGGTTTTTGAATTGGTTGTGCAAACTACAGGCGTTGAACAAGGCCATCCGTGGCCATTAAGGAGGCAATCGGGAAATTCACGGATTGGCATACATATTGTCCATTATTTACATATATTTATAGCAGACATGAAAATGGCAGGCACAGTTCCTTTGATCAGTTCGGAAGTGGCGGGTCCTCTGGGTGTAATCCATCTTCCCCGATTGTGGCAAAAAGCTACCCTGAACGCCAAGAGGGCCAATTGGCAGACGGTTATCCTGAAAGTGGGGCTGGATATAACCAGATGGTGCTGGACGGTCTCGGTGTCGACAGAGACTCGGCACTGGAATACATCAAGTCCAATTCTCAGTCGTACGTCCAGTTTGAAAATTGGGTTGTGGAACAGCGCGGAGGTAGCATCCCCCAGGCCGAGATTGATGTGTCCAACGCTGCAATCAGGGGCTACAATCACGATGACGATACAAGAAAGTCCATTCTTTCTGCGGCAGGGATGGATGATGACGGTTCGATTCTGGATGCCGTCAATCCCAACAACATCGACGATTGGACAGAGTTCCACAACAGCTTGTAGGGCGAGAGTGACAAAGCGTTTGGCTATCTTCAGCGGGGCAGCATCCTGCTCATTTCCTGTGGATAGCTGAACGCTTTCAAGTTATAAGGAGGATGAGATGGGTAATTCGGAATACCGTGTTGGGGTGGTGGGTGTGGGTCGGATGGGTGCGAATATTGCACGGCACCTGAACGATGAAGGGTTCTCCGTTACAGTGGTGTCAGACATCAATGCCGACATTGCCGCCGAGCTGGCAGCAGAATTGGGCGCCGAAGCTTCTTCAAACCTGNCAGGGGTGACCGCCAGCGCAGACTACATCATCACTGTAGTTACAGATGATGACGCGATGCGATCCATATTTTCGGAAGAAGGCGACAGCCTTCTGGAAGGGGCACAAGGCAAGGTGTTTATCAATTGNGCCACAATTTCGCCGCAGGTCCATNTNGATGTGGAGGCCCTGACAGAGGGTGCAGGCGGTAGCAGCTTGGAAGGGTGCATGGCCAGCAGCATCACCCAGGCGAGGGAAGGCACGCTCTACCTGATGTGCGGCGGCAAGAAGGAAGTTTTCGATCGGTGCAAGCCCATCCTGGAAGCGATGAGCACCAACCTCAAGTATGTTGGAGAATCCGGTCAGGCGGCTCAGGTGAAGGCACTTGTGAATATGGTAATGAACATCAATACCGCAGGTCTTGCGGAAGGACTGGGCCTGGGTGCATCCCTGGGTCTGGATCTGGGTATGCTCCAGGAGGTCTTCTCACAAACCGGCGCCAACTCTCGCGTTTTGGAGACAGACGGAGAGGATATGGTTGCCAGAGACCATGAGTGCTATTTCTCATCCGCACATGCCTCCAAGGATTCGGGGATCGCATTGTCATTGGCCGACCAGGCGGGTCTTAATCTGCCGTTGGCAAGGGCAACAAAAAAACAGTTTGATCGAATGATCGAGCTTGGAAAAGGCGAACTGGACAAGTCCGGTGTGGCCGAGCTCACTTTCCCCGGCAGGGGATAGTAACACCAGAACATCGCGTCTGCCCTAGGGGTGCAACCCTTCCCCAGGTAATCGGAGGGTAACTCTCTCCCTGTCAGCCGAACATGAAGGGCAGCATGGACCCGATCCGAGAAAGCTTCCTGCAGGGGTTCATACGACTCAGTCTTTGGTATCTCCGGAACGCCGTGCAGGAGGGGACCGAAAGTCTGGAGGATGTCGTTAACAGAAGGGTGGATATCTATCGAAATACGAGGTTTTTCGATAGAAAAACACATCCTTCGACCGGAGAAGCCGGGGAGGAATGGACTGAAATCCTTACAAGGCTCGGGGAGATATACGAGCGGCGAAAGAATGGCCGCCACACAGATTCGAAGCAGAAAGGTTGGCCATGCTTTGGTCCAACCTCTTGTTGGAGGCGGATGCCCCACAGAAATCTAAGAAACGGCCCTACGAGCGCTGGACCTATGATCTGCGCGACGCAGGTACTCTGAATCTGGACATTTCTAATGTCTATTAACCCCGATCTCCGCTGAGTGAAATGAGAATCCCATTTGCGGCGTCACTCCTTCGAATGATTCGTGGATGCCGCTCCAGACGGCCAGATGTCACAGATGTGAGATACGGCACCTGGATGAATTCAATGCCCAGGTTTCAGGCGCTATTCCCCAAGGCGTGGGCAAAAAGCATGGTTATTGCCAATGAGATCAACTACACCCAGGGATACTGGGGGCAGTTTGTTGACAGACGCGGCGATTTCCACGAGAAGAACGGCGAGAAGTTTCGAGCAACCTGAACGCTGCCCTTTCCTTATTCCGTTTGCCAATGCAGGATTGACAGGTTGATGAACCATATTCAAAAACGTTTTCCAAAGGCAGTGCAATACAACAAGAAAAGAAAGAAGGAAAGTGCACACTGAATTCGGCTGGATGTTAGAGGGTTGTGAATGAAGATCACTGCCGTACGGTCCTATGATTTGCGTTACCCGCTTGAGGANCCTTTTGCGAATTCCCAGGTGTGGAATAAGTACAGAACGGCTGGTGTTTTAGAAATCCTCACAGATGCGGGAATCGTGGGATGGGGTGAGGGGCTACACGCACTGGATCAGACCTCACTGGAATCCAGATTGGTGGGCCGAGATCCCCTAGACATCGAGGTGATATGGCAGGATTTGTATGCCAACGGTTGGGGAGATATTGCTGCATTCAGTGCGGTGGATATTGCCCTCTGGGATATTCTGGGCAAGTCAGTTGAGTTGCCCATCTACAAATTGCTGGGGGGTGCTTTCAGGGACCGCATTCCGGCTTATGCCAGCGGTCTCTTCAAAAAGGATGTTCCGAATAACCGCCAGGCTCTCATGGATGAGGCGCGTGGATATGTTGAGAATGGCTTTGAAGCNGTAAAAATGAAGATTGGNTTTGGGCAGGNCTACGATACGACCAATGTTGCCGCGGTTCGCAGTGCAATAGGAGAAGATGTTCTGCTGGCGGTGGATGCAAACTGCGGTTACGACGCTTCGACCGCAATCGATATTGGTAATCGTATCCTGGATAACGATCTGTTCTGGTACGAAGAGCCCATCTCAACGGATGACGTTGCCGGCTATAAGGAGGTCCGCAGGGCCCTAAAAGTGCGCATTGCCGGTGGGGAGATGCTCAGGGGATGCCACGCGTTCAGAGATCTCATTCAGGATCGGGGAGTCGATATCATTCAACCCGACATAAGTGTGGCGGGTGGTTTTAGCGAGTGCCGTAAGATCGCTGCGATTGCCGCGGCGAATCACGTTCGTCTTTTGCCACACATGTGGGGTACCAGTATTCGGCTGGCGGCAACCATACATTGGCAGGCGACGATTCCGGATTATCCGCCTGCGCTTAATCCGATTCCTTCGCTTTTCGAATTCGACATGACCGAAAACCGACTTCGTACAGAACTGGCGCTAGAACCGATCCAGGTGGTTGACGGTTACGTTCCGGTTTTGCAGGCTCCGGGGCTGGGGATTGAGGTCAACCGTGAACTGTTGGAAACATATGCTGTTTGATTGCTGTTGGAATTCGCCTTTCGGCGAGGAGAATCCTCCAGCCATCACCCAGGGAAAAAAATCACGATGCAGAAGACCTAGTCGGGGGTAATCCGGCCTCTTTTTATTTCAAGGAGGGAGCAGTGGCGATGGGACCTAAAAAAAGCGATCTGGCCATCAATGGCGGCAAACCGGTTCACAGCAAACCGTGGGGTGACGGGCCGTTCCACTTCAGTGCAGAAATAAGCGCGCTCAAGAAGCTGCTCTCAGGTCCTGCACTACCACTTGCAAGGGGAAAGGCCGTGATGGCCTACAGGGAGGCACTGACTGAACTGTATGGAATGAAGTACGCTGTGCCGACCAGTTCGGGAAGTGCAGCCATNCACGTNGCACTGGCCGCAGCAGGTATCGGNGCNGGTGACGAAGTCATTTTGAGTCCTCTCACGGACTACGGCAGTGTAATAGGGATCTTTCAACTGAATGCCATACCCGTCTTCGCCGATGTACAACCCAACAACCTGTTAATGGATGTAGACTCGGTGGCCTCGAGGATTACGCCACACACCCGGGTGGTAATGCCGGTTCACAATGGCGGATATGCCGTGGACATGCGGCCGCTAATGAGACTGGCCAGAAAGCACGATCTGATTGTTCTTGAGGATTGCGCACAGGCGCACCTAGCCTCGATCAAGGGCAAGTATCTGGGCACCTTTGGGCAACTGGGGGCGTGGAGCACCAACGAAAGCAAACATATGAAGTCAGGTGAGGGTGGGTTCATTCTAACGAACAATCGCAAAATGGCCGAGACGGCGGATCTGTTCTCGGACAAGTGTTATCCGAGGTTTCCCGGCGCACCCAAGACCCCGGCCTTCCCGGCGTTGAATGTTCGTCTNAGCGATGTAAACGCTGCGCTGGCGGCCGTCCAGCTNAAAAGAGTACCCAAGTGGATTGAACAGAGGCAGGCGTTCGGAGAGACGTTCGAGGCCGGCATTCAGGGCATTCCAGGCTTANTCCCCCACCCACAGCCCAAGGGGACCAAGCCCAGTTACTGGTGGGCTATGTTCGTGGTGGATCCCGATGTAATGGGTGTTAATGCGGCGAAGTTCTGCAAAATGGTGGCGGCAGAAGGTATTCCGGTCTCATCGGGACCCCAACGGTATGTGGTTGAGTGGGAAGTATTCCGCGAGCTACACGAGGACCCAAAGGTCTTCAACAGCTATCGACCGGGACGCCTGAAGAAACGATCATTCCCGTTGGAGGCGTGCCCGAACGCACAGACCTACCACGNGGCAGTCTGCGCCATCCGAGTGACCCAGCACAATACGAAGACCGAGGCCAGAGCCGCAGCCAGAGCCATTCGAAAGGTGACAGGAACGCTTCTTGGCCGCAAGATTTAATGATTCTCGGAATTGGCTTCGATCCGATGCCACAATTGGAAGGGAACAGATATTGAGACCAACTGCGGAAGGACTTGTGTACATCGTATTGTCGCGTCGTTACGATGTGATCGGGACGTTGGTCCTTCTGATGTTCCTTTCCTTGCTTCAGGTCCACTGTCGGGCGGCAGTGGGCGATATCTGAACCTTGCAGGTGGGGGCGCAGGAGATGGCGCCTCCGCCACGACGGCGAGTTTAAGTGGTCCCACATCCGAGGCTTCGGACGGGGAAGGCCTACCTTATATCTCCGACAGCGGGAACCACCGCATTCGGGTGGTCGATCTCGAGGGAGACATTGAAACCATAGCCGGATCCGGGGCACCAGGACACGGTGGTGACAACGGCAGGGCCGATGGCTCCAAGGTAAGTTCTCCAGATGGTATTCCTGGTGCGGGAGGGTGTGCTTTTTGTTGTGGATTCTGGGAATCACCGTATCCGGACAATAGAGGCCGACACCATCAGGATTGTGGCCGGAAACGGGACCGATGGGTACTCCGGTGACGGAGGCCCAGCTACTGACGCGAGTCTCAATGGGCCGATGGCCGTCTACGTGGACCACGACGGCAACGTTTACTTNGCAGATACAGATAACCACAGGATTCGAAGGNTGGAGGCAGAATCCGGTATTGTGATTACTGTGGCGGGAAGCGGGAGATCGGGGCAGTGTCGGGTGGATATTCCGGCGACAACGGCGAAGCGACAGCAGTTTTGATCTTGAGGAAAATGGTAGGATCNATTTTTCGGNTTTAGTGGTGTTCGCGAGAGATTTCGGACGGCAATAGACGGGGTCGGCCTCACTCGAAGGCCTGAGGCATGGTCCCCCACTCGTCAATTTATCAGGGGAGGGATGAATGGAGCTACAGGAGGCATTGGTATCTCGCAGAACAGTGTTCAGATTCAAGCCTGAGCCGGTTCCAAGGGATGTCCTCGAGAAAGTTTTCTCATACGGTATATGGGCACCCAACCATCACACGACCGAGCCGTGGCGATTCGTGGTCCTGGGAAAAGAAACAAAGGAAACTCTTGGGAGACGTTACGGAGAGATCCAGATGGGAAAGGCACCTGACCACGTGGATGACGAGAACAGAGCCACCCTGGGGGAACGAGGCTATGCCAAGTTCATGTCCAAGCCTACTATTGTTGCGGTATCTTGCCTGCAGGACGGCGATGAGCAGACACAGCGCGAAGACTATGCAGCGACATGTTGTGCAATGCAAAATGTCCAGTTGGCCGCGTGGGAAGCTGGTATAGGTATGCAATGGAGTACGGGACCGATCAGCCTGGAAGAGCCGACATACCAACTTTTGGGTATCGATTCTGCCAAGGAATATATCATCGGATTCTTTTATATGGGATATCCTGAGGAAATACCCGAATGCGGGAGAAAACCCATAGATGAGGTGATGAGGTGGTCGGATTGAAGGTTGCCGAAAAGGTTTGAGAGATATAGAATGACGGAGGCCCCGACAGGAATATCGGGGCCTATCGTTTGGGTTCAAAACCAAACGCACCCTTCATTCTCCTGAACCGCAAAGGTTTTACATGTCGGAATATGAATTGATCGATCGGATTCACGAAGACGTAAACCGGCTGGGCGTAGGAGTCGGCAGCAAATTACTCGTGCATTCCTCTCTATCTTCTATGGGACGAGTGACTGGAGGTACCGAGACCGTTATCCAAGGGTTGATCAACGCGCTAGGGCAAGAGGGCACACTATTGTTGCCAGCTCTGAGCTACCGTCACGTAGATCTGGATCACCCGGTATTCTCCCTTATGGATACTCCTTCCAATGTAGGTGCCATACCAGAGTACTTTCGAACCAGACCAGGCACACACCGTAGTATCCATCCCACACACTCTGTCTGCGGAGTTGGGCCATTGGCTGAATCGATCCTACGCGAACACCACCTCGATGATACGCCTTGTGGGAAGCGATCGCCCTACAGGAGACTGAAAGACTTGGGTGGGCAGATCTTGTTCCTTGGATGCGGCCTGAGGCCAAACACCTCGATGCATGCGGTAGAGGAACTGGTGCAACCATCCTATCTGTTTGGTTCGTTGGTGGCCTTCAGGGCAATTCTACCCGATGGGCGTGAGTTGACAGGGAATTGCAGAAGGCATGGGTTTGCAGGATGGGGACAGCGGTACGACCGCCTTGGACCATTGCTTGGCGAAGATGGTCTGAAGGAAGGGAAGATCCTTAATGCAACCATTCATCTGGTCGACTGCTGCAGGATGTGGCACGAGGCCGAAATGGCAATGAGAAAAGACCCTTACTTCTTTGTTGAAAGGAGATCTTAGGCCCCCTCCCCGCTTCAGCAAGGGCGGGGAAAGGGTAGACTTGGGCTAGGNAGTCCGCGCCTGGATGCCGGCGAGGTCTTCGATTACGGTCAGGAGGCCTGAGTGGTCTAGTTCGCTGCGGCCACCGGCCATTGNGGTGTTGAACAATTCGTGAACGACCGAGGTAACTGGCAACGGCACATTGAAGTCGTTGCCAGTTTTCATGATGATGTTTAGGTCTTTGTAGTGGAGGCGGATACGGAAACCGGGATCGAAGTCGCCGTTGACCATACGTTCTCCTCGGTTTTCGAGTATTCCGCAGCGGGCGAGTCCTCCACCTAGAACCTGTACGATTTTGAGTGGGTCGACACCCGCTTTGGCACCCAGAGTGAGCGCTTCGCTTACACCTGCAATGGTGACCGCGACCAGAACCTGATTGCAGGCTTTCACCGTTTGGCCAGCGCCCAGAGGTCCACAGAGGATACATTTGCCCATAACTTCGAAGATTGGCTTNACGGTTTCAAAGGTGTCTTCTTCACCNCCCACCATAATGGACANGGTGGCGTTCTGTGCGCCGACGTCACCGCCGCTCACGGGAGCGTCCAGGCATTTCACCCCTTTTTGAATGAGTGCTTCACCGACACTCACGGCCACACTTGGGGCGATGGTGCTCATGTCGACATGAATATCACCATCACTGACGCCCTCCAGGAGTCCGTCTTCCCCCAGGACCGCCGCTTCGACGTCAGGAGAGTCGGGTACCATGGTGATTACGATGGAACTGTTTTTACCAACTTCTTTGCAGGAGTGCGCTTCCGTGGCACCAGCTGATACGATTTCTGCGACTGCCTCCCGGTTAAGGTCGTGTACGACCAGCTCATAGCCTGCGTTCAGCAAATGCTTGGACATAGGCCTGCCCATGATTCCGAGGCCGATGAAACCAATCTTTGGTTTTGACATAGTAGAATCTCCTTTTGACGTTGGTGATATTCAGGTTTCTATAAGAGATCGGGTTATCCTGAGTTCTCGACATGGACCTTCGGTCCTGCTCGAACGTACGGGGTGAATCTCAAGTGATATGCCTCCGTCATAAGCGCAATTTGCTAGTCTGCGAATAGAGGCAGGTCAGAGGGTGCGATGATCCCTGCTGATTCTGCTCTGGCGATCAGGTCGTGGATCGCTGCTTCGCCCTCTAGCCCGTAATTGAGTGTGTAGTCGTTTACGTAGAGGTCGATGTGCTGTTGCCTGACATCTTCATCCATTTCCTGAGCGTGCTTGCGGATATAGGAACGAACCTTATCTGGATTGGTGTTGGCGAATTCTACGCTGGATTTCAGCGCTCCATCNATCTGATGGATCAGATCTGATCCAAGATCTCGACGTGCGAGGATACCCCCCAGCGGGATGGGGTGACCCGTTCCCTGTTCCCACCATTCCCCCAGGTCAATGACTTTATGGAGGTCGTATTTCTGGTATGTGAAACGGCTCTCGTGGATGATGAGGCCTGCATCGACTCTGCGAGTCTGAGTTGCTTCCAGTATTTCGTGAAATGGGATTACAACCAGATCTCGCAATCTGGGATTGAACAGGCGCAGGAGAAGGGCAGCAGTGGTGTATTTGCCTGGAATCGCAATGGATTTGCCATCGAGGTCGGGAGGATCCAACGCATCTGCAGAGATGACCAGAGGTCCACAGCCTCGACCAAGCGCTCCGCCCGAGTGGAGCAGACAATATTGATCCCTGAGGTGGGCAAGCGCGTGAAATGAGATCTTGGTCATATCCAGCTTGCCTTCGAGTGCCAGGACGTTCAGCGTTTCGATATCTTCCAGGACTTCCTCGAATTCCGGCGCGTTCGGGATCAGGTTATGGACAAGGCCGTAGAAGATGTATGTGTCGTTAGGGCAGGGAGAGTAGCCGAGAGAGTAAGGCATGGTGAACCAGTCGAGAGCTAGCGGCCAGTGGTCAGCGGCCAGTTATTGGTCAAGGTGATTGCTGCGGATTGTGCNGCCGTGGAAGCGCCTGAGAGGTCCCATTTNTCTNTGTCGCGATTCTCTNCCAGATTGCTGATGCTACGTATTTCCAGGAACGGGAGGTCGTAGAGTTTGCAGATGTGGGCAGCGGCTGCTCCCTCCATGTTTTCACAAATGGCACTGAACCTTTCGGCGAGTTGGTTGCCTGTTGAGGTGAGGCCAGAGCACTGTTCTACAGTGACGAACGGGCCAGAATGAACAGCGAATTCCGGGTGCTCGCGTTGGATGATCTTATGAGCGTGTGAGGCAAGTTCGGAATCGAGAGGGAACGTGTTGTAGTAATCCTGATCGGCGCGCAAGAGCGGTATACCGATTTCCTCTGCCGATTGCCAGCCATCCGGGGTGATTACGCCGAGATGTCCGTAGGATTCTGTTGTGGCTATTGCCAGGTCGCCCACTTTTAGTAGAGAGGTGAGGTAGGCACCTCCTACGCCAATCTGCATTGCAAATTCAGGCGAGCTATCGAGAATGGCCTCGGTGAGCGCCTGGGCGGTGTTGGNGANTCCGATCCCTGTTTCAAGGAGCGTGATNGACTTGCCACCGAGGTTGCCNACGACACGGTTTCGATGGCCAANTGTATCAGTGGTTGTATCCGAGAGCGACTCTCTCAGGAGACTTTGTTCGAGCCCTGTTGCTGTTATGATCAGGATAGAGGAGATCCTTTTTGAGAAACCAGACGGCGGACGAGATACCACAAACCCCAGACGATAGACGACTTCACCAGTTGGGCTAGTTGGTGTTGGTGATCTTGGTGGCTTGATTCGGGTGAATCCGAAGCCGGGCACGGGAGGAACCAAAGGGGAAGTCGTCTACCAGGCTACTGGGACTCCCAGCTCATCGGCCAGGGATTTCATTCCCTTGAGATGGCCTTCAAACATCGGGATACCTTCGGTGAGAGGTATGTCTCACTTGATCCATTCCGGCTCACCGGGGTAATAGATACGGTCGACTCCAGGGCTGCGTTTGGCGTTTCTAATGGTTTTCAGTTTGGTCTATACTTCGGATTTGAAGAGATCTGGGTCAGAGAAAGTTCCGATGTCGACAGCGATGAAGATGTGGCCGAACTTCTTGATATCTTCGAGTCCGGCCCCGGTGAGCTGCCACCAATACAGTGCCTGACGATCGCGATTCCTGAGCCTTTTGGTTCTAGGGTAAGACCGTATGGGCTTTCGCAGGATCGTCTTTAGGGTCACCCTCTTCGGTGATTCCCCAACTGATAGGGTTTTTTTTCACTCCGCATTCTCGCAAGGCCGATCTTTCCGGCAGCCACCACGCCGGTAGCCATGTCCAAGATGATTGGGTAATCAAATCCCGTGGGTATGCCATAGGCGAAGGGTGCATTGCCAATAACCGCTTCGATGCTTCCGAAGGCGGCCATATTGACCTTTTCCTTTCGCGCACCAGAAGTGTTGAATCCAACCGTGTTCGCCCGGGTGGACATATTGGTGTAGTAGCCGGATGCCCCGTAATGATTAGAATTGTAGGCTGCGCCAAATGCGACACCCTATTCAGATGCCTTTTCTATGGCCCGTTCCATTGTGTGGTGGGCGACAACCTGACCCGGACCATTGTCTCCGTCGATGTGCAGATAGGCGCCGCCTTCACGCACCGTGCGAAGGTTTGCGACAGGATTGACTTCGCCCTTTTGAATCTGACGAATATAACCCACAATACCGAAGGTGCCGTGGGTGTGAACGCCACGGAGGTCGGCCTCAGTTTGTATCCGTGCCGTGGTGTCCGGATCCTTCACAGGTACACCTGCGCCCTGGAGCAACTGTGAGGAGAACACTTCGAGGTCAGTAGGGAGGAAAGATAGCTTGACCCAGGTTGGGTGACAACTGGTTTTCAACCGACAGATTGGAGAGACGCGATTGCCGAGACGGCAACGATGTCGTCTACTGTTGCGCCTCGAGAGAGATCGTTCAGGGGATAACGGAAGCCCTGCATGATAGGTCCGATTGCTTGCGCACCAGCGAGGTACTGGGTGAGTTTATACGCGATGTTCGCCGAGTCNAGATCGGGAAATATNAGGACGTTCGCCTGGCCACNCAGNGGNGAGTCCGGACATTTTGTTTGGGCCACNCGCGTGGAGATGGCNGAGTCGGCCTGGAGTTCGCCGTCGATGAGGAGATCGGGCGCGAGGCTTCTGGCTACCCGAACCGCCTCCTGGACTTTGTGTACTCTGGGATGGTGCGCACTCCCGTGCGTGGAAAAGGAAAGGAAGGCGACCCTTGGTTCGATCGATAGAAGCTGCCCTGTATTTCTCGCAGTCGCAATTGCAATTTGGGCGAGTTCCTCCGGGTTCGGATCCACGGCCACTGCAGCGTCTGAGTAGACAAGGGTCTTCGAGGGTGAGCCAGGAATATCCATTATGAAGAAACTGGAGGGTCGGGTTACCCCATCTGCATAACCAATGGCAAGGGCGCCCGCCGCAATGACCTGAGAGGTGGGTCTGGTAACTCCGACCACCATCGCATCGGCATCTCCCTCGCGAACCATCATTGCGCCGTAGAACAACGGTCGGCGGATCAGGCGGGCGGCCGCCCTGACATTCACTCCGTCTCGTCGACTGGAATAGGCCTCACTATATGCCGCTGCNTCCGGTGAATCAGCGGGAGAAATACAGTTCAAACTCCCTGCGCCGTCGATTGTCTTGTTCGATAAGACGATGGGTATGGCTATGCCTTCGGAGGCCAGCCGCTGGGCNGCGGCAACCACCCTGGGGTCATCCCCTTCCGGGAGGACGACTCTCTTCGGCTCTTTCCTGGCATTGTCAATGAATTTGGTGATGAGGTCCATACGCATATAAGAGGAGCCGTACCTCCAAGGGGTACGGCTCCTCTTTCTGTGTTACCTGTAGTCTTACTCAGCTTGCCCTTCGGCCAGCCTGAGAGGCACCGTACTGTTCGGGCAGGTGTGTCTTGACCTGCTCCTCGAGTTCTTCGTCTGTGATGGCACTCATACGGCCATCGACCTCGTACTGGTCCATCACCCACCTGGCAATCTTGTGGACTTTGATTTTGCTGAGTCGTTCATCACCTTTGAGGCCAAGGAACTCGTTGACCCAGAGGGCAACGCCGTCGACACCCGTCTTGTCAGTGATCGCCACTCTAGGAGGCCTGTCGAACAGGGCGGTTGTGTCAAAGATATTGTAGATTCGCTCGTCTGAGCGGNGGCCGCCGGCGTGAATTCCAGCCCTGGTGGTGTTGAAGTCGCGGCCCACGAACGGGTAGTTCGGGGGGATGTCAACGCCGATCGAGCGCATATAGTTGGCCATTTCCTGGATCATATGCGTGTCGATTCCGCAGAGATCACCTTTAAGGCCAATATATTCTAGAATGGCTCCCTCAAGCGGGGGATTTCCCGTACGCTCACCGAATCCGAAGAGTGTGGTGTTCACCGCGTTACATCCAACCAACCACGCCGTTGCACCGTTTGTGTGGACTTTGTGGAAGTCGTTGTGACCGTGCCACTCCAGGCACTCGGGAGGCACACCGGCATCGTTCGTCATCCGGTAGATCAGCTTTGGGATGGATCTGGGTAGCGCCGTTCCCGGGAAACTGATGCCGAAGCCCATCGTGTCACATAACCTGATTTTGGCGTGCAACTCTGGCGGGACCTGTTCCGAGCGCCGCATGAGCTCTTGGACGAAGGGCAAAACGAAGCCTTCTATATCAGCGCGAGTGAGATCCTCGAGGTGACAGCGCGGGCGGATGCCGGCTTCCCAACCAGCTTCAGCAACTTCCAGATAATCGTCGAACGCTTTTTTTCTGTCCTTCTTGAGTTTCATAAAGATGTGGTAATCCGAACTCGGCATCAGCATTCCTGTTTCCGCTACACCGGCCTCTTTAACCAACCTGAAGTCGCCCTTGTCTGCGCGAATCCAAGAGGTGATTTCAGGATACCGATGTCCAAGGGCACGGCACTCATCGAGCGTTTTTCGGTCGTTCTTGGTGTAGAGGAAAAATTCGGTTTGACGAATGACACCATTGGAACCGCCAAGCTTCGCCATCATGTCGTAGAGCTTGACCTGCTGTTCCACGGTGTAAGGCGGGCGCGCCTGCTGACCATCTCGAAATGTGGTGTCTGTAATGACTAGGTCGCGTGCAAGCGCGTCCTTTGGATCGAAGTTAACGATCTCACCGTCTATTTCCTCAAAGATGGGGCCTTCAAACTTAATTTTTGGCGGCAGGCTGTAGTCGAACTGGTCTTCCAGTAGATTGGGCTT
The DNA here is from genome assembly GCA_002709665.1 of Gemmatimonadota bacterium. Lineage (GTDB taxonomy): Bacteria > Latescibacterota > UBA2968 > UBA2968. The sequence goes on along the minus strand of PAQK01000026.1, from coordinate 33,421 downwards.
TGCAACTTCCGTCAATGTGCGAGGCTTCATTTTGGTGGTCCTCCGTTTCTGAATCCTAGTTCACGTATCCGGCGATAAAGTCGATCGCACCGCCCACAGTCTGAACGGAAAGGGCGTCGTCTTCGTCCATTTCAATGTCGAATTCTTCTTCAAATCCCGCCATCAATTCAACGGACTGAATGGACTCGGCTCCAAGGTCGGCCGTGAAAATGTTCTCTTCCTGTATCTGTTCCGCGTCGATTTTGAGGATCTGGATGATGACCTTGTATACCCGATCCTTTATCTCACTGCGATCCATTTGCTCCTCCGGATAGAGTAGTTGCGAATAGCCAGTGCAGCGTTGCGAATTCAGCAGATCAAAGCTTTGAGGCAGCGTCCTGGTCCAAGATGAAGGTACAATCCGGATGGTCCTGCAAGAGGCTGGAAGGGCAGTCCGGCGAGAAGGGCCCTTCGACAGCAGCAGCAATAGCGTCTGCCTTCTTTAATCCGGTTGCCAGCAGGACCAGTTTCCGGGCCTCTCGTATAGTACCGATGCCGGCGGAAAGAGCGCACCTTGGGACTTCAGCCGGATCTGAGAAGAAACGGCCGTCACTGTTGGCTTCAATGGTGTCCTCCGACAGGCTGACCAGCCGCGTGCGGCTGTCTACNGGGCTGCCCGGCTCATTAAANGCGATGTGACCATTCCCACCGATACCNAGCAACCAGATGTCGATTCCCCCTGACGCCAGAATCCTCGTCTCGAACGCCTCGCATTCGAGGCTCGGACTCGAGGCTGCGCCATTCAGTACATTTGTGTTCCAGGGCCTGATGTCGATCTTGTCGAAGAGCTGAGTGTTCATGAAGTGACGATAGCTCTGATCGTGGTCTCCGTTCAATCCCCAGTATTCGTCCAGGTTGAATGTGGTGACGCCGGAAAAACTCAGGCCTTCGGATTTGTGAATCTTAGCCAGTTCTTCATAGGTTTGCTCAGGGGTGGATCCCGTGGCCAGGCCAATTACGGCATCAGGTATCGATCTGATGATGTCTGCAAACACCTTTGCGGCTTCAACCGAGACTTCATCAGCTGTCTCACAGATCTGTAGTTTGATATTGCCTGCCATTCTTGCTCCTTTCAGTGGTCCTCTTTTCGGGTATTGCAATGTAAGAAAACCTAATATATACAAAGGGGGTGTTTATGTAAAGTTGTTTGCCCGCAACATGGGAGATACTCCTTTTTGCCCATCAATCCCGTATCTATTGGAGAAAAATCTTGACACAATGTCGCGTGCTTAGCACCTTTGTTTGGGCTTGGAATTATGTATGCAGATGATTAACCATTGACTGAGAAGCCTGCCGAGCCCCGGTCCCCAATGCCGGGGCTCTCGTTATGAAAAGGAGAAAGAAATGGGGACNTACCGCGCACTTTCGAAAACGGAAATCNNGGAATTGATAGCGGGGGGATGCACCTCGTTGGAATGGGAGAAAGTGCAGGTGGGAGAAGGGTTCGATACGGCTCGGGTACAAAATGTCAGTTTCTCGGGAGATATCCGGATTGGGAGGCTGGACGGCACCGTTTCGCCCAATGGGGTAGATCTGCCCTGTGAGTTGGCCGACGCAAATCTGAGCAATTGTGTGTTCAAGGACAATGTCAGGGTAACGCGGATCCACAGCCATCTATCGAACTATATTGTGAAAACAGGGGCCGTGATAACTGATGTGGGCTCGATGACGTGTCATCGGGGGGCGACATTCGGGAATGGAGTAGAACTGGAAACCGTGAACGAAGGCGGTGGACGAGAGGTGAGGATATTCAGGGAAATGTCCAGCCAGTTTGCTTATCTGGTGGCGATGCATCGGTATCGGACGGAGATGATGGATGGGCTGGAAGCCATTGTGGACAAGAGCGTTGAGAGTTCGACCTCAGATTGGGGTGTGGTTCGTGTAGGGGCTGTGGTGGCCCACGTCAAGGAGATCGAGGATGTGGACGTAGGGCCGTACGCGGTGATTTCCGGTGCGCAGTCACTAAAAAACGGCACACTTCTGAGTGAAGAGGTGGCTAGGACGCGAGTAGGTTCTGGTGTTGTCGCTGAGGACTTCATATTTGCCGAAGGCGCAAGTGTTGAAGATGGTGCATTGCTGGGCAAGTGCTTTATCGGCCAAGGTGTACAGGTTGGTAAACAGTTCTCGGGAGAGAACTCGCTCTTTTTTGCAAACTCAGAGTGTTTTCACGGGGAAGCATGCTCGGTATTCGGAGGACCGTACACCGTTACACACCACAAGAGTACGCTACTGATCGCCGGGATGTTCTCCTTTTACAATGCCGGCAGCGGTTCCAACCAGAGCAACCACATGTACAAGCTCGGTCCGGTTCACCAGGGCGTGCTCGAACGTGGCAGCAAGACGGGATCGTTCTCGTATTTGCTGTGGCCAAGTGCTGTGGGNGCCTTTTCCGTTGTGATCGGAAAGCATATGACAAATTTCGACACGAGGGTTATGCCTTTCTCTTACGTTACGGACGAGAAGGGGGAGACCTTCCTGACGCCCTCTATGAATCTCTATACCGTGGGCACGGTCCGGGATGGTGAGAAGTGGCCCAACAGGGACCGGCGTACAGCAACAGAGAAGCGGGACCAAATTCGTTTCGAGGTGCTCAGTCCATACACTGTACAACGTATGATTCAAGGAGAGACCGCTCTCAGTAAGCTCTATGAAGAGACGTCTCGTGAGGTCGATCAAGTCAGGTACAACGGCGTAACCATCAAACGTCTCGTTCTGAGGACCGGGGCGCGAAACTACAAAAATGAAGTGGACAAGTATTTGTCCGGAAAAATCCTGGAAAAGGCCACTCCGGTCCTTGGCGAAGGTCTAGAGACTGTGCGATCGGCATTGTCCGAAGGATCCGGCATATTCAGTGAATCCTGGGCAGACGTCGGAGGCTTACTGGTTTCAGTAGAGCGACTAAGTGGAATCGCTGAGCGCATTGGGAATGGTTCCGTTGGTGATGCGTCNGAGTTTCTGAATGCTTTCCACGAAGCGAGCCAGGCGTATGAGGAAGATGAATGGGCATGGGTGAGGGCCACATTCGAGGCAAGGAATGGGAAGTCGGTCGATGCATTGACACTGGAGGACCTGGCGGAGATGAAATCAGGCCATGACAAGGCGACAGGATCCTACATCAAGAAGATTCTGGCGGATGCCGAAAAGGAGTTCGATGAGATCGCGAGGATGGGTTACGGTGCCGACGGAAACCAGAAGGAGACGATCACAGATTTCGAAGCTGTGAGNGGCAAGTTCGATGAGAACTCGTTCGTNAAACAGATGCAGGCGGCGCTCGAGGAGGTGACTGAAGACGCGACGACAGGCCACTGACGGTGGACGACGGACCNCGCATCCACCGTGGTGGCCACCAGGACCTNTGCGTTGGAGGATTTCTACGCGNGGACACTGACCGTTGATGTGTTCGCGACAATCACAAGACATATGTACTTAGCTGGAACGCGAAGTCAATGGCGGACGACCTGTCCCGGGAGTGCTCCAGTGGGTTCTCCGTTACTAATGGTTGCCACACCATTTACGAATACGTGTTCAATCCCCACGGGGCCAAGGGTCGGCTCTTCGTAGGTAGCCCTGGCGTTCACCGTGTCAGGGTCGAAGATGACGAGGTCTGCGACTTTTCCTTTTGCGATTTCTCCCCGGTCGCTGATGCCAAACCGCATGGCGGGAAATCCGCTCATTTTGTAGATGGCCTGCTCCAAGGTGACCAGTTTCTTCTCTCGGACATATTTCCCAGGGATCTGGGCGAAGCATCCAAAGCCCCTGGGGTGAGGGTGGGGGACATTGTAGATACCGTCGCTGGCGGCCATCATCAGGGGGTGTCGAATCGTACGGGCGATGGTTTCATCAGCCTCTTCCGGAGAGACTTGCCAGGGAAATATGTAGGCGGAGAGTCCTTCTTCTTCGACGATGAGGTCGTAGGCGCATTCCTCTGGAGTCTTACCGAGGTCTTGTGCGACCTCCGTGAGCGTTCTACCGATGAACCGGCCGGAGCGCGTGTAACCGACGACCTGATTGTACTTGCCCAGCCAATTGGTCAGGTAAGGCACAATCCGTTTTTTGACTTCCGGATCTCTGAGGTGTTCAATGACTTCCGCTGGGGATCCCTGTTGGTCTTCGACCGGGATCATAATCGTCATATGTGACATTCCCGCTGCATAGAGATATGCCTCGAAACTGATATCAATTCCTTCCTTCTCCGCTCTGCCCAGCAGTTCTTCACATTCGTTGTCCACCCTCTCGTGGGAGATGTGGATCGGGATGCCACTCCGTCGCTGAAGTTCGAACGTTTCCTCCCAGGCGCCGGCACGTCCCAGTGTATGGTTGCGGATATGCGCTGCGTATATTCCACCGTATGATTCGGCGACTTTGCAAAGGGCTACCAGTTCCCTGAGATCGGCATTGACACTTGGCTGGTAGTCGAGGCCGAGGTTGAGACAGCCGGCACCGGCTTCCATCCACTGCCGGGTCAGGTCGGCCATCTCCTCGATCTGTTGGTCTGTGGCCGGGCCAGGTTCCCAGCCGCACACCTTGAGGCGAACAGCACAGTGAGGGACCTGCGGGTAGACATTGCAGGGGCTGTTGCCGGGGAAGATGACCAGATAATCCTCGATGGTGGGCCACCCAAGGTCCATTTCGATGTTTCCGGAGGCGAAGCGGGTGTATTCCCACATCTCTTCGGTCAGATCAGGCGGAAGACACGCCCAGCCGAATCCGTCCGGGGCAAGGAGTTGTGTGGTGACGCCCTGGGCGACTCCCGCAAACCGCTGACCTTCTGTGACAAGCGCGGTTTCCGAATGGACGTGGACGTCAATGAAGCCCGGGCTGACGATGTGGCCACCGGCATCTATTTCCAGGTTGGCCTTGGCATCCGATAGGTCGTCCACGGCTGAGATTTGCCCGTTACTTACGCCTACATCGGCCTTGAAGGCTTCTCGGGATCCCATTCCGTCTACTACTTGTCCGTTCCGAATGATCAGGTCAAAAGACATTCGTCTGCCTCAGATATGAGGTGGTGTAAAGCGATACCTACCAGTCGTTGAGTTTATGCCCGTTTCCGTTGAACCAGATTACGTCTACGACAACCCCCAGGCCTACGCCTGCAAGATAACCCATAAACAATCCCAAAAACAAGGGCGCCATTCGTCTGTAACTGTTTAAACCTCCGAATTTCAAGATCAGTGATTTGGTGAGCCACGCGATGAAGATCGACGTGACTGTGCTGCGTAAGACATTGGACGCCGAAATTGTGAACCCGATAGGGTTGATCGGGAATCCCGGGAAACGATATCTTAGGTAGAGCATTAGCCCGGTAAAGGCGGCCCCGATGGCCAGAAACTGCACCCTGTTCCAGTCCGTGCCCAGGTCGCCTTGCTGAATGCGGTCTGCCGTATAGCGCCAGATGCCGACGGCCCCGTCATTCGAACCATTGAAGCTCACCACACCGAAGTTGTAGCTACCTACTCCGTGGTACCCCTGCAGGAGGATGAATCCGATAATGGCTATTGCGCCCAAGAATCCACCGAGAAGCACCGATGGGGCGAGGAGCCTTCGTCGGTCTCGTTCCATCGCAATTCCCAGTCTGGGGATGTGCGCCAGGGCAGTAATGCCCCACGTTTTCGCGTCACAGAAGAAGGTATAAGTAAGACCCATTGCAACGGCACTTGACGGCCCCATTCCGGAGATGCCGAAGAGGTGCCAGGCGAAGGCCTGGGCCGTGATGGGTCCACGCAGGTAGACCAGACCGCTTTCTACAATGATTCTGGCAAGTCCAAGGTATAGGATAAGGGTGCCGAACCAGAAGGCCAAAAGAGGGCCCCAGCCCATTCCTGCGCGATAGAGCCAGAGGACCAGGTAAATGCAGCCTGCAAGCATCAGAAAGACCGCGGTGCGATATTTCATGAGCTCGTCGGAGTCGTCCAATTCCCTCCTTCCAGTAAACGCTTGCCTAAAGACTTTGGTGAGATGGTGCCTTGCGATCCACAGTCCCCAGACGACAAAGACGGAGAGCCCCCCAAAGCTCTGCCAGCCGATGGACGGGTCGAATGAGCACCACATATCGGAGCTGCCGATACTGAAGCCTATTCGATTGAAGATGCCGACCTGCAGGATGGCCAGGAGGTGGAAGGCCCAGATGCTCAGAAGGACGTCGGACTTTGTGAAGTAGGCGAAGGCGATGGTCATCGGGTGAACTGAAAATGCGAAGTAGGGAAACCCTTTCCCGATGCGTATGACCTTTCGACTCAGGACGGTCATCGGGATGTCCAGCGGTGGGATAGCCTTGGAGAACCAGGTGGCGATATTCCAAATGAAGATGATGAGGACGATCCAGAAACCGATGCGAAAGAGGCGAGAACGTACAAGGGTGGAGAGCGTGCCAGTAGATCCGGAGACTCCCGTGAGTTCGAGAATGGCTGATGCTACGGGGAACGCGAGGCGTCCATTCTCCATCCACTGCTTGCGCAGGATTGTGACCATACAAAAGCTGACAAGCAGGACCGACCCGAGAAATCCGCTCCACCAGAAGAAGGGGGAGACCCAGGCGGACCAGGGGATGGATTGGCCTTCGAACAGGCTTTCGTAGAAGCCGGTTGTAGCGGAGCGATCATCGACTATTGCCCAGGACGGCATTCGCTCCAGGAGGACCTCCGCCCAGCGGTTTTCGTTTGTGGCAAAGTAAGTCGGTGCGGTGACCACCCCGAGGAGATAACCCGAGAGCCACTCCCCCTGCATTGTGGCGGCGACCATTCCAATGCAGCAAATGGTGAGCAGTTCGGAAGAGGTGAGGCCCTTTCCTTTGCGGCTCCAGGGGAGATTCAGGGCCATGATACCGATGAGGGGGATCAGTAACGCGACAGACAGATGTGAATAATCCGCCCGGGAGGAGTGGGCAATCAGGCTGGAGTAGGCCGGCCAGACGTTAGCCCAGACGGCCATTGCCAGGCCGATGAGGAGCGCGCGAGGGGACATTAGGGGGGCGTCGAGAGTCGAGGGTCGAGGGTCGTGCATCGCGATGGTTCATCCCGATCGAGGAAGTGAGTCCTGGGATGAATTTCAAAAGTTTGGCTCATGAAGCTCGACCAGGTCATCACTGACTTATCCCTTTACTGCGATTTTTATCGCGTCCTTGTCATCGAGGCGGTAACTGCCGGCGAGGGCGTTGAAGCCTTCAGCCACGCGTTCGAGGGGGGATCGTGTGACTTACCATTTCCGCATAGGGGAATTCGTTCTTTTCCAGGATCGGAAGGCCGCGGACGAAATGATCCGGTTTGCTCGCCCAGACGGCTTCGAAACGGAGATTCTTGCGCATCAGCATATGATTGGGATTGCATTCAAATGTGCCCACGTCCACGAAGTGACCCATTTCGACATAGGTTCCGCTGTTGCGGAGGTAGTCCAGGCCCTCGGGAATTGCCGCGAGGAATCCCGCGCACTCGAAGACGACGTCGGCGCCTTCGCCCCGGGGTGTGTTGTCGAGGACGAGTTGCTTTCGCTCCTGCACGTTGCTGATGTCTGCAATGTCGATGGTGATGTCCGCTCCCAGTTTCCTGGCCAATTCCAGTCGTCCCTTGGGGCCGCCCACCATAATGAGTTGGCCTGCTCCGCTGACTTTTGCGCAAATGAGGGTGACCAGACCGATAGCGCCCGATCCCTGTACGACCACGGTGTCGCCGAACTCAATTTTTGCACGCATCACCCCGTGAACGCCAATGGTGAACGGTTCGAGGAGGACGGCAATTTCCGGATCGAGTTCGGTTTTGAGGACTACGGTGTCAGGATTCCACAGATACATATATTCCGCGAATCCACCTCTGAGGTAAGGCTCTTCCTCGGCCTGGAGAAATCCGTAAGCACCTTTGTTGGTTCCCGGTACGACGGCGATCCGGTCCCCCTCTTTGATGGGTCTTCCGAGGAAATCTGTTTCGACACCCTTTCCGAGTTTGTCGATGACACCGACGTTTTCGTGACCCAGAATGATCTCCCCGGTGATCTGCTGGTATTCCCAGTTGTGAAGATCTGTTCCGCAGATTCCTGCAAGTTCCTGTTTCAGCAAGATGGTTCCGGGTTCAGGGTCGGGAACCGGGTATTCGCGGATTTCAAAGCGCTCGCCGACCATTACAGCAGCACGGGCAGTGTTGGACATTGGTGACTCCAGGGTAAGTGGCCAGTTGTCAATGACCGGTTTTTTAGATCAAATTGAGAAGCAAACCTGGTGGCCCAGAATTGAAGGTCAACTGCTCGATGGGAGATGTGGTGGGGACTCGTACCTGGTCGTCGGCCACTTGTGCTCTGTTACAATTCTCTCTCCCAATTCTTCCTTGCGCGAGCGGCGAGCTCGATCGCTTCGATATGTCCTTCGCCGCTTTCCTCGATCATGGGACGCCAGACTGTTTGCAGGAATCCCAGGAGGCGCTTGGTGGAGATGTGTTTTCGAGCGTGGCTGACTGTCCTCTGGAAGTTCTCGGGACAGGACCAGTTGCTGCCTGTTGGGATCTGGTTGTAACTGTGCTCCTCGAGTACCTTGTATGCATTTGCATCAGTGACGGAATTCGCGAAGGATTTTCCGTAATACCAGTTGCTCTGGAGCACGGATTCAGGCATTCGGCTGTAGAAGTCATCGGGGTGATGCCAGACGTAGTCCAACCAGCCCCAGGGGCGCGCTTTCTGCTTTGCGACTTGCTTGACGAGAAACTCCAGGTCGTGCCACCACAGGTCGTGTTGACGCATCACCGCTTAGGCGCAGTGGCGCTGGTGTTCTGCAGTCTCCCCATCCATTCCTAGGTGAAAGAATCTGGGGCCGTCGAAGATGTCGACAGCGTCTTTGATCAGATCACGACAGATTTTGTAATAGGGTTTTGCGCTGACACAACAGGGAATAGAGACCCATACATGCGTCGTGTGAGGTTGAGAAATTGAGCTTTGGGATAGGTTCGAGACCCATCTTGCGGATTGCCTTGAGTTCCTTCCTGAGCTTTTTGGTTGACCAGGTGCCTTTGACCGCGAGTTCGGGTGGCTCTTGTACTTGACACCTTCCCCCAGGTCGATTACGAGCATATTCATGCCGGCCTCGACAAGCCGCTCGAGAATCTGATCCCACAATTTCTTGTCCATTCTAAGCTTGCTGGTGGTGCTTACGTGAGTCAGGTCCCATCCGGTCGCCTCTCTGTCCGATCAGAAATTGTACCCCAGGTGCAGCAGGTACGCCCAGATGAATTTTACACTTCCTGGTTTTTTCATGGTTTTCTCAGCCTCTTGTGAAAAGCTCCAGGTCCGAGTCTACCATTTCTCTGACAAGATAGGGGAAATCGGTTTCATACGACCACCCCAGCTGTTCTTTCGCCTTTGTCGCGTCACCTACGAGCAGGTCCACTTCCGCGGGTCTGAAGAAACGGGGATCCACCTTGACGTGGTCCTGATAGTTGAGCCCGACGTGTGAGAAAGCGATTTCGGCAAACTCCCGGATCGAGTGCGTCTCGCCAGTAGAAATGACGTAGTCATCCGGCTCGTCCTGCTGGAGCATCATCCACATCGCTTTGACGTATTCCTTGGAGTGACCCCAGTCTCGCTTCGAATCGAGATTGCCTAGGGGGCATTCATCGATCATTCCCAGTTTGATCTTGGCGACGTGGGAGGTGATTTTTCGCGTGACGAATTCGAATCCTCTTCGTGGCGATTCGTGGTTGAAGAGAATTCCGCTCGAGGCGTGAAGCTCATAGGCCTCGCGGTAATTTCTGGTGAGATCGTACCCGGCGACTTTCGAGATCCCATACGCGGATCTCGGATGGAACCGTGTGGTTTCCTTCTGGGGTACTTCGGCGACCTTGCCGAACATTTCGCTCGAAGCTGCAAAGTAGAAGCGACAGTCGGGCTGGATGTCGTGAAGTGCGGCAAGCATATAGTGCGTACCATTGATGTTGATGTTCAGGGTGGAGAATTCGTCTTCGAATGAGGTGCTGACGAAGCTCTGCGCGGCCAGGTGGTAACATTCGTGTGGCTGGACCTTTTTCATCACGTTGTAGATGCCGGGATAGCTTTCCATCGAGGCGGGATGGAGCTCCACATCATCTTGCAGGTGATGTATGCGACCCAGGCGGTGGTCGGGATCTTCGAGTGCAACACGGCGAACGATGCCGTGAACCTCGTAGCCCTTTTCTAGGAGAAATTCGGAGAGATAGGAGCCGTCCTGGCCGGTGATACCCGTGATCAGCGCAATGCGTTTCGCCATTTGTTGTATTCTCCTGCGAATATTGGAATGTGTACGGTTTGAGGTTGAAGGATCCGGCGGGATGCGATCCCGGAGCTGCTAGTGATCGTAGATCTCCGGTCCCCAATCTATCTCTTGAAGCTCTTGTTTGAGGATAACAGCCTTGTGTGGTGGAACGTTCCTCATCAACACCACCCCTGGGCCGATCATCGAGCACGCCCCGACGATACGACCTGGCATCAGGATGGTGCTCACCCCTGTGCGCGCATAATCGCCGAATAGCGCGCCTGAGAAGCCGAGCGCCGGGTGGCGAATGCCGTTGACGATCACCTCGGTGGGACCGTCGTCGAAACGAAGGGTGCCCACCTGGGTGCCCGCTCCGAATTCAGCGCCTTCGCCAAAGATTCCTGCGATTTGCATATGGTGCGTGATCCGACCACCCTGGAGGATAACGCCGCTGAATTCGCCGGTGAATGTGATATGGTTATTGTCACCGACAAAGCCGCTCACCTTGGCGAACGGGCCAATGCGGCACTGATCCCCGATCACGGTGTGGGACGAGATCTGAGAGCCTTCGTGAATGTGGGTTTCTTTTCCGATCCACACTGGACCNCTGATGACCGCGTGACGAGAGATTCTGGCGCCTTCGTCTACGAAGATGGGCCCCGTGATTTCGGCGTCCGGGTGAACCTCGGCACTTTCTGCGATCCGGGTGTCGGACAACTCATTGGCCATTTCACGGGCGGCGATACGGCAGACACTCAATGGCTGCCAAGGCATGTCCATATCGATGACCGGGCCGTCCAATTGAACTGTTCCGACCGCACGCCCTTCACGGTGCATCAGGGGGAGCGCGTCAGCGATTTCATAGCCCTCGGCAGGGGTGACTCCATTCTGAACCTGCGGGAGTAAGCCGGAGGTGTTGGCCAGGTCTCCCAGAGCGGCGTTCTGAAAAATGTAGATTCCTGAGAGCGCGATCCCGTTGTCCGATCTCGGCTTCCACGTGTAGGAGGTGATGTTGTTCTCCCGGTTGACTTCTGCCCGAATTTGCTTGTTCAACTCCTCGCTNTGGTGAATCCCCGCGACACTCTGCTTTCCCGTGTAGGCCTCCAACAGCTGGGGGATCGCCTCGGGACCGATGAAGAGGTCCCCGTGGACGACTATGAAATCATCTGCACCGACATATCCCTTGGCCGCACACACTGCGTCGGCAGTGCCCAGCTGCTCACGTTGTTCGATATACGTGATTTCGCAACCAAACCGGTTGCCGTCACCAAAGTGATTTCTCAAGCGACCACCCCGATGACCGATCACGACACCGATATCTGTGACGCCCGCAGCGACCAGCCGTTCCACACTCCACTCCAACAGCGGTCGATTGCAGATCGGAAACATAGCCTTCGGCCGAAAATGAGAGAACGGATAGAACCGCTCACCTTTCCCNGCCGCGAGTAATATTGCTTTCAAATCACAATCCTATTTGGACGTTTCAGGTTTTGCCGTTTGGTCAGGCTGTTGTTTGTTTGCACTGCTCCCGNGTTCCTGCCAATGCAGTCTCGCAGGCAACCGACACTGGNCCCCGGACTTAGGGCGCTCTTCTACGTTATCTGCTNCGGTTCNACCNTACCGATCGGTACCTCCAGGTGATCTTCCGCAAAAATAATCGTTCCTTTGAAAATTTTCCCTGCTTCGTGAATCAGGCGTTCCTGAATACCGGGCTGCTCGAGTTGTTCCGTGATGTGCGTGAGCACCAGTGTTCCGACGTTAGCTTCCTTTGCGGTATGTGCTGAGTCTTTGTGCCCGGAGCAGCAGCCTGTGATTCGTTCATCCATTTCGAAGTCGTTCAGGAAGTGGCACATATGAATGAGGACGTCCGCATCTTTGGCGAGGTCGGTCAGGCTCTGAATGGGTGCCGTGTCCCCTCCGAAGACGATCGATCCCTCGGGTGTGTCGAGGCGATACGCCAGGCATCTCAGCTGGGGCTGTACGTGGATGACTTCGGCCGCGGTGAGCATCCAGGTGTTCGTCTTGACGACCGAACCGTGTTCGACCTCGGTAATCAGGGGATTCGGGCGTTCCCTCGGCAACACGCCGCCACGCTTTTCGTAGACAAATTCGCTCCCGGGGTGTTCTGTCCGTGCGGTCAGGTCCGAGTCGTAGACACCGCCTTCGCCAAGGAGGCGATCGGTCATCTGCGCCAGGGGAGCGGGACCGTAGACATTGAGGTCGGGGATCTTGCCGACGCCCTGGTCCCAGTGGTTCAGGACGATNTAGGGATAGTCCACGCAGTGGTCGTAATGCAGGTGCGTGAGGAATATGCTGGTGAGGTCCCTGGGAGGTGTCCCGTTCTCGAGCAGGCGCCGTGCCGAACCAGGTCCGCAATCGAACAGGAGGTTTTCTTCGTTGAGGGTTACTAGGTAGCTCGACCCCGCTCTGTGCGTGAGGGGTGTCGGGGTTCCCGTACCCAGTAGGGTCAGGGTGAGGGCCATTTCTGCTCCTTGGTGGCGGTGAAGGGTGTTACCGGTCGACACTTGCTTTGAAATTCACAACAAGGGGTCCCAGGTTGTCCCAGAAGGCCTCGGGGATGTCCAGGCTTCCTGCATTCGCGTTGGCTGCCGCCTCTTCCGGTGTCCTCGCCCCAGGAATTGTCGTGGCCACTTGAGGGTGTCGGGTGCACCACTGTAGGGCCGCTGCGACCATCGGAACTTTGTGGTCGTTGCAGAGTTCCTGAATTTGCGCCACGTGGTCCAGACAGGTCTGGCTGAAGTCTCTCGCCAGGTAGTTGATGCTTGCTACGGGACCGGTCGCGAGAAGACCTCGTTCGACCGGTGTTGCGATCACCAGTCCGACATCNTGCTGCTCTGCGGCAGGAAGAATTCGATCGGCCGCAAGCTGGTTGATGAGACTCCAGGCNTCGGGGACGACNGCTGCATCGAATTCACCGGTCTCTATAAAAGGACCATTGGCCGGTGGATCGTTGGCAGCCGTGCCCACGAAACGGGTAATTCCTTCATTCTGAAGCTTGCGGAGGGCTCCCAGCGCGCCGCGTTTGCCCATCACCTGATCGAAGGGTATGTCCATTGCGTCGTGAATGTAGAGGATTTCGAATTGTTCGATTCCGAGTCTTTCCTGGCTATCTTCAACGTGTTTGAGGATTGTGTCGAACCGGTAATCCCGGCCATCCGGTTCAGGCAGCTGTCCCACCTTCGTGGTTACCGTGCACTTTGCGGCTAGATCGGGCCGTATCTTCAGCGCTTTTCCGATATACTCCTCGCTGCGTGTCTGGCCATAAAGAGGAGCTGTGTCGATCAGAGTTGACCCGGATTCGATCGCTGCGTGGATGGTCCGAATCGCCAGTTCTTCTACCATACCTCCAGGGCGACCGTCATACTCTACTGCGGCCCGATTGGGACTGGATATCCCTATGAATCCCGCACCTAACCCAACGATTGGTACCTGCAATTCTGTCCGGCCGAGACGTTTAGTTTTCACAGGTAGAGCCGAGCTGTTAAAAGTAGAAAATGTGTTCGAAATTCCGTTGGGGAATTAAGATAGCACAGTGCAAGCCGGGGCGCAATGACCTTCTTATGTTCAGTTATCACAGGGAGATGGAGCTGTGATTNCCCTCTTGCATTTGTAAATCTTCAGACTTATCTTGGCAACCAAACGGGTAAGATCCTTTACTCAAGAGGAGGAAGTTATGCGTGTGTGTACCACCATCAGAATTCCGCTTTTTCTGGTCGCCCTCTTAGTTCTGGTATTGAGCATAAGTGTCACTGCACAGGATGCCCCGTGGTGGCCGTCCGAATGGGGACCAGATGACCAGCGTGGCGCAATGAACAGGTTGACCTCAGGGAAGGTGCTCGAGGCGGCCAAGCTGATTACCCAGGGAAAGACCTACCAGCTTGGGCGTGTTTACGAGCCGGGAATCCCTCTGTTCGGCAATCGGCACTACAGTTTGAGTATTGTGGGCTCACCGTCTGGCGGGCCTCTAGGTGACAATCACCTCGTGTGGCACGACGAGATGTTCAGTGGCGAAATTGGACAGATTGGTACTCAGTTCGACGGTCTGGGACACATTGGCACCCGGGTGGGTGACGACGACATCTTCTATAATGGCTTCAAGCGATCGGAATTCAGTAAACCTTACGGGCTGGAGAAGCTCGGCGTCGAAAACGTAGGAGTTTTCTTTACGCGCGGTGTTTTGATCGACCTCGTTGCCTATAAAAAGAAGGAACGACTCGAGATCGGGTACGTGATCACGCCAGAGGATCTAAAGGGCGCGCTCCAGAAGCAGGATGTCGAGATTACCGAAGGAGACATCGTCTTGATCCGAACCGGCCACGGGAAGCTGTGGATGGTGGACAACGAAGAGTTCAATTCCGGGATGCCGGGGATCGGTCTGCTATCAGCGAAATGGCTGGTGAGCAAGAAGGTTGTGATGATTGGGGCGGATACCTGGGGGGNGGAGGCGGTCCCCGGGGAGAATCCAAATGTGGCGTTCCAGGTTCACCAGCTGCTGATCAACCAGAAGGGTATTCATTTGCTTGAAAACCTGGATCTTGACGGTCTTGCAGAGGATAAGGTATACGAGTTCGCTTTTGTGTTTTCTCCCTTGCGGCTCAAGGGAGCGACNGGTTCACCGGGGAATCCGATAGCAGTAAAATAGATGGNTAATATGTCTATAACTGACGCATTATCAATTAGANAATGGGGCAGGTTTCGTGGGNATGAGGCTTGTNCCATTTTNGTACCCGAAAGGGACACCAAACGNTTAGAGTAATTTTCTTACGTAGGNAAAAGCCGAGAATCGGTGAATTCAACTCATAAGTGCAATCATTTCGGGCGACAAGTAAAACGATCAACGGTTATATTTCCTCGGGAAGTTACGTAAGCACTTGTAAAGGAGTCACCTATGAGGAAGTGTGGCCAGTTGGCTGTGAATCAAAAATACCAGATTTCGGTGCTGAGAAAAGCAAAAATGAACTAGGTACAAATCGCCTCTTTGGCCCGAGTCCATCCCTCGACCATCTCCGAGAGTTGCGCAGGAATCGAACGGAAGGGCAATATAAACCTGGATCGTCTCAATAGTTGCCGTCTGCATTTGCATCTGCGTCACAGACACAAACCCCGCCGGAAAAGGAAGGGCAGGCCTGAATAGTACGGGCTAATAAATGGCAGAATAGGAATCGAGGAGCGACCGGCTATTGTTGAGGAAAAGGCTCGGTTAGGTGACTGGGAGATGGATAACATTATAGGTGCAAACTACAAGGAGGCGTTAGTTAGCCTGGTGGAACGCTGCTCAAAATACACTCTGATCGCCGGCGTCCCAACCAAACACGCCCAACCGATTGCAGAGAAAGCCATAGACTTGCCCAAACCAATCAAAGACACTGTTCACACCCTAATGGTGGATAATGGCAAGGAGTTCGCAGACCAACAGAACATCGCCAACGCGCTAGATGCCAAAGTATACTTCGCACATCCTTATTCGTCCTGGCAACGAGGACTCAGTGAAAATACCAACGGTCTGATAAGGCAATACTTCGCTAAAAAGAAATACCTGGCCAGTGTCCAACAAAGCGAAATTGACGTGGTAATCGACAAACTCAATAACCGACCAAGAACAATCCTTAACTTTGATACACCCACACAAAAATCCGAAAAATTGAGGGCTCCTCAAAGACACCAACCACAAATGGCACTTCAAAGTCCAATCCAGTGAAATAGGGATCCCATCTCCGTAGAACCGACGACAGGGTGCTGTTTTCAACCTGATGAAGGGATTTTTATGGTTTTGCCGGCACTTGCAGACTTCACCAGTGCGGTCACAATGTCCACCTGATGCAGTGCGTCCTGAAGGTCGGGCAGAGGCCCAAATCCCTCGATCCTAGGTGATTTGCGACCACTGCGAAGCGTCTCGAAGTAGTGGGCTAGTGCAGATTCNCCTGTGTTCTCCTCGGCGTAGAACTCGAGCACGTGAGGTGATCGCGCGGCCGTGTCCGAGACAACCCTTGACCGAATTCCCCGGGTTGACAGGGCTTTCTGGTGTTTTGTGAGACTGGCGGGTGTTGCGTTGTCGAGATCGAACCTGAGCCCCGGCTTGGCGCGGAAGGCGCTGGTCTTTCGGTAATAGACCGTACCCTTCTGCCCGGAGAATCCGAGTTCGAATTCCACCAGGGCGTCCATTCTGCGTATCCACTCGGCTTTGATTCTAACGACGAGGCCCGTGTCAAAGGTGAGGTGGGCGTCGTAGAGGTCTGGTGTGTACTTGAGGACACGGTTTTGAGAGATGGCTCGTACTTCGACGACGTCTGCCGGGCGGAAGTACCACCTGAGCAGATCGACTACGTGACTGAAAAGGAAGTGCGCCGTGGAGGAGCCACCTGCCCAGGTTTTGCTGCGATTTCCCCACATTTGCGTAGGGACACTGATGTTATCGTCCAGACGGACATCACCGTAAACCGGTGCGCCAATGAGTTTGTGCTTCATCGCGTAGGAGACGGCGCGATCCAGCGGAGTGAACCTGTTTGGGAAGAGGATATACAGGTCGGTACCCGCCTTTGTGACGGCGTCACGCATTTTCAGGGCATCTAAGCGCTCGGTGGCCATCGGTTTTTCCGTGATGATGCGCGGGACACCCGCCCTGGCGGTGGCAACAATCGGGCCCTTGTGCAGGGGATCGGGTGTGGCGACGATCACGAGGTCCAGGTCCTCCTTCTTGAGCATTTCCCCGTAGTCGGCGTACCATTTGGAACCGGTTTCCTTCGCNATTCCCCGTCCGACACCTGCTCTGGGATCGGCCACGGCGGCGAGGGNGACGTCACCGTTGCACGCAGCGGTCCTGGCGTGAGATCCTCCCAGGAGTCCGACACCGATCACTCCAGTCTTGAGCGGTTCTGATTTCTTGGAAGCCATTTGAGTACTCCTTTGTTGTGCTCACTTGCCTTCCTCATCGTCGGCGTATTCGTGCCCCCCCATTATTGCGCGGACCTCGGCGGCCGATTTGGCTTTCAGTAGCGCTCCCATTCGGGCCTCTTCCTCTTTCTGCAAGGCACGGACGTTATTGAGGACCTTTTCCAATTTGTCCGCGGGGAATTTGCAGGCGCCGTTTTCATCCATATGAATGATCTCCCCAGGGGCGACGTCCATTCCGCCAACGGAGACGGGTACGTTGACCGCCTGGACCGCCATTCCACCGTGCCCGGCCGTAACACCGCTGAGCATATACTGGAAGTTCATGGAGCGAATTTCGTCAATGTCGCGGGACGGCCCGTTGGAGATTGCTCCGACACACCCTACGGCAACCATCGCTGAGGTCATATTGCCACCCGCGAGACCCACTTTTCCGGCAATCTCCGGCGGAAATTTCTGCTGAAAGACTAACACTGTCGGCTTGGGTGAGGCGTCGAGGGCATCTACGACGTCCATAAATGTGAGCTCGTCGTAGTTGGAATCCGGTACACTGTAGACACAGGTGACGGCGTAACCGACTGTGCGTCCCATTTCAGGATACATACACTTGATGCTCTGGTCGGTATACCAGTTTTCGGTCCAGGGATTGTAGAGACTGAGACAAAGGGGATTGCCGGGGTAGGTGGCTACGACATTTGTGATCGAAGGGGTATCGAAGTTCTTGAGCTCTTCAAGCATTTCAAGGGTGTCTGACATCAAGTTCTCCTTTGCAGGTGAATTGGGCGAATTGGCTGATTTTCAATCCGTGTCTTTAGGCGGCTTCAGAAGCGGCTGCTGCGGCGAGACGATTCGTCTGCGCTCAGGTGTCAGTCGATCAAGGAGTTCCTGAGAAGGCTGATAGCCGTGTCGGAAGTTTCCCCAGGAGGGCCCATAACGGTATACGATGATTCGCCTGGTACCGGGATTCGTGCGCTTTGCGGATCCGTGAGAGATTCCGTCTACGAAGAGGAGAGCGTCGCCGGCTTTCATCTGAGTTTCGACCGCACCCTCCGTACCCTCAACCGTGGCGTCCTTCGACATTCTGTGTCTGTCGTAGTGAGGATGTTTGAAATTCGATTTGTGGCTGCCTGGAATGAGCATCGTTCCGCCATCCCCGGGTCCGATGTCCGTTAGGGCGAGCAGGATGTTGACCTGACCGCACATGAAACGGCCTCCGTGATACCGGTACTGATTCCTCAAATTCGGTGGGTAACCACCTGAGTGAAGTCCTATCGCCTCGCCTGGTTCCCGGAAGTTCGCGAAGTTTTCGTCTATGAAGAGCGGGCCGTGGTGATAGTCGAAGGTGCCTTCGCCGCCCACGAAAAACTTGATTTTCTCGATCCAGGAAGGGTGGTCGATGAGTCTCTCAAAGGGTTCGCCACCTTCGTAAATCTGTTGGAGGTTCAGTCCGGAATTACCGTCTCCGTAGTTATGGGCGTGGACGTTTCCGAACCACTCGCCGGGTTCTAGTTTGGGGATCTCGTCCAAGCGTGTGTTGAGGTCTGCGACTTCCTCAGAGGTCAGTGCCTGTTCGAGTTGAATATATCCCCTGAGGTCGAACAGGTATGTTTTCAGGTCCGTTGCCATTTAAGGGTTCCTTGCTTCGTGTCGGTGGACATCGAGCGATCAGGTTCAAGACATACTATGGTCCACAACTGTTGTCAATCTGATTCTTCGACAGGGGTTAGGTTCAGGAGACTGTTCCACGTGTCCATCGGGAGCGTGTCGACGTAAGCTGTGTGGAATTCCTCGAGGTAGGTCTGGTCCCAACGAGGGACGTGGTTTTTGATTTCCGCAGGGAGGGATTTCACGATTGCGCCGTAGGCGTGCTCCAGCAGGCGATATCCGGATGTCTCGGAACCCTTGAAGCGCGGGTGCCGGGGTATGATCCCCAGGGCGACCATTTTCTGGTCCAGAATGTCGGAAAGATCGTTCAGGATTTCGAGGCGTCGTTCCCAGGTCGTGCCGGAGGCGATGGCCTCTGCGACAAGTGGATCCATTTCTCCGGCAAGATCCGGGAGGTCCCGAAAAAAAGGNTACAGCCACTTGTCGTAGGGGAAGTACGTCTTGTTCAGCATAAATGCCAGTTCGAGCATCCACTTGATGGATCGCCCAAAGGCTGTTGTGGCGTAGACGAGATTGTCTCTGAGAAGTGCACGATGGAGTGGGTAGATGCCCATTCCTGAGAGATATCTGCACCAGTGCGAGATTCGCCGAAGCCAGACAGGTTCAGGATAGTAAGTAAGCGACTTGCGGATGTTGGAGAACCGGCTCGAGGGATCGTACCAGACCTCTCCATTGGTGACGTGGACGATGTCCTCTTCGGGCATATCCAACCACTCCCGGAGCGATCCGGGCGCGCGCGTGAGACCGATGGTGCGACTTAAAAATCCTTCGAGACTTTCCGGCGCGATCCCCGCACCTTCTACGTGACCCTCGCGAAGGTCGTATCCTTCGAAGGACTCCGGCAGTTTGGCGCTTATCCTTGATCGGATTTCCTGCGAGAGTGTCTTGAAGTGTTCGTCAGGAATAAGCACATCGATCCGAAGACCCCAATGGTGATCTCTGGAGTATTGGTCGTCCATCCCCAGACATTCGGAGCCGTATCCGAAAATTCCGCAGGCGACCTGTTGAGACGCTACCGGAAACTCGGATTCCAGAACAGGTTTGATTTCCTTCTCGAAAAATCTCCTGCTGATTTCTATGATTTTCGTGGCCACAATATTATCCGTCTATTGTTCAGTTTGAGGCCTACCCTGCAGACCTGGCGAGGGATCAGGCGGGTTTGCGAGTCGTTATGAGGCTGTCCCCGTCAGCATCGATCTACCTTGAAATGTCTACCAGTCCCTCCTGCCCGAGAAAAGATCTGTATTCTCCCTCTGTGCAAGCCTGCCCATCCTCGTAGACACCGAGGAATACAATGTTGAATACGGCTGCTTCCCGCGGCCTGACCCGGGAGTCGTCCAGGATCCCGTTGCCTATCACTTACAGGGTTCCGCCTGGATTGAGAGATGCCGCGACATTCCGAGCGGCTTTGTTGATTTACTCGGACCCCAGTGTCTGGATGAAAGATTTCATGATCGCCGCATCGTAGCCACCGGGAATCTTTTCACGGGTTACGTCGACCGGGAGAGTAATCAACCGGCCGGTAGCTCCGGCTTCGCTGCAGTAGCAATCTGCTATCGGGATGACTTCAGGAAGATCGGCTACCGTGGCGCGTACCTTGGGCAGTGACTCGACCAGAGAGATCGCCACANCTCCTGAGCCGCCACCGACGTCCAGGATGGATCGGTAGGACGCGAATTCGGGGCGCTGTGCAAGGCTCCGTCCAAAACAGAGCGCCTCGAAATGAAGTGCACGGAAGAATCCCTCCAGATGCNCGGCTGACATCGTGGAAAAGTCGTGCGTTTCGGCCGGCATTCCCGTGCGAACCGATTCGGCTTTCCTTAGACCGGCCGACCAGATTCTGGACAGCAGGTTGTGGGTATATCCAACGTAGGATGATCCTCCCTTGACGAGATAGTGTTGTGACTCGGAGGTGTTTCCAAATCCGTTATCTTCCAGTTCAAGCAGGCCTGTCGCGACGAGTGCCTACAACAGCGGCTCCAACTTCCTCGGTTCTAGTTTGAGGCCGATGGCGATTTCCTCGACTCTCAGGGGTTCTTCTTTGAGAACTGTGAAAATCCCCAGCTGGACACCGGACAGGAAAGCAGAGGATGGATAAACGTCCGAAAGCAGCTTTTCGATCAATTCAGGTTCGGGTGTTCCGGTTCCCATTCAAGTAGCCCACATTTTAGGGTTCTTACCAAAGGTTGATCTCCAGGGATCCGAACAGGTAGGATTTCGAGTGCCTATGTGCCTGCTAAATCATAGAGTTGTGCCGTGTCAAATAGATAGAATTGGCACTGTGGATTGTCAATGGTTTTCTGGCCGGAGAAGTATGTTGCGAATTGAATCTAAAAAAACAGAAAGTGTCTCATTTTTGCGCAAAAGACCGTTGAGCGTTCTCAAGATTGGATGTCCGAATGCCGAAATAAATAGTAATGATCCGCACTAGGAATGTACGTCCTGGAGGAGGTGATGACGATGTTGGCATCAACTCAGGGGGCGGGAGTGACGTTGCCGAATCTCGCATTCACACTGATTATGAATTCGATGCAGCAATCGATGTCGGTTCCAAAGACCCCGACCGAGTCTTTAGGAACCCAGTCGCCGGCCACTACGCTTGCCGACACGCATCATCTGGATGTGAAAGCTTAGACCGAGGCACACCTGATTCCTTGTACAAGATAAAGCCCCCGCCTAACAACAGATGAGGGCTTTATTTAGTTTTGGTCCCAATTCAAGCCGTGACATTAAGCAGCTCAGAACTCACTTTCTGGCCCCTTTCCAAAAGGGTCAGTGCCTCAATCGTTGAGGCTATTTCCATCCGTGGTGCCCGGTAGTCCCGGACCTCCGTACGAAATCGTGCGACCTCCTCGATCTGCTGTCGAGATCGCTCTATCAAGTCCAGCGCTGTGCCGGTATTTCCACTTCTTCCCGAAACTATCGGTAGATTTGTCATTCCAAGTCCCTTAGTTTCTCAAGCTGATTCGATCAAGTACTATCCGTTGCCTCTCTGTTCCTCTTCCCAGTCCACCATGACCTGCCGGGTTCGCCTCAGCAACTGTTCGTCTTTTTCCGCTCGGATGTCCGCAGCGTCTCTCCCTTTCCAGTCGTAATAGCCCTGTCCCGATTCCAGTCCCGTGCGCCCCTTAGCGACCATTTCCTGTAGATATGCCAGCGCGTTCTCCCAAGAGGAAAGGGTTTTCCACAGGTGGGTGGCAACTTTGACGTGCATACTCAGCCCGTTGATGTCTCGTTGCTCCAGAGGTCCTGCGGTTGTAAATCTTGGAGCGAGTCCCAGTCTAAATGCCTGGTCGATGTCTTCGGCCCCCGCGACACCCGAGGCGAGCAGGTCAACGGCCTCGCGAATAACCGCGTGCTGAAGTCTGTTGATCAGGAACCCGGGAATGTCCTGATTGACGCGCAAAGGTGTTCGTCCAAGGCCTTCCCAGATGGCGACGGTGCGATCCATGATCTCCTCGGACGTGTGCACCGTTTTGATGACTTCCATCACCGGGACGATNTGGGCCGGCTGGACAAAGTGTGAGCCTGCGATTCTGTGTTTTCCGTCTGCAAGGCTACCCAATTGTGTAATCGGTAAGCCGGAGGTGTTGCTGACCAGCGGGATCTCCGGGGGCACCAGATCATCGAGTTGCTTGAAGAGGTCCTGTTTAGCCTCGAGGTCCTCAGTGATGGTTTCGACAATAAACTCGGAGCGCTCGGCAGCGTGTCCGAGATCGGTTGAAAACCTGATTCTTTCGAGGACGGATTCGGGTGTTTGACCGCCCAGGCCGTCGTGACGACTCAAGTCCTCGGCATATCTTTCGAGGCTTGTGCGGGCCTTGTCCAGTGTTTCCTGACGACGGCTGTTGAGGACCGTCTCTTTGCTTCCCAGGGCCAGCACGAGGACGATCTGACTTCCCATCAGCCCGCCACCGACTACAGTCGATTTCTCCAGGATGAAGTCCACTAGCCATCCACCCCCATTTCCACTTGCTTGAGCGCTTCTTTTGCTACGTCCAGTGTGAGGTCGATGTCTTGCTCCGTATGGGCCAGGGAGAAGTAGAGTTTCCCGTTGATGTTGAAGAAGATGTTTCTCTTGATCATCTCGATACCTAGTTGCCGGGCGGCGTTGCTGTCCGCCTTGAGCGTGTCTGAGTACGTTCTGATCTCGCCATCGTAGAAAAAGGGTTGTAGGACCGGTCCCTCTCCGATTAGCTGGAGTGGCAGTCCAAGTTCCCGCCCGATCGCCTCCAGTCCGACTTTGAGACGACCCGGAATCTCATAGAGTTGCTCGTAGACACCGTCTTTAGCGAGAATGTCGATTGTGGCAAGCCCGGCGGTTGCGCTGACCGGATTGCCGTTTGTTGTGCCGCTAACAAAGGTGTAGGGGGCTTTGCTCTTTCGTCTGGGGTCCGCACAGGCGAGTATTTCTGCACGACCACAGATGGCCGCGAGTGGATACCCGCCGCTAATCGTTTTGCCGTATACTGCGAGATCCGGTATGACGCCGTATTTCTCCTGGGCGCCTCCCCAGGCGATCCTGAATCCGGTAACGACTTCGTCGTAGATCAGGATGACACCGTTTGCCTGAGTGGCTTCTCGGAGCGCCTCCAGAAATCCAGGCTCAGGTGTTAGGGAGCGCTGAAAGGGCTCGACGATTACTGCCGCGAGATCGCCCGCGTATGAGGAGATGAGGTCTGTGGCGGTGTCCGGATCGTTGAAGGGACTGATTAGGACTGTTTGTCCAACCACTCTTGGGATGCCGTGTGAATCCGCGACAGCAATGGGACTGTCGGTGGGCTCGGGTGGTGTCGTGCTTTGTTGAGCGTAGTCGTGAGCACCGTGCCATCCACCTTCGAACTTGAGGATCTTCTCTTTGCTGGTGAATGCTCGCGCCATCCGCAATGCAGAAAAGGTGCCCTCGGTCCCGGAGGAGTTAAATCTGATGGCCTCGCCACACGGAGAAGCCTCGACAACCCGTTCTGCCAAATGAATAATGGGTTCGTTCAGTCCATAAAAAGTGGATCCCCGGGAGACCTGTGCCTGGACGGCGGAGACGACATCTCTATGTGCGTGCCCTAGAATCATAGGACCCGATCCAAGGACGAAGTCGATGTACTCGCGCCCGGTGACGTCGTATATCTTGCTGCCCTCGCCTCGGTGAAAAACGGTGGCGACTTCGTCCGGCATTCGGAAGCTGCCGAGGCACCCACCTGTGAGATATTGATCGGCCTTTTCGAGCAATCGCTTCAATCCCGTATCGTCCATCGAAATCCTCGTAAAAATTTCAGGTCCCGGTTCTTTTGGACAAGATATTTAAAGGAATGGTGTTTGTCACGTGTTTTAACCTTATTGGTTTGTCAAAGAGCACTCGGAGACCGTCCAAATACAGCTTGCGCCTCATATTCGGATGTGATATCCATGATATCGACACAAAGTGCATAAGTTTTAGGGATTAATAGGGCTTAGTCGAGAGTTCAGTATCGGAGAAAGCTCGTCTGAACGGAGGGTTTATGGTTTCTGGAGAAAGACCCAATGTGATAGTGTTCTTCACCGATCAACAGAGATGGGATACTACTGGTGTCCATGGGAATCCGATGGGATTGACGCCCAATTTTGACGCAATGGCGAGGCGGGGCACCCACGTTGCGAATTCATTCACCTGCGAGCCAGTCTGCGGCCCCGCAAGATCTTACTGGCAAACAGGGTTGTATGCAACGGAGCCCGGGTGTTTTCGGAACGCGATACCGCTTCCGAAGGACAGGAGAACGCTGGCACAGTGTTTTGGTGAGTCCGGGTACCAGATCGGATACATTGGGAAATGGCACCTTCATGATTGGGGAACGGTACCCCAGGGAGATCGAGGCGGGTACGACTACTGGCTGGCCTCCAACGTGTTGGAGGCGACCTCCGATGCCTATCGTACACGGCTTTACGACGGGGAGTGCAACGCTGTTGACCTGCCTGGTTATAGGGTGGATGCGGTGACTGATGCGGCGATTCGATACATAGACGGTCACAAGAGCGACCCATTCTTCCTGTTCGTTTCGTACCTAGAGCCGCATCACCAGAACCACCTGGACGATTACCCGCCACCAGACGGCTATCGGGAACGATACACCGGCGGGTATTACGGTATAGTAAAGCGGCTGGACGAAGCTCTGGGGCGCACTCTGGATGCATTGAAGAGTCTTCATCTTACGGACAACACGGTGGTGCTTTACACTTCCGATCACGGGTGCCATTTCAGGACAGGGAATTCCGAGTACAAACGTTCGTGTCACGAGGCCTCGATTCGCGTGCCAACAGCCGTTCAGGGTCCCGGATTTGACGGCGGTGGAATGCTGAGCGACCTGGTGAGCCTGATCGATCTGCCGCCCACTATTCTGGACGCTGCCGGCTTGGACATCCCGGAGGAGATGCAGGGCAGGTCGATTTTGCCGCTGACACGAGGTGAACGCGAGAATTGGCCGGAAGAGATGTTCGTCCAGATCAGTGAGGCCCAGGTTGGGAGAGCCGTCCGAACACACCGGTGGAAATATGGTGTGGACGCACCGGATAAGTGTGGGGGACACGATCCTGGATCGGATGTTTATGAGGACCACAACCTGTATGATCTGCAGGTGGATCCGTATGAGCTGACGAATCTGGTTGGCGTGGAAGCACACCGGCCCGTTGTGGAAAAGATGAGGGAACGGCTGATCCGCAGAATGGTAGAGGCGGGAGAAGTGGCGCCGGAGATTCGATCTGCAGAGCTGACGAAGAGTGGTCAGCGAAGGGTTTCGGAAGAGGAGGCGCTGGAGTAACTTGGTGTGCGGAGAAGGTAATGTGACAACGTAAGCTGGGCCAGAAAGGGGAGCAGGGTGCCGGAAGACATGCAAGTGACACGTGACGATGGTTACCGGGGGATCTGGTGGTGGGACACACCCTCCGAGGATGAGTACAAGTTTGTGTATTACAGTGGTGGCTTCGGGACCTATACGGCCAAGCATATTCCGATGGCGTTTTACGCCGAGGCGGTAGACCGCACGTTCTTCTGCTACGGAGGGACTTTCAAGGACAAGAACCAGATTCTTGCGATGGTTTCCTACTACGATCACAAAACGGGGACCGTTCCCCTACCCACGGTGCTTATGGACAAAGGGACAGCGGATGCCCACGATAACCCTGTGCTGATGCTCGATGACGAGGGGTTTGTATGGGTTTTCGTAAGTGCCCACGGTACCGTCAGACCTGCGTATCTGTGCAAGAGCCGGGAACCCTATTCCATCGAAGCGTTCGATCTTGTTCTGGAAAGGAATTTCTCGTATCCGCAACCGTGGCACATACCGGGCAAGGGGTTCCTGTTTCTGCAGACGTTGTATCACGGAGGAAGATTCCTTTTTTTCTCGACGAGCTCTGATGGGATCTCCTGGACCAAACCTCGACAACTCTCCGGGATGGCACACGGACACTATCAGGTGAGCTGGTTTTCGGGAGAGAAAGTGGGAACGGCCTTCAACTACCACGCCGAGAAGAAGCCCGGACCGCCGCGGACGAATCTCTACTATATGGAGACAGGTGATTTCGGTACCTCCTGGCAGAACGCCTCGGGAGCGGATCTTGAGCTCCCCTTGTCCCAGCCCGAAGGAGAGGCCCTGGTGTTCGATTATGCGTCCCTGGATCTACAGGTGTTCGTGAAAGATGTAAACTTCGATGCCGACGAAAATCCAATTCTACTGTACTTGACAAGCACTGGTATGGAGACAGGACCTCAGAACGATCCCAGAATCTGGCATACAGCACGATGGACAGGTGCTGAGTGGGAGATCCGAGAGGCCTTCAGGTCAGACAACAATTACGACAAGGGTGGGATCCACATTGAGAAAGATGGGACCTGGCGGGTGATCGCGCCGACGGAGACGGGCCCGCAGCTGTACAATACCGGGGGAGAGGTGGCGGTTTGGACCAGCGCCGATCAGGGCGGAAATTGGCGGAAGGTTCGTGATGTGACACGGAACAGCAAGTACAATCACACCTACGTACGGCGACCCGTGAATGCGCATCCCGACTTCTACGCCTTCTGGGCTGATGGCAATCCACGAGAGGAGTCGGAGTCGCGACTGTACTTCTGTGATAGGTCGGGAGAGCGCGTGCACCGGTTACCCTACCTGATGCAGGAAGACGTCGAGAGGCCGGAAAGGGTGTCGCTCGGATGAATAAGTGCATTCTGGAGCACGATATCAACTGGCACGATGCCTGCGGCAATTGCGACTACAGATTCGGGGTCGACGGTTTTTTGGAGATGAATGGCGATCGCGAACGGGTTTGCTGCTCTCGGTATCTGAGGGAGCCGATCGTTGATGGTAAGGGCGCGGTGGAACTGAATCTACGCCTCGTAATGGGTGTTCCGGATCAATCAGACCGATATGTGATTTGTCTGTATGACGACGAGAACATTTGCCTGGCCACCTGTCTGGTATGTCGGGACGATGGCAGAATCCTGTTTGGTTCACGTGAGGGCGAATTCGATTCGGGTAATGTGGTGACCTTCCTGGGGGGGAGACGCTACGCTGACACCTCTCTTCAAAAATGGTATGTGGTGGAGACGGACGAACACACTCTGAGGTTTTCGGATTTCAACTTTTCGGACAGAACACTCAAGTTCAGACTGGATGAGGGGAGTCATGTAGCAGTCCCATTCGAGAATGCGGGGAGATCGGTCTCGCGTGTTGAGTTGTCCACCGAGGAGATTGGCAATGGCAGACGTCTGAGACTGGCACGGTACGCACAATACTTCTCAGATTCGGTGATCGACGAGGAGACATTCAAGGTGGACTGGTCTCCGGTCCCTGCACCGGAAGATGGGATGCCGGACGACAACGTGTGCGAGAGCAAGTTGCGACCGGTTGATAACAAGTGGCTTGAGGTGACGACAAAGTACGGGTTTGTGACAACAACGATTCCCGCGACTCCCAGAGGCGTATTCGAGTTCGATTTGAAAATGCCCGATGTGAGCCAGGAAGGCTGCGTAATCCTGGGTGAGTTCGACGGCACCATAAAAGGGTTCAGGAAGATTCACACGGGAATCCTGGTAGATCGCATTACAGTCTCACCGGTGGGTGGGGGATACGTGCCGTTCGACAAGCCGATTCGACCTGTAGACGATGAGGTCTATCGGTTCCACATCGCGTGGGACCGTGCCGACAACACCCAGCGAATCTGGGTGAACGGTGTGCAACAAACGCTGAATGGCAAAGCTGAGATCGAAATCTATGGGGATTGGAGTACGCCAAAGCATCTCGTTCGAGGTATCGATACACTTTGCCTGCATCCTGGATTGGTGGGGACTGTGAGATTGACGTCGATTCAGAAGGCGAGGGGAACAGATATCGTTCAAGAGACTGAGCCATTAAAAACGTACTGGGGAAGATTCAGGGTCTACGAATCCTGAGTCCTGGGCAGAGGGTAGCCGATGAAGATTGTGTACACCGAAAAACACAGCCGGCATCATCCACCGTCCCAGTTTCTTGGAAACGGGATGTATCCCTATCCCGAAATACCGGATCGGCTGGAGGCCATTCTCCTCTCAATATGGGGGTCGGATCGCAACGAGATTTTGCCGCCGAATGCCTATTCGATGGACCCGATCGCCGAGGTGCACGACGAGGGCTACCTCCAGTACCTCGAAGGTGTCCACAAAGCGTGGGCTCAGGCAGGAGGGGGGTCGGATGCGGGGCTGATTCCGGACACGTTCGCGATGAGAACACTGAATGGCCGGCCGGAGGATCTGGTACATCAGGCTGGCTATTACTGTTTTGAGACGCAGACACCTGTAATGGAGCAGACGTTCGAGGTGGCCAGGGAGGCGAGCTTTTGCGCACTGACCGGGTCAGACCTGCTGCTGTCCGGCGAGCCCTCCGTCTACGCGCTGTGCCGCCCGCCCGGACACCACGCCGGGAGAGATGTGTATGGCGGCTATTGCTATCTGAATCACGCTGCGATCGCGGCACGTTACCTGTCGAGCGAAGGACGTGTCGCGGTTCTGGACATTGACTATCACCACGGGAATGGCACTCAGAGTATTTTCTATGATTCCAACGCTGTGATGTTTGTTTCCATTCACGCAGACCCGAACAGAAAGTATCCCTTTTTCAGTGGTTTTGAGGATGAGAAGGGCGAGGGCCCTGGGTTGGGAAACAATCTGAATGTTCCTCTGGGTCCAGACGTGAATGAAGCTGAGTATTTGAGCGTCCTAGATTCAGCGATCGATAGGATTCAGACCTTCGACCCTGCGTTTTCTGTGATTTCACTGGGGGTTGACACCCACCGGAATGATCCTCTGGGTGATTTCGATATCGAGGTGAGTTCTTTTGGCGAATTCGGAAAGCGGCTGCGTGGCTTGGCGGTTCCCACACTGATTGTACAGGAGGGCGGCTACGATTTGCTTTCGTTGGGCGCCTGCGTGGCGGGTTTCCTGAATGGAATTGAGGGTTCGTGAAAGGGGGAGCAGACGGATACTAGCGGAGAGGAGAGATTATGATTATGGCCGAAATGACATCCCCGGAGATTGATGCTTTGCCCCGTGACGTTGTTGTTCTAATTCCCGTGGCGTCTTGCGAACAACACAGCTACCATTTGCCGGTATTCACGGACAGTATGATCGGTGGCGAGGTTGCGAGACGAGTCCACGAGCGCTGTCCGGACGATGTACTGGTTCTGCCCGTCGAGTGGCTTGGGGATTCACAGCACCATATCCGATATTCCGGTACGGTGAGTGCAATCTCGGAAACACACTTGCTGCTGATGATGGACATCGTGGCCTCGATGGTTGGGCACGGGTTCAAGAAGATTTTGATCCAGAACAGCCACGGCGGGAACGGCTCGAATGTCTCCGTACTACTCCAGCGATTAATGGAGCGATTTCAGAATGAAGAGGCGGAGTTCTACTCGCGCTGGGCGTGGGCGTCTGGGGAGAAGCTGAACGAAATCCGTGAATTGGGTGGCGGAGGTTCAGGACACGCAGGTGAAACGGAGACGTCGATGATTATGGCGATTCGTCCGGATCTTGTGCGCACCGATCTGTTGGATGCAGACGGCGAACGGGACGGGATGCGTGTATCAGGTGTGGCGTCGTACCATCGCTTCGATCAGCGGACGGAACACGGTGGCGTTGGAGATCCACGATCGGCCACGGCAGAAAAGGGAGAGCGTTTTTTTGATGCCTCTGCAGATGAAATTGCCGACCACGTGAGAGAAATTCGTGCTTTGAGGCCATTTGAAAGAGGATAGTGGGTTGGGCATAGTTGACGAAGAACATTACGCGTTTGATGGATGTCTCCCCTGGACTGAACAAGAAGTAAGTTGACCCTGACAGGCTTTGCTGGTATGTTGTGCGTCCCATTAGCATACTTCAATTGGTTTGGAGGGATTTTCATGCGCAGCAATAAACTTCGTGAATTAATGAAAGCGGAGAAACCAAGCCTGGGCACTCACGTGCACAGCCCCTGGCCGTCGGTCATTGAGATGGTGGGGATATCCGGGATGTTTGATTACGTAGAATATGTTGCGGAGTACGCGCCGTTCGATCTCCACATGTTTGACAACATTGGTCGTGCAGTAGACATGTTCGATGAGATGTCTTCGATGATCAAGGTGGAGCAGGAGCCAAGGGGTCACATTGCTTCGAGAGCAATCGGGGGTGGCATACAGAATATTTTGTTTGCCGATGTCCGGACAGTCGAGGATGTGGAGGATTGTGTGCGTTCCGTGAGAGCCGAAACGCCGGACTCAGGAGGAAGGCACGGCGCAAGTATGCGTCGCAATGTGCGGTTCGGTATGGATGCCGGTCAGCCGGCATTTGTGGAAGCGATGGGTGACGCGGTTGTCGCGATTATGATTGAAAAGGCGCCAGCCGTGGAAAGCCTGGAAGCATTGCTGTCCGTGAAGGGCGTAGATATGGTGCAGTTTGGGCCGGCGGACTACTCGATGAGCCTGGGATTGGCAGGAGAATTCGGTCATCCGAAAGTAAAGGAGGCCGAAAAGTTCGTGATCGAGACCTGCCTGAAGATGGGCGTGGCACCAAGGGCGGAGATCGGGCTTCCCGACCAGGCCAAACGCTACCTGGATATGGGTGTGCGACACTTCTGTATGGGCACCGAAGTGAGCATCTTGATGAACTGGTTCAGGACCCAGGGCGAGGAGATGAAGAAGGTGTTGCAGGGCGCGTAGGCTATACTGGAAGGCCAAAGAAAACAAAGGTGCGTAAGTTTGAGAGATGGTTTTGGGTCTCCGCTTGCGCACCTTTTTAGATCTCCCTGACCGGAAGACTCGGTGAAACAGTGGGAGGTCAGCGCCAGGGAATTATCCAGGTCAACAAAAAGAGAATTGAGCTACTTCTTGGCTGTCAGTAACGAACGGTTGCTATCAGGATACAGTGTGTCCAACAGGTTGGGTATCGTTCTGATTCTGGTGCGAGGAATTGCCTGCAACTTGACATTGTCATTTTTCTACGGTTAATTTTGTTTGGAATCCAGAAATGGGTAAATCACACTGAATCTCACGAAGAAAAAAGCCGTCTATGCTTGTCGTTGACCATTAGATCCCAGCACGTTTGGTAAACCATCCCCTCCACGTTCCATTGGTACCCTTTTCTGTGGCAAGGAGGATGTTATGGGCCAAGTTTTTTACCAAGGCGGCGTTTTCATTTGGCCGCTTCTGCTGCTGGCAGTAGTCATTGTCGTGCTGTCTGGGAAGAGGATTCTTGAACTGTCCAGGACGACATCTCTAGGCGAAAAGCGACTGGATGGCGGGTTCAACTCAATTCTGTTTTGGGGATGCGTCAGTCTTGTGGTTGGTTTTCTAGGACACTACCTGGGTGTGTATGGGGCCTCGGGTTGCATCGTAAAAGCGGAGAGCGTCTCCCCATCCCTTATGGCCGCAGGTTATCAGGTGTCCCTGTCCACGATTATCTTCGGGATGCTGATCTTTTTGTTTTCAGCAGTGATTTGGTATTTCCTGCAATGGCGATACCAGAAGCTGGCAAAGTCGGGCTAAGTCCGACCAATAGAGAGTCGATCATCACCTACGCGATCTGATCGAGTCTCCAACTTAATATGAGTATGACTGGCAGCCACAGGATGTGGCTGCTTTCGTGTTTTGGGGACAAAGGTATATAGCCACACAATATTTAGATGAGAGAATACTGCTGGATGCATTCAGTTAAACACATTCGCGCCATTCATGGGTGATTCTCATTGCAGGTTATCGACAGCATTCTGCATTACCGTCGTAAACTCGCTTTCTACTGCTTCGGTAAACGGCGCCGGCAGGAAGTAGGCGCGGTGAGAACTTTCGCCCTCGTACCCACCCTCGATTACAATCTGCCTGGTGGGGATGTAGGCGGCTGTGACGTTCGCATACCCCACAGCCATTGCGTGGGGTGTTTGGGTGAGCGAGCGGGCAAGCGGCCCCAATCCACTGCATACCTCACCTTCCAGGAATAGGACCGACAGGGCATCGCCTAACCGCCACGCAAGTACTTCGTATGCGAATTGCCGACTTACCATCGGCAGCGCCATCATCTGTCGAGCCCACCAGGTCTCGTGGCTATTGGGTGCACCGGATGTGGCAAGCGCCTCGATTCGTTCCACCGGCCAGCCTTCGGTCATCGTCAGGTTGCCGCTGGCGCGAACACACTTCAGCGTGCCCGTCAGTTCCGTCAGTGCTTCCTGCGTCACACAGGTCAATGCGGCATCGGCCAGGGCAACGCCTGCTTTGTCCGCGTCCTCTACACTGGAAGAGAAGACCCATTTGCCCGTTTCGGCTACCTTATGTGTCACCTTTGCATCGCCGCCGCACCCCATCACGAACATACCCCGGCTCTGATCTCCAAGTATCTCCCGAATGCGACGGCGCATCGCACTCGGATAGTCCGGTGTCCACATGTCCATCGCACCCGAGCTGGTTGGGTGACAGGCGTGGCCTACCAGCAAGATCTCGCCCAAAGATCCCTCACGCCTCAGCCGCAGCACTGGCGTGTGCGTGTCGTAGCTGCCCTCCGGATTGGGCGCCCAGGTCTGCCCTCCGGGTGTCCGCCTGTGGTGCCCAATCCGGGTCTCCAGGGAGCCGTATTGAACCGTGCCCGATGCCAGGGACGACATCGCGTCATCAACCAGCCCAAGCAACTTGTCCTCTAGTTCGGCAACGTACCAAGGATTGATCTGCCCACAGCTCAGGCTCACCGAATAGTTCACTGCTGGTCCCCAGTGCGTGTGTGAAGCGCAAACCGCGATTGCCTCGGGCGCAACTCCGTGTTTTTCTCCGATGGTATGGCGCAGGGAGTTAATAAACGGACGGTCGAAACTCAGGACATCCACAGCCATCAACGCCGACGTGGCGCCGTCGCTGTCCTGAATCGCCACCGCCTGAGCAATAAGCGGCAGGTGCGTCCCCTGGCAGATGCGGTCCCTCCCGAAGCCGGTCATGAACGAATGTCCAACCCGGGGCGTTATATCGCATTCAGCATAACCGATCTCCCAGTCCGTACTCATTGATACCCCTCCTTTTGGTCGATACGTTTGTGCTCAGCCTGCAAACACTATCAATATGTCCGGGTTATTACAGGTTAGAACCTAGTTCGAA
>PAQK01000025.1 GCA_002709665.1 Gemmatimonadota bacterium | reverse complement strand
CCGGAGGCGACGGACAGTCCGGTCGAAATTCTGGAAGCCGGCCGCGCGGTGGTGAATTCCGTTGTGACGGCGGCGGCCATTTCGCTTATCGTGGTATCGGGGATGGTGTTTCTGATCCTACGCTCCGCGCGCGATACCGTGATGGTGCTGATCCCGCTTATTCTCGCCGGGCTTTATACAGTGGCAGCAACAGTCATTCTCTCGATGCCGTTCAACTTTGCCAACGTAATCGTCCTGCCGTTGTTGATAGGTCTCGGTGTCGCTAGTGGCATCCATCTGGTCTCCCGTGCAAGGGCGGAAAATTCCGCTGTCGCCGCCTTCGCTTCCACTACCCCAAGGGCAGTGATGTTCAGCGCGCTGACCACGATCGCGTCTTTCGGTAGTCTGGCGATCTCTGGGCATCGCGGCACGGCCAGCATGGGCGAGCTGTTGATGCTTTCCATCGGGATGACCTTGGTCTGCACGCTGATGGTGCTGCCGGCATTGATGCGGCTGTGGCCGGTCCGTCCGCAGGATGCCTCATGACGACCGAGCAATCCCCCCCCTGGGATCAGCAGATTGCCGCTGTTCTTGTGCGGCCGCTGGTCAACACAATGGTAACGCCCAACCAAATAACGGCCGTCAGCCTGGTTCTCGGGGTTGCGGCGGCGGCCATGTTCGCGTGGGGCGAGGGAACGGCGGCCTATTGGGCGGCGGGACTGGTTATTGCCGCCCGCTTTATCGATCACATGGATGGCGAACTGGCGCGCCAGGCGGGCAAGGGATCCAAGCTCGGTGCGCTGTTCGATTCCGCTACCGGGACCGCTAGTTATGGCATGCTTTTCCTGGGCATGGGGATCGGTGAATGGCGCGGCGACGGGGCGGAGTGGGTGTTGTGGCTGGCGTGGAGGGCATTGTGGTGGCCTTCCTGAATTCCTATGCCAATGTGGCTCATGAACGAGAGGCCAAGGCCATACTGGAGAGGCAATGGCCAGATATATACGTGGTGGCTTCTTCCGAGATCTTGCCCGTTTTTCGCGAATTCGAGCGTACCAGTACGGCCGTGGTCAATGCCTATGTACAACCTGTGGTAAGTCGCTATCTCGCCCACCTCGAGGATCGGTTGTCGTCAAGCGGGTACTGTCGAGACCTGCTGATCGTGCAGTCAAACGGCGGTATGCTCTCCTCCCGGGCAGCAAGAAATCTCGCGGTTGGTACGATCCTATCAGGGCCCGCCGGAGGCGTGATCGCCGCGACCAGGATTGCCGCAGAAAGCGGCACTCGGAACTTGATTGCCTACGATATGGGGGGGACCAGTCTCGATGTTTCACTGGTGCTGGATGGGGAACCATCTACTTCGAACGGTACCGAACTGGACTTCGGTGTGCCGGTGATGTTGTCGATGATCGACATCCACACGCTGGGCGCGGGAGGGGGGAGCGTTGCGGCTGTGGATCCAGGAGGCATCCTGCAGGTCGGACCAAGGAGTGCGGGAGCAGAGCCTGGTCCGGTGTGCTACGGCAGGGGTGGTACTGAACCTACCCTGACCGATGCTCACGTAGTACTGGGGCGGATCAATCCGGACGCCCCAATTGCCCACAGGCGATCCCTGGATGTGGACGCGTCACGGTCGGCCATTGGTGAACACGTGGGGCAGCCATTGGGATTATCCATTGAGGCCGCCGCCGAAGCCATTCTGGCCGTGGCGAACAACCGTATTGCCGGAGCGATTCGTCGGGTTTCCATCGATCGGGGACATGATCCGCGTGACTTTGCATTGTTTGCATTCGGTGGCGGTGGACCGCTGATGATCAGTTTCCTGATGCGGGAGCTGGGCGTGGATCGAGGCATCGTTCCCGTGTATCCCGGGATCGCTTCGGCCTGGGGATGCAGTATATCGAACCTCAGACGAGACCTGGTGTCAATGGTGAACCGGCGGCTCTCTGATTTTGATACATCGGATCTGAAAACCCGCTTCGAGGCGCACGAAGAGGAAGGAATGGCGTTTGTGAAAGGGGAAGGCTTGGCGCTCGAACGCCTGGTCGTTCAACACAAGGCCGATCTGTCGTACGAGGGTCAGACCCATGTAATTCGAACGCCATTACCCTCAGGAGACCTGACTTCCGAAGTGGTCGAGGAGCATTTCAAGAAGGCCTATCTTAGATATTATGGCCACGATGAAGCCGGATTCGGAGGGTTGGAGACTTTGCTGGATGAGATTCCTATCATTGTTCTAAATTTGCGTACCTCGGTGATCGGGATCCGGCCGGACATTGTGCTGAAGAACCTGATACCCAGACCAAGCACCTCCTTGCAAGACGCACATCTGGGACAAAGGTCGGTTTACGTGAAAGACGAATACCTATCCGTACCCACTTATGCGAGGATGCGTCTCCCCTGGGGAACAGATCTCAAGGGACCCGCTGTTCTCGAACAATCCGATGCGACAGTGTGGCTCGACCATGGCATATCCGCGCAAGTAGATGATGGAGGAAACCTAATCGTCTCATCGGATCAGCAAGTCGATGGTTGTGTACCTTCACTTGACTTAATGACCCCTGATAGAAAGCCCTCGGAATGAAAACAGATATCGATCCGATTACATTGGCCGTGATCCGCGGGAGTCTGGAACAGATTGCGGATGAAATGGATGCTACGCTCGAGCGGATGGCGTTCTCGCCGGTAATCTCGGATGGGTTCGACCGTGCAAGTGGGATATACGATCGGGAAAATGGAGAGGTGATCATGCAGGGTCCGCGCGGTCTACCCAACTTCATCTACGTAATGGGGTTTACCGTGCGATCTGTCATAGAACGAATCGACAACATTGCGCCTGATGACGTTTACATCGTAAATGATCCCTATCTGGGCGGAACACATCTGATGGATGTGAAGATGGTGAAGCCCTTCTTTTACAATGGCCGACTCACTGCATTTTTGGCTAACAGTGGACACTGGCCCGATATTGGTGGAAGGGTGCCCGGTGGGTTCTCGTCGCGCGCAACGGAGATCTATCAGGAGGGGTTGCAGTTGCCGCCTCTGCGATTGTTCGATCGAGGAAAGCTGAACCGAGAAGTCCTTGCGATTATTCTGCACAACGTAAGGGTGTCCAGGGAACGACAGGGAGATATTATCGCCCAGGTTACATCACTGAATGTCGGTGCTGAACGCCTGACCCGTCTTCTCGATCGATATGGCGCTGATACGGTCTTCGGGGCCGTGGATGAAATGGCCGTCAGGTCGGAGCGATTGATGCGGTCCCACATCAAGACGATTCCGGACGGGACATACACGTTCGTTGAACATATGGACAGTGATGGGGTGGACTGGAAGCCCTTGACGATTGACTTGAAGATGGAGATCAACGATAGTGATGTACATCTGGACTTTTCGAACAGCAGTCCCGCCTGCCGTGGGCCGTTGAACAGTGTTAAGAGTACCACGATGGCAGGTGTTTACATCGGGTTTAAGCACACCTTTCCTGAAGTGCCCATCAACGAAGGGTGCTTCAAGCCGTTCACTTTCAACTTGCCACCTGAGACATTCCTGAACGCTCAACATCCACGACCTGTGGCGGGATGTGCCGCTGAGGTTTGTCAGCGTGTGATCGACGTGGTGCTGGGGGTGCTGGGTCAGGCATTACCCGAACGGGCTTATGCCGGCCCTATGGGGACTGTGACAAACCTATCAGTAGGCGGAGAAGATCCAGAAAGCGGTTACTACGTGTTGTATTCATTCATTGGCGGCGGATATGGCGGGAATTTTGAAACCGACGGCCTGATCAACGGCAATCCGACTCTGGCCGTTGCCCGGACACAGGCGCTTGAAATCTTCGAGGCCCGGTATCCGGTTCTGTTTCGGCAATACAGTATTCGCGAGGAGTCTGGGGGCGCAGGAATGCGACGGGGAGGGCTTGGGGTAGTGTTCGAGTTCGAAATTCGACGTGGAGAAGCCAGTGCATCGCTTCTGGGTGATCGAGGACGGTTTGCGCCCTTTGGTGTACACGGAGGCAAACCAGCCCAGGTTGCAAACCACAGGTTTATCCTGCAGGGAGCGTCCTATCGGCCTGAGCACCTGTCCAAAGATGAAGGCGTTCACATGCAATCTGGAGATATCCTCCGATTGGAGACGCCGGGTGGAGGCGGGTACGGCTCCCCGTTCGATCGAAACGTGGACGAGGTCTTGGAAGACGTGAGACGAGGGTATTATGGACGAGAGGTCGCAGAATCGGAATACGGCGTGGTGATTCGGGAAGGCGAGTGGGAGATCGATGAGGCGGCGACGGCTGCGCTGAAAAGCGGGAGAAATGAGGAGGAGAGTTCTTGAATGCGTTCGATCAATAACGGGGGTGACGACGGCTTCGCCACACTCTGTAACCAATTTGAAGTGGTCATAACGGCGATCGGGGGAACAGCCGAGGCAGGGGGACTGCCTAAACGTCTCGATTCGCAAGAGGATTCCAGATGATTACCACCTACGACCCTGAAAAGCATTATGAACGAATCGGGCACCAAACCCAATATTTTCTGGACGACTCAGTGCTGGAATGGGTCAAGAACATCCAACGCTCGAATCACCAGGCCACCAAGCACTCGGACAATCCGCTGCTTCGACGTGACCGGCCCTGGGAGGTGAATCCCCATTTCAATACCACGGTGACAATGATTCAAGAGCCGGATGGGCAATTCAGATGCTGGTATCTGGACTTCACTTTTATGGATTTCGAAGGGGGAGGAGCGGAGGGTCAGGCCAAGCCCGTGGTTCTCTACGCTGAATCCTCGGACGGCCTGCATTGGGAAAAACCAGGGCTTGGCTTTGTAAAGGTAGATGGTCAGGATACGAACCGAATTCCGTGGGACGACACTTTTGGTACACCCGTGGCATTCTGCGTGATGCGCGACGAGCAAGATCCAGACCCTGCGCGTAGATACAAGATGGCCTTTCTTCCGGAAAAGTACAACATAAACGTTCCCAAGAAGACCACTCTCTCGCACTCCCACGCCCTGGGCTTGTGTATGGCATACTCAGCTGACGGGATCAGCTGGAACCTGGAGCCAAGGAATCCAGTAAGTACTGTTTGGGGAAGTGATGTGCTGACGATGATCCGGGATGATGAACTCGGCCGATACGTCATCTATGGCAGAGCCCACTACACGGCGGAAAAGGGGAATCCGGACGTGGACCAGTGGTTCGTTAAGCACTATCCCTCTCAGCCATTTGGATGGATACCCAAGCGATCCGTCTACCGAATCGAGAGTGAAGACTTGATCTCCTGGTCCGACCCAGTGCGCGTTCTGGCTCCTGGTGCTCAACACAACCTGGACGACGCATTTTACGCCTTGGCCTACTTCAGAATGGGGCGATACCATTGTGGATTGCTACCCGTTTTCCATATGGTCGAGAATACCAAAGATTCGGAGCTTATCTACAGTCACGATGGTGTGGGATGGAATCATTACACCAGAGCGCCTTGGATCATCCTGCGCGGCGATGAGGGGAGCTGGGACGAGTTCCAGATGGATACAGTAATCCCGCCGTTCCAGGTAGGAGACCAGCATTATATCTTTTATGGAGGAGCTGACTTTCACCACGACTTTCACTCCGTAGGACGTGCGCAGGGCCTGGATACTCCGGAAACAGAACTGGAGATCGACCAGCTGAATGAGAGTTTAGGCCTCGCTACGCTTCGCCGAGATGGCTTCGTTTCCCTTGATGCAGGCCTGCGTGAAGGGATTATCTGCACCCGACCNCAGTTTTCCACTGGCGAAAAACTGATCATCAATGGTCGATGTGAGAAGGGTGGGTATATCGAAGCGGAGGTGGTGGATGCCATGGAGAATGAGTGGAAGGGATATACCCGAACGGATTGCGACCGGTTTACCGGGGACGATGTGAATCACACCGTGTCGTGGAAAGGAAATTTCGCGGTCAACACAATAGTAGGATACACTCGGTTCCGGTTCTATATGAAGAAGGCTGAACTGTACTNCTACCGGATTGCAGATGAGTGATCGCCGAGGGATCGATTTCAGATGTGGCTGGGGAATGCGTGTGGTGAGAATACCATGAAATACGGAAGTGAAATGGCACCGTCCTTCTTTGCTTCAAACTTTTCCTTTGGAATGCAAGACAGGCATTTCATTGTAAAGCAGGAAGACAAAGCCATCAGCCAAACATTCTTGGGTTCTACATCTGAGTTCTTCGAACAATTTCACCATGGTTGCCAAAGACTCATCCACGTCTTTAAGCAAAACCTTCGGATACATATTATTACATGCATTCTTTTCTACCAACGCCTTATACTCTGCATCTGTCAGTATCTGCTTACTAAATACTGCAAAACTTCTCGGTAGAAAAAACAAGCACCGAATCAATAGTTTTTAATATTTGCTCGCTTCAGTTTAAACTCAAAGTTTTTCAATAAATATTTGACAAATTTCCTGTCAAAGTCCGATTACTCGAAAATCTTCCAGCCTTTCCTAAGCCAAAACTGAACCAACACATTTTTCCCTGTATGCCCATCGGATGAGAAGAGGCAAAACCGAGGCGGTGGAAGATGCTAAGCATCCGCTAGGAATCCCNTACCCCCTTGTTTGCTCACGGCAGCAGATCCCAGAACTCCTGCAGCATTTGCAGTGTCTCCACATACGGATTACCGTCAGAGATCACCAGGTGATAGCGCCCCGTAAAGGAGCGCATCCGCAGGGCTGAGACCATCTCTCGCAACTGCGCGTGCCCCTCGCCCAGCGCAACTTTTCCGTCGGGGAGCAGGTTGTCGAGATAGCCCAGGGCCGGTGAACTGAAACCGCCCAGTCGGGCGACCCCGTCTGCCACGAAAATATCCGTGACAAGGTCGCGGCAACGTTTCTTGTACATCACCTCATAAAACGGCTGCAGCCCCACCCTAGCCGCTTCCAACGGGGCATAGGCCAGTCCCGCATAGCCCTCGGGTACAGCCTCCATATGGATCAGATCATCCGGCCCTGGTTGCAGTATCCACGCCCGTCCGTCCACCGGTGGGGTGGGTGGCGCTTCTCCCTCCNCCAAGCGGACGAGGGGCATCGTGTCGATGGTCTCAAAGCGGGCCGGGCAGCCGAACCGGACAAGCATTTCTGCAAACGCCTCGGGATTATCCGGCATCGCAGGCAAAATTACCGAGATCTCCGCCCCCAACTCCGCCAGCTGCCGGGCTCGAATCTTGCCCTTGAAATTGACGCAGTCCGGACAGCACGGCCCTCGGCAGAGAGCTGCGGCCGGATCTTCCCTGAGGATCTCGACCATGGCGCCGAGCGCGGGGCCAGCATCGATCAACATGGTGCGCGCATTACCAATGCGGCCGTAGCGAATCAGCCCTTGATTTCTCAGCATTTTTTCGAAGCTGCGAACGCCGCCCCGGTGGCCACCGGGCGCCTGTCGCATGTTCAATGTCCGGATCTTTCCGTCTGCCTCCAAGCAGCGCCCCTCAATCTGGTTGAGATACGGCAGGTCGAGCAGTGCCTCGGCTGTGTGCAGCAAAGTGAGGGTATCGAGATCAACCCCAATCAGCAACACCTGTCCGCCGCAGCGTGCGTGTCGTTCGAAAGGCGTGCCTTCCCCACATGGTCCTACCGCCTCTTCGTGGCCTTCCAGCAGCGCTATCGAGGCTGGCCCTTGGGCCGCCACTGGATGACGCGGATGTCGGCTGCGCAGGGTATCCGGCATCTTGCGGAATACTTCCGCTACTGTGCCCATCGTCGATGGGGTGCGCACCGGATCGAAGTACGCCTCCTGGCGGTCGGTAAAGGTCGGAAATAGAAGTGTCCCATNCGGACCGATAGTGACCCGCAGTGCCTCGATAAGTGCCTCGGCGCGAACCTGGCGCCCCACCGCCTTAATCGAGCTATGCACAAAAAGCGCTGTGCCAGGGCGGATGCCCAGCGCGCCAACCTGTTTTTCGAGTCTGTTCATACCTCGGACACCTCGATACCCTCACCAGCTTGCCAATGTTCGGGCCATTCTGCGTCGCTATAACCTTCTGCCGCATCTGTCTGTAGAGACGAAAAAGGGCCATGGCCCACCCGCGCCAGAACGCCCCCCGGGCCCAGATCGGGATAGATGAGTAGTGAGATGTCCAGTGGGTCGCACGCTACCTGCGGTCCGGTCCAAACCTGGGGATAGTTCTGCGGGTACGTGTCTCCCGCCTGACCGAGCGCCACGTGGAGGCGCGGCTGCCAACCATCTAGAGAGACGCGCACCCGGTCGAAGAGTTCCCCCGGTACCCTTCCGGCGAGCAGCAGCCGGGCCGAACCGGTGTCGCTCCAGGTCGATCGGAAACGCCATCCGTGCACCTTCCCCGGCTCCGGTGGCCAGGAAAACCGCTCTCGGCAGCTCCCATCCATATCCAGGACCTGCGCCTGCAAACCCTCGCCGTCAAGGGCCAACTGCACCAAATGGTGATATTCGATTGGCGCCGGCATGCGCCCACCTGGGCCGGCGTTCGTGCCCGCACCTCCCGAGGTGATCTGGGCAACGCCTTGGTGAACCTGCGCGTCAAAAGCAATCACGTGGCTGCAAAGGTACGCGTCGACCTCGTGTCGCACCAGCACGTCCCAAAACGGCACCCCGAACTCGGGGGACATGGTCCAGATCCGCGCCCGATAGCCATTGACAGGGAACACCGGGGTATGTCCCAGCACCAGCTTGTAAGACGCATCCGCGTGCTCCTCTAGGACCCTGTCNACCCACCGGTAGTCCACCCGACCACCGAAGACCGTGCTTGGCGCGCCCAAGGCTTGGGCGTAGACGTCCAAGGCGACGATCAACAGATCTCCCTTGCGGACGAAATAGCTCAACCCCTCCTGCCCGGCTGGTCCATTTTGTGGTAGGTCCGCAAATACCTGGCGCCAGACCTGCTCGCTGACGGCATTGAAGGTGTCATGGTTTCCGGCGATGCGATAAACTGGCGCGCACAGATTGGCCAGCGGCTGCATTGGGCCAGCCAAGGCTCGTTTCCATTCCGCACGCAGCGCATCCGCGTCNAAATTTGGTCCGTGTTTCCGAGTTAGTCCCCAGATCATATCCCCTAGAAAGCAGACAAAGTCGGGTCGCGGCCGAAGCCGATGCATTACAGCGTGCACTGCTGCAAGGTGTTTTTCGTGATCGCGCCCCGGTTCGGGCGGCCCGATACAGCAATCGCCGTACGCAACCAACTGGACGCCGGCGGCGGCGCGAGGCATCAGCGCCGATATGGGATGTTCTTGTGGCATAGTGCGCCTACTCCCGTACAATATTTTATAGTGGGATGCAGTCCGGTACCTCAAAAATTAATATTTTATCGGGACACTTCACGAAAGGGACGCCGCCATGGACCTTCTCNAACACATTCCAAATGCATCAGCACTTTCCCGAAGCGGCATTGATTCAGACGTGGAGGGTAGGGTGCCTGAGGATTCTCTCTAATCTATCTCCACACCACTTCCTCGATTTCCCCCATGATTGTCTGCCAAGTGGCAATGATGCGGTAGCCGTGTTTCTCCAGGAGGGGGTTCATCTCTTTTTCCGCATAGGCGTGGTATTCTGAAAGTTGTCCTATAGACACTTGTGTAACTGCCATCCAATAGACACGCTGCCCTAATTGCTGGGCCTGGATATTCGACGACAATAGTAACAGACCGAAAAGTGCAGAAAGAAGTCTCACTGTTTTCATTGTTGGCTCTCGAACCTAGTTGACGGTTTATACGGCTAAAGGGTAAAAATAGTCAGCACATCAGGTAATAAATTATCTGGCAGTTGGCAAGTTTTTGACGGTCTGGCCACGCAAGTGACCTGTCTTGGGCGATTGCGCTGCAGATAAACCCGAAGCCTTGCACATTGCCTTTGATCTGGAGTGTCCGTAGGTAGCTACTCTACGGGTTGGCCGAAGACAGCAGCGAAGGCCAGGAAGTCACCGAACCCGACAGACCCGTCTTTGTCCAGGTCCAGTCGGGGATCTTAATTC
Source organism: Gemmatimonadota bacterium (assembly GCA_002709665.1). Classification (GTDB taxonomy): domain Bacteria; phylum Latescibacterota; class UBA2968; order UBA2968. The sequence continues at coordinate 54,495 of PAQK01000025.1, read as the reverse complement.
GCGTCTCCCTCTCCAGCTCCGAAGCCGCTGGCAAACTGCAGGAAGTCTCCAAAACCGACGGTGCCATCCCCATCGAAGTCCGAGGCCTGTTGGGGGGTCAGCTCGACGTCCTGATTCCCGCCGATGACGACATACGCTACACCCGGGCCAATTGTCACTTCNTTTGTTCCGAGTTTCCCCGAAGACAGAGTGATTGTCGCCTCGCCCGTAAAGGTCGCGGCAACTTCGAACGTTGCCACGCCGCNGGAACCGCTATCCTTGCTTGCAAAAGCCCCCAGGATCACGTTCGCAAGCGTCATCGTTCCATCACCAGTTGTTTCGAGTGTAAGCGCTCCGGCAAAGACATCCTGCGTTTTGAATTCCGAGAATGTCAGTTCCTGGGTGTCCCAGGCAAATTCGACCTCGAACCCGTCTTCTCCGCTTGCACCTTCGGTGATGAAGACCTCGACCTGGATATTGTCACCGGCAGTCGGGTTCTCCGGTGTCTGACGGAGACCTTGATCCTCAAGCGTCGTATCCAGGCCCATAGGCCCCACCTCGCCAGACGGTAACGTTACCGTATCACCTGGGCTGTCCCCACTGTCCGTGTGTATAGTGACCGTAATGACCTGACAGTGAGTGTTTGAAAAGAGTGGTGGTCAAACCGCCTCTGCTTGGCTTACAAGAAGGTAGCTCTAGAACCTTCAAGCCAAGGAGGAAAGGATGACCACCAAGAGTAAGATANCACGCAGGAAGCTCAGTTTGCTAGAACTTGCGCAGGAGCTGAACAACGTGAGCAGAGCCTGTCACATCATGGGGTATTCCCGACAGCAGTTTTATGAGATTCGCCGCAACTTCCAGACCTATGGTTCCGAAGGTCTTCTCGATCGTCTACCTGGTGCGAATGGTCCGCATCCAAACCGGGTAAGTAACGAGGTGGAGACATCAATCCTCGACCATTGTTTGGAAAATCCAACTCAGGGATGTCTCCAAGTAGCCCAGGAGTTGGCTCTGAAGGGTGTGCAGGTCAGTTCAAACGGCGTCAGGGGTGTATGGAACCGACACGATCTACTCACAAAGCACCAGCGTTTATTGCGTCTCGAAAAGCACGTTCGGGACCAGGCAGCGGAGCTAACAGAGGAGCAGACTCGACTTCTGGAACGGTTCAGCCCCGAGTTCCGAGACCGGCATATTGAGACCACGCACACCGGTGAATTGATGGGTGTCGACACCTTTCACGTAGGTACGCTCAAAGGCGTTGGACGCATATATATGCAAGCAGCTATCGATTGCCATAGTCGCTACGCCCGGGGCAGATTGTATACCACCAAGCTGCCGGTGACTGCTGTCCACTTGCTCAACAACGACATTCTTCCGTTCTTCGAGAAGCACAAAGTCAAAGTAGAGGCCATCATCACAGACAATGGTAGAGAATTCTGTGGGCGCCCTGACAAGCATCCCTACGAACTCTTTTTACAACTGGAAGATATTGAACACCGAACCACAAGAGTAAAGTGACCGCAGACCAACGGTTTTGTGGAACGCCTCCAAAGAACCGTACTCGACGAACACTTCCGAGTGATGGGCAGAAAAAAGTGGTACGAATCCCTCGACGAGATGCAGAAGGATCTCGATGTATACTTCACACGCTACAACACCAAGCGACCACACCAGGGACGAAACATGAACGGAATGACTCCCAGGGAAGCATTCAAGAAGGGGTCCAAAACAACCCCGAAATCGAAACGTAAACCGCAGCAAAACAAGGCTGCCTGATATCACGCCAAGCAGAGGCGACTGTCAGGTGAATACCGTAACTGTACAAGTTGTATCCGTGCGGTGCTGATTTGTAAATCTACTTATTTGAAGGACCAATAAGTCAACTTGCCGGCTGTGAAACCGACCCGTTTGCATGATGACCATCCGCTTAGTTTAAACCCTGTTTCTTTATCTGTGCAATAATTCTCTCTGCTACCTTTTTGTAGCCCTTTGAATTGTAGTGTCCGTTCATCCTGAAAGGAAAAAAAGATAAAGGATCTGAATCATCTATAAAAACCTCATAAACATCAATGGTTGGAATCTTTAGATCCTTTACAACATTCAACACTTCATTTGCAATCTCAGTCTCTGACTCTTTCCGGTATAGCCTTTCCCAAGATGGCAAAGATACAAAATAGAAGCGTCCGCCCCAGGAGGAAACTTTGTTATTTGCTTTGTTGAGAATCTCTTTTAGCAAAAGAATCTTCTCATCGGATATCAATTTGTCGGCATGCTTTTGTCGGTCTTGCTTTTGTCGCTCCTGGAAACGCTTATGGGTTTCTAAGCCCATTTTCTGACGAATGTCTGTTAGATTCAAAAGCGCTCTCGTTCGTCTCAGCAACAGAGGACGGGATATTCGGGCAAACATCTCAGGGAATGACCCTTCGAACCAGGATTTATTTGAGCTCGTCTGCGAATTTTTCGATTCCTGTTCTGCTTTTCTTCTCTCAAAGAATTCAATTAGAAATTTCTGAATTTCCTCTTGTCTATAAAGTAGCCTCTGAGTGAAATCTTCATTCAGATAACTCATAAGTATTGAGGACTTCATCTCCCGACTCATATTTTTAATATCATTACCTTCAAAAAACAGCCACACAACATGCATAGGCTTTAGAGGTTCAACATATTCCCGAAAAGTTGCATAACAGGTCAACGGGCCATTACCAGAATATCCTAAGTTGAGTGTTGTGTAACCAGCGTCACTTAGATGTCCCCTGATATCTTCACCCTCTTGTACACAGCAACCCTGTACGAACGAGTCTCCAATTAGAACAATATCAATGTCTTTGTCATATAAACCTTCCGGATTTCTGAAACCATGCTCATCACTCTGATAAATTAGCCATTCACCGCTCTCATTGCCAAATACAGTTGTACTATTCTCTATACCGCTAAGTGGAATAATATATGACGGATCTGTTTGACGGTTCATAGGGACATGAGGGTTATGATAATGCGTCCCTATTCTTGGATAAGCCTCAATATTTTTTGCCCTTAAATCATTAATGACCTGCAATCTCGTTCTGTTATCGAATTGAAACCCATCTCGAAACTCCTGATACCATATTGTGAGTTCATATCTTAAATTCCTCGTTACACTTTGCTGGAAGTTCACCAATAAAATCTCCGTCAAAAACAAACTAAAACCTACTGATAAGATACTCAGCGAAATATTCACTTTGATATTTTCTTTGCATCTCAATATAAAAATCAATAAACCAACGCCACACGCAAATGCTACTAAAACAAAGACAAGTGTCTTGGAGAAAGAAGAAACACTACCGAGATATATCATCCAAGATAGTAGAATGAATAGACTGCCACCGATAACAATATTTGCGAATATTGCACCTCTACTCTTCATAATTCTCCTCGGATTATTCTAGGTCAAGCCCTATTGTTAGTTGAAATAGCAGAGGTCAGTCAGCGGAAAAAGCGTATTGAATGTCTGGTTCGAGTTTGAGATCTTTCTGTAGGGCGAGTCTGATTTACTGCCTCTAAGAGGTGGATAAAGTTGATTATATTTTTCAAACTGAAAAGCGAGGCAAATGGGGAAGAGACAAGAGTCCCTCAATTAGGGCGGTTATAGAGCTCGGAAAGCCTCTTTCGATCTACTTTTCCATTAGGATTTTTGGGCAAATCCTCTAAAACCACAACCTTGCTGGGAACCATATATTCTGGTATTATTTCCTGTACGTCCTGCCTTACTTTATTCTCATCAATAGATTCACTAGAACTCACTACTGCTATAATCTGACTCAGACCGCTCGATTGCGTGTGTTTCGTATTTAACAATGGGACCGGTATCGACACCTGTATCTACTTGGTGGATAAGGCAACAACCCAGCCGGTTATCATTCAATATTTGCCAGGAAAAGCCACCACCGCCTCGATTCTGAGGCAATCTTGTGCTATGTAAATTTAATAACCTGCCTCCAAAGCAATTAACAAACTGCTCCCGGAATATCCAAGCTGCTCCGAAAGATAGACCCAAGGTGGAAAGAGTGATTCTGCTGATAACATCTCCATCCATATTTATATTTTCACATACTCGGTATTCCAGATGATGACAATCCAGGTACTGACCAAGAGTCTGTTTTGAACCTCCCAGAGGTTCCTGCAAATGCCTCGGGCTTGAGACCACAAAAACATCGTGACCCTGCTCCTTTAGCTCAAGTGCAAATTCCGAAAGGAGTAAGCCCCCACCCAGAAAAATATATTAATCAACGTTGCCGAAGTTCATGGTTTTCCCTCACATCTTGAAAATGACAATAATCCTTCACCGCTTACTTAATGCTCAGCGTTTCCCAAACAAACAGAAAGCTTGGACCAACGCACGCTTTGTCCCCATGGGACTAACTACGGCCGTTCTGGATAACAGACAAGCAATCAGGACCTTTGTTCAAAAGCAAGTCTAATGCAGATAGATGAGGTGTAAACTCGCCGTGCAACTGGCGATATCGCGGATGATGGTAAGCATGGTAAACCAGTTCGATCCCTTGCGGACCGAAGAGATTGTTTTCATTAATATATGCCTTTGAGCCAGTTGGCGACAGATAGCGGTTTCCATCCAGCATCCGACAAAGATCAACCAGAAGCTCAACTTTCTGACCTCTGGATTCAAAGGAAGAGCTCCTGACCATCTCCGTCTGAATATCAAAACATTTACAGAACCACTGGATCAGCTCGATGTTAAGATCTGCAAGAAATCGGTGGCGCTTTCTCAGAATTCCGGCGAGATCCACGATATATTCCTCGTAAAAATCGGCCTTTCTATAACTGAACTGAATCGTCTTGATGTGTTTTTCCACGAAATCCTGACTCTGGTCAATCTCCACTTCACAGACCTGCTGATTGTGGCGGCCTTTGGTCAAGACAGGAACCGTGAGCCACAGAATCCCGTTGGTACTCTTGATCCGATTACGCTGCTGCCAGGAACGCTTATCGAACTGCACTGAATCCAGAAAAACAAAACGATCAGACTGATCGATCAAATCAAAATATCCGATCCAGGAAAGATAGGTTGGCTGCATAATCGCAAGGGTTCGAGAGCCCATCTTGTTNCTCATTCTTTTTCTTCCACGGCTAGGCCAACCCCTTCCCCGCCGTAATCGTTCCCATTGTACAGCATGTATTTGGAACCTTTATGATCGAATACATAGGCATACTCAATCATCTCAGAATCCCAGCCATCGGATGAGACATCGATGCCTACCTCACTATCAAGCCGAACCCAGTCAATACCATCGTTGGATTCGGCGTAACCAATTCGGTAGCTCTCCCCTTTGTGGGAGAACCACATCTTGNAGATGCCATCTTCTTTTAGTACACACGGCCGTGCCAATGCATTTTCACCTTGGGATGCGAAATCTATGCATACTGTACCCGACCTGTCCCAATGAAGCCCGTCCTTCGACTCTGCATACTTGATGTTGTATCGAGGAAGATCTCTGTGTATCCATTCCACACCGGACACATACCACATGCGCCAGAGATCTCCTTCCTTGATGACACAGGGCGCGGTGTTTATGGTCAATGGCTCTTCGTCTGTTCGGTCCAAAATAGGCACCCTGTAAACCCGCTGGAAAGACTCTCCCCCATCATCGCTCACTGATAGGCCTGCTACGAGGGCCATTCGTACTGTAGACCCTTTGTTCCAACCAATATAGTAGAGATACTTGCGTCCTCCAGAATCAATGACCCAGGATGGGGTGACTCCATTGTCATCAAAGNAACCCAAACCTCCCAGACCAAGTACAGGATTCGGCGAAATTGTCAGAAGAGTAGATGGATCCTTCAGGTCAATCTCTGCATAACCCACAAGTGAACGGTTTTCACGGTCGCGTCCAGAGAAATAAACTCGGTACACATCGGTATTTCGCCATTCGGCTACAGGCAACATGGCGTGAGTTTGCATCCATTCATGATTGCCAAGGGGCCGAATTATCAAACCAAACTTCTTCCATTTCATTCAGAACAGCCCTCATAGACCTCGATAGAGGTGTGAAAAGTCAATCCCGCTCTTCGTATTTTGTTTGTGTAAAGTATTTCAACTTGTCGCCTTCCTTTTCACGCAGACTGGCGGCAACTCCTGTATAGACGCCCTTTTCTATCGTGTCTTTGACAATAGTTGCACCCGACCCGATGACACTTCTTGGGGCTAGTTTGATACCATCTCGGAGAGTGGCATTAACGCCAAGAAAGCAGGACTCCCCTATGTCAACATGACCGGAGACCACAACGTGCGAAGTTACGAAACAGTGATCTGCAATCGTTGAATGGTGCCCAATGTGATTACCGCTCCACAGTGTTACATTGTTGCCGATCCGAACAAATGGTTGAATGGTTTGGTTCTCAAAGATGAAGCAGTTGTCCCCAATATCTGGATTGCCCCAGAATACCGAGCGTGAACACACGTAGCTGATCAGCCTGTAGCCCTTCTCCTTCGCCTCGAAGTACTTCCTTTTTCGAATCTCGTTCAGATTCTTGTAGCTCAAGGCGACAAACATCTCGCATTCCTGAGGAGGGTGCATGTCTTGAATCTCCTCAAAAGCGATGACAGGTAAACCCAAAACCTCTCTCTCTTCCAGGTGCTCTCTATCTGCACAAAATGCAACTACTTGGTGTGGACTGTCATGAGTCAGGTAGAAGTGTGCGAGTTGTCCCACATCGCCTGTCCCAAAAATCACTATGTTTCCCATTTTGACCTCGGTGTTCCCCGATGGTTTACTTCTCCTGAATCTTGTCCTTTCCTGATAGTCAACCGCATTGACGTACTAACTGACCATACTCCAATCCAACGGTGTGCCTTTCTGAAGATCGCGACGGGCGGTACAACCCAGGATTTCCACAAGGTGCTTCGTGTGCAAGCCCTGACCAGGTCTGACGCTTCTCACATTAGTTGTATTGAATGACTCTCCTCTTTGGATGTCTTCGGCAACGAAAAGCGATCGCCGGTATTTCTTGTTTATGTTCTCCCGCTGAGTGGGTCCATAATAGATGCTTCCGCAAGCCTTCTCTACGTTTCTGATCTCTCTAACAAGCTTCTTGAATTCGCCGGGTTCCATAGAGAATGCAACATCAGGTCCTGGTTCCCCCCGCGACAAGGCAATATGCTTCTCCACAACACAGGCACCCAACGCCACACTGGCATTGGCGACCTCTGTTCCCAGGGTATGATCTGATATACCCACCGGAACTCCAAATGTCTCGTTCATATGTGGAATCGTCAGCAGATTTATTTCCTCAGGTAGCGCAGGGTAGTCTGCCGTGCATTTCAACAATGCTATTTGAGCCTTGTTGTTCGAATCCCGAATACAAGACATTGCTTCGTCAATCTCAGCAAGAGTAGCCATCCCTGTTGACATTAGAATGGGCTTTTTGGTCAAAGCGATTCTCTCGAGTAATTGGAAATCCATTAGCTCAGGGGAAGCAACTTTGTAGACTGGAACCTTCATTTTCTCCAGAAAATCTACGGCCGTGACATCGAAGGGTGAAGAGAAAAGTGCTAAGTCAAGACCATCAGCTACCTCCTTCAATTTCGGCTGCCATTCCCAGGGCGTATGTGCCTGGCCATAAAGATCGTAAAGTGTTTGTCCATCCCAAAGTGTACCTCCTTTTATCTGGAAGTATTCCTGATCGCTGTTAATAGTGATGGTGTCGGCGGTATACGTCTGTAACTTGACCGCATCGGCACCCGCCTCCTTCGCTGCCTCAAGGATTTCAACAGCCCGGTCGAAGCTCTGATTGTGATTACCAGACATCTCTGCCACTACATATGTTGGATGTCCACAGCCGATTCTTCTGCCATCTATTTCAAGATTCATTTCGCTCAGACCTCACACGATTCAGTCCCGTTCTTGACTACGGCTAATGATACTATCAAGTTCATTCAAGATCTTTGTGGCGCCCTGTCCGTCCAGCAATTCGCGCCCGCATCGACTCATTCGCACTCTCGCATCACGATTGGCCAGCAGACGCACTACAGCATGTTTGATTTGTTCCTCTGACACCATTGAGTGGACTCCCAAGTGTACCGAGACTCCAGTTTCATCAAATGGCTTGTTTATCAACGCATGGTCTTTGTCAATGGAAATCAAAATGGACGGAGTACCCGTCATTGCCAGTTCGTATTTGGTTAATCCAGAGCTGCTTATGGCCAGATCACACCAGAGCATATGCTCCAGGAGAGAATCAGGTGCATTCACAATCGTGCAACAGTGATGAATGGACCTTGCAGATTGCTCTAATTGAGAAGTCAGCCTGTCAGAGAAGCTCGGCCCCACTATGACACGTAGCATGAGCGACTGTTCTGAAATCCTAGAGACTGCTTTAAGAGCTCTAGCCGTAATTCCTTGAGGATCCGATCCCCCAAACGTCAGCAGGACCCGTAGAGGATCGTCAGACCTCATCTCCCTCTGGATGGGACCGGATCTAGAGTACTCTCCCCCAAGCACAAAGTATGAAGGCCCACCAAGAAACGTCGTTCCGTCCTGTTTTCGTCCTTCGCTGTCACCAGACCCGACGTAGGGTACCACCACCATGTCGAGGTCGGTCTGGATTTTGTCACCTAGAGCCTGGTCATGGACGCTGTCTATCAGGCAGAGAGAACCATGATTCTTGAATGCTGAGAGACAACGGTCTACATCCGGGATGCTACACAAAGCATAGGGTGTGGAAATATCAAATATCGAAGCCTTCACATCTCTAAATCCAAATTCCTGAGCGATATACTCCTCTTCGGCTGACCAGGGTAATGAAGAAGGAATCTTGATACACGTATACGAAAAGGTCTTCAACGCCGTCCAGATATTTGCGTGTACATGCTTGGTTACTACAATTGGCTCAAACCCAATCTCTACCAGCTTTTCCGCCAACGACAGGGATCTTGAGAAATGCCCCATTCCGACCTGCCCATCCGCGTCGAACCTAAGGACAATCCTGCCCCTGCCAGTCACGCTCACGACACCGGACGAAACACGGGCTGTATCGGCCGACCCTCGATCTGCCTTATTATTGCCTCTTCTCTTACGGCCTTTTCAAGAACCTCAAATGCCTCCTGATACACACCAAGTGTATACTCTATATCTTCTTTTGTATGACTGAGGCTAATGCAGTGCGCCGCACTTAACGATAGAACACCTCGCTTCAAGACCTCTTGCTGAAACAAACTCTTCACAAGCAATGCGGATGTACAGCCGATATCGCTAAAGGCGACAAATGTACGCGGGGATAACCCAACACACTCAACATATTGAAGCATGCCGTAGTCCATCGCCAACCGGTTGAATCCTGTCTTTAACATTTCACCGGTTTCCCAAAGTAATGGAATAGCGTTCTTCTCCTCGATTTCCTGCAGAGTTGCCTTAGCGGCAGCCAAAGACAAACACTCTCCCCCCGCAGTGAATGAGTAGAAGGCTTCCTCCAGCACTCTCATGATCTCTGTACGTCCAACCAACGCTGAAATAGGCATGCCATTTCCCATTGCCTTGCCAAAACAGGCTAGATCCGGCTCAATTCCGAAGTACTGGTGTATACCACCATTGTGGAAGCGAAAGCCAGTGCCGACCTCATCGAAGATGAGAATCGCGCCGTTCTCCCGAGCAAGACCCTTGACACCTTGAAGGAATCCGTCCTCGGGCAATGTCACACCGTAGGGCTCCATGATTACTGCTGCAATGCGCTCAGGGTGCTGTACGAATATCTCTCTCAATGAATCAAGGTCGTTGTAGCAGAAAGCGTACTGCTGGTCTATTGCCCACTTAGGTACCCCCTGGTTTCGGGTCGTAGACCCAATGTACCAATCGTGCCAGCCATGGTAGCCACAATGAGCTATCAAATCCCTACCTGTAAAAGCTCGGGCAGCTCTGACAGCGCCGGTAGTCACGTCCGATCCATTCTTGCCAAATCGTATCATCTCGGCGCAGGGAATCCGGTCCCGGAGGAGTTCGCTGACCTCAACTTCCAATGGATGCATTAGCGAAAATGCTATCCCCTGGTCCACCTGCCTGTGGATGGCATCGCTGACGGGTCCATAGTTGTGACCCAGAAGAATGGCGCCGAGTCCCATTGGATAGTCGATGTACTCATTTCCATCAACATCCCACACGTGACTTCCTCTCCCACGTAGAAGGTATTTGGGCGCAACACCGTCCACGTACTGAGTCGGACCTTTGCTAAGCGTCTGAGTTCCCGCAGGAATAAGTCCTTGGGCTCTCCTCCAATACTCCTCGGATTGGGTGATAGAGCCGTTCCTCAGTTTCACTTTCTTGACTCTCTGTTCACGCAGGGAGGTCAGAAAGCCTTCGTTACGCCTGATAGTACTGTTCATGTCTTGCAGGTCAGGTCTTTCCTTCAGAAGATCGAGTATATCCTGAATGCCAAACTTGTAGCCATATTCAGGAAACAGGGCCTCATAGACGGCCTCCACAAACTGGAAGTCCTCCTCCTCGTTCACCTCCCAGCGCATTTCGGAAAGGTCCGGTTCATGTTCCAATCGTACTGTAAGGAACTTCCCGCTCTGCCAGGTGTAAACTGAAACGTGCTCACGTTCGTATTCCTTTTCGGCTTCCTGCCATGTCCGATGGAGGGCACCAAATGAGAAAACCTCCACATCCTGGCCATCTGGATAAGACGCTCCAACTCCCACGTAGTCCACGCTGTCCAAATGATCCAGGAAATAGGAGACAAAACGATCCACAACACAGGGGTCCAACAATGGTCCATCACCTGTAAGTCTCAGAACCAGATCGGCATTCTGGGCAAGGGCCGCCTGGTAGATCCGATCCAGGACATCGTCCTCTGAACCCGCATATGCGGCCACCCCCATCCTTTCAGCTATGGCCAGAAGTTCCTTGTCCTGTGGCTGTTGGGTTGTGGCGATGACAATCTGGTCAACAAGATCCGCCTGTCTGATCCGCTCAATCTGGTGTTCGATCATCGGTCTACCCAAAAGCGTCCTGATCACCTTTCCGGGAAGGCGACTCGAGGATGTCCTAGCCGGCACACATGCCACCACTTTGGGGTTCGCCTTCAAAGCAACACCTTCTCCCTGTTCAGCATAGATTTCCTGGCCGCCAAAGCCATTCGAGTCACCTTTGAGGCATCTTCAACACCAGAAATCGTGGCTTCATCTTGTTCCACACATGACAGGAAGTGTCGCATCTCTTCCACATACATATCGTTGATTGTGTACTTCGCCGGAGGCTCAACCACTTCCCATTTCCCTGTCTTTGCGGTGAAAAATTTCAGAGCGCCGTGGATATCCCAAGAGATTGTCCCTTCTTCCCCAATCACCTTGCAAGACCGCGAATAAAATCGCTGAATGTAGTCAATATGTACCATTGCAGAAATCCCGGTCTTGAATATCATCAAGATGTTTGCCGAATCCTCCACATCGATTTCCAGGCGACTCAGTTTTCCCCCATGGCAGAAGATTTCAGCAACTTCCCCAAACAACCACCTCGCGTAATCCAGTTCGTGTATTCCATCGAGAATCACCCCGCCGCCCAATCTGCTTTGAGCACTATACCTCTTCCTATAGTCCTGATCGGGATGCCAGTCCGGCATGTATTGTCCTGCATCCAGCGAGGCCGAAATCGGTCTTCCGATCACACCTTCGGAAACCAGACGTTTTACATTTGAGGGCCCAAAGTGGAACCTCATATTGCAGCCCACCATCGTGATCAAGCTTCGGCTCTGGCAAATCTCCACTAACTCATCCTGACCCTCCACCCGATCGGAAAGCGGCTTTTCTACAAAAAAATGACAACCGTGGCGAGCCGCCGAGATTGCCAATTCCAAATGCAATTTGGGTGGAGTTGTGATCAGGACAACATCTGGACGGTAATTCCAAACCATCTCCTCATCTTCGCAGGTCTTGACCCCAAACTGCTGGTGAATGCAGTCCCTCCTGCCGGAATCTGGGTCCAAGGCTATGATGTCCGATACACCAAGCGATAGGAGGTTTCCGATATGGCGTGTACCAATTGAACCACATCCGACAACCGCAACCCTGGTCATCCGCAGGCCCCATATTCTGCAACCAATTGTAAGACAATATCAGCGATGCGCTGGACCTCCTCATCTTTCATTGAGGGGAAGACAGGCAACGTGAAGCAACGCCTATAGTATTCCTCGGCCATGGGAAAGTCTCCTTCGGAGTATCCGAAGTGTTGGCGATAGTAGGGCTGGAAATGGACAGGAATGTAATGAATCTGTGTACCGATTCCGTGGGTGTGCAACTTGTCGAAGATTTCGTTCCTGAAGACAATGAGGTCCTTCGCCACTTGAGGAACATACAGGTGAAAGGAAGCCTCTGTTCCGTGCATCTGGAATGGAGGAAGTAGACCTTGTATACCGGAAAATGCCTCATCGTATAACGCCGCGATTTCACGTCTCCGAGAAACCCAGGAACCTACTTTGCCCAACTGCCTCAATCCCAAAGCGCATTGCAGGTCCGTGATCCGGTAGTTGTAACCCAGGGATTGCATTTCGTAGTACCAGGGCCCATCGTTGCGTTCCATGCGTGATGTGTCTTTGGTAATCCCGTGGGTCCGCAGATCCAACAGATCACGATATAGGGACTCATTGTTGAGGAGGACTGCACCGCCTTCACCAGTCGTGATATGCTTTACTGGATGAAAGCTAAGAACAGCCATATCCGAATGCGAGCAACTGCCAACGCGCTGCCAGGTTCCATTGCTGTCCTGCCATCTGGCACCCAAGGCGTGGCAAGCATCCTCAATCACGATCAAGCTATGAGACCTGGCGGTGCTCCAAATCTGTTCCATCTGACAGGGCTGTCCCGCGAAGTGTACAGGGATAACAGCCCTGGGTATATCGGGACCAGATGTCTTTGCTAGAAATTCTTCCATTCTACCTGGGCTCAGATTATATGTCAGTGGATCGATGTCAACAAACCGAGGCACTGCGCCGCAATACAACGCACAGTTTGCCGAGGCAACGAACGTGTTCGGGGATGTGACCACCTCGTAGCCCGGACCCACGCCCGCAGCCAGGCAGGCAAGGTGCAGGGCTGCAGTCCCGCTGGAAACCGCAACTGCGTAAGTAGCACCGCAAAATTCAGCCAACGCCTCTTCAAAACGCTGAATCATTGGCCCCTGCGTTATCAAATCCGACCGCAACACTTCTGCAACAGCTTGGATGTCCTCCTCGTCAATCCATTGACATCCATATGGGATGTATTGTCCGCTCACAATTCATCAACCATTTTCTTCAACTCCTCAACGGAGAGCCACTTTTCATTCTTTTCGCTACTGTACTCAAAGTCCTCTCGACAAGGTCGCCCCCCATTGGTGTCAACGAAAGACTCGGTGTTCCACCATTTATGTGCAGGCTGAACCACGTACCAATCATCATATTCCAGCGTACTTCGGGCATCGTCCTTGGATATCATGGTCTCGTGCAACTTCTCACCTGGCCGAATTCCTACCGTTTCGTATTCGCATTCTGGAGCTACAGCCTGCGCCAGATCCATAATATTCATACTTGGGATCTTAGGGACAAAGATCTCTCCACCCTCCATATGCTCGAGACAACGAATCACGAAATTTGCGCCCTCCTCCAGGGTAATCCAGAATCGCGTCATCCTGCCGTCTGTAATTGGGAGCTTGCCATTCTTGCGTTGTTCCAGAAAAAAAGGTATGACACTCCCTCGACTACCAACGACATTTCCGTATCGGACAACACTGAACCGAGTGTTGTGCTCGCCTGCATAGGCGTTGGCTGCCACCATAAGCTTATCAGAGCATAGCTTGGTAGCACCATAGAGATTGATCGGACTAACTGCTTTGTCGGTACTCAGAGCAATGATCCTCTTCACACTTCTGTCAATAGCCGCGTCGATCACGTTCTGCGCGCCTTGAATATTGGTCTTAATTGCCTCAAATGGATTGTATTCAGCTGCAGGCACCTGCTTTAGGGCTGCGGCGTGCACAACTACGTCAACACCATCAAAAGCTCGGTAGAGCCTCTCCCGATCTCTTACATCACCAATGAAATACCTGATTGGCTTGTAATCCAAAGCCTGCTGCATCTCAAATTGCTTGAGTTCATCTCGACTGAAAATTATCAGCTTTTCTGGTGAACATTCGTTAAGAACTAATTCTGCAAACTTCCTGCCAAAGGACCCTGTTCCACCAGTTACAAGGATGACCTTTCCACTCAAATCCATCATGATATTTTCCCCTCGAGACTCCTAGGCAATAGAGATCTGCTATCGCCATTATTCACTCTTAGCATGCCTCGGATTCACCTTTCCCTTCGTTCGCTCCCAGAATCGCAACATGGCGCAGGACAGGGTGCATGATAAAGTACTTCTCACCTTTGTCTGTCCTCTGATGTTCGGTGCAAAACTCACTACTATCCAGATAGCCGCGGAGAACACGAACCAACAAGTCCGATCGTANATATGGATCGTACCCGTAGTCAATTTCAGTCCGGTCTGATGGAGCGGCATAATCGTGGGTCTCAACCACCGGACCGGTGTCAATTTGCTCATCCAGAAATAGGGCTGTTACGCCGCAGTTTCCGTTCATCAATAGGCTGTAGTACACCGTTGCACTTCCCCGAAACTGGGGTAAACGCCCTGGATGTATGTGAAGGAATCTCTTTCCGGTCTTGAAGATTACTTTCCCAGTGAGTTTACCTGAGGTATTTCATCAGATTTGAATGTTCTGAGNGACCTTCTGGAGTACGGAATTCCCCTAAGGGGCCTTAGNCGAACCAAACCCCCATCGCATAGCCGCCAAGCTTTATTTGGCTTTGCCCACCCTGTACCATATCTATGTTCAAGGTATGCTTCAATTTTCGAGGGCACATTGAAAACCAGATCCTCTATGAGTAACTCCGATAACTCTTTGAAATGGGTCTTTGGAACCACAAACCATACACTTTCACACGTAATGCAGTAGATTTCCAGAACGAAGCGTGCAAACAGACCTTTCCAAGACGAAGGAAGCTTCCTAAACGCCCGGTGCTTCAGGGTGGTGGCCTCAAATCTGCATTCGCAGAGATTTCTATAAAGCTCAAACAGGTATCTTCCCATCTTACCGATGGGTCTGTAAAGATTTCTGGACACTGCTTCCTGGCCCAGCTCGCAGTACAGGTCTATGTCGATATGCCTGAATGGCGTTTTGTAACTTTTGGGTGGATAAAGCATCAGATGATCTTCTACAAATGGCATAAATGCCTGAGTCTTTAACTCGAAATCCCTCGCGACGAAGTTCCTCACAAGCTTCGAGAATTCTTTCACCTTCGCTCTGCCAGGAGGAAATGTCTAGATCCGAAGAGAGGATGTGACCGTCCCTAGCAACCTTCAATGCGGTCCCACCATCTAGCCAGTAAAGTACCCTTTGCCCGTCAAGGGCAGACTTGATCCTCTGGAGTAGAGAATAAATGCCATCTGCACTCGCCCCAACATCAGGTGCTTCTGTTAGGTGAATCTTCTTCATCGCCACCACCACCTTGGCGCCAGTCCCTGATGGACACTTAGGCTTCTAACTTTTCAACAAACCAATCACAAAACCGAGCCATACCAGCCGGTGAAATCGAATCTAGGTACGTCGCTTGACCCTGGCTCGCAATTCGGTTTCTTTTCCCGTGGTCTGATAGTAACTCACAAAGAATCGTATCGAGATCTCCAAACCCCCAGTCGATGGGCTGGTATGTCTCGCTTTCTTCGAAAATCGCAGGCCATGTCTCCATATGAGACATATCCGGTTTCAGCAACAACGCTCCGTGTATGAAGGCCTCATAGTCACGAACACCCAGTTCACCCCATCCAAAAGGACTTGGCATGATCTTGGCTCGCATCATGGTGTTCCTGAACTCCTTGGTAGACAGTCGTTCGCCGTTGATATCTCCGATAAAGTCCCAATCTGTCTTGAGCTTCCTCAGCCTACGCACCAACTCCTGCCTATGGAAGGCGATTGTAGCACGTCCTAAATCTGTAGACGTTCTTAGAAAGACATCAACATTCTTCCTTGAATCATCCGGTGCGACAGCGGGAAAACAGTAATTTGGAGGGCGATGATCTGCAAGCAATCTCTGATAGAAATTTCTCGAAAAGGAGCCAACCATATCACCTAGCCCAATATTCCAGGACAAATCAACTTTGCTTGCGAATCCAGGGCAAAGTGGGTAGAACTGGTTAAATGGTAACTCATCCTCGATTCCAAATGTACTATGATAGAACTCGCTAAAAATCCTACCACCATAGAACTCTTTCTGGTATAGAGTCCGATCCTTCAAAAGTTGCTTCTTCAAATAAAGATCCACATAGGGCAACAATTCGAAATGAGTAACACCTGTGCTGTCAGAACTGTCGAGCCAGACAATCTTGTTTGCATACCGTCTTGCCTTTTCTAAGAATCCAATTGTAGGTCCCGTAGGGTGCAGAACCGGACTTTTGTCACCAAGCATAGGCAGGATTGCCTTTGAGACCAAGCATAGGACATCGCAGGACAGACAGCGAGGCGAGGGATGAAAGAAAATCTTCGTCTGGAAACCACGTTCAAGCAAACCAACCTTGNTATACCGAACTGGCGCTATCAAGTACTGGACAATGACATCTTGTTTTCTAGACAGAAAGTGCACCTTTTTCATAGACCCACGAAGTTCCTAGAAACTACTCCTGTAGCAGATTGACCCGACAAGGTGTATGTCGGGTCCTGGTGAACATAAAAAGTTCTATTTGAGGAAATTCATGCAAAGACTGGCCAATTCCGCATGCCCGCTATTGTTCAAGTGTGTATCATCCGCCAATATAAAAGTTTACCTGCTTGAGCATGCCTCGCGAACTCTTCGCTCAAATCGACGAAACCGAAATTGAACTGACTGGCGGACCGGCGCATCAACTCCTTTAGATAATCCTTATCCGGAAGTGCTGGATGCTCTGGAAAATATCGACCATAAATCCTGGATTTTATCGGACAATATAGAATCACAACTCTTGATTCATATTGGAGTGAATGTTCTCCCAACCTCTGCAAGGCTCTTCTGATCATAGATTGTTTAAACAACTGCCTCGAATAGTCTCTGGTAAGGTTGTTTCGTTTGACTAGCCCTGTGTATGATCGGCTAAATCCAACCTTTCCATACACTCTGGAAGTGCAAACCATATACGGTGCATTCTTCAAAGGCAACTTACGCCCAAGAATCTTATTGATCGCATTCTTCGCTGCCAGCTTGAATTTCGCACCAATCGACTCTGAGAAAAAGCTGCGAGGGAGTTCACCGAAGTAGTAGCCTGGTCCTTTAGGTTTCTCTTTGTCATACGCGTTTGGATCTGTAAAATCATTCCCTTCAAAGACCAACAAGAATAGAACTGACCCGTTTGAAAGACGCACTNGTCCCTCTTCGTCCAAGTGAATGAGCAGTTCAACTTGCTTGGAAGGGGATGAGCCGGAAACGCCAATATTATATACATGCTTCTTCACTTCCGGGGAAAGCACGTAGCTCCATATTTCTGTTTGATTTGTTCCCCAGCCAAAGGTGAAACTATCACCCATCAAAATAACATCCTCAATTTCTTGAGATTGGCCTTTGGGATTTCTCAGCCCTAATTCATCCGTTTCTACGCTAATCCATCTGGGTTGGTAAAAACCAGCGTCTTGGACATACTGAGACATCTGTCCTGATGTGAATGCCCTTTTCTGAAAATTTGCCTCCATACTGCCAGTCGAGAATCCTTCTTCGGTAACAATCCGATTATGGAGCGGGATTACACTAAGGTCAACCGGTTGACCAATCCTGATGAACTTGTTGAACACCAGGAGGTCCATTGACATCAACGTAACTGCAATCGAACCAAATATTAAGCAGAACTTCGGGAATTTTATTTGTCGCTGACCGGAAAAATGATTGACGCCGGACAGGCATCTGATATCAAGCGGCTCAAAGAGCTAGAAGAGGAAAATCGGCGCTTGAAGCAGATGTATGCCGAACTCAGCCTGGACCACAAAGTGCTGAAGGATATTAATGAAAAAAAGCTGTAACGCCAGCAATGCAACGGGAGCTGGTCGACTACTCCCGGGCGGCCTACTCGATCAGTCTTCGACGGGCTTGTCGTATTGTTGGCATCCATGATTCAGTTTACAGATATCAACCTGATACCACACGAGACGACACAGTTATTGCCGGTTTGCAGCAAGCCGTTAAACATTATCCAGCGTATGGCTTTAGAAAGTTGTTCAAGATCCTCCGCCGCTGGGACCATCGGTGGAATCACAAACGGGTCCACCGCATCTACTGCCAGTTGAACCTGAATAAACGGCGGCGAGGCAAGAAACGCCTTCCAAATCGATATCCGATTCAGCTTGAGGCGCCTGACACGATCAATCGCTGTTGGTCGATAGACTTTATGTGTGACAGCTTGTTTAGCGGACGCCGTTTCAGAACGCTCAATGTAGTCGATGACTTTAATCAGGAAGTGTTGGCCATAGAAATAGACGTGGGCTTGTCGGCTGAACGAGTCATACGCGTCCTGGATCGCGTTGTAGCCTGGCGAGGGTATCCTGCCAAACTACGAATGGACAACGGTCCTGAATTCATNTCGAGCANCCTGGCCGANTGGGCGGAAGCNCACAATATCGATCTGGAGTTCATTCAGCCAGGGAAGCCNACACAGAATTCTTATGTNGAACGATTCAATCGTACNTACNGAGATGAAGTGCTGAACATGTACGTCTTTAAGTCCTTGTCAGAGGTCCGCGAAATCACGGAAGGATGGATGGACGAATACAACGAAGAACGTCCCCATGACGCACTCGGCGACCTCACACCATTCGAATTCAGAAGTGTCCACCAACAGGCGGAAACTCTAATTTAGACTGCCACTAAAATGGGGATGGTTACATGCAGGTAAGCCAGCTCTGGCCAACGTGATCGGCACGCACAAGATCGCACCCATCTCTAAACAACTTCTAAGCTGACAACGTGCGTAAAAATCACCACACTTCATAACCCAGTCTGAGGTGCTTGCTCAACAACCCTTCATCAACCAAATTCAATGGTACATACAAAAACAGCTACAATACTACATCAACATTTTCCACAGAATTTGGATTCGCAGTAACATAAATTTCGATAGATTTTCCAATCAAAGCGTGGATTTCTCCCGCCAATTCAAACCGGAAACCAAATACACTATTGGGATAGTATGCTTTTACTAATTTGTAATGATCTTTTAAATTGTCGGGAAGAGGGGCATTTAAAAGCACAACTGCGTCTGCTAAGGATGGCTCATCGAATAGTGTCATCGCACGGTATTCAACCAGGCGATAATTATAAAATTCGAAGGGAACACAATCCCAAATCGAAGGTGGAAACATTACGGCGATGGTAGACCCGACTGGCACATTGGCATTGATCCACTCCCCTGCCTCTTCTCTCTGCACTGAAGAGAAGTTAATCAAATAATAAACAGAGCGAGCCCCTGGAAAAACCAAGAATAGAACTACAACCAAAACCACAAATGCAGCTCTTGAACGGTCTTTAAGAGAAACATAAATGTCTCTGAGCATAACTGCCAAGAGCACTCCCATAAGAGGGATCGATGAATAAACATACGTCATGTGATAATTACCCAACAATACATAAACAAAGATAGCAGGAATAATACAAGCCACAGAAATTGCAGAATACGCGTTCTGTCGAAACTTCACTAAGTGGTATATGACAGCTGCAAGCAGGGCAATTAATAAAAACCAACTCAGATTATATGGTGCCCACGTTTTCGGAGCGCGAAAGAAGTGCTGCCCCGTCCCAAAACTTAGGTCCCCCAAAAAACCCGTGAAATTTAATATGTAGAAGGGGTTCAATAACAACATACAACCAACGGAAATAATTACATATCGCATAAATATTGCAGAGGCTTCTCGAAGGTTAATTGTACCATTCTTACAGTTAATGACCAATGCTGCAAAAAAGGCGAATACAATGTAAAAAGACAGGGCCTGAGTTCCAATTGATACACCAGCAAAAACGGCAGCGAGAAAAAAATTCTTCCGCGATTCACCCTTAACTGCTCTCAAAGTAAAGTAGAATGACAAGAGAAAGAAAACCAGTACAAATATATGAGGCTCTACAGAATGCACTGGCTCATAGGTCAAAGGTGTAAACAGAGTAATTCCCCATGCTACTAACGCAACCTTTTCACCATAGAACTGCGCAGTGAGGCGATTTAACAAAAAGATCCCAACCGTTGCGGAGATGACGATCATTAGTCTCAAAACGGTGTAAAGCCTGCCCAACTCGTCCGGATTATTCATATAAAAAACTGCATCTGGGTTCAAAGTCACAAAACCAAACCAAGCGGCCACCTGTAGGAAGACAGCGCCCGAGTATATAAGGCCTCCACCGTAAATATAATAACCAGGGTCAAACTCCAAATTGTAAGGATTCAGTCTCTTAATTGCAGCCAAGGTTAGATTATCATCGCCAGCCCAAGGGCTCAAGAGAAACTCCCTTACAGCAAGATGGATCTGTTCATCATACTGCAAATGCGGAGTGGGAATCTGGTTTACTCTTTCTTTAGAACGTAGTATCTGACTAATTTTGGAGGCGAGAACATCCTTTCCACCGATCAATTCTAAACGCCTTTTATTGGGCAGACCCCAGTCAAAATTAATAACCAGAATGCCGAAGGTACTCAGTAGTATGAGCGCGGACCTCACCTGAATCTTAAGTTCCTTAGGCCTACTACCCTTCGGTGGAAATTCGAGATTGTCTAGCACGTTACCTCCCAATCGATGACCTAATTGGGCCAGTGGTTAATTATAATGCAATTGATGCATCAAGAGAGGTACCTGGATATGACTTCGGCACAATCCTCTCTTCCAAACTGAAGAACCTCGCCAGTAGCTCGTGTAATGAAATCTCCATAACACCTGCCGGTCCTTTGAGGCATACCTTTCGATTTGTTCTTGACATGCAAAGCAAGCGTGCAGGAAAGTACAAAAGATGGAAGAAGTAGCCAAAATCTACTCGCGAAAATTTAAACTTGTTCAACAGTAGAAATAGACTCTCTTTATCATAGCGTAGAAAATGATCATAGAATTCATGCATGATTTGACCACAATTCCTGCCTTGCAGGAAGGGTAATGAACATATGGCGCAGGTTGTTGAAATGCTCTAAGATCCGAGCCAAAAACTCTTCTGGCTCTCTAATATGTTCAATGACGTCAAGCAGCAAAATAGTATCTACCGTTGCTCTCCACTCATCTTCCAACTCGAAAGCATCTCTGGCAACAAAAAGACGATTGCCAACACTGTTATCTATGGGCACCGTTTGCGCAAGATCGCATCCCCAGCAATCAAGGCCTAGTTTTCTTAGGTGAGATACGACAATCCCTCTACCACATCCGATATCAAGAATCCTTCCTGGAGTTTTGGGAAATGAGTTGAGCTTCCTGGCAATAATATGGTTTCGTCCCGAGTTCCAATAGTTTAACTCAATCCCATCGGGATAGCCGCTTCTGTACTGATCCGCATTAAAAGCATTATGTTTAGTAGAACTCGTTCCATTTAACATCTGGTAGAATCTCGGTCATAGATTTTTGTGAAATTCGACACAAAATTAAGGGCAAGTAATTTTGATCAACATTTCTCGATCAATATGTATTACTTCATACTCATATGGTGATCTCAGTTGTTGTCTTCTCAGTTCATCAATAAGAGATTTGTGATCATACCGAAAGGAATTATGTCCTATACCAGCATTCGACGCTCTCCTCGCAAGTCTTCCAATGAAGTTGTCACTTGATGAAAAGTTTCTGACAGGTTCAGCGATAATGATGCTTCCCTTTTTCTTCAAGAGTCGATCAAAAAATTTATCGATTTTGTCTTTAAAATGATAAAGCGACCCTTGGATTATATACATGTCTGTATTAGGTAATTCCGCTGTAAGAACATTATCCAAAGTAGCGTTAAACCCTTTTCCTTGGGCATATCTGCAAAATTCCGGACTCAAGTCAATGCCCATCCAGGAGATATTATTTTTCCTACAGAACTCAGCAATGAAGATATCACCAAAACAGAGCTCACAAACTGATGTGATATTTCCCTCTATGAGGTCGACAACATCCTGAAATCTCTTTCTGTATTTTCCCTTATGGAGAATACTCATCTCTAGTCTGTAAAGGAAAATATTGGAATAAAATGGACTGCGTTTCATTTACTATAGTAACCTCAATGGAAGCTGAGTTCACAAAGTTCGGCCAACGCATCGATCTGGATTCATAATCGAACAACAATATCTCTCTTCCCTTTAAATGCAGGAAGACGTATCAGATGTGGTCGCCCTTCAAGAAAGGCGGTTAGGAAGCTTTCACCAAATGAATTTCCGCTCACTCTGACTACCCACTCATTGTCAACAGGTTCAACTCGGTCAACAACAATATTTGTGTGATTTTCACAAGCTCGTCCGAGTTCAGAAAGTGAGGTTTTCTGAGGACAAAGCGGGTGGTCCGCCATCAGACGATCAACCTCATCCCATATTGCCAGTATACTGAACTTCCTCAGGTTGCTGAGCAGGTTTTCATGTGTTGTGATAAATGCTGCAAATCCCGTCCATAGACTCAGATCTAATCTCTTATATATTCGTTGAGAGATACTGGAGATCAAATCTTTTGAGTTTACGTGCATCATAAAATCATAGAGCGAGGTAGACCAATTGCAATCCAGAGCACTGTCCCCACTATAAACCTGAAAGATACCCAACTGGTTTGATTGACCCGTTGTGCAAACTGGATCACCGCAAGGCAGATGATTCACGTCTGGCTTCATGGATACCCAATCGGGCTGGAGCTCACTGAAGTGATATCGAACACCACAATCCAGAAGGGACGAAATACAGATAGATGATAATGTGTGAAAATGGGCGTTTATTACAGAACTGAGGGGAAAACCCCAGGCTCTAAAGTCTCTGAGTGTTTTTACCCAACGATCCGAAAATTCACCAAAGCGAAAGGGCTTTCCCCTATTATAGTCGAAAAAAAGAAACGAGTTTGCTGTGAGTGCGTGGGGACTTAGTTCAACCATCTGGGATTTAGCTAAAGACGAAAACTTGGGTGCAATTCTACTTGCAAAGGGCTGAAAATCTTCTACAAATAGACCAAGGTTAGGAACCCACCCATGATCCAGAGCCGCATCCAAATACTGCAACTTGTACCCCACAACATCATCTATGCGCAAAGCGATTTGAGGAGGCAATAGCCCCGTTATAATAGGAAAGCTTGATAGCTCCAGAAGTGAATTGACAAAACTACAGGTCAAATTTGATCGGAGCCCTTCGTTATAGGGAAGTAGGTTCGCTGGGTCTGCAGTAATAACTTTGAACTTTGACATATCTTTAGGATATGATCCTGAGCTTCCGAACGCAATAACCCGTAAAGTTCCCCTTGAGCACAGAGATGCTATATGCTCCAATTCCTGCCAAGGAAATCCTAATACAATTAAGACCACAGGCTCACCAAAATCACGACTGACTAAGTAGGACCTATCGATCTTACGATATGGAATTCGCAGATGATTCAAGAGAATTTGAATCCCTTTTCTTGCAGCTTCACAGGTGCGCTCACCATATAGAACCAAGAACTGGGTAGGTACTTCTATGCTCCTTTCATATCTGTCTTTGGGGAGTAAGGATCTGCCCATTTTCCGCATTCTACTCTTGTGTTTCTTAATTACACCCTTCGTTGAGAGCTTTCCTACATATCGGATGGGCACTCCGAGCGTAGTGTGAAGACGAGAAAAGTTCCATAATCTAAATTTAGTCCTATGGATTATGGATGACCTCAACAGCAATTTGTCCTTTGCCCGATTCATCAACTCAAACATTCCCCGTGTTCAGCGTAAATTAACTTGGCAGTTTTGGTTTTCACCCTTACGGATGGCCAACAGCAAATACACTATCCGGCCACACGTACCAAGAAACTATGTCGAAGAGTTTCTACAGATGGCTCAATCAGTACCAATAAAGTCTCGAACGACACAACAGATAGAATCTACGTCTTCTTGCTCCATGCTGGGGAAAATGGGTAGGGAAATAATGGAACTTGCCACCAGTTCAGTCTCTTCCATTTGAGAGCCTCTTCTCAAATCCATATAAGGGGGCTGCATATGTATCGGTGGATCAAAATGGACTGAGGCTTCGATGTTGTGTCTACGTAAATGCCCAATGAGCTTGTCCCGTTTCTTCCGCGGTACCAGAACCGTAAACATTTGCCATGAATGGGTAAACCCATCAGGAATGACCTGGAACCGAACCCAATCAAGGTCCCCAAGCCGCTCTACATACCTTGCCGCAATACGCTGTCTTGCCCCATTCAGATCACTGACCTTTTTCATCTGTTCCACTCCAACCGCCGCCAGAATGTTGCTCATTCGGAAATTGTGACCTGCCCGCGATGCAATTCTGATCCAGGGCCTGCTTTCTTTCTCCCGAGAAAAAGTCGTGGAATCGATTCCGTGTCCACAAAGGGCCCTGACTTTGGATGCAAGTTTCCCATCGTCGGTTGTCAGCATGCCACCTTCACCCGTTGTGATGTTCTTGGTGGGGAAAAACGAGAAACACCCGACATCGCAAGAACCTGCAATCTGCCCGTGGAATCTTCCACCCAGGCATTCGGCAGAATCCTCGATTATGCGGAGATTATGCTTCTCGGCAATCTCGAGAATCCTCGGCATGTCGGCCGGCAAGCCACCGTAATGAACCACCATAATCGCTTCAGTTCGATCCGTGATTGCCTCTTCGATCAGATCGGGATCCATATTTCGCGTGTCCGAATCGATGTCCACCAAAACTGGAATCGCCCCGGCCAGCAAGATGGCATTCACTGTAGCCACGAACGTAAATGAAGGAGCGATCACCTCTCCGGTGATTTCAAGCGCTGCCAGAGCCAGGTGAAGCGCGGAAGTACAAGAATTCATGCTGATGGCATATTTGCTTCCTATGTAGTCCGCAAACATAGACTCAAACTCGTGGTTCTTCTGGCCATGCGCCAGCCAACCGCTTCTGAGAACTTCCACAACTGACTGGATCTCATCTTCACCTATCGAGGGTACGCACAATGGGATACTATTCAATTCAATTGGCTCCTAGACGATGTAAGTTCAGTTCCCGTTCTTCCAATTTGAATGTGTCGAATGAAGCCAGAATTGGAATAATAAAACAGTCCACAACGACTTGGCGTGGTTAAACCTTCTAGACTGATGATCATCCCAAAGCTTGCGCACCTGTACAGCGTCAAAAAAACCATCATTGGCTAGTTGCTCTGGATCCAAGAGTGTGTCTGCCCAATTCTTCAAGGAGCAAGTCAGCCATGAGGCAATGGGAACGGTAAACCCTTGCTTGGGTCTTCTGGAAACTCCGTCAGGGCCACCATCTCTCAAGTATTGCCTCAGCAGATACTTGGTCTGACCCGATCCGTATTTCATTTGGGGCGGCAAGGTATTCGCAAAGCGCATCAATTCGCTATCGAGGAAAGGACTCCTCAATTCCTGGGAAACCATCATACTGGATTTGTCAGCATGATTACAGATGCAATTTGGTAGGAAAAATTGCTGAAAAGAATTCAGAATCGTGGATACAAGATCCTTCGTTGGTAAGCTCGAGTACTTTTCGTAAAGGTCTTCATACAACTGTGGTATCCCAAATTTGGCGTTCATCTCAAGTGAGATGGGATTCAAATCCTTATGCAAAACTGCTCGAATCTCCGAATGGTTGAACGAACCAATCCACTGCATAAGAACTTCGGCGGGATGCACCTTCACACCTCTAAGGAATCTTTGCATTTTGAAAGACGCGCTCATGTAATCATGGCTTGCCAGAGGCAATTCCGACAGCCGCTTCAGCCAAGATACCAGGAACCCAGGTAAGAACCGTCTCCCCAACCCGTACCATTTCAGCGCACGGAAAGGTGAATATCCTGCGAAAAACTCGTCGCCACCATTGCCGCTGAGAATAACCTTTACGAACTCGCGTGAAAACTTGACCACCTCATAGACCGCCAGAAATCCGGGATCTGCAATCGGTTCATCCATTTCTCGGAGCAACTCCTGCACATCCGACAATAGATCTCCTTCTGTGAGCGTGCGCTCGTGGTGTTGAGTGCCGTAATACCTCGCGACCTCCTGGGCGTGATGGGCCTCATTGAAGCTATCGAGTTCGTGGCGTATAGTAAAGGTGCGAATCTCACCTGCTCCACGCACTCCGCAGGCTGCCTTGACCAGCGAGGGCGAGTCCAGACCACCTGATAGGAAAATTCCGACATCTACATCGGCACGCAGATGGCGATCTACCGCTTGTTCAAAATGATCCTCGAAATTACGCAGGTAGAATCCATCCCCTCGGTCAACCTCTTCAGGGGAAATTGGATTCTGCCAGTAAGCTTTGCAGTTCAGCGTCCAAGTTCTCAGGTCCAGGAGAAGAAAATGTCCCGGCAACAGCTTCGAGACGCCCTTAAGTGGGGTTTTCGAACCTGGGAAGGATTCGTGTAACAAGTACGAAGTCAAACCATCGGGATCGATGTCCAACGGGACATCAGGATGCTGTGCCAGACTCGCTAGATCCGATGAGAAAACAAAACTCCCTTGCCCCGAATAATAAAACAGTGGCTTCTGACCAACTGGATCTCTGGCCACAATCACACGATCTCGTTCCTTGTCCCAGAAAGCGAAGGCAAACATGCCGTTGAGGAGAGAAAGAGCTTCTGTATCTCTTGTTCTCAACAGGTGCAGGAGTACTTCTGTGTCGCCCGAACCTTGGAATGGAATACCTGACAGATGGTCCTGCTTCAGTTCGAGGTAGTTATAAATCTCCCCGTTCGTGACAAGCACCGATTTCCCATCCTGGGATAGCATCGGTTGCTGACCGCCTACAAGATCGATGATGGTCAGCCGTCTATGCCCCAGCGCCCCACCAGGAACGTGAAACGCGCCCCGGTCATCCGGACCCCGGCGTGCCATTTTATCAATCATCCGATCCAATATATCCAGTGGGACCGGTTGCATTCGCTCCCTATAGAAAAACCCGCAAATGCCGCACATAGAATTGTTTGGCTCTCTATCTATGGTTGTGTTCTGAAATTCGCATTATGCTCTTTCACAAAATTCACATATTCCTCGATACCTTTTTCGAGACTGTATTGGGGTTCGTACCCCAAGAGTTCCCTGGCCTTGTCTATGGAAAGTGTGCCTCTACGCGGCCTGGAAGCATCTCGTTCTACAACCTCGTATTCCAGCTCTGGAAAATGCGATTTCAACACTGTCACAAATTCCAGCAACGTATGCGCCTTCCCATGTGTGATATTGAACACTTCTCCAACAGCTTCTTCCTTCGTCGAGGCCAGCACAAATCCCCTTGCTATATCTTTAACATATGTAAAATCAAGAGCTTCATCTGCACCGTGCACGGATACCCTCTCACCCAACATCGCCTTCTCGAGAAAGATCTGTGATACCCTGCGATTCATGTCCGTAGGACCATAGACTGCAGAAGGCCGGACTATCGAACTCGGAATATCGTAAAAGTTTGACAGGCCTTTTGTCACAGATTCTCCTGCCAATTTCATGGTGCCGTAGATCTCTTTCGGGTTTGTCACATGGTTTTCGTCTACTGGTGTATATTTGAAGTCGCCATAAACCATACTTGAGGAAGCGTATACAAAACGTTCCAATTTGTATCCAGACTCCTGGTATAACATCCCCACGGCTTCGAGAATATTACTGGTAGAAACAACCGAGCCTTCCTGGGCCTCTTGCGTATTCAGGTTCTGCAGTTTGGCAAGGGGTAATGCGGCAAGATGAAAAATGTACTCGGGCCTGTAGTGATTCAGAATATGGAAGACAACGCTGAAATATTTTGCTTCTCCCCTTTCGATAACAACTTTGTCTTCTATGTCCTGCATTCTCAACTTACGGTAATCCACGAACTCTCTTCTTGTTGAGTCTACATATCGGCCATAGTGGTCCAGAAGAATAACACGGTCAACAATATCGTCCTTGATCAGTTTTCGGGTAACAAATGATCCGATCAGGCCCAGTCCACCTGTAATCAGAGCAGTCTTCAATTTATGTCTCCTGAAAAGTCGTCAAGCTTGTGATAATACCCAAATCTCAGCCTCAAAAGAAATCGAAGGACCTCAGGAATACCCAAGATAAACTTTGTGTAATATCCATATTTTGTCCGTCCATGAATTCGATTTCGATTGTTAACAATGACCTCCTTCAGATTCGAAGCCCCTCTATGCATTGCAATTAGAGGAAGATAGCGATGGTCATTACTTCGCAATTTTATTCCCTGAACAAATTTCGCTTTGAAGGCTATGAAACTGCTTGAATTTGTGTTAAAAGGAGAGTTAAATAGTATTAAAATTAGCATATCATAGATCATTGTAGCCAATCTCAGAATTCTATGATGGCGTCGTATCTGTCTGAGTCCCATAATTATATCTGGCTCTTCACCTATCAGGTCAAAAAAGTTTACCAAATCTTTGGGATCATCCTGTAGGTCGCCATCCATTCTGATGATATATTTCCCTCTTGCCTCCTGGAAGGCAGCCTGATAACATCCTGTTTGCCCTCCTCGCTCTTCGAGCAAAATGACTTTGACAAATGAATTTGCATCCTTCAGTTGATTCAAGACCTCTGCCGTATTGTCTATTGATACATCGTCAACAAAAATGACTTCCGATTCATAAGTTGTCGTAGAAAGCACCGCCTTAAGTTCTTCTGCCAATTGTCGAACATTCTCTGCTTCATTATGCACAGGAATAACAATTGAAATGAATGGAGCACCTTCTTTGCCTTGACTACTCAAAATCTTCACCGGTTTCAAGAAGATAACGTGGATTCACAAAATCATTGCTTTCTACC
This sequence comes from Gemmatimonadota bacterium, assembly GCA_002709665.1. Classification (GTDB taxonomy): domain Bacteria; phylum Latescibacterota; class UBA2968; order UBA2968. Next base: position 25,581 of record PAQK01000025.1, on the reverse strand, counting down.
AAAGAAACACGTGAAACAAGCAACCCCCGATCCTTAGCAATCACGACAACCCCTTCTTTCCTTTTCAGGGCGATCCGCCCGGTTGTCCCAAAAATATCTTCCCGCATCATCCTGGATTTGTGGAAGGAATACTTTTCACCCTTATAGAAGGAAAAAGCGGGTGGATAAGAAGGACCTTGCATCGCCCGGATCAAATTGTGTATCTCTTGCGCAGTCATATTGGACCAATGGATTCTACTATCCTTGGGATACCGCCGTATAAAATAGGCCCCCCGATCCGGGTCTTGCTTGACCCGGGTAATAGATCCCGATTCGATGCCCTGAATTGCCCGAATGAGCATGGGCGGAAACAAGTCGAGCTGCTTGGCAACAATATCACCAGCCGTATCGTCCTCCGCGATTTCGTAACTAGCCTGTTCTATTATGTCTCCAGTATCAATTCCTTCATCCACAAGAATGATACAGCAGCCACCCAGCGTCTCCCCCTTAATGATTTGCCAGTTGATCGGGGCGGCTCCCCGGTATTCCGGGAGCTTGCCTCCATGCAGATTCAAGACGCCAAGGGGAGGCATATGAATCAAAGGCTGATGCAAAATCTGATTGTAGCCTGACAAAACAAACATATCGGGAGCAAATCTTTGCAGCCGGGCAACGAAACCCGGTGAATTGACTTTCTGGGGAAAGTAAGTCGGAATCCGCAAGCACGCCGCTTTCTGAACCACATCGCTATTCACTGAATGGCCTACTACGGTACAAACCCTATACCCATGTTCGAGCACCTCATTAAGACAACGGACGCCCCTTGGACCATTCCCGAAATATGCAATATTCATCTTTGGACCATAAAGAAGTCTATCCTGTCTTTAGCATTGGCGGACCATGGGACGAGGCCTATCGCATTCGACCGAATTTCAATACACCCATCTTGACCAGATGGCGTAGCGGCACATTATGATATCATTTAGTAATTGGTGAGCTGAAACGCTAGTCACAGGTCTTTCTGGGTCAATACTCGCATTGAACCTTCCTTATAGTTGGACATAGTGATTCGAGGCTTGTGGGGAGACGACTACAACTGGCGCATGGTCTCCTGGATGTCGGATTTGCCGGACAGCACAGTGCAGAAACCATGTACAGCACCTAATGCGATTACGACGGTGAAGTATGCATTAAGTAGAACCACTGAAGGGAGGTAGCGAATACGCATTCTCGCCACAAAAACAAAGAAACCTAGGTACCCGTACAAATAGGAAAAAGCGAAAAGCAGCGGTATTGCCCAGAGGTATTTGTGGAAGAAACCTAGCGGAAAACTGGCAAAGGCCACCAGCAAACTTGCCGTGCTGACGCCAATTGTAGCCGTGCCGTAAACTGTTTCGAATTTCCTTCTTTTTGAAAAAATCTGAACCCATTGAGAAACACGTGAGAAGTAGGTTTGAGTCGTTTTTTTAAAATTGGGAAACAGATGTTTTACAACAACCTCAGGATCCAGAAGATTACAATACTTTTCTGCTAGCCGATATCCAAATTCCTCATTTTCATAGTCCATGCCCCAACGAAGCTGTTCATTGAATCCACCGAGCTCATGGAATAGTTTCTGGTGAATTCCTGCGCAGGCCCCATGGAAAACTGTAAAAGGCACCACTCCATTTTTTGTACTTAGATAGTAGTTTAACAGTCCTTTATATCGGGCAGTTGGACCAGCAACCAGCGGCTCGTAATGGTATATCCCTGTCACTGCATCGGTATCTTTAATTCTTCTCAGGAAGTTACTCAAGGTGTCTTGCAGCATTTCCGTGTCCGAATCCACAAAAAACAAGAAGGCACCCGTGGCCACTGAGGCACCGGTGTTACGACTTTTCGCCGCACCTCCATTTTCACCATGTCTGACTAATTTGATGACATTGTCCTTTGCTGCCAGTTTTTCTACAATCCTGGCCGAATCATCGTTGGAATGATCGTCAACTACGATGATTTCCAATGCCGGATAGCCGGTGTGGAGAACGCTGGTAACGCAGCCCTCAATCGTGTCGGCAGCATTGTAGCATGGGACGATAACGCTTATTCGATCTGTCTCCATCGATACGCCTTATCCTTGGCTCGAGAGGAATTCGTGAAAGTAACCTTTTTAGTTGTGTGATGGTTCATTCCGCTTTGCCTATATTCTTGAATGCCGATTTCGCCAACTTCGCATAAGAGGAGGGGTTCCAAAGGACATTCGCTGCGAGCGCACATTCGAAAGAGCACTTGCATTTCGAGTCTTTTATCCACTTGACAAGCTTTTTGCTTTCTTGTTTAGCTAGAACTTTCCGAATGTCAAAATCATGGTTCCTAATGTTGCCCATTGTACCCTGAAGTATCTCGCAAGGGTACACTTCTCCTGTTTCGCTCAAAATGACCAACTTCCGGCCCGCAACACAGGGCGTAACGAATTGGTCTTCAAACACCGTCTTAATCAGGGCTTCACGGGAAACATCCCGAGCGCCTCTCCACACAGGGTAGAGGAATCGGTTTTCCTGAGTCCGTTTGATACCGTCAAGGTAATCGTTTATTTTCACGTACCTCTCTGCAGAAACCAGCTTGAGCTTCGGATCTTGGATTTCGCCCCTGGCATAGGTAATAGAAATATTATCGAAGTCAAAGTTCCCGTGGATATGCTTCACAATGTTAAGCAATCTGTGTTCAGTTTGTGCCGTATAAACGGAATTGGAATCCAAAACCAAATTAGAGTAAATCTTCCGCATCGGGCTAATGACAGAATAACTTTCCTGGATTTTCTTGTATGATCCTGGTTTGGACCGGTTCAGGTCATGCTCTTCCTCAATACCGTCTATCGAGAAAGTGATTCTAAAATGAGTGTCCGGGTACATTGGCAATACTGTTTCAAGGAACTGAACCATTTTCGTCGTCATATATGCATTTGTAGGGATTGTTAGATATCTTACATGGTTGTTCTCGATAAACAGACCCGCAATTTCCGCCAAATCTTCACGGATAAAGGGTTCGCCCCCAGTAAGCGACAGTTGTAGTAAAGGACCAAACTTTCTTGAGACCTTCTCGAGTTCACGAAACGTCAACTCGTCGACCTTTCTACCCTTTTCGATCTCTGCATAATAGAAGCAAAAGTCACATCTGAAATTGCATCTGTTTGTTACATACAGGATCAAGAAACCTACTTGATTCGGATCCAAAAAGCTTTCTATGGATTTCATACCTTTCACGAACTTCCGTTTATAATCCTTAGACATAAGTCCCACCTACTAAAGAGGGTTCGATAAGCTTGGCCCGAGATCGGAATAATCTCTGGCGATCGCAATCACGAGTTGCTCCCGCTACCAACTCAGTCTCCGGGTGACATTCGTAGACATCTGCATGGGAAAATGGACTGAAACCTGCGGTGTCCTTACCACCGAATCCATCCGCAATACTACCCATCATCCCAAGACCAATAACAGCCGCTCTGTATGCCATTTTTCTTCGAAGGATATTTACAGCAGTCTCAATAAAATTTCAATTAGAAGATGCTCTTTCGCATCTCGCGAAGAAAGAGAGCAATGAACTTGAGTCCTGTCCTGAAGGACGGGGCCTTTGTTTCACCGCCGACCCTATTGCCCTCCTCAGTTGGTATCTCCTCTATACAAATTCCATTTTTCATTCCGGAAATAGTCATTTCATATTCAATCGTATAACCCTTTGAATCGGGGGCTAGGTCGAGAAACGTCTCTCGTGTGACACCCCGAAATCCATTTATCGTATCTGATATGAACCCTCTTCTATTCCAAATCATGTTTGCCGCTAGGGTAAACACCTGGTTCGTCCATTTCCTGAAGGGCAATAGATCGTCGTCCTCTTCATTCCGCGACTCAGGTAAGAATCGGGACGCAATGACCATGTCTGCACCAGAGGCAAGACTGTCGAAGAGTTTTGGGATATCGCATGGATCCTCATTCCCATCAGGACTAAAGAAAACCAGGTAATCACCGGAAGTGGCCCGAACACCCACCCGGAATGCCTCTCCTCTACCCTTGATCTCCTGATCTACAATTGTAATCTGATGTATGTCTAGAATTTCTCGTGTCCCATCTGAAGAACCACCGTCAACAGCAATCACCTCTTCTGCCATTTTCCTCAGATCTGGTCCCTTTTCAAATAACCATCGAACCCCTTCGACCTCGTTCAAACAGAGTATCACAAGTGTACGCTTGTCCATAGTTTCTACGAACTCTCGCGCCGAAACCTGAACCACTCCTTCAACAAAACTATGAGAAGTGGCCCAATGCTCTTCCAGGCTTGCCAGAAATCTCGCCTTGTTAAATCTATATCTTCAACTGTCGGAATCTCCTTAATTCGTAGGCCTCGTCGCAACGCGAGTATTGAGACTTGGTATGCCGTACTCAACCCTTTCGAATCGATATTGATCTCCTTTAGCCAAGAGAGTTTGGCTCCGCGGAGCTGGCTGAGAGAGTCCGAAAGGTTGCCGTAGAAACAGAGATTTGCCAGTAATGTAAATACTCTGTTGCCAGTGCTTCGGTATTTGAATTTCCGATGGCGGTCATATCGTGCTCCGCTCTGCAAAAATCGTGAGGCAATCACCATATCATTGTCTCGCTCAAGACTCAGCAACAACCTGGCAATGTCTCTGACATCCTGCCTACCATCCAATGGGAAAAAGACCAGATTTTCCCCGAGCAACTCGAGGCTCTCGGCCTGAATTACAGAGACGATGTCTCGACCGTTTGAGGGCAAGACTCTTATGCCTCCACTCTCCAATTTCTGAACCGTTTCCTGATCGGCTCCTATATCAACTGCCATTACGCCATCAAAAAGTTCGACTGGAATTTCTTCTAAAACCTTTTCCAGAATAGAAATGTTATACTGAACAATCAGAACCAGAGTGGCACCAAGCGTGGATTTGGACGATTGATTTCGCCAGTATCGACCAAATAGCTCTGCAACATAGTCTAGATCCGACTCTTTCAGATCCTGATGACAACCGATATAAAATCCGTTGCTGTTTACCCATTTTGCTACAGGATGCAGATCTTCACGGAATCCCTTAAGACCACCGTACACAGGCTGATTGGTTAAGGGGAGCATGTCGCGTGTTTCAACTCTATTACGTTCCAGGAAAGAGACGAACTCATCCTTTTCCTTGTCAAGCAAGACGATTGGAAACATCATAAAGGAATGATCGCATGCTTCTCTGGTCTCAGGAAGCTGGAGTCTGTCACTGTATTGTAACAGGACGGACCTCAAATACTCGGCGTTCCGGCGCCGACTCTGAATCATTTCTTCCCAATTCTCCAATTGTGCCAGCCCCAGTGCGGCCTCGATTTCAGTAACACGGAAACTGTGACCCATACTAACGAAGGAGAATCTCCTGGAGACAATCATACTCAGCTCTTCAGGAGACTTTCCATCATCATCATCAATATTCAGATAGATCGAGTCACGACCATGGTTCATCAACGACCTAATCTTGACCGCATACTCAGGACTGTTCGTAGTATTCAGGCCTCCCACACCAGTAGTCAATAAGTGCGCAACATAAGTAGAAAAACAGCCAATGTCCCCAAGACTCCCGACACGCTTCCCCTTGTAATTAGAAAACATGGTCTCGCAAGAATCCTCGATAATCCTGAGTCTATGTTCCCTAGCAATTTCAATAATCGGATCCATATCACACGGCTGACCGAATAGATGGACAGGGATAATCGCACGTGTTCGGTCTGTGATGGCGGCTTCAATTTTTTCCGGGTCGATTTCATAATATACAGGATCCACATCCACGGGTACCGGTTGCATCCGGTTATGGAACACGATATTGGCTGTGGCCACAAATGTAACAGCTGGAATTATGACCTCATCGCCATCCCGCCATTCGTGAAGTTCCTTCATTGCAGCAAGTGCAATGTGCAAAGCACTTGTGCCGCTGTTGCTCATCACTCCAAATCTACAGTCATGTAACTTAGAGAATTGGCTTTCCAGAGATTGAGTCATGGGGCCATAGGAAAGACGATTGCTCTCGAGCACGTGGTTTACGCGCTCCCTCGCTACGGCCGAAATGTTCAAAGTACCGAGGCCGATCAGTGGTCTAAGATCTTCTTGCAGGTAGTTTGGTCGCATGCATTTGCCACACTTTAGACGTTCTACGGTAGTCGCCAGACAAGCTCATCCTCTACCCCGAATGACCTGAGTTGGTCTTCAAGCTTGTCATTTGTGTCCAGTGAAGTAATCAGAACTGCATCTACGCAAAGCTCTTTGACATCGTCTTCCTTCAATACTGGGACCCCGTGAAACTCAAGCCCCTTAAAATTCCCATCCAGGACGCATTCCACGGTAAGGTGCTCACTCTTGAGAAGACTAAGCAGAATTTTGGCTACCTCAGATGCACCAAAAAGCGCGATTCGCTCCACGCCTGATTTTCTCATCTCATCCAGACACCGTTTTATTGTTTTCTCCATCTTGTTGTAAAAATCCAGCGTAAACTTAAGGAACCTATAAGTCAACTGAGATTTCGCCTTGATTCCATCTGGTGTCAGAATGTAAAGATATGCTCTTTTGTCAGGATTCTTTCGAACCCTCTGAAATTTCACAAAACCCTGTTCAAGTAATTGATTGAGGCAGTAGTTTACTTTCTTCAAGTTCAGACCTGTCACATCTGCTAATTCGCGTTGCGTAATCCTTTCTTGGTCTTCCAGCGCCTCTAGAACCGCAAGAAACCCCAGATTCTCCCGGGTAGTTGAAGTTTGCTTGAGAATATCCATTACCTGCTCATTTTGGGGAAAGCAAAGATCCTGTGGGCGGTTTATATTGCTAAAGTTAACAAATCTTGTTGAGCAACGCAAAAAATAGTTTCCAAAGGTAACAAACCTTGCCCTAGAGTACAAGCTTCTTAATTCTTATATGAGCTCTAATAACTTATTTGACTAAAATAATGTATAAATGAACGGTGCCACTGCGGTTCCATGGGTAAACACAATCAACAGCCCGAACAGCAAGAGCATTAGAATCATCGGAATCATCCACCACAGCTTCCGCTCCCAAAAAAACGAAAGTAACTCACCCATTATTCCCAACTTCGCAAAAACCCGCTTGAAATAAGCCATCGCTAACCCCAATTTATCAGTTTAGAGCCGTTCAGGTTTCGGTTTCTCCTTCCTGCGATTGCCGAACCCAGTCACTCTGGTCCTGGTCGTTCTGAGGGCTAACCATCCCACTTTCGTACTTCAGACCATTTGGAAAAAGACTTCAACAAATACTCATTTCAGTACAATGTGGTTTCCCAGGACCAACATGTCCATCTCACTGCGCATAAATGTACTATAGGCATTAGCCGGGGTGGTAACAATCGGCTCGCCTCGCAAATTGAAAGAAGTATTCAGCAAAACCGGGACACCGGAGGCCTGCCCAAATTGTTTGATGAGATTGTAATACAAGGAGTTAGTCTCTTCAAATACCGTCTGCAACCGTCCTGTACCATCCACATGAGTGATGGCTGGAATTGATGCTTGTTTCTCTTCCAGAACGGGTGCCACCAGTAGCATAAAACGGGCTGGATCGTGTTGGGCGGCGCCCGGAAGGTCAAAGTAATTCTCCGCCTCCTCGGATAGAATGGATGGGGCGAATGGCCTGTAGGGTTCACGGAACTTGATCTTTGTGTTCACCACATCTTTCATCTCTTCTCGGCTGGGGTCTGCCAGAATGCTGCGATTTCCCAGGGACCTGGGTCCCCACTCGAACCTCCCCTGATACCATCCTATTACCTTGCCATCCTTTAAAGCGTCAACTGTATCGTTGATTAGCTGGTCTTCATCATCCCGCCTCGAATAGGAAATACCTTCACTCTTAAGGTAGTCTTCTACCTCACCGTTGCTGAAAGACTGTCCCCAATAGGCGTGACGCATCACGTGTTTTCGTGGGTGCCCAAGCATGCTGTGACACGCGTGAAGAGCAGCGCCTAGCGCTCCACCTCCATCGCCAGCGGCAGGTTGAATGTAGAGGTTTTCAAACCCGGACTCCTTCAAGATCCGACCATTGGCAACACTGTTCAATCCTACCCCACCTGCAATGCATAACGACTTCAATCCTGTTTCCCGCCTGACATACTTCGCCATCCCAAGAATAACTTCTTCTGTCACTTTCTGTATGCTGGCAGCAAGATCGGCATAGTGCTGGTTCAATTTGCACAACTCGCCAAAGTTGCCCGGTTTTTCTCCAAAATATGATGGGAATCCTGTCGATTCAGTAAAAAAATAAGTTTCTGGTGGTCTGGGATCACCAAAAAGCTGTTCGAACTTCCGGCTATACATACGAGTCGTCGAATGGTGGAAACAGAAATAATCCATATCGAGACTAAAGGAGCCGTCATCGTGTTGCTGCACCAATTTCCAAACCTTGTCCACGTACCTAGGTTCGCCGTAGGGGGCCATCCCCATGACCTTGTACTCACCCTCGTTCACCTCAAATCCCAGGAATGCCGTAAATGCGCTGTAAAGAAGCCCGAGTGAATGCGGGAACCGGATTTCCTTAAACAAATTTATCTCGTTCCCTTTTCCAGTACCGTAGGTGGCTGTAGCCCACTCGCCCACGCCATCCACAGTAAGAATCGCCGCCTCATCGAAAGGCGAAACCAGGAAGGCACTCGCAGCATGTGCTAAATGGTGCTGTGTAAACAACACCTTATCCTTTGGCACTCCCAGCTCGTGCTCGATATGATGCCGGATCCACAGTTTATCCACCAGCCACGTAATCATTGACTCGCGGAACACTTTCCAAGACTTGGGAAACGTCTGAAGCGTGGTCATCAAAATCCGCTCAAACTTCTCGAACGGTTTCTCATAGAAGACCACAAAATCCAGATCCTGAGCAGATATCCCGCCCTGATCAAAACAGAACTGAATCGCACCCTTGGGAAATCCAAAGTCGTGCTTCTTTCTGGAAAATCGTTCCTCTTCGGCTGCAGCAATCAACTCACCGTCTCGCAGGAGAGAGGCTGCAGCATCGTGGTAGTAGCAAGAGATTCCAAGGATGTTCATGAGTCAATTTTTCCGGAAAAGAGTTTCGCGGGGATGGGAGGCAGTTTCTCTGTGGCTTCTTATCGAGATTAGACCGTTGAGATTAGTCGGAGAGACTTACCCACAGTTAGTTTTGTCCTGAGAGGTCCTTCAACCACCCAACCAACCTTATAACAAACGCCTTACTGTTTTCTTGCCTGATCAACTGATGATAACTTGAGGGCAAATTCGGTCCAACTGCTTTCTCGATTCTTCCTAATTCGCAGGGGATCACCGAAGATTCTGACTACCAGGCCAAATGGCAGCACTATGATGAAATAAAAAAGCGACAAAACAGCTCGAGATTGAAAATCACCCATCACCCCTGCAATCTTCATCCACCGAGACCATGCCCTTCGCCACACGCCAAGCTGTCCATCACCCAATAGCCTGTCCCCCCTCTTTCAGCCTGATATTCGCCTTCTCGAGATATTCCAGGAAGAAAGCCAAAAAGACGGAAACCAGTAGCCCAACACCGAGCGCAAGCGAGACAATATTGCGACTGGCTTCGGATGGAACCGGAACGGCCTCTACCGCTCTCGCCACGATTTTCAGATCGCTGGGTTGACCAGCCTTGGCCACCTTGGCTTTCTCCAACAGATCTGCGATTTTGCCGTAAGTGCTTTTCGCCGTTTTGACGTCACGAGTCAGCCTGGACTGCTGAAGTTCAACAGATGCAATTCTCGCTGAATGCACCTGGGCTTCGCCCTGAAGTTGCTTCAACTCGGACCTGCGGGAAACTGTCGGCCTCAAAGCGCTGATGGATAGCTTCAACTGATCTGCATCGGCACGTCGTTTATTGTAGGATCCCATAAGTGCCTTATACCGATCCTGGACAGCTTCAGCCTCCCTGATCTTACGATCATATTCCGCCTGCTTCTGGTGGTGTATCACCTCCAACCTATCAATCTCAGCTTTCAGGCTTTTTGCCTCGGTCTCCAGGTTATCTCTTCTAGGTGCGAAAATATTGTAACCAAGTCTTAAGGAAAGCACTTCTCTGTATGACTCGCCTGATAGCGTCTCGGATACCCTCGACTGGAGAGGATACTCGCCATTCCTTTTCTTCAACTCCTTCAGGATGTGATCGGTTGCTTCTGCGTCGATCCGAATCCTAGACAGTTCCAGAAAATATGATTTGAGGAGTTTTCTTTTGCTCTCCAGATCTTGCTCCATAAGGTTGAGATCGTTGGTGACCTGAAAATCTCTGATCCACCCTGAAATCTCAAAAAAGTCGTCCCTCGTTTGCTCCACCATTTGCAACACTCTGCTCTGGTCCTCATTCAAAATTTCTACGGTTTTAGATGAATTTCCAACGAGCTCCAGCGAGCCCAACCAGATTCCATCCTCATTTTCCAAAGCTCGCAACTGCGATTCTACGTCCCTCAGGCTTTGGGTCTGCTTCTGCAAATCAAGGGAATTGTTTACGTAGGCTTTCTGAAATTCCTTCAGTTTTGCCGTTCTGGCCTCGAAACCGGTAAGGAGACCTGCCAATTCGTGCCGATCCCCGAATGAGTTCAGGCGATCTTCCGCCTCCTCGAGATTCTTTCGTGCAATTTCATACTGGCGGTTTATTGTCTCGTACGATCCCATGACCTCACGGTTGTTGAGACCACTGTTCTCTTTCACGAATAGAGTTGCCCAGACGTTCGTGACTAATACTGGTGGCAAGGCAACAGTATCTGCGGAAGTGACAACAAGGTCCATTGAAGTACTTGGACCACCTCCAGGTAGGATTGCTTCTAAAGCTTTCCCAAACATCGAAAGCGACAATCGTCTGCCCATCGCATCCCTCAGATTCAGAGAGTCGACGATCGCTTGTTCCAAATCCTGCGCCTTTGCTAACTCTTTGTATACGGAAATTGGAAACGGAGACAGATATAGGTCGCTCTTTAAAGTCGGTGGGATAACCAATAATGAAGCCCTAGCTTCGAATTTCTGAGGTGGCTTCTGTTTGATGACGGTGTAAGCAAAGGCCAACACGCCACAGACCAGGGTACCTATGATGATTAGCCATTTCCATTTCATTATCACGCTGAGATAATCGGCGAGACCAATTTCCTGTTCTTCCACTTTGCGCCCTTTAATTGGGAGAATACACAGCCTTACTGATGCTCTAAGTACCAGCCAATTGTACTACGCAGTCCTTCCTCAAAGGAAATCTCCGCTTTGAATCCAAATCTGTCACGTGCCCTGGTGACATCCAGTTGGCGTCTTGGTTGTCCATTGGGCTTTGAATGATCAAAGATAATATCACCCGTATATCCCATAAGGTCTCTTATCAATTCAGCAAGATCCCTGATCGAGATCTCCTGTCCAGACCCAAGGTTAATAGGATCGGACTCATTGTAATACTCGGAGGCAAGCGATATCCCTCTTGCTGCATCATCTACATAGAGGAATTCACGTGTCGCTGTACCGTCCCCCCAGACCTCAACCGTATTCAAACCTTTCTGCTTGGCCCGGTGAAACTTTCTGATCAATGCTGGTATGACGTGAGAAGTCTCAGGGTCAAAATTATCACCTGGACCATAGAGATTCACTGGCAACAAGTGAATCGAGTTATACCCATACTCCTGACGGTATGCCTGGGACTGAACAAGGAGCATTTTCTTGGCTAACCCATACGGTGCATTTGTCTCTTCGGGATATCCGTCCCAAAGACTGTCTTCATTGAAAGGCACGGGGGTAAACTTTGGGTAGGAACAAATAGTACCAATCCCCACGAATTTTTCTACACCGGTTCTCCGGGCGTGCTCCAGCAGGTGGACACCCATCATCAAGTTGTCGTAGAAATAAGATCCTGGGTGGAGTTGGTTCGCGCCAATTCCACCCACCACAGCGGCCAGATGTATTACCAGATCAGGTCTGAACCGATTATAGAGTCTCTTTACAGCATAGTCTTCCCTAAGATCGAATTCAGCACTGCGAGGTATCAGAATCTCCTCACAATCAAATTTGCCAAGTCGATCGGTTACGGCCTTGCCCAAAAATCCTGCGCCACCTGTAACAAGAACTTTCCTTCCGGACCAAAATCCCATCTAACTTCCTAACTAGACTGGTATAACCTTCGAGTCAGCATCAACCATCATTTTCGCCAAGTTCGAGAAAGTGGTTTGCGGTTGCCATCCCAGAATCTGTCTGGCCTTAGACGCATCACCAATCAGCAGATCAACTTCTGCCGGCCTCAAGTATTTTTCATCGAACTCCACGTGGTCCTGCCAGTCAAGATCCGCGTGTCCAAACGCCTCTTCGAGAAATTCCCTTACCGAATGGGTTTCCCCTGTTGCAATCACAAAATCTTCAGGCTCATCCTGCTGAAGCATTCGCCACATTGCATCGACGTATTCTACAGCATATCCCCAATCTCGCTTTGAGTCTAGATTTCCGAGATAAAGTTTGTCCTGAAGACCAGCCTTAATCTGTGCAGCCGCCCTCGTAATCTTTCGAGTCACGAATGTCTCGCCTCGCCTGGGAGACTCGTGGTTAAACAGTATTCCGCTGCACGCAAATAGTCCATAGCTCTCCCGGTAATTCACGGTAATCCAGTGAGCAAAGACTTTGGAACAGGCGTAAGGGCTCCTGGGGTGGAAAGGTGTTGTCTCCCTCTGAGGGACCTCCATCACCTTACCAAACATCTCACTGCTGCTCGCCTGGTAGAATCGTGCGGAAAGACCCGTTTCCTTTATTGCCTCCAGGATTCTGACAGTGCTAAGGGCAGTCACATCCGTTGTGTATTCTGGAATGTCAAAGCTAACTCTAACGTGGCTCTGCGCAGCCAAATGGTAAATTTCATCCGGCTCCAAGCGGTAGAGCAGCTTGATTAAGTTTGTCGAGTCTGAAATGTCCCCATAATGCAGGAATAACCTGACTCCATTGATGTGCGGATCCTGGTAGAGGTGATCAATCCGGGAGGTATTAAATGTACTAGACCGACGTATGATCCCGTGAACTTCGTATCCTTTGTCCAGCAAGAGCTCTGCAAGATACGAACCGTCCTGGCCAGTTATGCCGGTAATCAAAGCCTTCTTCATCAATTTTCCTTTGAAAACCTGGTAATCTCTTTTCCTTACAACCCTTTACGAAAGTTACAGGTCTCGTCTATACCGGTCAAGAAAAAAGGGACCAAGCGGGTAGGCCTGGAGGCCCCTTGCTAGATCTCAGGAGCCTGGAATCTCCCAAGGTCCTCGACCTGAAATGGGACCGCGATCTTTCCCTTGCCGATCCTCTCTCTGGCTCGGTCAACCATCTTCAAAGCGCGAGCAGAGATATCTTTGCGAGAGTGCCGCATCTCACTTAGCCCTGTAGCCCCTTCCGCGAGACCAACCCATCTGTGCCCAGGCTTTAAATTACCATCTTTAGCATCGCAGATCGCGTCGAACACCGCCACATCGATTCGTTTGAGGATACTCACCAGCACCTTCCCTGCCGCCAGGTCGTCCTGGTCGAGGTCAGCGCCAATGGCCCACACCTGGCCGTTTGCTTCGCGAACAGCCTCGATCACACCAAGGCCGGTGTTCCCTGCCAATTGGAGAACGACGTCTGCGCCCTGAGCGATCAATCCCTGCGCCATGGCTTTGCCGCGTGAGGGGTTATTGAAATCACCAACAGTGGCCGAGACATATTCAACGTCCAAACCCTCCCGCACATTCGCCGTGAGAATGCCCGCTCGAAAGCCTACCTCGTAGGCACGTACGGGAGGGATGTCCATCCCCAAAATGGTGCCAACCTTGCCGGTTTTCGAGGTCATCGCTGCAAGGATACCGGCCAGGAAAGCCCCTTCCTGTGCCTTGAAATCAAAGCTGGCGATGTTATCGCCCGGAATCTCGCCATCCACAAATATGAAAGAGGTCTCAGGATGCAATGTTGCAACTGTCCTGACGGCGTCGATCATCAGGAAGCCCATGGCGACAACCGCATCCGCCTCCTGCGCCGCAAGTTCCAGATTCGGAACGTAATCCGCCTGTTCATTAGATTGGAGATAACGTGCTTTGATGCCCAATTCGCTTACTGCGCGCTGGACCCCCGCCCAACCGGCATCGTTGAAGCCCTTATCGCCCAGGCCTGCCATGTCCATCACCATGATGACACGAAATTCGTCTGATTCGTGCTCGTCACCTCTGGGTGAACACCCTACAAGAAGTATACCGATGACGCAAGCGATAATGAGATTGATTCTATATGGATTCAACTTGCCCCCTGAAGCTGACTGAAAGGAAAAGATCAGGCCGACGGGGTGAAAAGTCAAGCCTGTAAAGCAAGGCAAGATCCACACAGACCTGCCCCTCGATTTCCAAAGGCGTAGAAAGGAAAAACCAATCCATCACCGGTCAACTGAATGGTGGAAGTGCCAGAATCACGGTGACGTCGAAGGCGGAAATCTCTCAATCACATAGATGAAGTCGCGTGCGACGGGTCACCCACCCGGCCCTATATACCGATCGTTAACGGGACACGACACTAGTAGGCCAAATTGTTATCCGATTTGTGTTGCATTCCGGTTGCGATTTTAACAAAATTAGTGTGACTCTTCAAAACAACGGCCCCGTCACCGTTCCATAAGGAGAAACTGTATGCGTCACCTATTCCCCATCTTGCTAGCCCTTGCGATCGTCCCGTTCACGACCCTGAACGCCCAGGAGGTCCGGATAGAGGGTCGAATCTCTGAAGTTCGGTCATTTGGAGGTTCCGAAGGATTCTTCCTCAAGAATCCAGATCCCGTACTCCTTGCAGACGACGTCGTGATCGAGGATCAGGACGGCAGTTCGCTATCAGTGGCCGCCCTCTCGGACCTCGTCTTCAACAACAAGGATCGCGTAGGAATTGTCGCAACTATTCGCGACGACGAGCATATTGAGCAAATAGCCGTCCTTGGAATCGACGCCACACCACCCTCAGACCTGAAGGAAAACCAGCGCACATTCAATCTATACTTCGTCGACACACGAGAATGGTCGGTAAGTCCAAGCCCTATTCCCTTCGTGGAGATCGTGCCCTCTACCCTCGACACGCGTGGCACACAAATATTGGACGAAGAGGGCCTTCGGATCTCCATCAACGACCTGCAGCCAGGCACGAAGGTGGAAGTTGTTGCGTCGTTGGGCGAAGAGAACCTCATTGCTTCTGAGGTCCGCATCCTACAGCGGGTGGAATCCCGTCAAATCAACGGCGTCATCACAAGAATTGAGAGCGAGGGCACTTCCGGGGCAACCCTCTTTTTCAAGAAGGATGGTGGTTACTGGGTTGATCGTCAGGCGCCCGTCATAATAGACGGGGATGACCTGGGACCCGGCCTGCACCACATCGCCAAACTTCTTGGCAGCACGGATGAACCAGTGACCGTGACCCTGTCTAACCGTGATTTCTTCGAATTCAACGGCAAATTCGGTCGGATCGAAGTCCAGGTTGGCGTAGCTACCCTTGGGACATCCTGGGACATTGATGACGTCACGTTCCAACTGGCAGCGAACCCTGACAAGGCTGTATCTGTATCAAATGATGGGGAAGACAACCTCCTGTATCCGGCACAACCAAAGATCCGTGTGGACGGGAGTGCTCAGGTGCAGGACTGGACGACGGATGAAATGGAACCGCCAAACGTCTCAGTCGATGATCTGGTGGTATTTATGAATGTGGCCATCAACTATCAGGCAGCAGGTAGCGAAATATCCAATGTCAATATCGACATCAACGATAGACCGCAAGAAGTAACCCTCGATCTGACCGTCGACTGGACTGACCCTCATGACGACAAAATCGACTTCAGCGTTGGTCCACCCCTCCAGATGGTACGAGGCGTCACCCTCACCGACTTCTTCGGGAATCGAGTTGATCCGCAGAGGTTCAACGATGCTCAGTATGAAGGAGCAGAGCCATTATCCGCTCTCGTAACGGTGGATTCGGAGGGTCGAGTTCTGGAAGCTCAGCTGGTGACTGTGGGCTTAGTCGTCGGGCCGGATCAGATCCTTATTGGCGAAATTTCCGGAATTCATCTCGGGTTCTGGGTCGACGTCGCACAGAACGTAATCGGCTCATCTGGTCTTGGGGGATTCTTTACGTCGGAAACTGTCGTCCAGGGGCCTAATGGCGAGGCCATTTCCGCGGGACTTCTGAACAGTGGCACAGAGGTCACGGTAAGCGGTGCATTCTCGGATCGTGAGATTTTCATGCGTGAGGTGACCCTGCGTGCCAATTTCGAGGCCTTCGATCTCACGGCACGCATTCGGAAAGTCGAACTGCGCGATCGCCGTCTGAACTTCGATGAACCTGACCCCATTCTGATCGATGAAGACGCCAAGGTTTTCGACCATTTCGGCGATCCAGCCAGCCTGGGATTTCTTGAAGACCTGCTTCGCCAGGCCCAGCTCCAGTTCCTCCTCACTATGGATGGCCGTGGTCCCGACGGCGAAAAAGCAGCGTCTCGAGTGGAAGCATTTAGAATTGACGACCAGGTGCTTGTCGGCGCCAATCAGCTGCTGATCAGGGCCGGCCATATTGATAGATTCTCATTCCCGCCCCTGGTCTTCCCGGCCGCCGTCAACGAGATTTTCTACAATGACGACACTGTCATCTACGATGTAGACGGCAACCAGATTGGTCCGGACGAACTGGAGGAACGCGTGGAGGTCCGAATTACCGGAAAGTTCATCGATCGAGAGGTACAAGACCCCTGGGATCCACCACGAACCTACTTCGCAGAAACCATCGAGGTCCTGGGCGGTGTCGCCGTAGAATATCGAGGCACACTCTCAGAAGTCGTTGGCGGCACACTCCTGTTCGAACCTCCGGCACCTTTGATCATCACCGGACAAACGAATCTGCGGGATGAATTTGGATTCCCAATTGACTTCTTCAGCCTGGCTGACAGGATTAAAAATGAGAACGGGCTTAGGATAGGGTTAGACGTGGACTTCTTCTCGCCCGGGAACCCACAGGTCTGGTGGGCTCAGGTCATGCACCCCGACGAACCCACCCCCAGCCATCTGGGTCCTAACCAGGTGGTAGCTGTCTTCATCGATGTTGACTTCGAACAGCGATCTATCACCGCTGCTCCGATTCCGCCTATAGAACTCATCGACAGCACTGAGATCACTGACAGGAGCGGCGAGGAGCAATCGCCTGACGTGCTAGTCACCGGCGCGGAAGTCTTCTTGCTAGCTGAAAAACGCAGTGGTACCCTGGTCGCAGTGAAAATCAAAGTCCAAGAAGTGCCTGAGGGCTTCGAGTTCACATCAGCTGTCGAGTTTGTCGACTTCTTCTCCAGAAGCATCTATTTTGAAACGCCTCCCTTTATCACGGTCGATACCAATGCAAGTATCTCAGATCTGGAAGGCAACCTCATCGACATGTCCGAACTCCGCAGGAAGATGTTCGACCTGCCGCATGAAGATCGCATTCTAGCGATTATCCAATCACCTGATAGCCCTTCAGATGCGCCGATCGCGACAGCCGTGCGAATTGTCGATGCTAACGCACCGTCCCAGGGCAAAACCGACGAATTAATTGTCTTCGTGGACGAGCCCAGCTATCGAATCGGCATACCGGATCGGCGAATCGAACCCTCCCCACTGCCGCCTGTGAATGTTGACGCCAACGCGGACATCCGGGGTCTGGACGATCGGCCTATCTCCCTGGAAGACATCTCTCAGGGCAGCCGAATCTCTGTCAAGGGCCAAGACTCCAGGGGTCAAATGGTTGCCACGGAAATCAAGGTCGTGGGAGGTCGGACCTTCACTACCGAAGAGACCATAGGTGAAATCGATATACCCAACCGGCTAATCACACCTGCCGCTGAACCCCCGCTCTCAGTGGACCCCTTCGCCTACATAGGGGACACCGAAGGTCGCCGCATCACCCTGAGTATTCTCGATGACTTCATCAGGAGAGACCCTTCCCTTTTACTGGCCATCGAGTTCAACCCATACGGCCCCGGCATCGTCTCCATTAACCTCATCAATCCCGAATTCGGCTTCGGTCCCGTCCACGATCAGTTCATCGTTGATGTCGCGCAGGTTGAGGTCGACGTCAACAACCTGAGGCTGATCTTCCAACCCGAGCCGCCCGGAAGCGTTGCTGCGGATGCCATTATCACCGGTCCCGATGGCGAGTCTCTCACACTCGCCGACTTGGAGCCGGGACAACGCATCTTCGCCAGGGGTGAGGAACTCGGCGAAGAGATTATCGTTACGGCCATCACAGTAATTCCACGCATCGACTTTGTGGAACTGGTTGCACAGGTTGGAGACTTCGACGAAGAAGGTGTCGACAACGACGTCGTGGTAAAGGTACTCAATCAGGATGGAAACGAAATAAACCTGCCTGTTCGACTATACATCGACTTCAGTCCACCGATCGAAACCCGAAGCGGTCACATCTTCAGCAATCTCCCACAGGGTCCACACGTCATTGAGGTGGAAGTACCCTCCGTGGGCCAATTCAACCAGGCACGCATATTTATCAGTGCCACAGGGACCGCCTTCAGGATCGAGAAAACACATCCTGCTGCCGACGAAACCGGAGTTGACCAGGTCATAGACATTGCCATAACCTTTACCGAGGCGCTCCAGCAGTTTGGAGACTTCATCGCAATTTCAGGTGTGCTGGTCCCAGCGCCGAAGTCCGGAGATCTGGGTAATAATCTGGAACTCGAAAACGAGGGCCGGACGTTATTCTTCCGCGATGTCGAACTGGCAGAAAACACGGACTACACACTTGCCATCAACTCTGCCACAAGCAAAACCGGTGCTGTCCTTTCCCCGTTCCAGATTCAGTTCAGCACGGGTGGTGAGCTTGCAAAGCTCGGAAGTTTGAGCGGTTCGATCAACCTGACGGACAATCTCCTCTTCATCGGAACCATTCGCCTATTCGACGAGGAAGGCAAGCCGGTAACAGAGGGTGACCTGGATACCGAGGGCGGCTTCACCCTGGAGAACGTCTTCGAAGGCACATACCGTCTCTCGGTACAGATCAGCGCGGAAGACGGTCGGTCTGCCAGCGGGTTCCTCGATGTCGACGCCGACGCAGAACCTGATAACATCACACTGGGTGCGGGTGAGAATCTGTCAGACCTCACCATCACTCTCACATTGCCGGAAATCGTGGATCCCGGCAGCGAAGGCGGTCCGAACAAGGATGCCGGCATCGCGCTGGACCTCGACACGCGCAGCGAGAATCAGGACCTGGATGACCTCAGTGTCTTGCCTGACACGGAGGTCAGGGTAGCCGTTTACGCGAGCGAAGTAGAAGATCTGATCGGTTTCAACATCAGTCTCTCATACGACACCACCGCAGTTTCCTTCCAAAGCGTCAGCGAAAATGCCAAGAATGAAGACAACCTGCTCAAATCGAACGGTGGCCTGGCAGTTGCGCTGCCGCCCACCGTGCAGGCAGGTATTGTCGAATTTGCAAGTGCCATCCTGGGTGCAACCGCCGAAACGGCCGGCTCGGGCACCGGCGTTCTGGCTGAATTCCGCTTCAAAACCAAGCAGAGCTTTTCGGATCAGACGGAGTTCCTGGTTCCCAGGGTCTTGCTGGTAAGCCAGTCGGCGTCCGACACGTCGTCGGTCCTTGCCCGAGCCACCATCACACCCTCCACGGATAGAATCCTGCTAAGAGTAACCGCAGACAAGGACACCATTGACGCAGACTGGTCCACGACATCCGTCATCAGCGTCGATATCAAGAATGCAGACGGCGAGACCTATACCGATGAAATCACTGTCGAATTCGAAATCGTTTCGGGATCCGGTGCTCTCAGTGACGCCTATGTGACTACAACGAGTGGCAGCGCCCAAACAGAATTGTCTGGAAATATTGCTGGAGACGTGGAGATGGAGGTCTCCGCCAGAGGAGTAACCGAGAAAGTCTCCGTTGTTCTGGTTGAAGCCGAAATCGTCGATGGCGTTGATGGCGACGGAGACGGGGGTACGTTGACACCTGCAGCGGGAAGCGGCGAATGGTCGATGGACCTCGACACGGGCTCCGGCGACCAGGATGAACGTGAGAAGAGCGTCGCAGCCGGTGAAGAATTCACCATCCAGCTCATCAACAATCAGTCTGTAAGTCCTGCACTGGGTGGCAGTTTCACCATGCAGTTCGATCCCACCAAGGTGGAACCGATCACGAGTTCGATCACCGGTATCGCAAGCCAGCTTGGTGCCCCGTCGGTCGAGGGCGGCACCATCCGGTTCACGCTGGCCGGCCTCAGCGGTGTTACCGTTGAGGCGGGCTATGTGGGAGAGATAACGTTCAAAACGTTGGACGACTTCTCTGGTGAAACCGAGGTCATCCTTACAAAAGCCGATATCGGAGATGCCACAACCTTCGCCAACGTGGAATCCGAGCCAAACAACTCGGTTGTTATCCGAAGTGGGGATGCCGCTGCAGGACCGAATCCTGATTTCGATGGCGACGGGGAGGTCGGATTCCGTGACTTCATCATGTTCGCACAGAAGTATGGCTCTTCGGAAAGCGATGATACCTTCGATGCAAAGTTCGACTTGGACTCAAGCGGTGATGTCGGATTCCGTGACTTCATACTCTTTGCCCAGGTCTACGGCAAGCCGCCATCGGAGTTCGTGGCCCCTAAGTACTCAGCGAAGGCGGCAATTGGGCCCTCGATGAACTCCTCCGCCAAGCTGGAAATGGTCTCCCTCACGGGAAGTGATCCCAATGTCATCATCTTGGATCTCAAGGTGAGTGAGGCTGAAAAGGTCGCTGGCTACAGCATACAGGTCGACTACGACAAGTCGGCTTTAGAGTGGGTGAGTGCGGTGAACCTTGTTGAGTCGAAGTTCTCGCTCGGGGATGTTCAGAACGTATCTCTTACGAACACATCCGAAGGCAAGCTCTTGCTTGCCGACCTGCTCAGCAAGAACGTGCAGGGCGAATCCGGCCTGGTCCGGGTAACGTTCCGCGTGATCGACAAAACAGCAACCACGACAGTGGATATCAGTCAGGCGCTCGTATCAGACCCGTCTGGCGGGATTTCCCATCTCCTGGGTGCGTACACTGCGGACCTTCGGGCTGTGCCTGAGACTTTTGAACTGAGCCAGAACTTCCCCAATCCTTTCAACCCTGAAACCGTCGTACCGTTTGCGGTTCCTGACGCGGGAGACGTCAAGCTGTCGATCTACAACATCCTCGGACAGGAAGTGCGAACATTGGTCAATGACAACCTGCTCGCGGGATTCCATCGCGTGATCTGGGACGGAAAAGACTTACAGGGCCGAGCGATGGCCAGTGGCGTCTACTTCGTTAGGATGTCTTCTGAGAACTTTGTGGATGTCAGGAAGATGTTGCTGCTGAAGTAGGATCTGAAGAAGGAAAATGAGAGCGGGGGTGATGCGTGTGCGTCACCCCCGCTTTTCGATTGGGAACTCGAGTGAAACTTTCCTCATATAGATAAGGACCCCAGAGTTCAAGAAGCCTGGGGTAAATCACAACCTGCGACCGCCGTCTCTAGGACTTATGAAAATTTACGAGATCCTTCACAACTTCGTATAAGTCCTTCTCTCCCTTATTGACGAGATTGACTACCTCACTCAGGTCAATCCGGTCGAGGCTATGATCAACCGTGGCGATCATCTTTTCTCTCAGGCGTGTCCTCATTTCCTTTTCCAGCTGAAGCTTTCGCCTCGCCCCTAGCCTGTTCTCTTCCTTTGCGTAAGTCTCGTATGCGTTAATCGCTTCGCACAGTTTGTCCACGCCATCCCCTGTCGAGGCTGCTGTCCTGATAACCGGGACTTGCCATCCGGCGCCAACATAATCTCCTGTGACCAGTTCCTGAAGCTCGGTTCCCAGACCGTCGGCCTCGGGGCGATCCGCCTTATTCAGAACGATCACGTCGGCAGCTTCCAGGATTCCAGCCTTCAGCGCCTGCACCTCGTCGCCCGCCTCGGGAACGGTTACCAGAACCACGGCATCGACCGAATCCACGACATCCACATCAGTCTGTCCGACACCCGCTGTTTCCACAATCACAACACCCTTGCCCATCGCTTCCAGGACCCGCATCGCGTCCTGGGCGGACCGGCTCAGTCCACCGGGTCGTCCGTCATTGCCAATGCTGCGGATGAAGACACGGTCATCTCGAGTCAATTCCTGCATCCGGATCCGATCGCCCAGCAGGGCACCCCCGGTGAACGGGCTGGTGATATCGACTGCAATGATTCCAACTGATCGCCCTGATGCTAAGTACGCCCCTGCTAACTCGCAGATGAGCGTACTCTTCCCCGCACCCGGTGGACCAGTTACACCGATTCGGAATGACTTACCAGTATGAGGATATATCAAGGAAAGGAGTGCTTCGATGGAGGGATCGCCGGCTTCGATCATAGAGATCAACCGACCGGCAGATCGAATATTGCCGTCGCGTACTCGGGCTACGATATCGCTCATTTCACGGCTTCACGGAGGAACGAGACGATATCTCCCGTGTGGGTCCCAGGTCCCCAGAACTCGACCATCCCCATTTTACGAAGTGCCTCGCGGTCATCAGGTGGCACAATGCCTCCGCCGACAACCAGAATTTCCTGAGCATCGTACTCACGCAATCTGTCGAATACCTTGGGGAAAAGCGTCATATGTGCACCGGAAAGGGAGCTGATACCCAGCACATCCACATCTTCCTGCACGGCGGCCGTAACGACCTCGTCGGGCGATTGATGGAGGCCGGTATAGATTACCTCCATGCCTGCATCTCTAAGCGCTCTCGCCACAACCTTTGCGCCCCGATCGTGACCATCGAGACCCACCTTGGCCACCATCACCCGGATCTTGCGTTCGGGCAAAGTAAACCTCCTAAGATGCTGAATGAATTGGTAAACTCGGGATGAAGAAGGATGGGATTATGCAGCGAGGATGTTTACGCGGGAACCGAGAGCGCCTGCAGCTGCGGCAGTGTTGCTACCTGCCCCACTCTGTACCCGTGCTGTTTCGGATTGACGCTGGCGAATCTCACGTTCGGTTGCTGCCAATTCCCGCTTCAGGCGTCGCTCTTCTGTACGGAGCTCGCGCGTCTCCGCGTTATTCGACTGGATTTCTGACTCACGTCTCTGTTCTGACGCTTGCTGTGCATTCTGTACAGTTTGCCTGGTAATGGCCCGATTCTGAGTGTCCACATCGCGCAGCAGCCCTCGCTCCACCTCGCGTATTTCAGTCTGCAGGTTATCTCGGATCTCTTCTGTGGTATTCGCTCTGCTGATCTGCTCTGCCGTAGGAGCCGGAGTCGTTTCCGCTTCTCGGAATGCTGCAGCCCCCGCCTGCCTCGAGGCATTCGCAACAAGGCGAATTCTGGCATCAGTTTCACGGTCGAGACCGGGTGTTTCAGGCGTCCGAACGGTTGGCAAACCCTCAAGACCGCTCCCCCACACCCTACCTCTTCCCTGGGTGGCTTCCCCTGCAGGGATGCCCGCTACCTCTAATGCGCCGGCCCTTCCCCTGGGACGCCCTTCGCGAGCCACGGGCCTCAGGTTCTCAAATCGATCTATGGCCTCTGCAACCGCCGGATCCAGCTGTCTTCTGGTACCGGCAACCTGGTTTGAGTTTCGGCCGGTTGCTGTTGCTTCAGACAGCCCATTCCGGGCAGCAACGGATCTCAACTGCTGAACTGCAGCCCTCAGTCCCTCAAACCGGCTCAACGTAGGGCTTGTTCCGCCCTCATCGCCCAATCGTCCCGGTCGCTCTATATCCCTTTCGGCTCTGCTTCGCTCAATTCCCACGCCTGCGGACGTCGGTCTACGCGCAGCAAAATCGACTGTACCTGAAGCATCATCCTCTGATTGACTGGTACCGACAACCTGGTTTCCGTTTCTGCCGGTTGCTGTTGCTTCAGACAGCCCATTCCGGACAGCACCGGATCTCAACTGCTGAGCTGCAGCCCTCAGTCCCTCAAACCGGCTCAACGCAGGGCTTGTTCCGCCCCCCTCGTCGCCCAATCGTCCCGGTCGCTCTATATCCCTTCCGGCTCTGCTTCGCTCAATTCCCACGCCTGCGGACGTCGGTCTACGCGCAGCAATATTTACTGTACCTGAAGCATCATCTTCTGATTTAGTCGTAATCGACCGAGCCGATGTACCGGATTGAGATGCTGCTCGGGTCGACGCGGCAGGACGTCGATTGACCGTACGGTCCGCCCCAACCTGCAGCCTCGAACGGACATCGTCTGCCTGTTGCGTAGCTACGGGCAGCTCGCCTCTATCGCGAGTTCGAGCTGCTCTTCCAGGTGCGATTTCATCCGCACGCTCAGAGCGATTCCGCTCGGCAACTCTCGACGCACGCGAACGACCTTCTTCCTCGTTTCCGCGACCCCGAACACTCTGGAGGTTCGCACCGGCCACACGTTCTGTGGAAAACCGGGACACAAATATCGGCATCGCCACTGTCCCTTTTCACAAGCCACCGCCGAGGCGGGCCCATTAGCCTGTTTGACAGTTCGTAGCGTTCTCACCTAGAAAAGTAACGAATTGCAAAACCAGTGTCAAGTCAATATAAAACAACAGGTCATCATAAAAATTTGTTTCGAATTTGACATCCTGGATCCTTCCTTACCCCCTCAGCACAAACCACACCGGACTGGACCAGGCGATCTCGCCGTCTTCCTGAATCACCCTGGAGAAATAATAACACGTGGATGCTCCCCGTCCCATATGTCTGGGAAGTGAAATGGTGTCCAGATCTTGCCGATCGGTCCACTGGAAGGCCACATCTGTACCTTCCCCACGGTATGTACACACCTCGATATTATTGCGCACCACCTCTATCCGGTCAATCCTGGTGGTCCCGTTGACCGTGATATTGACTGAACGCTCCTGTCGTAAGTCGCGTCTATCGGCCGGCACTTCTACAATCTTACCCATTTCATTGCTGCTGACATCCATTCTGAGAATGATCTTAGGCCCTGAGGTCGCAAAACAACGACGTTCTCGCATGGCTTGAAATAGTGACTCCTGGGTGGCCGATTCGGCATATACCCCCGTCAACCCGGACCTGTAGCCCCTACCAGGCTCCGCCCTGCTTGCATCTTCCGCAACACCGAATCTGCTGTTGCTTCCGGCCGCGAATCCGGCGATGATGCCTTGAGAAAGCACGGCATGAACCGTCCTGTCAGGATGTCGCAGCGGATGCGTGTCGGCACGTCTTGCCCCCCAGAACTCCCGATTTCCCCAACAGGAATAGATCTCGAGCAGGTGCGAAGACAGCATTTCATCGCTGCCCGCATCTGGCAATGAATAATGGAGTGGACCGGGACCGGACAAGCTGGTGTCGGGTGAGGTCTCAGTGTGAAAGTTGAAGGACGTCTGATCCAGCGTGGGACTTGGACCAACGGGAAGCTCAAAATCCAGAGTAGACTGATAGTCACCGTCACTTGGGAGACAAGCGTGCAAGTCTCCCCAGAGCGGTGTGGTGTCACCCACCAGAATCGGATTGCTGACACCTTCTAATTTGGTCTCGGTTTCGGTCACTCGCAGTCGAACGACCCCCTGGACATCCGTTCCCAAACTCACCGGCAACAGGACCCCTTCACCATTGT
>PAQK01000024.1 GCA_002709665.1 Gemmatimonadota bacterium | reverse complement strand
TTCTTAAATAAAAATGGGTCCCCCTATATCTTCCGCATCGCAATGCCCCCGGCCTCCTCGGGGGGGGGAAGAATAACCTGGTAGGAGGCAGCCACTGGCCACCAGTAGCAGATAGCCTCCATCTGCCCTGGAAGCGCAGGGAGTAGGGGGCATGCGATAAATTGCAAAGAACATAGGTTCGGACCGGGATACTATCCCCGGTGCCCAAAAGGCACAAAATGAAGAAGCCCCCAAGCTTTGCAGGCTTAGGGGCTTTCTTGTAAATCAGAATGTGACGGATGTATTTTTAAAAAACACCGTACTTATTGCTGGCCCCCTTCAACCCAAAAACCTACAACAGGTACAGTATAGAGTTGTGTATTCAACTTACCTATGGCTGCATCAATTTGAGATATGTCCGACACTTTCCCAACCTGGGATTCGATTTTGGATTGGACAGCAGCCCCAAAAGTTCCGGTATTGACGCAGTCTCTCGTAAGAGACTCAACTCTGAGATATTCATTTTGAGCCCTTGTTTGTAAAGCAAATGGGTTCGATTCGGAAAGTTTTTCCTTCTTTGGAGTTCCTCCCTGAAGGCCATAGGGATTAAATTCAGTAAGCTTTTCTTTTTGTGATTGGGGACCCTGTGTCGCTCCTCCTTTTTCCCCTATTTTGGCCTTAGCATCCGGGCTCATTCGTTTCCAGCCTTCACTCGCTCTCCCACCTTGGTACCCCTTTACTTCCAGATTGAGTTTCTTGAGTGCTTGAAGAGCAGCTATTTGTGCTCTAATGACTGCTTTATGGGCCTCTATTGCGTTCTTGAATGCCGGCCCGAGTTTTTGGGGTACCTCAAGCTTTCCCGGTGTTCCAGAAGGAGGTTTGGCCGGCCCTTGCGGCCTACGTTGCTGGGCCACAGCTGGCAGGGTCATCAGGACGGTTAAGACGGAAGCTATCAACACGTGTTTCATCCACTGAGTAGACATGGTTCCTCCTTCAGTTTGGGTGTGTAAGTGGTTGGACTTTTCCAACCAAGGGCGTTTTTCAATTCATTCAAACAGGTGTAAAAAAAAGGCCACATCTATATCGGATGCGGCTGTTCCCTCTCACTGTCGTCCATTTTGCCCACGGCCTGCCATCCGGATGACAAAATATGTATCCCAGTGCAATGGGTGTCAATAGGGTATTTTTACTGAACTATTAAACATGGGACCCACATATATCCGTCAATCACAATACCCCGGCCCCCTTGGGGGGGGGAAGCATAATGCTGGGGAAGGCACCAATCGGCCTGCGGCACCCGGGTAGCCTCCACCCGCACTGACCTATACTTTCTTCCCGCCTGCCCTTTGGCCCTCACGGCCAGCCTTCTGCCTGCGAGGGTTGGGCTGCCACCTCTCAAACTTCCCGTTCTTCCTGACCAGGAAATTACGTCCCACCTTCTGGCCATCTATGGCACCACGCTCTATGGCGTCAAGGATGGCCTGTCGTGTACATGCCTTCAATTGTGCTGCTTCATTGGACGAAATCAGGGTAGCGAGTGGCATATGATATACTCCCGTATTTGGCGATGAAATATGGATGAAAACGCTATAAAATAAAGGTCATAATGACTTGTTTTATGACAAGAAATATGGTATATTTCAATATACAGGAAATACCCTATAAAACAAGTAAAAATGGCCCGCTGGTGCTGTCACACCGGACGGGCCAAAACGGAAGCCATCCACCACGTAAGATGGGAGGTTCCATTGGCAAAAGTAAGCAACAAGAAGGCTGCTGTCAAGCGCGCGCGCATTCACAACTTCTCAGGCCAGCCTTTCTCCGCTGTATTCCAGCAGCCAGGGCACTACCCTGAGCACCAGTGGCGCATACGCAACAGTGCCACCTACGGTATCCCTGAACTGTCAAAGCAGACGGCCGCTGTGGTCAATGCACTTAACAACCTGGGCATTGACATTCAGAGAAACTACAGCGGCTCACCAATGAATGCCGACTGCTACCGTATGAGGGCCGAGTTCCTGGATGGTGGTGTGGCGTCGATGACAGGCAACTACTGGTATTATGAGCGTGGGGCATACATAACTGGCTCGAAGGTGGGCCTGCTGCTATCCCTGCAGCTGGGGCTGAAGGTGCGACCAGCCTGGCGCAGGAAGTATGGGCTGGAGGAGGCTACGTTGGAGTCGCTGAAGGGAGAGATGGGGCAGGAAGTGGGAGAGCAAGAATCCAGCGGTGAAACTGTTTGAAAGAGGAGGTATTAATGCCATCAGATAAGAAGGGCAAGAAGGTAGAGCCAGGGATCTGGGAGCTGCTGGACGGCAAGGGATATATCGCTGAGGTGTCATGGATTGATCCGGAGTCGGGACTGCGTATCCGGGAGATGAAGACGACGAACCGCAAGGATGGAGCCCAGAAGTGGCGTAACAAACGTAAGACGGAAGCGATGATGGGTGAGATCACCCGAAAGAAGAAGCGGCAGGTCATTACTTTCGAGAAATTTGCTGGGCTCTACCTGAGGGCATGGGGATCAAAACGTAAGCCTTCCACAGTTAAAGCAGAAGCGAATAGGCTGAACGGCATCTTGATCCCATACTTCGGCAACAGGGCTATACACACTATCACCCGCAGGGATATAGAGATTTACCTGCAACGACGGCACGAGGGGGGGATACCATGGGTTGCGACAAAGAGACGAAACAAACGTACAGGGGGCGTGGTCCAGGCCACCACCAACCGAGAACTGTGCAGACTCAAGAACATGTATCGATATGCCACAAACTGGGGATATGTAGACGTCAATCCAGCCGGTGATATAAAACAAGAACGGGAGGTCGTAGAAGAGAAGCCCTTCCTCACAAAGGAGGAAGTAGCATCACTTCTAGATAAGTGTGAGCCGCACATCGCCTGCCTGCTCACGGTGGCCGTAAACACAGGGATGCGATGGGGTGAGCTGATGGCTCTCCAGTGGAAGGATGTGAGGTTCGACAGGAAGCTAATCACTGTGAGCAAGTCGAAGAATGATGAAACCCGCCACGTTCCTATGAATAGTGCGACATCGAGCTCTCTTTCTTCTCATAGGAAGCAACAAGCAAAGGACATCGGGGGGCTGGTGACATTCGTATTTGAGAATCCAGATACAGGCAATCCATACATCGATGTCTCAAAGGCCCTGAGAGAAAGTCTCAAGAAGGCAGAGATTGACAAACACATTACCTTTCACGGCCTGAGACACACAGCGGCGAGTAACATGGTAATGTCCGGTATCAACTTTGAGACAGTGGGGAAAATACTGGGACACCGAGATCCCAAGATGACCAAACGATACACTCACCTGGCACCAGACTACCTTCAGGATGCCATAGGGAAGCTGGATTACACAGTGGATGTGGAGGCTACTGAGGAGGTGGCGCAGGCGGATCGGTGATTCTGGATGGAGAATAAATGGAGACTTGGCATAAAACAAGCGGGTGCATGAAATGGGCACCCGCTTATCTTACTGTTATTTTTATGTTTGTTGGTGGGCCCACAAGGACTCGAACCTTGGACCGGCGGATTATGAGTCCGCTGCTCTAACCAACTGAGCTATGGGCCCCGAAATGCCAAGATAAAGTTACCAAATTCGGGTCAAAGGGCAAGGAAATTAAGGGACAGAGGACGGGGCAAGAGGGTCTTTGGATTCGAGAATATTTTTCCGTTGCTCGGTGAGATCCCTGTGTTTTTGCATAAGTGTCTTCAGNTTTGTTTGGTGGCTGGGTGAGCGCAACTCGATTTCCAGGTTGTTGATTATAGTATCGAGGTTCTTGAGCTGGAATTTCTTGAAGTATTCCTTTATCGGGGCTTCGGATTGATCCGGGTTCATAATACCCATTTCCATCGAGAGGGAAGACAACACGTGGCGTAGATCTTCCTCCTTGCAGCGATCCAGGAGCACGGCAACTTCCGGGGACTGGGACTCTGCACGCACCGAAGTGATCAGCATGGCCAATCGCCGATAGACGCTGTTCGAGAAGTCCTCGGCCTTGATCTCCAGAAGGACCCTGTCCGCAGTGGNTTCGTGGGTCATCATATGGATGAGCAGTTCTCGTTCGTGTCTTGGTGCCGGATCGAAGGTGAACTGTTCTCTTGCACTGGTAGGAGACGCACGTCGCCTTGTGTTGCGACCGGCACGCTGGATGGCCTGAATTACCGTGGATTCGTCCGTTCCGAGTTTTTGTGCGGTTTCCTGTATAACGAATTGACGGAGCGCATCGTCCTTGATGCGAATCAGGAAATCCCCAATAGCCTCCACTGCTCTGGCTTTACCGTCCGATGTGGTCAGGTCTTCCCTCGTTCTGATCCAATCGAGCAGGAAGTCTATGACAGGCCTTGCATTCTCGGCGAGTTTCAGGAATGCCTTAGAACCGTGCTGACGCACGAAGCTGTCCGGGTCCTGGCCCTCTTCGAGCGTCACCACACGTGTTTCCATTCCAGCCTCGAACAATGAACCAATCCCCCTGGCGGCAGCTGAAGTGCCTGCCGCGTCCCCATCGAATACCAATACGGTGTGCTCTGCGAATCGTTTTAGCAGTCGTGCGTGATCCGGAGTCAACGCAGTGCCGGCAGATGCCACCGTATTGTGGATATCGGCTTGCGCCAGCGCGATCAGGTCCATGTACCCCTCTACTACAATGGCTGTGCCCGAGGACCTGAGCGCGTCACGGTTGCCCCACAACCCATACAGGATATTGCCCTTGTGGTAGACAGGCGTTTCCGGTGAATTGAGGTACTTTGCCTGCTCATTGGGATCCAAAGCCCGGGCGCCGAATGCTACCGTGCGCCCCGTGTGGGAGACAATCGGGAACATAATACGATGCCTGAATCGATCGTAAAACCCTCGTCCGTCTCTTCTTGGTAAGACGAGGCCGGCCTGTTCAAGCACTTTCGCTGTGAAACCCCGGCGGCCGGCTACCTGAAGGAATCCTTCCCAAGTGTTGGGGGAATAGCCCAGTGAAAAGTCCTCGATAACACTCCCGGTTACGCCTCGTGATTTGAGGTATTCTCTTGCGGGTTCGCCTGCTGGATCTGTCTGAAGCATATGCTTGAAGTACTTTACCGCGAGTTCGTTTGCGCCGTACAGCGCGTCATAGACTTCCTGTTTGCCCTTGTCTTCGGGCTGATCTTCCGGGAGTGGANCCCCCGCCTGCTCCGCCAATTTTCTGACGGCCTCAATGAAGCTTATTTTTTCCAATTCGGTGAGGAAGGTGTATACGTTTCCCCCGGCGCCACACGAAAAGCACTTATAGATCTGTTTCTCCTGGGAGACATTCATTGAAGGGGAGTGATCGTCGTGAAAAGGACAAAGTCCCATGTGGTTTTTGCCTCGTTTGTTAAGCGTGACAAATTCCGAGACAACGTCGACGATGTCCACCGACTGCCGAATCAACTCTATGGTGTCTTCAGGTATTCTTGCCATGTGGAGTACGAAAGGACTTCAGGTTACGGGCAGAATTCAACGCGAAGTTTCCCATTTGCCATCTGCCTTGATCAGTTCGATCAGTTCGTCGACGGCACCTTCTGTTGGGATAGCGCGCTTCACGACTTCCTGTCCCCTATACAGTGTAATTTGATCCGGGCCACTGCCAACATATCCATAATCCGCATCCGCCATTNCTCCCGGTCCATTCACAATACAGCCCATGATCCCTATTTTTACCCCCTTTAGATGATCGGTTCGCTTCCTGATCATCGCGGTGGTTTCCTGGAGGTCGAACAGTGTGCGTCCACAGGAGGGACAGGAGATGTACTCGGTTTTTGAGATGCGGGTGCGTGTTGCTTGTAGAATGCCAAAGCTAATGCGGTTTGTTGTCCTGGATGAAGTCTGGGATTCGAGCCAGATCCCATCGCCCAGACCGTCGATAAGGAGGCTCCCTACGTCCGTTGCACTATGGATCAGTAGGTTCTCGTCATTATTCGAGTAAGACATTTTGACAACCACAGGCGTGCGAATGTCGTGGCGCATCAGTTCAATGAACCCTCTGCGCAGGTCTGCCATTGCATGTTTGTTCTGAGTGGTCAGGACAATCACACAGGTTGGGTCGTCAGACACGGCTCGGAGGAAAGGATCGTCCAGATCCCTGGCCGCTACCTGAACAAAGTTGGCCTTGGGTGAATGGCGGCTTGCCTCCATATACGCGTTCGAACTGAAAAGAGGGAAGGCATTGTCGGGGTAACCGAATCTGCACCACGATTCGTAATCGAAGAGTTTCTTCAGCGTGCCGGGAAGCTCATACGCAACATCCCGGCTCCCTAAGTAGACAAAATCCGCCGCCTGGTCGGCGATCTGCCATTTGTCGAGATTGACCTCATAGGTATATCCGATGTCCGCAAGCGCTTCAGATGAGGTATACGATTCCNGTGATGGGGTGACGATCACAACTGGGACATGCTCCCCACCTATGCGATCCACTTCCCGCGAAGCCCTGCGTGAGTAGGCAAACGGATCGAGCGGAGACGTATCGATGTCAGGGATTACTATGTGATCTTGCCTGGAGTCATACCGCTCAACAAGCCGAATACAGACTGGTAACTCGGCTTCGGGTTCTTCTGTAAGCGATACACGAATGGTATCGCCCAGGCCATCCTCAAGAAGGCTGCCGATCCCGACGGAAGATTTGGTCCGGCCATCCTCACCGTCGCCGGCTTCCGTAACGCCGAGGTGCAGGGGATAGTTGAATCCCTCTGCTTTCATATGATGTACAAGCAGCCGGTAGGCATGAATCATGACGCGGGTATTGCTGGCCTTCATCGACAGCACGATTTGATGGTAATCCAGGTCGCGGCAAATGCGGACGAACTCCAGGGCGGATTCTACCATTCCCAGAGGCGTGTCACCAAATCGACTCATAACCCTGTCAGAAAGTGAGCCATGGTTCGTGCCGATCCGCATGGCCGTGCCGTACTCCTTGCAAATTCTCACCAACGGGGTGAACTTCTCCCGAATTCGTTCGATCTCCTCTGCGTAATGTGCATCGGAATACTCGACGATCAGAAATTTCTTCTTATCCGCATAGTTCCCTGGATTCACACGCACCTTCTCGACGATCCTGGCCGCAATTTCGGCTGCATTTGGTGTGTAATGGATGTCCGCGATCAAGGGAGCGTTAAATCCTCTTTTCCTGAGTTCCGCCTTGATTTTTTCTAGATTTCGCGCCTCATTCTGACTGGGTGCGGTAATGCGAACGTAATCCGATCCCGCCTCGATGATACGAATGGACTGCGCGACCGTACCCTNAGTGTCCATCGTATCGGTGGTCGTCATGGACTGTATGCGAATGGGATTGTTTCCGCCCAGCGGAACATCGCCTATCGTGACTTCCCGAGTGATGTAACGAGAGTAGGCCGTCAGCGAATTGCAGTACTTGCCGGGCAGCACCCGAAGGTCAGAATNGATCATTTAGTGGAAAGGAATTAAAGATGAAAGANGGATTCAGACATGTGAGGTTCGAGACAATATAGAATAATACGGGAAGGGTGTCAATTGGGCTCAAATCGTTGAGAGAGGCAAGGGTTTGCTGTTGGGCCTATGGATGTTTTCCAGTTCTCGATTCGCCACTGCCGGGGTCAGTTTCTATCCAGATGGAGTGTTACGATGGTGACNCCGGAGCCGCCTTCGCCATATTTACCGAGACGTTGAGATTTGATGAAGTTGTGAGCATTCAGGTAGGTTGAGACCGCTTTTCGGAGCGTGCCCGTTCCTTTGCCGTGGATGATCGTAGCGTTCTCAACCCGGCCCATGTAGAGCTCATCTACATATTTGTCAACCGCTTCCAGTGCNTCTTCCGCCGACATGCCCCGAAGGTCGAGATCCGTATCAATGTCACTTCGTACTTTGAATGTCGTTGTACCGCCATCATTGACCGAATCTGGTTCGGGCTNTCGCGACTCCAGATCCGCCAGGGAAAGCTCAACCCTGACCTTGCCGATTTCTACCAGGGCGCGGCCCGATCCTTCTCGGAGTGAAATGATCCGGCCTTCTTTTCCAAAGCTGCTCACCCATACCGTATGACCCGATTTAAGTTCGGTCTGGGAGAGGTCGGGCTCCGACTCTTCCATCTGTGTGCTCATCTCGGTCTTTGCAGCTTCTAGATTGGCGTGGGCCTTTTGGATCGATTCCCTATCCGCTTTTTTCTCCCTTAGTTCACGCACTGTTCGTTCCACCAGTTTGTTGGCGTTCGCCAGGATCTGTTGTGCTTCCTGACGTGCCCCATGCTTCAACTCCCGTTCTCGACGATCCACATCCTCAACACGAGATTCATAGTCTTCCTTGAAGGCCTCCATTTCGAGCCGGTTCTTTTTCGCCAGTTCCACCTCCTCCACATACCGCTGGTAGGTTTCATCCAGTTCAGCGATCAGGGACTCGACACGGCCGACATCGCTCCCGGCGATTTGTTCCGCGGCATCCACAATGGCCCCAGGCATCTCGAGTCGTCTGGCGATTTCAAAGGCGTTGCTGCTCCCCGGAACATTTAGCCTGAGCTGGAATGTGGGCTGCAGTGAATTGGCATCGAAGGCCATCGATCCATTAGAGATACCTTCTGTACTGTGAGCGAATGCCTTGAGTGCACCGTGATGGGTGGTAGCAAGGGTTCGACAAGTCCGCCCTGTGAGTTCTTTCAGCAGTGCCATCGCTAGGGCTGATCCCTGATCTGGATCGGTGCTGGAACCGATTTCGTCTAACAGCACCAGAGCGTTTGCGTGAGCTCCTTGACAGATGTCCACNAGGTTGATGATGTGCGATGAAAATGTGCTCAGGTCGTTCTCGATCGACTGGTCATCGCCAATGTCAGCAAAAATGCCTGTAAACACCGGCAGCTGGGAACGGGGAAGTGCTGGTATAGGCAAGCCCGACTGCGCCATCAGGGCCAGTAGGCCAAGTGTCTTCAGCGCAACGGTTTTTCCGCCGGCATTTGGACCGGTCAAGATGAGGGTCCAAGAGAATTCGTCGCCAAGGGAAAGATCCAGTGGGACCACCTTGCCCGTGCTGTCCTCTTCCCGAAAGCGTTGGACAAGGAGCGGATGCCGGGCGCCCTTGAGCAGAATGAAGCCCCGATCGTTGAATTCAGGCTCCGTAGCGTCGAGGCTTCTGCAGTAGCCTGCCCTGGCATACAGGGCATCGAATTTGCACAGGACGTGGAGGTTGTTTTCGAGTTGCGCTCCTATCTGTGCCACGTACTCCGAAAGTTGGCACAAAATGCGTTTAACTTCCTGCTGATCTGCAAGTTCGAGTTGTCTGAGTTTGTTGTTCAGTTCCACCGTTGCCATAGGCTCGATGAAAAGTGTGGCCCCACTCGAAGACTGATCATGCACAAGACCGTTGATCTTGTTTTTCTGGTTTTCCTTGACCGGGATGACGTACCGTCCACCCCGGAGCGTCACGAGTCTGTCCTGCACTACGTCATCAGGAAGCTTTGCCAGAATCGACTTGACCCGTTCCCGGATNGCNCTCTTGGTTTGGTCGATACTCCGCCGAATCTTACTGAGTTCCGGGCTTGCAGAATCCTTGAGAGACTCCGTTGCCGGATCGAGGGCTGCNTGGAATGCCTCTTCCAGCCACGCCTCCTCAGTCAGACCTGAGANGATCNCCCAAAGTTNGGGGTATTTCTCGCGCCTCTTGTCGAGATATGCCAGCAGGCGTCTGGAGATATGCAGGATCTGACCGATATCGAGAAGTTCAGCGATCGTGAGAATCATCCCCTGTATACTGTTCGACCGGAGGGCAGAGCGGATATCCGGTATACCGTCGATGGAGAGCGGATCGTCGAAGGCAATCAAGTCCATCGTTTCGAGCACGGGTGCCATCCGTCCCCGAATAATATCCAGGTCTTCTACCGGGGACATTGCCTCGATCTCTTCCCTGCCCAGTACTGAGACCGTTCGTTCAGCTATATGCTGTCGGACTTTGTCGAATTCCAGGGTCAAAAGTGTCTTGCTTGACAGTTCCATGGCAGACTCAATGCACTTGGGGTAAAGAAAACGCATAATATCACATTACGAACATGTGACATTATGCGGCGGAATCCTGTTGCGGCCTACATACCGGTGTAGCTACTCTTTTTTGTCCAGCTTTTCTTTGGATTGCTGCATCAATTCCTCCAGTTTGGCGCGTGCCTCCTCGGCCTTCCTGTTTGCCTCATCCACGAANTCTGGTGGATTCTCACTCCCAGGGACGAGACGATTGTAGAGACCGGATGCTTTTGGATATATCATCCTGATGACGTCCATCAGTGCAATGGCCGAATGCTGAACGGGCCGAATNAGCTCTGAGTCGTCNATGTATCCGGGGATCGANCTGTGTGGCGGATAGGCACGGAGAAGNATNGTGGCCAGACCCAGGATGAGGAGGGCCTGGGCCAATCCAAAGGCAGCACCACCAATTGAGTTAACAGCTCCAAGTGGAGTGGCCTGGAGTGCTGTGTGGAGGATTCTTCCTGCGATATAGCATATTACAATGGTGGTAATGAAAACGAGCAAAAATCCTATAANCGTGGCGCCTTCGCCAGGCTCGGCATTTTCCCCCGTTATCATCCCAGAGGCCAGGTCGCCATAGCTAAGGGCGAACCCATATGCCAGAATCAGACCGACAAGGCCGACCAGACTTCGCACGAGGCCGATACGCCAACCTTTGAAGGTGAGCCATGCAAGAACGATCAAGAGTATTAGGTCCAGAAAGTTCATCGAACGGATTCCCCCTTCATGAATCTATTTGGTTGAGGGCAGCAACACCTACAGATCCGCAAAAGAATAGCCGCACCAATTGGATATCAGGTGCGGCTATTACGAAACGTTACATTTCTCTAGTAAACATAAGCAGATTACTGGTTAAATTTAGTCTCGAATTTTAACCGTTTCCGCTTGGCAGCAGCAATTTTACGTTTACGCCGCTCGCTTGGCTTCTCGAAATGTTGGTGTTTTTTCATCTCAGTCATTATGCCTGCTTTCTCGCAGGTCTTTTTGAACCGCTTCAATGCTTTCTCAAACGGCTCCCCTTCTCTAACCAGGACCCCAGCCATCTTGTGGCTCCCCCTCCTTTCTCTACCGCCATATTTTGATGCAGAAATCAAGTTTATTAGGAAATAATATCTAACTGTCCCTTCCCTGGCATACTTTCGGCTCTGCCCCAGAAAGGACAGCTAAATATATAAAAATGAAGAATATTCTGCAAATAGTTTTTCTGGATTTGACTCGATAGGGCAAAAATACCTATAATTTGGGCACCAGCTGCACAGGTTTGGCAGCTCTATCTGCAATAACACTGAGGGCAGGAAGTTTGATAAAAGAATTTTATAATGGTTTCCAAATACTGGCATAAGCTTGTTTTTTCTGTAGGATTAGGTGCAGTTTTATATATCGGATTCAGTGTATATTCGGATGCCGCATCTCTGCTCCATGCATTCAGCAGATTCAATTGGTGGCTGATTCCCCCTGTTCTTGCACTTTCATTGGGAAATTTTCTGATTCGGTTTGTACGGTGGCACGTTTTTCTGGTACGGATCGGTGCAAAAGTTGGACCAAAAGATAGCCTGGCAATCTTCCTCGCCGGCTTGGTCATGTCGGTTACCCCAGGCAAATCGGGAGAGTTGCTCAAGACCTTGATGATTCGGAACCGTACGGGTTTTCCGGCGAGCAAGTCCGCACCGGCTGTTCTTGCGGAACGGTTGAATGACGTTATCTCCTTGATTTTTCTGGCATTTCTGGGTATTTTTACATTTCAGCAAGGCGCGATACCCCTACTCGCCGGGTTTGCTGTAATCACGGTCTTTCTCCTCGTGCTCGGGTGGCCTCCAGCTGCCCATTTCATCATTCGACAATCAGAAAAAATCCCCTTTGTATGTCGATATTCGCTGTGGATAGCCTCGGCCTATGAGGGTGTACGGGTGTTGCTCTCGTTTCGGAACCTACTTTTTGGTGTGGGTCTTGGAATTATTGCGTGGTCTTGCGAATGTTTCGGCTTCGCCCTTGTCCTGTCAGGTTTTGGTATCGAGCAGACGCTAGTCGATGCCACATTCATCTACAGTTTTGCCACGATGTTCGGTGCTGCAACGCTTCTGCCGGGGGGACTCGGAACGACCGAAGGAAGCATGTCGGCTTGGTTGGTTTACAGGGGGGCTTCATTGACGGATGCTGTTGCTTCAACCCTGGTGACGAGGGTATGTACGCTGTGGTTCGCCGTTCTATTGGGAGCTGTCGCCATGTTGTTTTGCCGCAATAGGTTTAAGGCTCTGGATGAAGTGGAACCCGAGCCGATTCTGGGCGTTCATGAAGGGTAGGATAGCCGATCCAATGAGAGCCTGAAAGTTACCCATCGAAAGGTCGGTATGGGCACGGCAGTGGATGAGAAGGTCAAGGTTGCAACTCCGTCCCAGGGGTCACAGGGATCCACATCGAGCTTTAGAATAAAGCTGAGCGGTTGGAAAGCTGCTCTGTCAATGAACAGGTGGTTTGGGGCTTATTTCTTCCTATCGGCCCTTGTAATCATCCTGGCGTTCCTTGTATACACCCAGATATTCGTAGTTCAGCCGGTGCGACAGGACGCACGCCAGGGGGTGAAGCGGCTTGCTTTCTTCTACAGCATTCCCACTCGAGATACCATTATAGTCCGGCCAGGACCTGACCTCGATATAATATTCGAGACCATTCGCAATACACGATTCCCGGTTGTCATAACGGATGGGGAAGGCACCCCGCATTATTGGAAGGCCATTGGTGTGCCGCCCGACGACAAATCGGATGAGGCCATCAGTGCAGTAAGGTCCATTGTGAGGCGCCTCAATATGGAAAATCCGCCATACGAGTTCGAGATACCCATGATCGGGCCCAACAAGACCCCTGCGAAACGGCTTCTCAATTACGGCCACCCGCCTCTGGTGAACAGGTTGGCTTGGCTGCCGTGGGTTGCCCTTTGCGTCACGGGATTATTTATAGGCGTAGGGTATCTCGGTTTCCGCAATATCAAGAACAGCGAGCAACGCTCCATCTGGGTTGGGATGGCGCGCGAGACCGCACATCAGTTGGGCACGCCCCTGTCCTCCTTGTACGGTTGGATCGAATTGATGAAGGCGGAACTCCAGAATCCGCTGGATCCAGCAGACCCGAAGGCGAAGGAGCGGTTCGAACAAATCGTAGGGGAGATGGAAGAGGATACGAGCCGGTTGAACAAGATCGCATCCAGGTTCAGTTTGATCGGGTCTACACCTGAGCTTCGCCTGGAAGACCTGGGTGAGGTCGTTGAGGAAACAGCGTCGTATCTCAGAGAAAGGTTATCCAGGGAAATACAGATCACAATAATGTCGGGGGAAGTTCCGCCGATTCCCATCAATCGCCAGTTGCTGGGATGGGCATTCGAGAATCTGTTGAAGAATGCCGCCGATGCAATGGAGGGCAAGGGCGGCAAAATCGAGGTATCTGCCGAGCGACGCCAGGATGGACGATGCGTGGATGTGTATGTGCGGGATAACGGCAAAGGGATTCCACCTCATCTCGTGAAGCAAATTTTCCTACCCGGTTACAGCACCAAGAAGAGGGGGTGGGGACTGGGGCTCGCATTCGTGAAGAGAATCGTTGAGGATTATCACTTGGGCAAGATTACCGTCCAGGAGAGTACACCAGGCGTTGGGACCACTTTTATCA
The DNA here is from genome assembly GCA_002709665.1 of Gemmatimonadota bacterium. Classification (GTDB taxonomy): domain Bacteria; phylum Latescibacterota; class UBA2968; order UBA2968. The sequence continues at coordinate 103,164 of PAQK01000024.1, read as the reverse complement.
TCAACTTGCCTTTGGCCCCTCCGGAATCCAGGGAAAGCTAGATAAAAGGCGAGAGGGATGGTTGACCTCGTCCCAGAAGGAGTTTGTTAGTGACAAAAGAGATTGACAGGAAGCAGGTGCTCTGGGCAGATGATGAAATCGACCTGCTGAGACCCCACGCGATCTTTCTGAATGAGCGCGGTTACGAAGTTACTCCTGTTACGAATGGTGACGATGCCATTTCCCTGATTCAGAAGCAGGGATTCGATATCGTCCTTCTGGACGAAATGATGGCAGGGCGAGACGGGCTCTCAACATTGTCGGAAATCAAGAACATCAATCCGGATATTCCGGTGATTATGATCACCAAGAATGAAGAAGAGCGCCTGATGGAGGAGGCGTTGGGACAGCGGATAGATGACTACCTGACAAAACCCGTGAATCCCAGTCAGATTCTGTCTGCATGCAAAAAGCTTCTGGATGCACGGCAGATCTTGAAAGACCGTATGGGTCTGGACTATGTGGCCGCCTCGAATCGTATGCGTGAGATGATGGCCACGGCGAATTCCTTTGGAGATTGGACTGATTTGCACGTAAAGCTGTCAGAGTGGGATAATGAACTGGACCGCTATTTCGACGCAGGATTACGGAAGATGCACGAGGACCTCCGGAAGGTATGCAATCAGGAGTTTGCGAATTTTGTAGAGGCCAATTACGGAAGGTGGGTCCAGGACGAGGAAGATTCACCAACGCTCTCTGTGGATGTGGTCTCGGAATATGTCCTACCGGCGGTACAGAAAGGGGAACAGGTCTTTTTCGTGGTTGTGGATTGTCTACGGTTGGATCACTGGCTCGCCATTTCACCGCTGTTGTCGGAATTGTTCCAGGTAGATCAGCAGTATCACTATTCCATATTGCCCACAGCCACTCCTTATTCCAGAAACGCCATTTTCAGCGGTCTGTTCCCCTTGGACATCGCACAGCTCTATCCGGAGGAATGGCAGACAGCAAGGGATGATGAAAACAGCAAGAACCGCCACGAGCATCAACTGTTGGATCGGCAACTCGATGAGATGGACCCAACCCTCAAGCTTGAAACACGGTATGTGAAGGTGCTGGACATTGCCGAGGGAAACAATCTGGTTAAGAAGGTCCATACATACAGGTCATTCCCTTTGATGTCCGTTGTCTTCAACTTCCTGGATATTCTGACGCACGGGCGATCCGAGTCGGACATCCTTAAGGAAATGGCGCCCAACGAAAGCGCGTATCGATCTCTGACCCGGTCTTGGTTCTCGCATTCTTCTCTGTTCGAGATGCTGCGGAAACTGGCCGAAACGGATACCACCATTGTGCTGACCACGGACCACGGTTGCGTGCTGAGCGGCAGGGCGACAGTGGCGCACGGCAACCGCGACACTTCCACTAATCTTCGATACAAGTACGGAAAGAACCTGAGATGCGACAGCCGGCACGCCGTCCATGTTAAGGATCCTGAGGTGTACGGCCTGCCGAGCATCGGACTGGGCACCAACTACATCATCACCAAGGAAGACCATTACTTCGTTTACCCAACGAAGTTCAATGAATACCAAAGGCTCTACGCCAACAGCTTCCAGCACGGCGGCATATCGATGGAAGAGATGATTCTGCCCGTTGCGATATTAAAAGGACGCTAAGCCACCCAGTTTTCCTATAGTTATATTACTGTCGACGGAATTACCCCCTTTTTCTGTCGATGATTTAAGAATTTTCAGTATCCCCGCTTATTGGGACAGGCTTGGTTTGCCCCATTCTACTCCCCGATTCCCAATACTGTTCGAAACAGACTTCGAGATGACCGTGGCGGTACTGCAGTTTCCCACCTCCTCGCCTGACGAGACCCGAGCCTGGGGCCGCAATTTTGCCAGCCAGTTGAAACCGGGGGACTGTATCGCCCTAATCGGTGAGCTCGGCAGCGGTAAGACGTGTTTTACCCAGGGTATCTGCGAGGGTTTACGCGTTACCGATCGCGTGAACAGTCCGACGTTTATCCTGGTAAACGAGTACACAGGTGACCAGAGGGATGCCAGAGCAATCAAGATCTACCATTTCGACCTTTATAGACTTGGAGGAGAGGAAGAGCTGGTGGATCTCGGGTGGGACGACTACCTAGATGGGGATGCAGTATGCCTGGTGGAATGGGCGGATCGGGCGGCAGGCTTGCTCCCTAAAGACGCGATTGAGATCCGAATCGACGCACCGCAAGAGGATGTGCGTTCGTTCACAATATACTGTGGGGAGAGAGGACAATGAGGATTACACTGGTTTGTGCGTTAATCTGCCTGCTCATACAGCCGGCGTGGAGTCAGGAGAAAGTGCAACCCCGATGGCTGATCGATAGTCCGACAGCAGGGCTCTTACCCAGAGGGTCATTTGCGGTTGATGTCCGACTGTACGAAGGCAACGGAATATTGACTCAGATGGAGATGGGGGTGTTCGACAGAGCAAGTGTCGGGTTTTCTTTTGGAGGACAGCATATTGTCGGGAACCAAGGGGCGAGATGGAATCCGAGGGTGGAATTCGCAGGCAGGATTCGTGTTCTGGAAGAGACAACCGGTCTTCCCGCCCTGGCCGTCGGTTATGATTCTCAGGGATATGGTGCCTATAATTCCAATCTTGGCAGGTATACGACAAAGTCGAAAGGGCTCTATGCGGTCTTAAGTAAGAACTACGGTGTGCCGCTCGGGGAACTGGGGATTCATGGGGGGGTGAATCGAAGTCTGGAAGACTCGGATGGCGATGCCAATTTCTCGGGTTTTGCAGGCCTGGACTTCTTGCTGGGCAAGTGGGTGGTCCTGTTGGCCGAGTACGATTTTGCAGTAAACAACAACGGCGATGCTGCACTTGGTACCGGGAGGGGAGTGATGAATCTGGGTGGGCGATGGCTGGTTTCAGACCGCTTTTCGGTTGGGTTGGATTTGCGGGACGTATCGCAGGATGGTCAGCGGAATCCTCATCCCGAACGCCAGATCAGGCTGATGTATTCGGAGAAGTTCTGAAGATGGGGAAGTTTCATTCCTGTTCCTTGCTGATCTCTCCAGGTGTTACGAACAACGTCTTCTCGTTTCGGATTCTCACAAGCCCCGGCGCTGCACCACGGGGCTTGTTGACATGACGCACCTCGGTGTAATTCACGGGTACGGTGCGTGAGTTCCGTGCCTTGCTCCAGTACGCGGCCAGTCTGGCCGCTTCCTCAAGTGTGTTCTTTGGGGGAGCTCCCCATCGGCCCCCGGTTTTCAGTATTACGTGAGATCCCGGGCAACCTTGGGCGTGAAGAAAGATATCCTCCCTGGCGGCACCCGCGGTCAACCTGTCGTTCTCGGAGTTGCTCCTTCCCACCAGAACAGACCAGCCGTCGGATGTCCTGTATCGCCTGGGGTGAATGCCTCCAGCCTCCGCCTGTCTCTTTTTTCCTGCCTCAGTCTTCTTTCCCGGCCTTAGAAACCCCTTATCGACAAGAGCACTTTGAAATTCTGCCAGCTCATCCTGTGAGATCTCCTGAAGCCGCTGGATATCCGATTTGAGACCAGCTTCGTCGGATTTCGATTTCTCCAGTCTCCTCTCCAGGATAGGACGACCTTTCGCTGCCTTGCGGCTCTTTTTTAGATAGGACCTGGCATTTTCATTTGGCGGACGTTTGATCTCCAGTGGTATCTTAACTTGGGTGGAATCGGCATTGTAGATATCCGGAAGCGTAACTGATTCCATTCCTATTTTGACCAGATGCAGATTCGCCATAAGGATGTTGCCGTACTGCTCATAGAGGTCGGCATTATCTGCCTCCTCTATGTCGGAATTTATTTTGGCAATCTTCCGTTGAGTTCCCGTCAGCACTTGCCGGAGCTCCTTTTCGATCTCACCCTTTCTGGACTGTGAGGCACCCTCGGCAAGTTCAATCTCGGCGAGGCCTTCGATACCTGCACTTACCGAGTCGAATGGTTTGACGACCTCGTGGTTTGTTCGAGGCAAGTCCACCGTACAGAGGATGAATCTCTTTCCGACCCGGACAATCGAGGGTTTGTCCATATAAGGTGGAGAGTCGAAGAACGACTCCAGATCTCGCCTGAGATTCGAAATCGTAGCAGGCTGGAGTGGCTGACCCTCCTGGATTCCCGCCTGTTCCAAGAGCTCACTCGAGACGAGGCTGTCCAGCCCGGCGACAGATCTCGCAAGGGATTCGGATGGGTTCTCCGGATTTTCCATCAGTGCCGATTTGATCTGGCCCTCGGTAACTTCCTCCGGCAAAGGTCTGTTGAGAGGTGGTGGACCCACGTAAGGCCTTCCCGGCTGAACCTGTCTCTGCCGATTCACCCGTTTGCCAATCCTTCTGCAGGCTCCCAGAATGCGGTTGTTGGTTACCGAGACCAAAATCGTGTTGCTGTATCTTCCCATTACCTCGGAGATCAGGCGGCAACTCGATTTGCCTCCCAATCGATCTCGTCTGGTCAAGGTCAGTTCGACTACACGCTCATACGGGAGAAGTGTCACCGCTTCGATTGTACTGTAGATCACATGTTTCTGCACCCACCCTGGTACGTCCAGTTCATCTAACGGTATCTGAGAGGTGAGTGTGATGCGACCCAGGGTGGGAGAGGCGGAAAGCAGGAGTCCGGGTGGTTTCTCGAAACGCAGCAGGAGATCGTGGGCATTGAGCATGACAGCAGACTTCACCTGCTTGCCTTTTACGGCGAGGTCGAGTTCCTGGGTCAGTCGTTTCAGGGTTAAGTAGCTGAGATTCACCTCGTATTATCCTTCTCCCGCAAGATCTTCCAGAATGAGGTATTATTGTCGCGCAGCCTGTTATAAAGCAGGAGGGTAACGTTTTGATAGATCTTGAATCCCATGTCCTTGTCTTCTTCGATCAGCCGCAGCAGATCGAAGCGATTTCCGCACCTGTCCGGGTTTTAACGTGGAGATGTCCCTCAAGCAGGATCAGCATTTCCGAGTTGGGCTTACCTTTTCGGAAGATGAACTCCCCTGACTCTATAAGCCTTTCTTCATGCCTTTCTTCGCAGACATCCAGCATTTTCGTAGTTTGTTCCTGACTGAATCCCTGGGAAATAGGTATACGCTTTACGATCTCCACCATTTCTTCAAGATCCATTGTCTGGTCTCCCATATTGGCTGGACGGGTGAAGCTTTCGAGCAGCTAAAGCCTGCATATGCCTTGACAACAATATGCTGACCGGGTATTCTTAACACGCGAGAAAACTAAAGGATAAATCAAACCCAAGGAGTTTACATCTGATGTCCGAACAACGTCCCGTAAACCCGGCCGAACTACAGAAGGATCTCAAAGATCTGATCGAGAAAAAGTACGGTGCTCAGGTTGTCTTTCCACAGGCCGAGTCCGATGGCATCCAGGAAGGGCCCAAGACTGAAGAGAGCCCTAAGGAAACAATCGATTTCGACTTGAAACCGGAAGAACTCGAGTCCTTCCTCAATGATTATGTGATCAAACAAAGCGACGCAAAGGAGGTGCTGGCAACCAAAATATGCACGCACTTCAACCGGATGAAGCTGGATCAGGACGATCCGGAACAGGCCAAGAGATTTGTCGGAAATATCAAAAACAACATATTGCTGATCGGCCCAACAGGGGTCGGCAAGACATACTTGATTAAACTGATTGCCCAGAGGATTGGCGTCCCATTCGTGAAGGGAGACGCGACCAAATTCAGTGAAACCGGCTACGTGGGCGGCGATGTAGAGGATCTGGTAAGGGACCTTGTTCGAGAGGCTGGGGGTAGCTTGGAAAAGGCCCAGTACGGAATCATCTACGTTGACGAAATCGACAAGATCGCCTCAACTCCCAGCATTGTTGGCCCTGACGTGTCCCGCACGGGTGTGCAGCGGAACCTGCTGAAACTTATGGAGGAAACCGAGGTCGATTTGAAGGCTCCACATGACATGGCCTCCCAGATGGAAGCGATGATGAAGTTTCAGCAAAGCGGCAAAATGGAGCGGGAGAAAATCAACACCCGCAATATACTCTTCATCGTCAGCGGCGCATTCAACGGGATGGACGAGATTGTGGGCCGCCGTCTCAACAAAGGTGGTGTGGGCTTCAAAACCGAATCCGAGAGGGCAGAACAACTTGAAACCGATCACACCGACTACATTAGACAGGTGACGACGGAAGATCTGTTGGACTATGGTTTCGAATCCGAGTTTGTGGGCAGGCTTCCAGTACTTGCCGTGCTGGAGCCGCTTTCGGAAGACGATTTGTACGAGATCCTGAAAAGCCCTAACTGTTCTGTAACGCTGGGCAAGATTCGGGATTTCCAGGCCTATGGCATCGACCTGACATTCGACGACGACGCGCTTCGTCAGCTGGCAAAAATGGCCTCGAAGGAGCAGACAGGGGCTCGCGCCCTGGTGAGTGTGTGCGAGCGAACATTGCTCAAGTTCGAGAAGACACTGCCCTCAACGGAGATTCGCAGCTTCCGTGTGACCTCCCAGGTCGTTGAGAATCCGGAAATGGAGCTCAGCAGGCTGGTGATCAACCGAGATGTAGGGACCTTCACTGAAGGCTTCCGGGCGTCATACGATATCGAACTAGACCTGGAGCCGGAGGCCTATCAGGTGATCGCAAGAGCTGCCAGCGAAAGTGGTCAATCGGTTGCCGACTACTGCCGTGCGCATTTCAGCGACTATGGACACGGTCTCAAGCTGCTTGGGAAGAATTCGTATTCAATCGGGATCAAGGCGGCAATGAATCCCAAGGAGCATCTTGATCAATTGATCAAGGCGTTCTACGGTGAGACCGGAAGAGAATAGCTCCAACCTATGTGGGCGCATCACCCAGCAATGCATCCCTGACAATCCCTCCATTGTGTTGGAGCAGGGCCCGGGCTGTCTCGAGAGAGACGGCCCGTTTTGCCATGACAATGGCTGCCTTCAAGTCGTTGTCTGCCGCCCTCAATGCATCCGAACAGGCCTCAGGATCCAATTCGCCTGCAATCGCCAGGATTCTCTCCGTCCGGTCTCGAAGCTTGGCGCAGGAGGGTTTCAAATCGACCATCAGGTTGCCGTAGACCTTCCCGAGCTTGATCATTGCAGCAGTTGTAATCATGTTCAGCACCATCTTTGTAGCGGTACCTGCCTTCATTCTTGTCGAGCCCGTGACAACCTCAGGGCCCACCACCGGGGTGATCTTGACAGTGGCCTCAACCGCACCTGCCGTTTCTGGATTACACGTGAAGAATACTGTTGGTGCCCCGATTTCCCTTGCCTTGCGCAGTCCGCCCAGGACAAAAGGCGTTACCCCGCTGGCGGCGATGCCCATAACCACGTCCTGATCGGTAACCCCTTTTTGTTCTAGGGCAAAGGCGCCATCCTCCTCCAGATCTTCCGCTCCTTCCTGAGTTCTTACCATTGCCGCTTCGCCACCGGCGATGATGCCCTGCACCATTTCCGAATCCACACCATAGGTTGGTGGGCACTCGGACGCATCGAGAACGCCCAACCGCCCGCTGGTGCCCGCACCCACGTAGAATAACCTTCCACCGGACTGAAAGGCCGCCGTCACAAGATCCGCCGCTCTGGATATCTCGGGCAACACCGCCTTGACCCCGTCCGCCACCTTCCTGTCTTCGTTGTTGATCAACTCAATGATCCCGCGGGTGCTGAGCTCATCAAGGTGCGCGCTGGTGTTCAGGCGCTGCTCGGTCAGCAGAGAGGACCAGGTGGTTCCGCTGTTGCTCATGGCGCAGGACTCCGGGTGTCTGCTTTTGGAGATTCGCTCAGTTTAATGAGAACTTTCCTCAGTTCTTCGATGGTGGTACCGTATGCCCCGAAATCACCCTTTCGAAGGTGTTCTTGCGCATCTTCAAAATGCTTCAATGCCGTTTGGCTGAGTTCTTGCAGCCCATCTGAAACACCTCCGCCGTTCGATTCCTCGACGCGTCTCCGGTTGGTGTCGGTACCGAAGACTTTTTCCAGCGCCTCGTCCAGTGTTTCACCCATTGCAAGCTTTTCGCCATGAACAACAAGCACTCTCTTCAACTCCGGCATTCCGGCCTGAGTAGCTCTAAGATAGAGGGGTTCGACATAGATGAACGAATTTTCGATCTGGATCACCAGGAGGTTCCCCCTGATGACGTCTGATCCTCTCTGGCTCCACAAGGTTATCTCCTTGGAGACCTCGGTGTCCTGGTCGATCCGACGCTCGATCAACATTGGACCATAGATGAGTTTTTCCTTAGGCAGTTTGTAGACCATCAACCGTCCGTAATTCGGTCCGTCGCACCGGGCCAGGAGCCACGCAATCATATTGGCTTTCTGCGCGGGTGTAGCGGGCAACATGAGTACAAATTCCTCGCGGTCTGCATCAGGCAATCTGACGATTACGTAGTAGGGATCCATTACCTGTGGTCGCTCGGAAACGCCATAGATCTCGGTCGCGGGCTCCCATACGTCCTCTCGATTGTAAAAGACTTGGGGAGATGCCATGTGGTAGGTGTTGTAGAGGGAGGATTGGATCTTGAAGAGATCCACCGGATACCGGACATGCGAACGGAGAGACGCCGGCATCTCAGATTTGGGGCGGAACAGGTCGGGAAAGATTCGCGCGTAGCATTGAATGAGCGGGTCTTCCTCGTCCCAGACATAAAAGGTGACCGTGCCGTCATAGGCATCCAGAACGGCTTTGACTGAATTCCGGATGTAGTTGGTCTCCCGGATATAAGGTCTACCAAACGGCTGGGCGTAGGGATACATATTGCTGACGGTGTAGGCGTCCTGAATCCAGTAGAGATTCTCGTCGGCGGTTACCAGATAGGGGTCCTTGTCAAACTGCAGAAAGGGGGCCAGCTTCTGGAACCGCTTTGGCCCTTCGTCTCTGAACCGCCGTCCGATGTGCCTGTCGAACAAGATCCTGCTGTCCGGGGTGAGGTTGTCGGTGACGAGAAGATAGGGGTCGCCAAACCGGATGGCGAAGGCCAGGCGCCTGAAGAAGGAGTTGATGTGAACACCCCCACGCCCACGGTAGGTGGTGTAGACGTTTTCGTCGCCGCTGGGATAATCGAACTCTTCCGTCCTGGTCTTGACAATGACATAGTCGCGCATGGTTTCGCCAAAGTAGATTTCAGGGCGACCGATGTGCAGACCAACAGGTGAGGTGGGAGGAATGTCTTTGACGAAGAATTCAGGCAGTCCCTCTCCCCCGATTTCATTGGCAGGGCTCATGCAGATGCCATAGCCGTGCGTGAAGACCAGGTGCTGGTTCAGCCAGGTTTCGCCTCGGAGAGAATTCCTGGAGAATTCCCTTCCGGCGAGCATAACCTGCTGATAAGAGCCGTCAACCTGGTACCGATCCACATCTACGCCCGCAAAACGATAGTATGAACGAATCTCCTGTAGCTGACTGTAGGTAGCCATCAGCGGCCGGCGGTCCCACAAAGGAATGCTTCTTATAGTGGGCATGTTGTTCTGGATATCGTGCGGCGTAAGGTTGGACTCTGCAGGAAAGGAGACTTCCTCGATCTTGTCCAGGCCGTATGCTTTCCGCGTATACTCGATGGTGTGCTTGATGTAAGGGGTTTCCAGTTCCAACTCATTCGGTTTCACGGCGAATTGTTCGAATAGAGAGGGGAACAGCCAACTGATGAGAACCACCGCCGAGAGGTAGCCTCCCGCCCCAACCATAGGAAGGCGCCAGCCTCTGAAATGAAGGTTGTAGATCAGGACCACAGCAAGGACTACCGAGAGGATGAGCATGATCCTGTATGCGAAAAGTTGGACGTGAATATCCGTATACCCGCCTCCAAAGAAGCTGTCTTTTCTGAAGGAGAAAAGTAGGTCGTATTCTTTCAGATGATATCCCCAGGCGTGCAGAAGGGCGAAGGCGGCGCCAAGGGCTGAAAGATGTGCACGGACGTAAGGTGTAGTAGCCCATCCACTGCCTTCCCTTCGCAAAGACCTGTCTTGGTAGTAGGACACTGCGATCATTCCGGCAGCCAGGGCTACGGTGAAAAGGAGCCAGCCCCTGATGAATGTGTAGAGAGGCAGCTTGAAGTGGTAGAAGCTGAGTTCGTTCTGGAAAATTGGATCTGAGAGGCCGAATTCAACAGAATTGAAAAACCGCAACACGGCTGTCCAGACTGTTGTGCCGATGGTGCCCATAAAGAATCCTGCGCCCAACACCACTGAAATCCACAAGATTCGCTGTCTCTTGACTTTGACAGGCACCTGCGGCACTGAATCGCCGACAATCACTTCTAGTGGGAGCTCCCGGGTCCGGAGCCCAAACAGCCGGGCGATCCAAACATTGGTTCCTGCAATGGCCACGAACAGCAGCCAGAAGGTGAGGAATGTGCCCATACGCGCAATCGCGGATGTTATCAGGACAGATTCATAGCCCAGGTTCTTGAACCAGAGCCAGTCCGTATAGAAGAAGGTCAGCATTCTGAGGCCGGTGAACCCAAGAAGTGCCGCCACTATTGCTGAAACTGCCAAAATCGTGCGTTTGCTCATTGAAGTCCTCAGGTCCGCAAACCCGTGTCCGTACGCCAGAGTTCCACAGCAGGTTGAATCATCCTAAATCAGTGGAATGTAAGCAGGATATGCGGTCTGAACAAGCGCATTTGTTGCATGTGTGACCACATCACAACACAAGTTGGCCTGTTCAGTCGGCTTTTTCCTTGACACGACCCGATCATTCATATATATCAGAATATTTAAATATTTGGATATATCAGCCCGTTCCCCAGCTAAGGAACCAGGCAATGACTTACACGATTCGTCCACTATGCAATGGCGAGTGCAAGGTGAACGGATGCTACGCCTATTACCAGGGCGACCGGGATTCACGCCGTGTGTTTCCGCTCACAGTCTGGCTCATCGAGGGTAAGCCTCATCCCATCCAGGTAGATGCAGGGCTGGGTGATGTCGGCAGAATGAACCGAGATGCCGGTCACGTTCTCGTCGAACCCATCGTGCAAGAGCCCGAACAGGAAATACGAGCTCAGCTCAGCCGATTTGGTTACCGACCGGAGGACATCGGGAATGTCACCCTTAAGCTCCTTGATTTTGACCACATGGACTAGTTGGGGCTGTTCAACAAGGCAGAAATTGTAGTCTCCAAGAAAGGACTGGAAGGGGCTCAGGCCGCTTTGCCCTCAAGGGCTCCAGATGAGACCATGGAGATCCTGACGGGAAGCGGCGCCAACCGTGTTGTGCCCTGGATAATGAGCAGGTGAAGCCGGGTCTCGAAGTTGCATGGATGGGAGGACACATCCCTTGCAGCTAGGCTGTGTACGTCAATACCGAAGCAAGTGAGTTCGCCCTGGCGGGAGATGCGGTTTTTAGAGCCAACCAGATTGCCAGTAAGATTTCAATCGGGATATATTCGGACCTGATGGAGGCCCGTGGTGCGATCGACAAGCTGGCGGAGCGAGGGGCAAAAGTCTTGCCCAGCCACGATCCTTTGGCAGTATCCGGAGGGTGTGATCGGAGCCTAGTACCAGACCATTCCGAGAACCTTTGGACGAAAGGCAGGATTGGATGGAAACAGAAGAGGAATTGGCGGGGGTATTTCAAGCACTTTCTGATCCACTCAGACTTCGCTTTCTGGAACTCCTGCCCAAGGAGAAGATCCGAGAGCCGATCAGTGTATGTGATCTGGCAAAACGCCTGGGGGTGTCTCAACCCAATGCTTCCCACCATCTAAAGATCTTGAGGTCTGCAGGGCTGATCCGGTGCCACAAGCAGGGGGGGTGTTCCTACTATCAGGTGGATTCTGATCAGGTCAGGTTGGCAATGCGGCACATGGAGGCACGGCTTGAGACAGTCTGAATCGGCGGGGAGGACACAGAAGATAACGATTTTCGACACCCAATAAAGGTTGAGGAACTATGGAACTGGCTGAATTGGAGAGGGACAATACCGACGAACTGAATGATCCTTCGGCAATGGCACACAGGAGTCTGAGACGGGACCCTTTCTGGAAATCGATTCCGGCATACGAGCAGGTAGATGAGGAGACGTTTCATTCGCACCTTTTTCAGACACGTAACGCCATCACCAGTGTGGAAAAGCTGAAGGATGCCCTTGGAGATTTGGCCGATTCGGACTTTTACGAAGATCTGCGTCAAGGGCTACACCATGCACCTATGAGCATCAGGATATCTCCCTATATCGTCAGTCTCATCAATTGGGAGGACCCATTTTCAGATCCGCTGAGGACTCAATTCCTCCCTCTGGGCTCTCAGCAACTTCCCGATCATCCCGAGCTGCACCTGGACTCTCTGAATGAGCAGGCCGACTCACCTGTTCCCGGACTGACACACAGGTATCCGGATCGAGCGCTTTTTCTCACCTTGGACACCTGTCCCGTCTACTGTCGTTTCTGCACACGCAGTTATGCCGTGGGACTAGACACGGATGAGGTGGAGAAGGTGCACATGAGTGCGAACCGGAAACGGTGGGATGAGGTGTTTTCCTACGTGGCGTCGAGGCCTGAGCTAGAAGATATCGTGATCAGCGGCGGTGACGTCTACAATTTGAGGGCTGAACAGATTCGCTATATCGGCGAACAGTTGCTGGCCATCGATCATATCAGGCGGTTCAGGTTCGCCAGTAAGGGTCCCGCTGTGATGCCCGGCAAACTGCTCACGGATCCGGAATGGTCCTCGGCATTGGTAGGGGTGGTCGAGAAAGGGAGGGAGATGCACAAAGAGGTGGTCCTGCATACCCACTTCAACCATCCAAATGAGATCACGGGAAAAACCAAGGATGCGATGGACTACCTGATGGAGAGGGGTGTGACTGTCAGGAATCAGGCGGTGCTCCAGCGTGGGGTAAACGACAACATCGAGACGATGAAACTGCTGGTTAAGAGACTCAGTTACGTCAACGTTCAACCCTACTATGTATTCTTCCATGATCTCGTGCAAGGGGTGGAGGATCTGAGGACCACACTTGAATCGGGTCTTGAGATCGAGAAGGCATTACGTGGGACGACATCGGGTTTCAACACACCGACCTTTATCGTAGATACTTTTGGTGGTGGAGGTAAGCGCGATGCGCATTCCTTCGAGTTATACAACCAGGAAGCCGGAATCGGTGTTTTTGCCAGTCCAACCGTAAGGCCCGGACAGTATTTCTACTATTTCGATCCTATCGACTGCCTGGCGGATGAGGTCCAGGAAAGATGGAAGGATGATGACTTGAGGCGAAAGATTATGGCGGAAGCGCTGGATATGGTGAACCAGAACAGCAGATAGAGTGGTGAGGAATAAAGAATAGATTGCCCAGGTTCAGTCACAGTGGCGATCAGAGTTCCCCACGGATCCACTTAACCAGTGCCTTTTCAGCCGAGGAAATTTCATCAATGGAGGTGTAGTAGTATTGTTCCCAACCTGCTTCAGGTAAGCCCGTGAAGAGCATCAAGTTCAACGGGTAATTTTCCGAATCTGTGCAACGTCTGAAGTCGTCTCGAAACAAGAAGGTCTTCTTGCCAAGGGCGATTGCCGCACCGAGTTCGATCATTACGCCTTCGTCAGGCGGCGTGCCGTTGACGATCGCGAAGATCGCGTCTGATTCGACTACGTCCTTCAGGTCGGCCTGGCCGACGTTGTAGGCCCATCCGGCTTCCGAGAAGTCTATCTGGTTGTTTCTAACAAATGGCTCCCAAACTTCCAGGCCGATTTGCTGTAACGTGGTTACGAAGGAAGGGAGTAAAACTTCCTTCTGTTGAGATGAAAAACCGTAAGGGCTAGCGAGGTAGATTGTCTTCAATTTTTTTACTCCGATCGGGATTGGAAAGAAGGACTTCCTGTTCGCGTGGACAACTTATCGTAAGAATTTCAAACGGAAAAATCCATAATATCAGAATCGTTATGAAATGGTGGCTACGACTTCAAGCTGCAAGGGTGAACGGTGAAGTTTTGTTAGACTGTGTTTCATACAGATGATGTCGGGAGGCTTGTAACTTCTACGGTGAGGTCCTCCAGATGAAAATTGAGCCGGGAGGGATCTACCGACAAATCGATACTGCCGTTGGGAGATTGGCGCTGTGCAGCATAGATATAGCAGAGGAAATGGCGCCAAGGGTACTGTTGCCAGGATCGAATCGGAGTGTAATGCTGCAGTTCACGGTCGAAGATGTGGATGAGGAGTATGAGCGGTTGGAGCGGATCGGAGTCGAGTTGATCAAGCATCCCACAACCCAGCCTTGGGGGAGTAGGTCTGTTTGGTTCAGGGATCCTGACGGGAATGCGATTGACTTGTATTGTAGGCCAGGTGAGGAGATGGTTAACCCTCCTTACGCGTTGACCCATTGCTGTATGGTGACCGAAGGTGTTCTTGTGCTGGGAGATTTCTATATGGATCTGTTGGGCACTGAGGATAGCGCCGGAGAGAGGTGCGGAGAATTGGATTTGGATGGTGGCATCCTTGCGGTGTATGCGTCTGACATATCTAAAGGGATGGCGCCCGGGGCTTTTGTGTAAGGGGAGAACAAGAGTGTGGTGGTCGGGTTTGCGGTCGAGGATGTAGATCGTCAATATGATAGGCTGGTGGAGAAGGGTGTTTCCTGTGTGAAGGCTCGGGAGACCTACAAGTGGGGGACACAGCCGGCGTGGTTTCGGGATCATGGTGGAGGGATCGTTAATTTCTTGACGGTTGTGTAAGGAGAGAGAGTCGGATCTTTCCCCTTCCTCGCACTTCCACCAATTCCCCTTTTCCCCTCCTGCCTTCGGCGACTTACTTTTCGCAGCCGAAAAGTAAGCAAAAGTCTCCGCTTGGCGCGGGGCCAGAGGCGCTGTGCGAATTGTTGCGGTGGCTGCACGGATGATTGTGGCCTGCTTGGGATTGAGGGGTAACATGGCGAGTGTTTGAGGGAACGGCTCACAGCAAGATGGCTTTGGTGAATTGGTGGTGTGAACGCAGCGGGCTAGCTGTTCTGCAAGGATCGGAAACCCAGGCTATTTCGCAGGTGTGCAGGCGTGATGGGGATACAAGGTGCTGTATTGTCCAGGACTGAGAGAGGAACAATGAAACGGTACGTAGTCACGATTTGTAGTTTGCTGATTGTAGCGGGTCTTGCAGGGTACACGGGAGCACAGGAGACCGTTGGGTACTATTTGCCAGGTGATGTGACTTATGATGCGGATATTCCTACGCCCGAGTCGTTTTTTGGATTCAAGGTGGGGGAGTGGCATCTCAGGCACGATCAGTTGGTTGGGTATCTGGAAGCGGTGGCGCGTGTTTCCGATCGGGTGACGATCGAGGAGTATGCCAGGAGCTATGAGCACAGGCCGCTGGTGGTGCTGACGGTAACTTCTCCTGACAATCAAAAGAACCTGGAACAGATCCGGACCGAGCATCTAAGGCTGAGCGAACCGTCCGTCTCAGATTCCCTGGATTTGGAGCAGATGCCGGCGGTTGTGTGGATGGGATACAGCATTCATGGGGATGAGGCAAGCGGGAGCAATTCGGTACCGGTCGTGGTCTATCATCTCGCGGCGGCACAGGATAAGCAGATCGAGGGGATGCTTGATCGTACGGTGATCCTGATTGACCCTTCCTTCAATCCGGATGGCTTGGGCCGTTTTGCTCAGTGGGCAAATTCGCATCGTGGAAAGCGGCTGGTAGGAGACCCCCTTCACCGCGAACACGTCGAGGTCTGGCCCAAAGGACGGACAAATCACTACTGGTTCGACCTGAATCGGGACTGGCTCCCGTCCCAACACCCGGAGAGCAAGGGGCGGATCAGGCTGTTTCACAGATGGAAACCCAATGTACTCACGGATCACCACGAAATGGGAACCGACCGAACCTATTTCTTCCAGCCCGGCGTGCCGTCTCGGAACAACCCGCTCACACCCAGGAGTACCTATGACCTGACCCGGAAGATGGCAACGTATCACGCGAAGGCACTCAACAAAATCGGATCGCTGTACTATACCAAGGAAGGATTTGACGATTTTTATGCGGGCAAGGGCTCAACCTATCCGGACCTGAATGGAGCAGTAGGTATTCTGTTCGAACAGGCGAGTGCAAGGGGGCATGTTCAGGAAAGCGAGAATGGCAGGCTTACCTTCCCGTTCGGGATTCGGAACCAGGTGACCACCTCCCTGTCGACGTTGAAGGCGGTCCAGGAGTTGAAACTGGAGTTGCTCTCCCACCAGCGTGAATTCTACCAGGATGCAATGAACGAGGCGAAAAGGTCATCCGTGAGGGCCTACATGTTCGGGTCCGGCACCGATCCGGCCAGTGCACATCATTTCCTGAGCTTGCTCCGGAGACATCATATCAAAGTCTACAAACTTGCCAAGGCCACACGCATTGGAGATACGGAATTCAGCGAAGAATCCTCGTATGTGGTGCCTGTAGAGCAACCTCAGTATCGCTTGGTTACATCCATTTTCGAGAAACGGACGACTTTCGCCGACAGCCTATTCTATGACGTGTCCTCCTGGACCTTGCCGCTGGCATTCAACCTGCCGCACGGTGAGTTCAGGTCCAAGACGATGCCTGCGAACATTATCGGTGACAGGATAGATCAAACCGAGATGCCCGCCGGCCAGGTAAGCGGAGGAAGGAGTCAGTATGCCTATGTGTTCCGGTGGGAGGGTTACTATGCCCCACGGGCCTTAAACAGGATCCTCGCCGCGGGGATGAGAGCAAAGGTTATGACAAAGCCGTTTGAGACAATTCTTGACTCGAGCAGGGAAAAGTTCGGGTACGGAAGTATCGTTGTTCCCGTTCCAAGTCAAACCAGGGGAACAGCCACGATCGATTCTGTAATGTCCGCGATTTCACAGTTGGACGGTCTTACAGTCCATTCAATGAATTCGGGGATGGCAGTGAGGGGGGTGGACCTCGGGAGCCCAAGCATCAGGACTGTAACTGCACCACGCACGGCAGTTCTTGTCGGCGATGGTGTCTCTCCGTACGCAGCTGGCGAGGTCTGGCATCTACTGGACCGCCGCGTGGAGATGGATGTGAGTCTTCTCGAGACAAAGCGGATCAACTCCCCTAACCTGAGCAGATACAATCGGGTCGTCCTGCCCGATGGGAAGTATGCGGCTCTGGATTCCAGTCGTCAGACGGCCTTGGGATTCTGGGTNAAGTCCGGCGGCACGCTCATTGCGCTTGGGGAGAGTGCAAAATGGTTGATTGAGAAGAAGCTATCGATCTCCAAGCTGAGAAGTTCAGCCAATGATGGAGATGTTGGGCGCAGGGACTATATAGATGTTCAGCGAGACACGGGCGCTCAGGTGATCGGTGGGGCGATATTTGAGGCCAGTCTCGATCTGACACACCCCATTGGGTATGGCTACCTAGATAGGAAAATACCGGTCTTCAGAAGGGGTACCGTATTTCTGGAGCCTTCCAAGAGCCCATATGCAACGCCCCTTCAATACACGACCTTCCCACTTTTGAGTGGTTACGTTTCGGAAAAAAATGAGAAATTGCTGAAGAACTCTGCATCGATAATTGTTGAAAAATCCGGATCCGGGCGGATNATCCTGATGGCGGACAATCCCAACTTNAGGGCATTCTGGTACGGTACGAACAAGNTGTTTCTCAANGCCNTGTTTTTCGGTGATTTGATCGATGCACAATCCCTGGATTNCGAATAATAACATTATGTAATAGTTGTAATGCCTTGTAGGACAAGACCAAAGGCAGCCAGTATGTGGCTGCCTTTTGCAATGTGCTGCATTGTACGATGCCATTCATAAGGCGTGTTTCTCGATCAGCGCCTTACTCTTCAATACGCCCTCATGATCGTCAGTCTTACCTTCGTATTCGATCCCATAGGGGTTTGCATACCCGTTTTCCTTAAGGATTTCTAACGCAGTGGCGCAGTCGATCTCGGGAGATTCTCCGTCAAACCCAAAGCTCAGGAATTTTGCGTGTATCGCCCAGGAATAGGGAGCCACTATTTTTAGGTTGGCCAATTTGTCGTCTTGATCCGGCCAGTTCAGAAAGTCGGCCAGCACGCAGCAGTACTTGTTGTCCACGGCGTGCATCACACGGATGATATTCTGGGGAGAGACGGAGACGCCACCGTGATTTTCCATCATCAATCGGATATCTGACTGACCTGCCAATTCACTCAACTCCCCAAAGCTCTTGATACATTGCTGGATTTTGTCATCAGTGGGGGCTTTGCGCCAACCGCCGCCGCTGTTTGCCCTGAAGGCGTTGCAGCCCAGGGTGACACATACATCGATCCACTTTTTGTGATTCTCCACAGCCTGCTTGCGCTCCGCCTCATCGAGCGCGGCCAGGTCACCGTGTCCGTCAACTGCAATGTTTATCATCCGGACACCGAGGTCGCTTGCCCTGGTGTTGAGTTCGTCTAGATATCCAGAGGCGATCGGACTCGTAGCCTGATCGTCAGGGTTCGCGTAGACAAAAAAGGGACTATTGAGTTCCAGAATGTTGATTCCGAATTCCTCTGTGGCCACCCTTGGGTAATCCAGGAGGAGAAGAGGAGCGTTCTTGTCGCGAAACCGCCTGTTGATGCTCCAGCCGGCTAGAGAAATTTCCATTGATAATGTCTCCGTTTCCCTTTGGGGGTATTCGTGCTTGCATAAGCTGCAAGGCTGGAATATACTACAGCCCTGAACCGATCGCCACGTGTTCTTCGTTAAGGTCACTGGCACAAATTCACGAGCGATGATCACCATTCTGGTTTCGATGGGACTGTTGTGGAAAGGCTCGAGGGGGCAGGTGCTGTCCTCTTGGGCAAGCTCAATCTCACAGAGGGGGCGATGGGTGGTTATAATCCGAAATTCGATGTTCCTCTGAACCCCTGGGAAACAGGACATTGGCCGGGTGCCTCCTCGAGTGGATCAGGAGTGGCAACGGCNGCAGGGCTATGCTACGGTTCTCTGGGAAGCGATACGGGAGGATCCATCCGGTTTCCTGCTGCTTCATGTGATACGGTGGGTTTGAAACCCACCTGGGGGAGAGTGAGCCGACACGGAGTTCTGGCCCTGGCGGAATCATTGGATCACGTGGGACCCCTCACACCTAGCGTCGTCGATGCGGCGATCAGTCTGGAGACCATATCCGGACAGNATCCGAGGGACGCTACCTCGATTCCCNACATCGTACCGGACATGCTCGAAGGGATCCGAAGCGGGTTCAAAGGTGTTCGGTTGGGTGTAGACGAGCGGTTCATTGCTCACGATGTCGATCCAGAGGTCGCCAATGCGGTTCTCGAGGCGGTAAGCATTCTCCAGGATTTGGGCGCAGATATCGTCGAAGTGAGTGTCCAGGACCTGGATAGCTACGTGTTGGCCTGGGCGGTCCTTTGTTCGGTAGAGGCGGTAGCCGCACNCAGCGAGACGTATCCTGAACGGCGAAACGACTATGGTCCCTGGTTCCAGGTATGGTTGGATATGGGTGCAAAGGTTTCCGGGGCCGACTATGCCCGGGCTAGCACGCTGCGCGCAGCCTGCAAGGGACACCTCCTTGGCGTTCTGAGCCAGGTCGATGTCCTGATGTGTCCGTCAATGGCGGATCCACCCCATCCTTTGACCATGGAATCTCAATATGGACCACTNAGGGAGGAACGCAGGCCGAGATTCCAGAGATTCACAGTGCCGTTCAATTTCAGTGGCACCCCAACCCTGTCACTTCCTTGCGGGATGAATTCTGAAGGTCTTCCCCTGAGCGTTCAGTTTGCCGGCAACCCTCTCTCAGAGCCGTTGCTATGCCGAGTCGGCCACTCCTACGAGGAGGCCACGGANTGGCATCAACTTCATCCAGATGTCTGAAATTGCTCTCGCTGAGTCAGTTAAACCCTTCCATATATTCGCTTTTTTCTACATAGATCCGGAGTGCTGATGCTGCCCGAGAAGGGGAATGTCCGCCACAATTTCATAATGGGCGTGCTCAATGGTGCGATATTCCAATTCGGTGTCGCGTTCGTGGACCCCACCACTGTTCTTCCGGTGTTTATCAAAAGTTTCACCGGTTCAGATTTTATTGTGGGTTTGGTGAGTTCGGTCCGCAGATCAGGATGGTATCTGCCGCAGTTGCCTATGGCAGGATACCTAGAACGTAATCCTTATAAGATGAAATACTACCTGGGTGGCAACGCCATCCGTTTGGGTCTCGTCTGGTTATTCATTCCCATACTCGCAGTTTACGGAGCCGAGAACCCCTCTCTGGTGCTACTCGCTTTCCTTATCATCTTCACCATTTCTTCGCTAGCAGGTGGAATCGCGGGTTCACCGTTTACAGATATAGTTGGGAAGACCATTCCAAGGCGGTATCGGGGTCCGTTCTACGCGGCACGCGTGTTCTTGGGCGCAGGTATCCTGAGCATCCTGGCCGGACTGGTTGTTGGATATGTGTTGGGGGAGAATGGAGGATACCGGTTCCCAATGAATTACGTGGTGATCTTCTCCCTTTTTGCACTGTTCACTACGGTAGGTGTGGCCTGCTTTGGATTTGTGAAGGAGCCGCCTGGGGAGGTGTCCGAGATGTCCAGGACATTTCGGGTGGTGCTGTCCGAAGTCCCCGGCCTGCTCCGTCAGGATCCCAACTTCCGCAGGCTTCTCACCACCCAGGTTTTGTCCTCAGGCCTCGGTTTTTCGCTGCCCTTTTACATTGTGCTTGCACGAGAACAGTTTGGGGTAACAGCAGGTACTACAGGAATCTTCCTGGCGATGCAGACGTTAGGCGCAACATTCTTTAACCTGGTTTGGGGAGGGGTTTCNGCAAGNTACGGNAACCGAAAGGTGGTCAGGTTGANGATGTTTGCGCAGGCATTCATCCCGGTCTACGCGTTGGTCCTGGGTATTGGCCTGGGAGATCTGGTGAGGACTTCGGCGGACTGGGTGGTAACGCTGAGTTTTGCTCCTATCTTTCTGCTGATTGGAGGAGTACTGTCCGGCTACCAGGTAGGGTTCAATAGCTTTCTCCTGGATGTCTCGCCGGAAAGTCGCAGGCCAACATACGTGGGGATCAGCAACACCGCAATGGGGTGCGCCGGGCTGTTTCCGGCACTTGGGGGTATTGTTGCCGACCTGGTGCACCTGCAGGGCGTCTTTTTTATTTCGGCAGTGGCGGTCTGTGCGGCTGTGATGACAAGTACAAGGCTGGTTGAACCCCAAAAAGAGGGGTGAGTTGAGGACGCGATTCTCGGAGGCTTCAAATGGCGGGAAAACGACCGAACATCCTGTTTGTATTGACCGATCAACAACGTGCGGACACCATCGGTGCGGGAGGGAATCCCTACATCCACACTCCGGTGATGGACCGGCTCTGCACGGAAGGTGTCAATTTCACAAGGGTATACACACCCTCACCTGTCTGTGTATCCGCTAGGGCGGCTATCATCTCGGGTCAGTACCCACATCGAAACGGGTGCTTCGATAACGGATTTCCAATGGCGGAAGACCGGCCCTCGATGATGGATCTCCTTTCAGCATCGGGTTATCAAACGATGGGTGTGGGGAAGATGCACTTCTTACCGGACAGCAAGTCGCTCCGTGGGTTCGAAAGACGGCTGACACAGGAGGAGCTGCGCCGGCGCGTGGCGGACGATGACTATCTTCAGTTCGTTCACCAGGAGGGATTCGAGCACGTACACGACGTTATGGGGGCAAGAGGTGAGATGTACTATATACCCCAGGTCTCTCAACTTCCGGAGCGGCTGCACGCTACGAACTGGGTTGCAGAACAGAGCCTTGCAAGTCTGAAGGGCCGTGACAGGTCCAGGCCCTTCTTTCTCTGGAGCAGCTTCATTCACCCTCATCCTCCCTTTTCTCCCCCGACGCCCTGGAACAAGCTCTATCGTGGGCCTCTGATGCCTCTTCCGAAGCGGCCGGACGATATGGAGGACCTCTGGACGTATCACAACCGTCATCAGAATCGCTACAAGTATCGGGACGCCGGCCTGGACGACAATCTGCTTCGTGTGATGCGGGCCTACTATTGGGCCTGTGTCTCGTATATCGACTATAACGTGGGGCGAATTCTGGACGCACTTGAGGCAGAAGGGGAACTGGACAACACCCTGGTGGTGTGGTCCTCCGATCACGGCGAGTTCCTGGGCGACTACAACTGCTTCGGCAAGCGAAGTTTTCTCGACGCGGCAGCACGCGTGCCACTTCTGGCGCGTCTCCCCGGACGGTTCCCGGCGGGTGTCCAAGTGGACACGCCTGCATCTCTTGTAGACCTGATGCCTACTTTTGCTTGTGCAGCCGAAGCCGACACCAATGCGTTCGACCTGGATGGCCTGGACCTGGCCGAGATAGTTGATCGTCAGGAAACCAGGATGATTTACGGGATGTTCCAGACAGGAAACAAAGGGATGTTTATGGTATACAATGGTCGCCACAAGTACATCTATTCCGCAGCGGATCAGAAAGAATACCTGCTGGACCATCGATTCGATCCCGAGGAGACACGAAACCGAGCTTACAATCCAATGTGCACAGCGGAAACGTCGGCAATGAGGGATTCGCTGATCAACTACTTCCAGAATGAGGGATACACCGATCCGCTTGACGGTGATGCGTGGAAAGGATATGAGAAGCTGGAATTGCCTGAAAGTCCTGACGCGGGATTGCTGATTCAAGATGCTGGTTGGTCGGTTCCGAAGTACCAAATCGAGGGTTACTCAAATCGATAGGGTCTTGGTCTGACTTTTCTTGCCTTTGAATCCACCACCCTATATTTTAATCTTCTTGCAATCTGCACAACATCAGGCAGCGGAACTAAGGACGCTCAACCAGGAATAGACACACCCGACTGAGAAAGGAAGACCGATGTTTGAACAACTCGAGATGGGGCCTGCCGATCC
The DNA here is from genome assembly GCA_002709665.1 of Gemmatimonadota bacterium. Taxonomy (GTDB): domain Bacteria; phylum Latescibacterota; class UBA2968; order UBA2968. Next base: position 80,363 of record PAQK01000024.1, on the reverse strand, counting down.
GATTCTGGGACTGACCGCTACATTCAATGAAGACACGAACCCGGACAAGATCAATCTGGGTGTCGGGGTCTACAAGGACTCCGAAGGCGAGACACCCATCTTCAACAGTGTCCACAAGGCAGAGGAAAGGCTTCTACAAGAGGCTGACACCAAGAACTATCTGCCTATCGGCGGTGGCCCAGAATATGCAGCAGCAGTGCAGCAATTGCTCTATGGATCCAATCACGAAGTCCTAACCAGTAAACGGGCGGCTACTTTCCACACACCGGGCGGAACGGGAGGTCTGCGTGTGGCCGGTGACTCTATTCATAAACTCTATCCGAGCGCGAAAATCTGGTTGAGCGATCCCACCTGGGCGAATCACGGGAATATCTTCAAACACGCAGGAATGGAAGTTGAGACTTATCCATATTTCGACGCCGAGTCCAACGGGCTGGCCTTTGACGCGATGATCGAGGTGCTGTCGGAGATTCCATCAGGCGATGTGGTGCTCCTTCACGGCTGTTGCCACAATCCCACCGGGATCGATCCCTCGCCGGATCAGTGGGAGCGCATTGCCGACGTGGCAGGTGATCGGGGATGGGTCCCGCTGGTGGATTTCGCCTACCAGGGCCTGGGAGATGGTCTGGAGCCTGACGGCAGGGGATTGATGGCTCTCAGCCGAGCCGGGGCCGAACTTTTCGTTTCGAGTTCGTTCTCCAAGAATTTCGGTCTGTACAACGAGCGGGTTGGTGCATTGACCGCGGTAGCCTCCAATGCGGAGGTGGCTGAGATCGTGCGAAGTCAGATCCTGATCTGCATTCGGGCAAACTACTCGAATCCCCCGGCCCACGGGGCGTCAATCGTAACCACTGTTTTGGGTGATCCTGAGTTGCGATCGGAGTGGGATGGAGAAGTCAAAGCAATGCGGGACAGGATCAACGAGATGCGCACAAGCCTGGTGGACAGCCTGGAACAGCGGGGAGTAAAGCGGGACTTTTCCTTTATCGCCAGACAGCGTGGAATGTTCTCGTTTTCCAGTCTCAACAAGGAACAGGTAGATACGCTGCGAGAAGAATACTCCATCTACATCGTGGGTTCAGGACGAATTAACGTGGCCGGCATTACGAATCAGAATATGGACAGGCTTTGCGCTGCGATTGCAGAAGTTTTGGGAGTCTGACCACACAGATAATCGGGAGGGAACAGATTTCAAATGAGTCATCAGCTCTACTGGGGAGACCTCCACACACATTGTGCGATCAGCTACGGATACGGCAGCCTGGAGCGCGCATTCAAGCTGGGACGAGAGCACCTGGATTTCTGTTCGGTGGTGGGACACGCCACGTGGCACGATATCCCTACGGACCGGGAACGGCACGCCTTTGTGATCGACTATCACAAAGAGGGATTCGCCCGGTTGGCAAGAAACTGGGGGACGATGCAGGAGACGGTAGCCAGATACAATGAGCCCGGGAGATTCGTCACGTTTCTAAGCTATGAATGGCATTCCTGCGCTTTCGGGGATCACAACATCTACTATCTCGAGGACGGTGGCGAGATTGTAGAGCGAGACAGCCTTGCAGAGCTGGATCAGGCGTTCGCAGGTCAGGAAGTGATGATCCACCCACACCATATCGGCTATGGCAAGGGATACAGGGGAATAAACTGGGAAACCTTCGACAGCAACCGTTCCCCCGCAATCGAGATTCTTTCCGGGCACGGCGGATCTGAGCGAGACGGCGGACCCTACCCGATGTACCACACGATGGGACCCCGGCAGCACAAGGGAACCGTTGCGTATGGTCTGGAACAGGGACACAAATTCGCTTTCCTCGGTGGGACAGATCACCACGGAGGGTATCCCGGGCACTTTGGCGAAGGTCGCACGGGTGTTTACGCCCCTGAGCTTTCAAGGCGCGCAATTTGGGACGCAATCAAGGCGAGACGTTGTTACGCGGTGACGGGTGACCGGATTGAGTTGGCATTCGACATCAACGATGGGGCGATGGGAAGCGAAATCAGTTCCTCAGGCCCGAGGGAAATCCGGGTGGACGTCAAGGGTTCGGATGCCCTGGATCGGATAGAGTTGGTAAAGAACAGCAGGCCGCTCAGGCGAGAATTCGGTGCACTTGCACCGGGCGAGACAGCTGACCCGACCAGGATGAAGATCCGCTTGGAATGGGGGTGGGGAGATAAGGAGGAGTCGATTCGTTGGGATGGTGAGGCCTCACTTTCGGGAGGGCGCATCCTGTCTGTGGAGCCCTGTTTTACGGGAGATCCGGTTCTGGCGCCCACGGCCGATGGCGGAGGAGTCGCTGAAGGGGAGGGCCCGATTCACGGGATCGTTGGGCAGGACGAACGATCGGTGTCCTGGTTTTCACATACCAAGGGGAATCCACACCCCTTTCTCAGAGCGACAAATGCACTGGTCCTGGAGACCGAAGCATCGGCAAGCGGCAAGCTGCAAATCAAGGTGAACGGCAACGAATATACCTACACGATCTCCGATTTACTGGTGGGGTCTCAGAGCGAATTCATTCGGGGTTGGCGATCCGAGGCGTTGCTTGTTCACCGAGCGATTCCGGCGGAGCAGCTCCAGGCGACGCTCGAGTTCGTGGACAACGAACGGGGTCGTGAGACCGACTACTACTACGTCAGAGTAGGGCAGGAAAACGGCCAATGGGCCTGGTCCAGTCCTATCTGGGTTACACGATAGGAGCTTCCGGTCTGAGGTCCGATACGAATGACACAGAATACAAGGAGGCAGAAGATGCAACTAGACGGCCGCGTGGCAATCGTTACGGGCGGCAGTTCTGGAATAGGGAGGGGGATCGCACTGGAGTTCGCTCGCGAAGGCGCAAAGGTGGCTATCGGCGATGTGCAGGAGGCACCCAAGCAGGGAATCTACCACGAACAGGATACCACTTCGACTACCCTGTCGGAGGTCGAGAACCTGGGCAGCCAGGGACTCTTCGTCCAGACAGATATGGATGACGCCAGGGCTGTTGAGGATTTGGTTGCCAAGGCAGTGGATCACTTCGGGAAGCTGGATATTCTGGTGAACAATGCAGGGATATACGTTTCGGGTGACAGCCAGTCCCTGTCCGTTGAGGAATGGGACAAGGTCCTGGGGGTAAACCTCCGGGGCGTTTTCGTTTCCACGAAATTCGCCGTGCCCCACATCATCAAGTCAAAAGCCGGTCGCATCATAAATATTGCTTCGGTCCACGCGTTCGGGGGTGGGGGAGGTCCCGTGTATCCACCTGCCAAGGCGGCGGTTGTCAATTTGAGCAAGGATACAGCGGTTGAGGTAGCGGCACACGGGGTCACGGTCAATACTGTGTGTCCGGGCTATATCGAGACGGCGATTCAGGACTACCTGACGCAAGACCAGATCGATGCTGCAAGAGAGGGTACGCCGTTACCCCGCTTCGGTGTACCGAGAGACATCGGGCGGGCTTGTGTCTTCCTGGCGTCCGACGACGCAGAATGGATCACCGGTGTGGCGCTGCCGGTGGATGGCGGCTGGTTGGCACCCATCTTCTAAAGAACCTATGGAAATCAGGGGAGCGAAACCGTCGGAGTTGGAAGAAGGAGTGTCACTCCAGCGCCTGGTGTTTCGGCCGAATGAAGACGCGTTCGAGCGTTACCGGACCTATGTACGGGAAGACCCAAGCTACCAATTGGATCAGACACGTGTGGTGATTGTAGACGGTAAGATGGTGGGTCACCTGCGTATCTGGGACCGACTGATTCGCGTGAGGGGCGCCCAGCTGAGGGCTGGAGGAATCGGTAGTGTGCTTATTCACCCGGACTATCGGGGTAAGGGGATGGCACACGCACTGATGAAGGACGCCGAATCGTATATGTCGGAAGCGGGTTACGATGTCGGTTTGCTGTTTACGATTATCGGCACGACTTTCTACGAGGCGCAGGGCTGGACGCCGATTTCCCTGCCGATCTTCAAGTTTGCGAACGTGACACACAACAGAAAGTCATCAGTGGATACTGTTCGAAAACTGACGTTCCAAGCTGATCTCGATCGCATTGCAGAGGTCTATGAAGCGTCTTCAAAGGAATTGACAGGCCCGGAAATCCGGTCGCGAGACTACTGGTTGTCCGGGCCTTCGCGCATCAAGGGGGTATTTCCGGAGTGGGGGGTGGACAGGGGGGGCGAGCTGTCGGGCTATGTCAATTTCGAAGTCCAGGAGAACGAGATCTGGGTGAAGGAGGCGTGTGCACAGGCACGTGAGCAGGACGTGTTTTTCGCGTTGGCGGAAAGCGTGGTTGATGCTGCGCTTGAGGAGAATGTTCAAAGGATTGCGGGCAGCTTGCCGAAGGGACACCCCCTGATGCAGGCGTTAGGGCGTGTCTTAAAGAGAGAACCAGCTTGGGACACACACGATGAAATGATGCTCAAGCTGATGAATTGGGAATCCGTAAAGCAGAAGCTGGGCGGCGAAGGCGCACCTGAAGATCCGCCTGAGGACGAAGGTTCCCTCTGGTGCGGGTTGTTCGGTGAAAGGACCGGGGATGCCGGGCTCGGCGCGTGGATTCGATCATTGCCGGAATGCGTTGGGCCATTCTACTGGTGGACGGATATTTTCTGATAGAGCAATCGGCCACAATTCATCGCAGGGGACCCGGCTATTGGAGCCGGGTCCCCATTTAGTTTACTCCGAAGGAGGCGTTCAAACCACCGCCGGTTTCTTGTTAAACGCGCCCTGGACGATCCTACTATCCTTGTCGAGCCTGAACTGCACACCTGAGACATCGAGTTCGGTCTGGACCTCTACCGTTCCAATCCTAACTTTGGTTCTCGCGAAGGCAACGTCGGGTACATCCAGTGTGGCACCTCGAGCATCTTCCGCAATCTTGCTGGTGAGCGATTCCTGCTCTTTAACGAGTCCCTGTTGCGCCTGCGCAAGTTGATTCGCCTTCTTAACGTAATGTATCACTACATTCTTTTTTTTCGTGTTCTTTTTTATGAGGTCCTTTATCGCATCGATTTTCAGTGACGGGAGGCCTAGGGCCTTCAATAGGTTTTGCAAAAGAATCCCTGCCTTGCGAGCAGACTGAACGGCCTTTTGGAGTTCCTTGTGAAGCTCGGGGTCGAAACCCACTCCCAGGAAAGTTTCGGGGCTCCTCTCGGATCCGGCCCTCCATGTCTGAATCCCCTTCAACGCCCAGGTCTCACCACCGACGATACCGCCTCCCGATCCGCCACGTCCTTCGACTTGAATCAGTGAACGCGATTGAACGCTTGCGTTGTGAATATAGCTTCCTATCAGGATTTTACCGCCTACGGTGACCTTTGCTTCCTGAATGAACTTGGCTGAGAGATCGCCACCCGCATCGATCCGGGTTTCCCTGCCCACGATGCCCTTGCCCACACTTACGCTGCCCCCGCATTCTATCCAAGCTCCAGCTTCGACGCTCCCTACAACACAGACGTCACCGGTGCTTTTTACATTGAATCCTGCTGTGACAGATCCCTTTATCTCTACGTTGCCCCGGAAATCTATGTTCCCCGTTTCGTAGCCCACGTCACCCGCGATCTGGGCTACCGGCCTGACCGAGACCGTATATCGCTTGATGGCGATCTCTTCAAGCTTGATGTCGGTCGCCTGTACGCTTGCACCACCGTCGGATTCCGCAAACAGCTTTTGTGCACTTCCTTCACCTTCCACCCTAACGCCTTTTCCAGGCTCAAATTCCACGTCACCTGGATCGGGCACGGTGATCGGTTCACTCCGGACCGTTTTGCCCTCAGTTCCGGGTTTTGGCGGAATGCGTTCTACGATCAAGGCATCTTTTGTCACAGGTGGGAACAGGTTGCGTTCCTTGAAGTCGGTCGACCCATCCGGCTGCAGGGCACCCACCCGCGACTGGTAGGAAAAGGAGAAATCGGCCTGGCCGTCTTCGGCCGGAACGGGTGCCAATCCCTGGGCAACGGGGATCGCGAACCCCTTGACGGGTCCCTTGGCCAATGCGGCACACAAGGCGGATACACGTTCCTTGTCCACACCGTAGGTCACCTCCGCGGCCTCCAGTGCAGCGTTGACCTCTTCAGGCAGCGGTGCACCGGAATGGGCGAGNTCCCGTGGGCATATGGCTGAGGCCTCGAGGCCATTCGGACTGACCCAAATGGGTGGCAGAACACTAACTCGTCCGTCTCGCAGACCTGCAAATCCATAGATCGCTGCCGTGTATTCTATGCCTGTCGAAGATAGCTGTGCCCCGTCGCCGGGCCTGAGCTGGATGTTGGNCTTGTCTTCTTTTCTGGGTTCGGACGGAAGCTCCTGGCCCTGAACACCTTTCCCAGGTTGGCCGGGATCGACCACGAGCGATGCCAGATGGTCTCCAGGCTTGACCCGGCACAGGGTGAGCTCAGCAAGCGCGTCCTTGAGCTCTTCAGGATTTTCCAGACCCAGTGCCTCGATTATGGGTTCTAACGGTGGGAGTTCTGTGAGTTCGCCAATGGGCTGGTGTTCGATTCGACCGGGAGGAGGGGGCTTTGCAGGTGTTCCATTGGCAACCACGACGTCGCGAACTGGCTTTCCTGAATCCGTGGCAGTTTGCAGGGCTTTCTCGATCACCGGTTTTGCGATGCCGTGAATGACGCCCTGTTGCGCTAGGAATGACAGGATTTCATGTTCCGTCGTAGCCGGAAAAATTGCTCGAAGAATCGCCTGAAGTCCGTCGTCTGAAAGGTGGATACTCAACTTGCTGGGCACGCCTTCCAGAAACTGATCGATCTGGCTGTCTATAGGGTCAAGTTCAGAGGCAGATTTGGAGGGATTCTTTCTGGGCTTCTTGGCCACGTCCGGTTCCTCGAATCATATCAGCTACTGGTATGGTCCCGATTTTCAAGGCTGCGTAGGATATCCCCCGTGCTGACGATTCCGATGACCTGGTCTTCGCGAACAATAATGAGTCTGTGGATTTTGTGGGTAAGAAGGGTATGAGCGATTTCTCCGATAGGGGTGTCCTCCCTGGCGGTGATCANGTTTCGAGACATCAGACCGCCTATTGGAAGATCCATCACATCCTTGTCAGGCACCAGCAGTCCATTCGCCTCGGCCAATCGGTCCATAGCAGGAGAGGTATGGAAGTCGGATTCGTCCACAACACCCGCATCGGCGGTTTCGATGCTCAGAGACAGGAGATCGGTTATTGAGATGACACCCGTCAGTCGGCTGGTGGCGTTTACGACCGGAACGCCGCTTATGCTATTGTCGTTGAGAAGCGCCAGCAGGTCTTTCACTGTCGTCTCTTCAACAGCGCAGACAACGGGTGAACTCATGATGTCCTTCGCGGTCAGGTCCATATCACACCTCGCGGGAATTATGGTCAAGTTTGTTGTTTTTGTAGGGCCGCTTCTGCGGCATCTAGAACACCGGCAGCGATCTCCTCAGACAGCCTGTCCACCGCTTCCTTTGTAGACGCAAGATCCGGAGAGGCGAGTTGGGGGTTGTCCGCTGAAGTGGCGGATACATAGTACTTGATCTTGGGCTCGGTGCCTGAAGGTCTTGCCGTTACCCGAGTATTGCCTGTGTCGGTGAAAGTGAAGGCCATTACATTGCCCCTGTCGGCCACGACTTCCCCCGTTTCTCCCGTTTTCAGTTTAAGCGTAATCCCGACCTGGTAGTCGATGGCTTCGTGGACCTGGTGCTCGCCGATTTCCGAGGGCGGGTTTTCGCGCAATCCAGCCATAATCTGAGCGATTTCCCGGTTTCCCTGAGCGCCTTCTCGGTAGGTGGATTTCTGAATCTCACGGAAGTAGCCGTGTGTCTCATAAATGTAGTCCAGATACTGTCTTATTGTCAATCCCCGGTTTTTCAGGGACGCCGCGCATTCTACGAGCAAGATTGCCGCGGAAGCCGCGTCTTTGTCTCTCACAAAACTCCCGGAGAGATATCCGTGACTCTCCTCAGTGCCAAAAAGGAACTTCGTGTCGGCAGGCAAGCTCTCGATGACTGCCCCGATATACTTGAATCCAACCAGGAGGTTGTCCACGACTTCGGCGCCGAAGGCTCGGCCTATGATCCCGGTGAGGTCGGTAGTAACTATGGTTTTTGCCACCAGGCCCTTCTCGGGCATTTTACCTGTCTGTGTGAGGCTCTGTAGGATGTGGTGACAAAGTATTGCGCCGATCTGGTTCCCGTTCAGGGCGAGTTCGTGGGGTTTCGCGTCCCAACCGATACCTTCGAGAGGAAGTGCGCAACCGAGCCTGTCCGCGTCCGGGTCGCTTGCAAGGACGATGTCGGCGCCCATTTCGCGGGCTTTTTCGATCGCGAGCGTCATTGTTGCCGGGTCCTCGGGATTCGCGACACCTCCGAGAACGGTTGGGAAACTGCCGTCGGGAATGGCTTGTTCGGCCAGAAGGTGCAGGTTGTCATATCCCAGGGATTTCAGTGCAGGGACTACAGAAGTAGCACCAACCCCGTGGAGCGGGGTATAGACAATGGAAATGTTCCGGTCGTCCACAAGGGCAAGTTCTCCAAGGCGCTTATGGTATTCGGCGTCGATCTCTTTCCCGAGAAACAGGATCTTTCGTTCAGCGACACCCTGGTCGAAGCCAATGCGGTTGATTTCTTTGACGCGGGTGACCTCAGCCATAATGGCTTTGTCGTGAGGGGATACCACCTGACCGCCGTCGCACCAGTAGGCCTTGAAGCCGTTGTCCGAGGGAGGATTGTGACTGGCGCTGATGACCACACCTGCGCTCGCTCCAGTTTTCCTGAGCGCATATGAGAGTTCCGGAGTCGAGCGGTGACCATTGAAAATGCGGGCGGTAATGCCGTTCCCCGCAACAATCGATGCGACCTCACGGGCGAACCGCTCTGAATTGTGCCTCGTGTCGTAGGCGATGACCACGCTGCCTTTGGAGGAATTGGCCTGCTTGACGTAGTTTGCCAGCCCCTGGGCGGCTTCGCCAATTGTTCTCAGGTTAATCCTGTTGGGGCCGGGTCCCATTTTCCCCCGAATACCGCCTGTGCCGAACTCAATATGGGTCCTGAACGCGTCCTCCAGTTCGTCGACCTCGTTCCTCTCGATCAATGTCTTGATTTCATCATTGAATTCAACGTATTCTGGTTCCGTCAGCCACTGGTTCAGCGCATCTGCGGAGTTTTCACTCACGCTGCCAGAATCTGTCCATTCGCTGATCTTCTGGGCAATAATAGTAGGCATCAGTACCTCATTGGTCAATTGTCCCAATTTCTGTCAAAGTGTAAATGAAAGTTTTCCCTAAGTCAAGGTGTTCTCCCTGATGTCAGATAGAAATCCCTTGACTTTCCTTCCGGATATGATGTATTGTTGCGTAAGTGAAAAATATATAAGGAGTTGGTAATGTGAGCGTGATTCTATTTCTGCTGATTTTGGGCCTTCTACTTCTCATTTTGCCCCTGCAACTGACTTTGTCCGGAAGCCATCGGTCTGAGGTGGAATCGGAGGCCAGAATCGGGCTCGGTGCGTGCGTTGGACTTTTAGGTCTTCGGGCGGATTACCGGGCCGATGGATTGCGTTTGGGACCGACCCTTCTGGGCTACCTGCTGTTTGGTGTTGGATTGAGTAGTAAGAAAAAGGGGGAGGAACCGAAGAAGGTGGATTCCGAGGATGANGAGGTCCCGCTNTCCTGGAGAGAGNGCCTGGAGGAAACCCGAAACAATTTNAAGATGTTGCAGTCTTATTACNGCAGGTTGAAAAGACCAGCCTGGTGTTTTCTGAGACGGCTGGTTTCCGGTTTCAGTTTTCGTTGGATTACCTGTGATGTACTGTTTGGACTGTCCGATCCCGCCACAACGGGGCAGGTTTGTGGCTACGCTACGGCGCTGGCCAATGTGTTGGGGCCGCGCTCCAGACTTAGGTTCAGCCCGGATTTCGTCTCGTCGAGAGTAGAAGGAGATTTTGGTCTCAGGATCTGGATCTACCCTTACCGAATTGTGTGGGCGGTCGTATGTCTTGCAACACGGGCAGGTTTGGCCTTTATAGCCCACAAACTGGATTTGAGAAAAGTTCGCCGAATGACTGTGAAGGCTGGAGCGGCAAGTTGAGCTTGCGTGAGGAGGTGTTATGTCGGTCGAGGATCTGATTAAGACAATGATGCAGGAGTTTCGGCAGATTTCAAAAACTGAGACGGTGGTGGGAGAGCCGATTACGGCGGGTGGTACTGTGGTAGTCCCTGTGTCCAAGGTTTCATTGGGATTCGGGGCCGGAGGAGGCGGGGGATCGGACAAGGCCGATGGATCGGGAAGTGGCACAGCCGGTGGTGCTTCCGTAGAACCCGTGGCTTTCGTTGTGATCAAAGACGGGAAGGCCCAGATATTGCCGATTGCCGAAAAGGAGGGTTCGCTCAAGGGCCTTCTAGACATGGCGCCCGATATATTGAAGAAGGTCAAGGATTTCAAGGACAAGCGGGACAAGAAGAAAGCCGAAGAGTCCTCTGGGAGCGACAACGAAGACGATATTGGGGCCTGAACCTGTCTGCGGCTGAGGAGCTCCCAGAGAGGGTGAGGAAGATGGGGCGATTGCTTCTTCTGATTCCTACCACGACCTATCGCACTCACGATTTTATGGAGGCGGCAGGTGCGCTCGAGGTCGACGTTGTGGTCGGCTCGGATCGTCGGCAGGCACTCGAGCACCTCATGCCAGGCAAAACGATTGCGTTGGACTTCGGAAACCTCCGGGCGTCCGTCGATGACATCGTTTCCTTTTCTGCAGAGTATCCTCTTGAGGCCGTCTTAGGAGTCGATGACTACACCGTCGTTTTGGCCTCAATGGCCGGCGAGGCACTCGGTCTTCCTCACAATTCAGTTGATTCCGTTCGATCCACTCGCTACAAACATCTGATGCGCAACAAGTTGGAGCAGACAAGCCTGCCCTCACCAGGGATCAGGCTTTTTTCTGTTGCGGATAACCCACAGGAAGCTTGGCCTGACGTGTCATGTCCCTGTGTTCTCAAGCCGGTTTCTCTCTCGGCAAGTCGAGGGGTGATCCGAGCGAATAACAGGACTGAATTCATCGCAGCTTTTGAGAGAACCGCTGCGTTGGTTGGCCGGGAAAATGATAAGGGAGGAGAGGAAAGTCAGAAGATTCTTGTCGAGGATTATGTCCCTGGGGGCGAAGTGGCGCTCGAAGGCCTTCTTGTTGAAGGTGAGCTCGAGGTGCTCGCGTTGTTCGACAAACCGGATCCTCTGGTGGGACCCTTCTTCGAAGAGACGATATACGTGACACCTTCGCGACTACCTGTATCACTGCAGAAGGCGATCGAGGAGACCACTTCTGAAGCCGCAAAAGCGCTTGGATTACGTATCGGACCGGTTCACGCGGAATTGCGATACAATGACGCGGGCGTCTGGTTGATCGAGATCGCCGCCCGATCAATTGGTGGACTTTGCTCCAGGGTTCTGAAATTCGGCGCGGGTATTTCGCTGGAGGAGCTGATCCTCAGGCAGGCGTTAGGAATGGACCTCGAGGACCTGGGGAGAGAGCGGTCAGCCGCCGGAGTGATGATGCTGCCGGTGCCGCGGAAAGGGACACTGCGTTCGGTGTTCGGCCAGGAGGCGGCGATGAAGGTTGAGGGGATTCACGGGGTGGAGATAACGTTGCCGCTCGACCAGCCCGTTGAACCTCTTCCGGACGGAGATAAGTACCTGGGATTCATGTTCGCTAAGGGGGAGACGCCGGAGGAGGTAGAGGCGGCCCTGAGGCAGGGGTATCGCAGGCTGGGGGTACTGATTGAGTAACAAGACGCACGGCTGGAATTTTTCAGAGCTTGAATTAGGACCTAGTCTGGTCCGCGTTCGAGGACCTTTCGACCCTCCACCTGGGTGTCAATAGATGAAGCTCAAACAAGAGCGAACTGCTCTGCGGTGGGCTCTGCTCAGCAATACCAGGGTTCGTTCAGGTAGGGTACTGTGGCAATCCCTTGGACCGGTTCCGGTAGTGACGGTGCCACCTGTCCTGCGGCTGAGTGTGCGATCTCCCAGAGCTCATCAAAGATCTCCGAGTGCGATCTCCCGGCGTCTTGTTGGCTTGTAACCAAATCAGTGATGTCTTGCTGCAGGTTGTCAACACGCGGGTCAACGTTCGTCCAGGGATAGACGAGGCCTGACCGATCGAATCGTCCTATAATTTCCTTGATTTCCACCATCTCCAGCAGCAGTGATCCCTCTGGGATCAGCAGGCGAATCGAGTGCTGAACGGGAGAGGTGTGCTCGATCAGATCCAGTTCCTGGATGACCTTTAGGTGGTCCAGGTACCTTTCCAGTGTTGTCCACGGTGTAAAGGGGATAAAGGTTGGGTTCAGAGTGAGACCGTGGTTGCACAGAAGATTGGTGACAGTAGCGAAGTCTGACCGTGTGTGACCCTTGTCCATCTGCTCGAGGACGTAGTTGTCGACTGATTCAATCGCCGAGGTGACAATCAAACAGCCGGTTTTCTCAAGGGTAGAAAGGTGATCCGAGTGCTTGAGAAGGTGCTCGACCTTAATGGTAACGTCGTAGGTGAGATCCGGAAACTCCTCGTGAAACCTTTCGACAAGCGAGATGCTGTGACCGATTCCGTTGAAAAAGTCAGGATCGCCGAAGGTGATATGTTTTGCACCATTTTCGACTTGATTCCGAATGTCCTGGAGCACGACCTCTCGCTGAACGACTCTGAATTTACCCTTGTAGACCGGGACAACGGGACAGTGCCTGCACACGTGCTTGCAGCCGCGAGTGGCCTCGGTATAGCCAACCGTTTTCCTGGTCAGCCGGTCCACCTGGAGTTCAGCGTATTCGGTGAGTTCGGGTAATCCGGAACGATCGGGTGTGAGGAAATCTTGACGTGCTAGAGATATTGGAGATGGGGCCGGTGAGGTGGAAATATCTGACCCGATTCGCTCGCAAAGGTCACTGAGACCACGCTCGAATTCACCTCCAAGGATTGTACAGTCGCCGATCTCTTGGAGATATCCCTGGTTCATCGGCGCGTAGAGCCCGTAGAAGCAGAGGTGGGCTCCTGGATTGAGCACTCTGCTGCGTTCGGCCAGGGGTATCGCAAGGCGAGTGGCGGTGTGCATCGGGAGGTGAAACGCGACCAGGTCGGCCTGTCGAACTGAAGTTTCAGGAAAGGGTTGGAGAGAGACGTCGGCAACGGTCACGTTGACCCCGTTCTCTTTCAGCCAGGCGGCTGGTGAGGCGATCCCAAAAGGCTGACGGCCCAGCTCATACGTCGCGATGAGTACGACGTTGAGTGCTGGGCCGTCTGGTTTCACTACTGCCATTGTGGAGCCGTTACTTGGAGGCCTGATAGTAAGGGTTGTCGCCGTCCGCGTGCTCGGTGACGTCCAAGATTTCTTCGATTTCCGGGACAGCCTCCTTGATGAGGACTTCAACGCCTTGCTTCAAGGTGACGTCAACCATTCCACATCCCTGGCAGCCACCGCCGAAGCGGACATAAACCTTGTTATCCTTCACGTCGATAAGTGAGATGTGACCGCCGTGAGAAGCCACGCTCGGGTTGATCTTTTCATCGATTATNNGCTGGATTTTTTCGGCCGAAGTGCCTTTGAGGTGTGGCGGAACTTTGTTCGGATTTTCGATTTTGAACCCTCGACCCATTAGGCTGTCCACAAAGTCCAAAGTGATGTCCTGAGAGAAGGGGGCGCTTTCCCGATCGATGTAGACGTTGAAGCCTTCATAGGGGATGACTTCATCCCCTTCCTCCTCCTGCCCTTCGCCAACAAATGCCAAGCGGAAGTTCGCCTGGAGAGGAGAAATGGCCTCGGCTTTGACTCTTACGCCAATGATGGTGGTCTCCTGATTTTCCATCAAAGTCAAGACTTCCTTCTGTGCGGCCTCCGTTACGGTGATTTCCATTCGCTTTCTCCAGATGGCAATAACGTCAGTGCAATGATTTGGTGAGGTGAAGTACGAATTTTCCTCATTCTANATCAAATTTATTCTTTTTTGTCCACAAGTCAACAAGAGGATCAGATTTCTACCTGTTCAGTCGCCTGAGTCGGGTGCTCCCGATCGATCTTGTCCTGAATTTTCATCAGGGCATAGAGCAGGTCTTCCGGACGTGGCGGACAACCGGGGACATAGACGTCGACCGGCAAGAACTGGTCTACACCCTGGACGAGGGTGTAGGTGTTGAAGACGCCGCCCGAGGAAGCGCAGGCGCCCATCGAGATGATCCACTTCGGGTCCGGCATCTGGTCGTAGATCTTCTTCAGGACGGGCATCATCTTGATCGAGATACGTCCGGAGACGATGAGGAGGTCGGATTGGCGCGGGGAAAAGCGTACGGCCTCCGCGCCAAAGCGTGCCATATCGAATCTGCCTGATAGGGTCGCCATCATTTCTATGGCACAACACGCGGTTCCGAATGGCATAGGCCAGAGCGAGGACTTGCGTGCCCAATTGATCATTCGGTCAAGCGTGGTTGTTATCGCGTTGTCACCAAGGCCGGTTTCCAAGCCCATCCGATGTCCTTCCTTGCAGGGTAATCAGGCAGATACCTCGAGTAACTCCTCTGTCATACTCTGCAGACAGTTCCGCATTTCCTGTTCCTCGCCCATCAGATCCTTCAGGGTGACGNGGCTGAGCATCTGATCGATTACTGTTTGTACAGAGTTCCAGAGCGATCGAATCGAACAGTCGACGGAATGCGTGCAGAGGTTCTCCATTCCCGAGTGGGTGTCGCAGAATTCATCGCTGAAGAGCCTGCCGCCGAGCGCTGCAAGGACTTCGCCTACAACGATCTCGTCCGTAGAATTCGATAGGGTGTATCCTCCGGACTGTCCACGGATGCTTTCCACGAAGCCGCCGAGGCGCAGGATTCGCATAAGTTTCCCCACGTTGGCGATAGATAGTCCTTCCAACTGGCTGATCTCGGCTATTGTNAGGCCGTCTCCCGANAGGTCGGCTTTACGACCCATCTGCAGCAGGCATCTCAAGCCGTATTCCTCCTGGGTGCTTAACTTCATCTATTGGCCTCTTTCCGGCGTCGAGGAAGATCCGGTGTGGTTACAGCAATCCCAATTCTAGTTTTGCCGCCTCAGACATCTTGTCGGGTGTCCAGGGAGGATCGAATGTCAGATCTAGCTTCACGTCCTTGACGCCCGCAACCGACCTGGTTTTGCTCTCGACTTCACCAGGGAGTATACCCGCAGCCGGACAGGCAGGGGAGGTGAGTGTCATGATCACCTCGGTCATTCCGGAGGGTTCCACCTTAACGTCGTAGATCAACCCGATCTCATAGATGTTCAAGGGNATTTCAGGGTCGTANACGGTTTGCAGAACTTCGATGATATTTTCACGAACGGCCTCTGGATCTATCGGCTCTCCTTCGTCTTCGGCTACGACTGGTTCCGGAGAATCTTCTGTACCTTCCGTGGTGATTGTCTCTGGTGTAGCGGGACCGGGCGGTTCCTTTTTATCAATGAATTTCAGTGCCTCCGATTCCACAGGAGCTTTCTCTTCGGTTTGAGCAGCCTCCTTTGCTTCCGTGGTTGAAGACTCCTCTTCCGATTTATCCCTGTTGTAGATCCTATTCAGTAGTCGTTGAAGCACTGTTTACCCCCTTGCAGCTACTCGGTTGTGACGGGCTCGTCCTTGCCTTCGAGCGCCGCATTGAGCGTATGCCAGGCCAGGGTCGCGCACTTGATTCGTGCGGGATATTCCCGGACGCCGGCAAAGACGGCCAGCTTGCCTACNGACGAGGTGTCTGGTGTGGTGTCCATATCTGCAGTCACGAGATCGTGGAATTTCNCGAACAGGGATTCAGCCTCTTCACGAGTCTTGCCCTTGAGCGCGTCGGTCATCAGGGATGCGGATGCTTTCGAAATTGCACAACCGGANCCCTGGAAGGAGATGTCGACAATCTGGTCGCCGTCCATTTTCGTGTAAACGTTGATGTGATCTCCACAAAGCGGGTTGAAGCCTTCCGAGGTGTGATCTGCATCCTCTAAAAGTTTGAAGTTTCTCGGGCTCTTGTTGTGGTCGAGGATCACCTGTTGATACAGTTCTCTCAGATCAGACATTAGGAGAATACCTTATTGACTTTGTGAAGCGCCCTGGCGAGCGCGTCGATTTCTTCCCTTGTGTTGTAGAAGGCGGTTGCTGCCCGGGTCGTGGCAGGAATGTTGAAATGCTGCATTACCGGTTGTGCACAGTGGTGTCCGGCCCGCACCGCAATTCCCTCCTGGTCCAGAATTGNTCCNATGTCGTGCGGGTGTGCGGCCTCCATTACAAAGGAAAGGACACTGACCCTGTTTTCTGCNCTACCAACAAGCCGCAGTCCAGGTACCTTGTCCAGGNCCTCGCTGGCATAATCCATCAATTCTGCCTCGTATTCCGCAGCACTGTCCAGCCCGATTCTGTTCAGGTAATCGATGGCTACTCCCAGGCCGATTCCTCCGGCTATGTTGGGTGTGCCAGCTTCGAACTTGGTTGGCGTGTCGGCATAGGTGGATCTGTCCAGGGACACTGTGCGGATCATGCTGCCGCCCCCTTCATAGGGGGGCATAGCTTCCAGGAGTTGACTTTTTCCGTAGAGAACGCCGATTCCTGTAGGACCGAACATCTTGTGGCCGGAGAATGCGTAGAAGTCGCAACCCAGAGCCTGCACATCCACTTTCATATGCGGGACAGCTTGAGCGCCGTCGACCAGGACCGGCACGCCGTGATCGTGCGCGATCTTTACGATCTCCTTGACGGGATTGACGGAGCCGAGTGCATTGGAGATGTGTACNAAGGAGACAAGCCGGGTGCGAGCGGTGATCAGTCCTTCGAATTCTTCGATCAACAGTTCGCCACGATCGTTGATGGGGATGTAGCGAAGTTTCGCGTCCTTGTCTTCACACAAAATCTGCCAGGGTACGATGTTGGAGTGATGCTCCATTTCTGTGATAATGATCTCATCACCTTCGCCAACGTGCTTCCGGCCATAGCTTTGAGCGACCAGGTTCACACTTTCGGTGGTCCCTCGGGTGAAGACGATTTCTTGGTCCAGCGACGCATTGAGAAATTGCCTTATTTTTCCCCTGGCACCCTCGTAGGAGTCCGTGGCGACCTGGCTGAGGTAATGAACGCCGCGGTGGATGTTTGCGTTTTCCGAGGTGTAATAGGCCTCGATGGCACCAATGACGGCACGCGGCTTTTGAGTGGTGGCTGCGTTGTCAAGATAGATGAGTGGGCGACCACGCACGAACTGCTGAAGAACGGGGAAGTCCTGTCGGACACTGTNCGGATCGAATGGGCTCGCCGTGTCTACCAGGGGACAGGAGAGCTTGTCCACCAGAATGTGGGGAACAGTGCTCATCGGATTAGCTCCGTTTTTCGGAGCTTTTCGAACTTGCTCATTACAATTGCGTCCAGGTGGTTCCTGACAGGCTCCACCTCGACTCTGTTGATGATGTCGTTGGCAAAGGCGTGGACCAGGAGCTGTTGTGCATTCTCGTGGGTGATTCCCCTTGCACGCAGGTAGAATATTGCGTGCTCGTCTAGCTGGCCGATCGTTGCTCCGTGGGAGCACTTGACGTCGTCCGCGTAGATTTCGAGCTGCGGTTTTGTGTTGACGTCCGCATCCTCAGAGAGCAGGAGGTTCTGGTTCGTCTGGTAGGCGTCNGTCTTTTGNGCGATCTGATGCACGTGNATTCTGCCGCGGAAGACGCCCTGGGAGGATCCACCCAGTATCCCTTTGTATAGTTCGTGGCTGGTACAGTTTGGTTTGGCGTGTTCTATGAGGGTGTGGTTGTCCAGGTGCTGGCTCTCTTCAAGCAGATAGAAGCCATTCACCGTGGCTTCGCAACCTTCACCGTTCAGTTTAGCACTCACCTCGTTGCGAACGAGCAGGCCGCCGAGAGAGATGGAGTGGGTGGAGACATTACTGGAAGCTCCCTGGGTGGTTTGCATCGCTGCAATATGGTAGGCCCTTGGGTCTTCCAATCCCAGCTTGTAGTGATCGACAACGGTATTGTCCCCGGCCACAAGTTCGGTAACGGAGTTGGTGAAGTAGTCACCCTCGCCGACATAGGTTTCGATGACAGTCACCCGTGCATTGTCTTCAGCCACGAGCAGCACCCGAGGGTGGGAGACCGTTTGAGTTCCCCTGGAGACGAACAGAAGGTGGATGGGGGATTCGACGACCGTTCCTCTGGGAACGTGGATCAATGCGCCGTCATTGATGAAGGCGGTGTTCAATGCGGTAAAGGTGTTTTCGTCGTACTCTGCGTGCTGGGCNAGATGTCCAAGGATCTGCTGGTTCTCGGATTCAATCGCCTGGTTGATTGAGGTTACGGTGATGCTGTTTGGCAAGGAATCCCCCGGCGTCGACAGGTCCGCTGAGTGTCTGCCATTNACAAAAACGAGGGTTGGACAATCGAGATCAGGAATAGGGGAGGCGAGGTCCCCTGCCGTGATATCCGCAGCAGGGTCGAACACGACCTTGGTGAGCGGTCCTACGTTGGTGTGAATCCAGTCCTCATCCCTTGTGTTTGGAAATCCGAGGGTTTCGAAGCGTTCGATGGCCGAGGTCCTCAGGCCGTGAACGGGTTTCTGAGACTGTCCNTTCAGAGCATTCTCGAATTCCTTGAATGCAGATAAGTACGATTCCATATCTTGTGACATTGTGCTGCGGTCCTCCTCGAGTGTCCGTTGGGAAGGTTCCTTAGGCAGTGACGCCATCGTGTTCTTCGCGGATCCAGTCGTAGCCCTTTTCCTCCAGTTCTAGGGCGAGGTCTTTGCCGCCGGACTTGACAATTTTACCGTTAAGCATTACGTGGACGAAATCNGGTACGATGTATTCCAGCAGACGTTGGTAATGCGTGACCACGACAACCGCACGCTCCTCGCTGTGCAGTGAATTTACACCTTTGGCGACGATTCTGAGTGCGTCTATGTCGAGCCCGGAATCCGTTTCGTCCATTACTGCGAGTCTGGGTTCGAGCACTGCCATCTGAAAGATCTCATGACGCTTTTTCTCACCGCCTGAGAAACCTTCGTTTACCGACCGGTTGATAAAACTTTCGTCCATTTCCACCAGACTCAGTTTCTCTCTTGCCAGGGTAAGGAAGTCCAGGGCGTCCAGCTCCTNCTGGCCACGTGCCTTCCGAAGCTCGTTGAGCGCAGAGCGCATAAAGTAAGCGCTGTTCACGCCAGGGATCTCAACCGGNTACTGGAAGGCGAGGAAGACACCCGCCTGAGCACGTTCTTCGGGCGCCAGCTCCAGGAAGTCTTCTCCTTCATATAGAATTTCGCCCTGGGTGACTTCATAGGCTTCGTGACCGGCGATGACCTGAGCAAGGGTGCTCTTACCGGACCCGTTCGGGCCCATTATCGCGTGCACCTCACCAGTATTTACCTTGAGATCTATCCCGCGGAGAATCTCCGCCCCCTCAACACTTGCGTGCAGATTCCTGACTTCTAGCATCCTCTTCCTCTTTGACTTAGGTATTTTGAGTTTCTTGGCCACAGAGAACTGACAGCTAGCCAAGGTTTTCACCCCGTAGGTTCGAGCGGGACCGAAGGTCCCAGTCNAGAATTTCGGATAACCGATCTTCGCANCTGTTCTAGACTCTGCCTNTACGCACGACTCCGGACCTCGGACTTCGGACGTTCCTCATTTACCCCACGCTCCCTTCCAAACTGATTCCCAGCAGCTTCTGCGCCTCCACCGCAAACTCCATCGGCAGTTCCGCCAGAACTTCCTTACAGAATCCGTTTACGATCATGGAAACTGCGTCTTCGGTGGATATACCGCGCTGATTGCAGTAGAAGATCTGGTCTTCGCCAATTTTGGATGTGGAGGCCTCGTGTTCGACCTGAGAACTGGTGTTGCGGACCTCTATATATGGAAAGGTGTGGGCGCCNCATTTGTCCCCTATGAGCATCGAGTCGCATTGGGTGAAGTTCCGCGAATTTGTTGCACCCTTGAGGACCTTGACCTGACCTCGATACGAGTTCTGTCCCTTCTTGGCCGATATGCCCTTGGAGATAATGGTGCTTCGCGTGTTCTTGCCGATGTGGATCATCTTCGTTCCCGTATCCGCCTGCTGCATTCCGCTGGTGACAGCCACGGAATAAAATTCGCCCACGGAGTTGTCCCCCTGCAGGATGCAGCTTGGGTATTTCCAGGTGATGGCCGATCCCGTTTCAACCTGTGTCCACGAGATCTTTGAGTTTGCNCCGCGACAAGCCCCTCGCTTGGTGACGAAGTTGTATATGCCGCCTACGCCGTTTTCATCACCTGGATACCAATTTTGAACCGTCGAGTATTTGATCTGTGCGCCTTCAAGAGCGACCAGTTCTACCACTGCCGCGTGGAGCTGGTTCTCATCACGCTGAGGCGCCGTGCACCCTTCCAGATACGAGACGTATGAGTCGTCTTCGGCGATTATCAGGGTCCGTTCAAACTGTCCGGTATTGGCCGCATTGATCCGGAAGTAGGTGGACAATTCCATCGGACAACGCACACCTTTTGGGATGTAGCAGAAGGATCCGTCGGTGAATACTGCCGAGTTGAGGGCCGCGTAGAAGTTGTCGTTGTAAGGGACGACCGAGCCGAGATATTTGCGAACAAGGTTGGGATGTTCCTGAACAGCCTCGGAAAAAGACCCGAAGATGATTCCCAGGTCGGCCAGTTTGTCCTTGAAGGTCGTGGCCACCGAGACACTGTCGAATACGGCGTCAACTGCAACGCCAGCCAGCATCTTCTGCTCTTCCAACGGTATCCCGAGTTTGTTGTAGGTTTCGATCAGCTCCGGGTCGACTTCATCAAGGGATTTGGGACCCTCGGTTTGTTTGGGGGCAGAGTAATAGATGATGTTTTGATAGTCGATTTCAGGATAGTCGACCATCGCCCAGAGCCGGCTCTTCTTGCGACAGGTAGGGTCGTCCATCTTCAACCAATTGCGATAGGCCTTCAGCCGCCATTCCAGAAGCCAGTCCGGCTCCTCCTTCTTGTTAGAAATGAAGGCGATGATGTCTTCGTCCAACCCCGGCGGCGCAGAGTCCTGGTCGATGTCCGTGACGAACCCGTATTTGTATTCGCGTGACGCTATGTCCTCAAGTTCCCTTGTTTCGGAACCCATCCAACACTCCTTTCGAGTCCGTTATACTATGGTATTAGATTCGTTTCAGGGATTGCACCCACAGTATTACACTTTCTGAAGCGAAGGTAAACCTAACCAAACTATACTTATTAGTCAAGATTTAAATTGTATTAGTCAAGATTTAAATTGTAAGAAAAAGTCAAGTTTTAGAAGCCAAATTTAGCCGGTTGTGAGGGCGGGTTGGTTAAAGATATGGAATAAGCAGGCAAATTATTGATATATAAGACTTTGTGGATGTGAAAATATTTGAGGATACTAACGGTTTGATCTTGGACAGAGCACAGAGAGTGGGGCCCTTTATGATGGTCGAACGCAATTGGTGAACGGGCTTGCTTTTCACTTGACATACAAGGGGAGAATTCGCTATTTTACGGCCGCAATTCAAGGTAACTTCTAGCGGTTGTGCGTGGTTTGAGTGTCTGCATCGGCATTTCGGAAGGGTTCGAAAAGTATGCTTGACCAATATGCAAATGTGCTGATCTTTCTCGGGATTGGAGCATTTTTCATTGGCTTCAATCTTTTTCTTGGAAGTTTGCTGCGTCCCAGCAATCCATACCCCGAAAAACTGACCACCTACGAGTGTGGTGAGGAGCCCGTTGGTGGCTCCTGGATACAGTTCAATATCAGATTCTATGTGATCGCCCTGGACTTCATAATCTTCGACGTTGAGGTGGTTTTGTTATACCCCTGGGCTGTCGTTGCAATGGATTTCGGCTGGTACGGCTTTGGTGCAATGATGATTTTTGTGGTGGTTTTGCTGCTCGGGCTGGCCTACGCCTGGCGGAAAGGGGCACTCGAGTGGGTCCGGCCGCGTATCCCGTCACAGGAAACTGCCACTACCCTGGGCAGCCAGGTTGCGTGAGTTCGGGGCAGTTGATCTTGGTTTTCAGGATGTTGTCGGTATGTTAATATTCGATTGGAACAGATAGGAGCGTGACGGGTTTATGGGCAAGCTGGACGGCCGTTTCAACGATAACGTCATTGTAACTTCGGTCGACTACTTCGTTAACTGGGCAAGGCTTTCCGCGCTGTGGCCGATGACGTTCGGTCTGGCCTGCTGCGCTATCGAGATGATGGCGACAGGCGCGTCCAGATACGATTGGGATCGGCTGGGTATGATCCCCCGGGCTACGCCTCGGCAGTCAGATCTGATGATTGTGGCCGGTACGGTAACCTTGAAAATGGCATCGAGGCTCAAGAAACTCTACGACCAGATGGCGGAACCGCGGTATGTGATTGCAATGGGGTGCTGTGCGACCTCCGGCGGACCATACTGGCAGCACGGATACCACGTGCTAAAGGGTGTCGATCGTGTGGTCCCCGTGGATATTTATGTGCCTGGGTGTCCCCCTCGGCCGGAGTCGCTCTTGGAAGGTGTTCTGAAGCTGCAGGAAAAGATCCGACACCAGTCCATAGCCAGGGTAGGGTGATCCTGATGACCGAACGGGAAATCTTCGATGTCCTCAAGGACAAATTTGTTGACAGGGTGATTGACTTTAACGAGAATGTAGACCCGTGGATTCGGGTACGGGCAGATGCCATTGCCGATGTCGCCGAATACCTACACGATGACGACCAGATGAAGTTCGAGTCCCTGATGTGCCTGAGTGGGGTGGATTTTCCAGAGCATCTGACAGTGGTATATCATCTATATTCAACACCAAATGCACAGAAGGTGACTTTGAAGGTGGAGGTCGAGCGAGAAGATCCCCACATACCCACTGTGGAAAACGTGTGGCACGTAGCCAACTGGCACGAACGGGAAACATACGATATGTTCGGAATCGTCTTTGACGGTCACAGCGATCCACGGAGAATTCTCTGTCCCGACGATTGGCAGGGCTTCCCGCTGCGCAAAGACTATGAAGTTCAGAAATATTACCACGGCATCAGGGTAGAGGTTTAGATATGGCGGATGTCACCCAGGGTGTTCCCGAGGCTGACGTAACCATTACGCGTCCAGGGCTTCTTCCTGTGATCGAGCTGGAAGACGACAGTCTCCAGAGCGATATGATG
The DNA here is from genome assembly GCA_002709665.1 of Gemmatimonadota bacterium. Classification (GTDB taxonomy): domain Bacteria; phylum Latescibacterota; class UBA2968; order UBA2968. The sequence goes on along the minus strand of PAQK01000024.1, from coordinate 57,259 downwards.
ACGATCAATATGGGGCCTCAGCATCCGAGCACTCACGGTGTGCTGCGTCTGGAGATCAAGACCGATGGTGAAGTTGTGGAGCAGGCTATCCCTCATATCGGATATCTGCACCGCTGCTTTGAGAAGCACGCCGAGAATCTGACCTATCCCCAAGTAATTCCCTTTACAGATCGTATGGATTACCTGGCCGCAATGAATAACAATCTGGCCTACGTCCTGGCGGTCGAAAAACTGCTGGAGCTGGAAATTCCCGAACGGGTCGAATACATCCGAGTCATTATGGCGGAGCTGAACCGAATCGCCAGTCACCTGGTTTCGTTCGGCACATATGGAATGGATCTTGGGGCGTTCACGCCCTTTTTGTTTGCCTTCCGCGAGAGGGAGGAGATCTTTGACCTGTTTGAGATGACCTGTGGCGCACGGATGCTTTACAACTACATCTGGGTCGGGGGTGTATCCCACGACTTGCCAGTGGGGTTCATTGAGAAGACGCGAAGTTTCTTGAAGAAATTTGAGGGCAAGCTAAAAGAATACAATGACTTGTTGTCCTACAACAAGATCTTTGTGGAGCGCACGGCCAACGTTGGCATACTCTCCCTGGAAAACGCATACAGCTACAACCTGACGGGTCCAAACCTTCGAGGGTCCGGCGCGCAATGGGATTTGCGCAAGGCCGAACCTTATTCCATCTACGATCGACTTGAGTTCGATGTGCCCTTCGGAAAAGGGGATATGGGTACTGTGGGCGACTGCTGGGACAGGTATATGGTGCGAATCCTCGAAATGGGGGAGAGTGCTAGAATTGTGTCGCAGGCCTTGGACCAGTTGCCCGAAGGTGATGTGCACAAGGCGGTCCCAAGAAATGTCAAGCCACCAAAAGATGTGGAGTGCTATTTCAGGAGTGAGAATCCTAGAGGTGAGTTGGGTGTGTATGTGATCAGTGATGGGACAAACGTTCCCTATCGGGTCCGGGTGAAATCACCTTGCTTTACGGCGATGAGCGTGTTCGACGTCCTGTGCCGAGGACATTATGTGGCCGATGCAGTGGCGATCATCGGCAGTCTGGATATCGTTCTGGGTGAAATCGACAGGTAGGTGCACCTGCGGGCGGAAGCCCCGGAGATAAGCATGTACGAGCTGGCTCAAGAGTTGGTGGCTGAGGTACCCTTTCTTCAGGGCATTCCGGTGATGTTGATACGGATACTGCTGGGGATTATTTCGGGTGCACTGGTGCTGACGTTCATTTCCATCCTGGGGATCGTATTGGTCTGGCTGGAGCGAAAGGTTTCGGCCCATATGCAGGACAGGCTGGGCCCAATGCGGGTGGGCGGCTGGCACGGGTGGTCCCAGACAATTGCCGATGGCATCAAGCTCTTACTCAAGGAAGATATTATCCCTGCAGCTGCCGATCGGTTGCTGTTCAAGCTGGCGCCGGTGCTGGTGTTCGCAGGTGCTCTGGCTATTTATGTGGCGATTCCTTTTGGGGATGGAGTGATCGCCAGCGACCTGAATATTGGCTTGTTCTACATATTGGCGATCTCATCCCTGGGCGTTCTGGGGATCCTGATGGCCGGTTGGGCCTCCAACAACAAATGGGCACTGCTAGGCGCTATGCGCTCAGCGGCACAGGTTGTGAGTTATGAGATCCCGGTTGCGCTTGCCCTTCTGAGTGTGATCCCTCTGGTGGGCACTTTGAGCATGCAGGAGATTATCGCTGCTCAGGACGGTGGATTCCACCGCTGGTTTATTTTCAGAAACCCCTTCACATTCGTGGGTTTCTTCCTGTATTTCATATCATCTCTGGCAGAGGTGAATCGAACACCGTTCGATATACCCGAGGCCGAGTCAGAGTTGGTTGCGGGATATCATACCGAATATAGCGGTATGCGTTTTTCCTTTTTCTTCATCGCCGAATATGGCGCAATGACAGCTGTGAGTATCGTAGCGGCAACCGTATTTCTTGGCGGATGGCAGGCGCCCTGGGGCGGGTCATTCCCGGGTGGATTCATCTGGATCGTAGGCAAAGGCTTCTTCCTTGTATTCATACAGATGTGGATTCGATGGACGGTGCCGAGGATGCGGGTTGATCAGCTGATGTACGTGGGTTGGAAGGTGCTGACGCCCGCCACTTTCATCTGTATGATCGGTTCGGTCGTATGGGCATTCACGGCTCCCAACTGGTTGGATTTGTTGGGTTCCGTATTCTTGATGGGCGTGATGGCCATTGTGCTGGTGTTCCTTCTGCGCTCGGCCGCACACGGTTTGATGGAGGGCAGAAGCCAGAGGGCACAGACTGCATAGTAGATTCTCTTTGTTCAGAAGAAGGGCAAATACAAGTAAGGGTAAATCAGATGGGACAGTATTTTCGAAATATGTACGATTCTATGGCATCCATTTGGATCGGGATGAACATTACGCTCAAACACCTGTTCACCCCTTCCATAACGTTGCAGTACCCTGAAGAAAAATGGGAGATGCCTGAGCGGGCAAGGAACCAGTTGTTTAACGATATTGATGATTGTATCGGGTGCGACCAGTGTGCACGCGTCTGTCCCGTGGATTGCATCTATATTGAGTGCGAGAAGGTTGGAAAGGACGAAGACCTCGGGTTGACTTCCAAGGGTACCAAGAAACGTCTTAAAGTGATGCGGTTCGATATCGATATGGCCCTTTGCTGTTACTGCGGCCTTTGCACCTATCCCTGTCCGACAGAGTGCCTGGTGATGACGCCGAACTACGAGGCCTCGGTGTATGACCGCACAGATCTGCTCTACCGATATGCACGTCCCGAAGACTACGACACCAAACCGGAAGGGAACGGCGAGGGGGCTGAGGACGAGAAGGAAGCCCTCGAAGCGAGTTAAACCCTTAACATAATTTTGAACATATGGAAATATCCACAATACTGTTTTATGTTTTTGCGCTTGTCACGGTTGGGTCCGCCGCGATTGTCACGTTTGCCAATCGACTGATTTATTCGGTGTTCGCGCTAATGTTTACCTTTTTTGGGGTGTCCGGACTGTACGTTTTCTTGGAGGCGGACTTTCTGGCGGGTGCCCAGGTGCTGATTTACGTTGGAGGTATCCTCATTCTGCTTTTGTTCGGGGTGATGTTGACCAATCGCATCTATGATTTGAATCTGCTCGCGGAGCGGGTGCAGTTCGTGCCCAGTGTGATCGTTATCGGGGCCGGGTTTGCACTCCTTGTGATGGTGATTATCAACACGACCTGGCCGTCTCACGAAGTTGTCGCAACCGCATCGACGACGAAGGAAATCGGTAGCCTACTGATGACAACCTATGTGCTGCCCTTCGAGGTAGTGGGTATGCTTTTGCTGGCGGCCCTGTTGGGTGCCTCGATGTTGGCCGGAAAAGGCAAGGACGAAGAGGAAGAAGGGGAAATATGATCGTCCTAGAACATTATCTGGTGGTTGCGGCCATGTTGTTCTGCCTGGGATTGCTCGCCGTGGCAACTCGTCGGAATGCCATTACGGTTCTTATGGGTGTGGAACTGATCCTGAATGCGGCCAATCTGAATTTGGTGGCCTTTTCCAGATACTCCGATACAAATATCAGCGGACAGGTGTTCGCGGTCTTCGTGATTGTCCTGGCCGCCGCGGAGGCCGCTGTTGCGTTGGCGATCGTTCTGAATATTTACAGGAACTACCAGATGGTGAACGTGGACAGGATGGCTTCCCTCAGTGGTTGATCTTCTCAGGGCTCCTGTTCATAGAGGGAGTTGGTGTAGTACGGGGGGGACATGCCGCTAGACATCATTCTAATTCCAATTCTGCCTTTGGCCGCGTTTGTCGTCCAGGCCTTCTTCGGCCGGCGTTTACCGCGTGGTGGAGACTGGGTCCCACTGGCGGCAATCGGTCTGGCGCTCATTCTTTCCCTCCGTCTTTTTGCCCAGTCCATTTCTGCCTACGATCCTCACTGGCAACTCCCGTTGGATCCCTGGGTCTGGTTGGATTTGAACGTGGCCCGGATCTCCGTGGGCCTTCTTGTTGATAATATCACCGTAATTATGCTGGTGGTGGTGACGTTGGTCAGTGGTCTGGTGCACCTTTACTCCGTTGGATATATGCACGGAGATCCCCGATATTCACGATTCTTTGGATTTCTTGCGGTTTTTTCGTTTTCAATGCTGGGTCTGGTACTCGTAGACAATTTTCTGTTGCTCTACGTGTTCTGGGAACTGGTGGGGTTGAGCTCGTACCTGCTGATTGGGTTTTGGTACGAGAAACCCTCGGCCGCCTCCGCCTGCAAGAAAGCGTTCCTGGTTAACAGGGTAGGGGATCTTGGATTCTTCGTTGGCATTATGATTGTTTTCTGGCACCTAGGGGTGTTCGATTACGACAGCGTATACGAGGGTGTTGCGGAAGGGAAGTTAGGTGGATGGTGGTTGACCGCCGCGGGTTTGTGTCTCTTCTGCGGAGCTATTGGGAAATCGGCACAATTTCCTCTGCACGTCTGGCTCCCGGATGCGATGGAAGGTCCCACTCCGGTGAGCGCACTGATCCACGCGGCCACGATGGTGGCGGCAGGCGTCTATATGGTGACCCGGATGTTCCCGATTCTCACACCGGATGCTCTGGTGGTGATCGCCTACATCGGCGCGATCACGGCAATCCTCGGAGCGACAATTGCCGTTGCCCAGTACGATATAAAACGGGTGTTGGCCTACTCTACTATCAGCCAGCTTGGATATATGATCATGGGTTTGGGAGTAGGCGCATACGTGGCAGGGTTCTTCCATTTGATGACGCACGCCGCATTCAAGGCCTGTCTGTTCCTGGGGTCGGGGAGTGTGATTCACGCGATGGATCACGTGTATCACCACTCGGACAAAGACCCGCAGGACATGCGGAATATGGGGGGGTTGAAGGCCAAGATGCCGATGACATTCTTGACCTTTCTCCTGGCCACTGTCGCCTTGTCAGGAGTGCCGCTCACGTCGGGTTTCCTGAGCAAAGACGCGATTCTGGCGGGTGCAATGGGATTCGGGGTGTTCGCGGATCCGAAGCATTTCCTGATTCCCCTCCTCGGATTCGCGGCTGCAGGGCTAACAGCCTACTACATGTTCCGGCTGATCTACATGACGTTCTATGGGGAGCCTGAAGAACGGAAGGTGGTCGATGATGCACACGAATCGCCGCGGGTTATGACCATACCTCTGATGGTTCTGGCTGTGCTGAGTTTGTGGATTTTTTATGCCTGGAACCCTCTGGGTGGTGAGGGATGGTTCCATCACCTGATACAGGTTCCTGAAAAGGGGCTGCTGAAGTCAAATGCCAACCGTGCCCAGCCCATTGGCGTATCTGCGGATGCGGAGGTCTTTTCGTCCGGTGGTGACCACGACCCCGCCCCCGCCCATCAGGCACACTACCCGGCGATGGTCCTATCTCTAATTGTTGCCGGACTCGGCATATTTATCGCCTACAAGAAGTATTACAATCGGCGAGCGGAGATGATCGACCACGAAGCGGCACAGCTCGAGGGGAGCGCTTTATTCCGCGCGTTGAATAATAAGTGGTACTTCGATGAATTCTATGAGGCCACATTCATTCGCCTTGTGCTCACGGGCAGGATGGCCTTGAACTGGTTCGATTCACGGATTGTGGATGGGATTGTGAACGCATCCGCCTCTGTTACGCGTGGGATTTCATTTTTGGAAGGCTTGTTCGACACTTATGTAGTGGACGGCCTGGTAAATGGTGTCGCAAATCTGGTTATCCGGTTCGGTGCGAGTTTGAGACGGGTTCAGACAGGACGGTTGCAGACGTATATCGTTCTGGTAATGGCAGGAATTCTGGTTTTAATGTTGAGCCAAATGATTTAGAGGGAGGAAGCTGACGGATGGACCAGTGGATTTTGACCCTTTTGACCTTTATTCCCGTGATCGGCGCGGGGATTATACTGCTGTTGCCAGGCAAGGCTGTAGATGCGATCCGGTGGGTCGCACTCGTGGCAACCGGGATATGCGTGATTCTGGCAGTGTGGCTTTTTATGGCCTTCGACCGTTCTGACGCCGGCATGCAGTTTATGGTGCAGGCCTCCTGGATCCCGTCCTTCAACATTCAGTATTTCATGGGAATCGACGGTCTGAGTGTCTCAATGGTCCTGTTGACGGCTCTGCTTGGGTTCCTGTGTATTCCTGCCTCCTGGAGCATCAATCGTGGCGTCAAAGGATATTTTGCCCTGTTCCTATTGCTGGAAACCGGTATGCAGGGCGTTTTTGTTTCCCTCGACTTCTTCCTGTTCTACGTGTTCTGGGAAGTGATGTTGCTCCCTATGTACTTCCTGATCGGGATTTGGGGTGGGCCGCGGAAGGAATACGCCGCCATCAAGTTCTTCCTTTACACCCTGGCGGGCAGTGTGTTGTTGTTGCTCGCGATGCTGGCCTTCTACTTCAATGTTACCGACCCGGCTACGGGACAGAATACGTTCAATATGCTGGTAATGATGGATCAGGCGAATCATTCTGAGTGGCTGAGATACGGGATTGTGTTCGGGTATTCGGCGCCTGTGGCGATCTGGTTCGCAATGTTCATCGGGTTCGCGATCAAGGTGCCGCTCTTCCCTTTCCATACCTGGCTGCCCGATGCGCATGTTGAGGCGCCAACTGCAATCAGTGTGATTCTGGCGGGTGTGCTCCTGAAGATGGGGACCTATGGCATACTGAGGTTCAATTACCCAATGCTGCCTGAAGCCACCCGGGAATTCAGCTATTTCCTTGCAGTCATAGGTGTAATCAACATAATCTACGGTGCTTTGTGCGCCCTTGCCCAGACGGATCTGAAGAAGCTTGTAGCCTATTCGAGTATCAGCCATATGGGTTTTGTGATGCTGGGGATGTCCGCGTTCACCTCCCACGGAATTAATGGTGCTGTGTTTCAAATGTTCAATCACGGCACAATCACGGCTATGCTGTTCCTTCTGGTGGGAGTGATCTACGATCGTGCGCACCATCGATACATTGTTTACCCGAACGATTTTGAGGATCCGGATCTCCGGGGGAAACTGGGATTCGGTGGTCTCTGGTCTCATATGCCGATATATGGCAGCATCACCATGGTGGCCTATTTCGCGGCGCTTGGACTCCCGGGAATGTCGGGTTTTATCAGTGAGGCGCTCTGCTTCCTGGGCGCCTTCCAGGTGCATAGGACAATGACCATTCTGGGTACGCTGGGTGTTCTTCTGGGGGCTGGATATATGCTCTGGGCCTTCCAGCGTATCTTTATGGGACCATTCAACGAAAGATGGAAGCATTTGCCGGAAATCAATGGGCGGGAGATATTTACGTTGGTTCCTCTGGCAATTCTTGTGATCGTTCTTGGCATCTATCCCGCCCCGGTTTTGGATCTGTTGGGTGCATCTCTAGGTCAACTGGTTAGGGTCCTAGGGACGCCGGCGGTTTCGCTGTTCTAAGAGCGGAAATTTTGGTTTACGAAGTAAAGGAGACATCGTTTGTTACAGGATGTTGTTCAGGGCGCGATTGCGGTTAACTTGGCCAGTCTGCAGTTTTTCTGGCCGGAGATTCTGCTGACTGCCGCCATTCTGCTAATTGTGGTAGTGGATCTTATTCTAACCGAGAATAAGAAGGGCCTGCTGACGGCCATCACATTGCTGGTTCTTGTCGGCAGTCTGTTTTCGATCTCCACGCTCTACGATCAGGATGCCCGCTCTCTGTTCATGGGTATGGTCGCCCTGGATAACTTTGCACTTTTCTTCAAGCTTCTCTTTGTCGTTACCACTATCATGGTTACGATTTTCGGGCTGCAGTCTCCCGATATCGACGAAGAGCGAATTGGCGAGTTCTACGCCATCTTCCTCTCGGTTGTCCTGGGTGCCTTCCTGATGGTCTCCGCGACCAATCTGCTGATGATGTATCTTGCCCTGGAACTGGTGAGCCTGCCTTCCTTTGTCCTGGCCGGTTACCAGAAGCGGGTGAGACGATCCAGCGAGGCAGCCCTGAAATACGTGGTCTACGGTGGGGTTTCCTCGGGAATAATGCTCTACGGCTTCTCTTTGATATACGGCCTGACCGGCACGCTCGACATCTATGAGATTGCACACCAGTTGAGCACGACTACGCCCTACAGCCTGGCTCTTTTCCTGGGTGCAACATTCGCAATGGCAGGTTTTGGTTACAAGGTGGCCTCTGTCCCCTTCCATTTCTGGTGTCCTGATGTATATGAGGGGGCACCGACGCCGGTTACCGCCTTCCTTTCCGTTGCTCCAAAGGCCGCAGGATTTGCAATGTTGGCAAGATTCTTCTACCTGGGCCTATCAGCATACGACCAGACCACAGGCACAGGGGTACCTCTTGGCATTGCGTGGCCTCATCTTCTGGCAATCATCTCTGCGGCAACGATGACCCTGGGAAATCTTTCGGCGATCTGGCAGAGCAATCTGAAGCGCCTTCTGGCCTATTCCAGCATCGCCCACGCCGGTTATATGATGATGGGCATTGTGATGCTCAGCGCCTCGGGATTGAAAGCCGTGATGTTCTATACAGCTGCTTATATGTTTATGAATCTTGGTGCTTTCCTTGTGGTTCTGGTTCTGGCCACTCGTCTGGGCAGTGAGGACATCAAGGACTACAAAGGATTGGGCTGGCGTTCCCCCTGGATTGCTGCCGCAATGACGGCATTCCTCTTCTCTCTGACGGGATTACCCCCCACGGCAGGCTTTATTGGAAAAGTCTATCTGTTTGCATCTGTGGTAAGTGGGGGACTATACTGGCTGGCGGTTGTTGGCGCGCTGAACAGCGCGGTATCTCTGTATTACTACGCCAGGATCGTAAGGGCGATGTATCTGGAGAAGCCCGTATCCACAGACTCGGTAACGGTGCCGGCATTTGCTTCGTTGACCCTGGCGGTGCTGTTTGCCGGAACATTGATCCTGGGTGTTTACTGGTCTCCGCTTGCCGACCTGGCCAATGTTTCAACGGTTCTCTACACCCACGCTTCAGAAGGTGCCCAGGCCTTACTGAGATAACCTTCGCGACGGGAATGAAAAAAGGCTCTGCAGGTTTTTGCAGGGCCTTTTCTTTATGAGCAGATGTGTGGACGCTTCTTACTGGCCCCACACCTTGCCGCTTGCGTTCTTTCGTTTCTTACCCAGGTCCTTCTTCTCCACGACAAAACCTACCAGGTTCTTCTGGCCCAACTGTTTCAGGTAGGCGAGAAGAGAGATTTCGGCTTCTTTATTATTCAATTTGTGATCCTCGCTAAGCCGCCTGATCATCGCTTCCACAGTTGTTCTGCCGTCACACATTTCCCATACCTGCGTCCCGATCTGGTCCAATACCATCGTGCGCTTGTCCGGTACCCAGAAGATCTTTGAGATGATTCTGACCTTCATGGAGTCTGCCCTGTGAAGGGTGATGGAGACCTCACCCTCATCGTTCTTTTCCCAGTCCAACGCAGAGTTTCGGGTGGGCTTGGAGTTGAACATGGCCTCACGGCTGATTTTGGGTTGTTTCTTGAAGGATAGCACAAAACGCCTCTTGCAGAAAGGGTTATGTAAGGGTCTGTTGGACTTTGGCAGGGGCTGGCGCAACCTGGCAAGACAAGTGTGGTTGAGTTCTATCCGTACGAGGAGGCCAGTTTTTCATTTCAGCCCTGCGCGACCTCCGAATGGCACCGGACGCCTTCACAACACACCTCAAGGTCTGGAGAGTCCTCTTTCTTCTTCCACATGCTCTGAACACAATAGATCTTGTTGGATTCCATACAAGCCCAGATTCGTCCTTCGAGATTGAGTCTTGGACGAACATTCCAAAACGGCAATGGGGTCAGCAAACCGCGCCATCGGTTCTTGGGTTTTCCGGTTACCTCGATCCCGGCATGTCCCAGCGTTTCTTTATCAGATGTCTCGATGTTTGAATGCCGAAGTTCCTTTGAGAAGAACTCCCGATACCATTCGCCCAGTGTCCTGTTCTTGAGCAGCATCTGCGCAAGGCTGAGTCGGTCGACCTGTATGGAATTCCTTTCGAAATCGAACCGGAGGCGAATGTGTCCGGATTTCAATTCATACGTTTCAAGGGTGTAACCCGCAGGGGAAGTGCAGACTAGGTCATACAGTGACCAAACCTGCACGTCATCGGGTGAGGTGTCCGTCAGCGAATTAAGGACACGTAGAACCATGGTGCCGGGATCTTCGTGGGGTTGGACCATGATTCGGAGGAAGATTAACCGGTCAGAGACAGGGCTGTAAGCGGCAAGAGTATGGACTGTATATTGTGTGTCCCAGGTGAAATATTGCGGCGAGATCATATCAGGTAGGTTCAGCCACTCACATTCCGTTTGCCGCTTCACCTTAAGACTGCTCTTGCCTTTTTGAGCCTCTTTAGCCAGGCCTTCGATATACCTATCTACGATTGTTGCGACCTGGTCATCACCGCGCGCCTCTTTCCATTCGAGCTCGAGGCGAACGGTTGTGGGGTCATCCAGACGTATATTGCCCGATTTGTGGTCGCCCGCAATCTTCCCCGGATTCCATTCTTCCGGTACGTCGACACCGATGCCGTACCAGGAAAAGGAGACCCAGCTGTCGTATTTCAGGTTCTTTCCAGCCATTTCTCTAACTAAGTGAGGGATTTACAATTGGTTGTGAGATGAAAAAAATACAGTTGGTAGCCTTGCTTGTCAAGAAAATTGCTCTTCTGAAGTCAATCTCCGTCGGCCTTGAGAGGGGAGCATCAATGGCCACGGAGGAACAATGCAGGGGAGAGCAGTTGACTGTCCTTCGGATCTCTTTGTTTTTAAAGATGTTGGTTTTTTCTTGACGAATGAACTAATGTTCACTATATTCAAATGAGCACTACTTGTCGATATGCATCGAGGTTGCATCACATCTTCGCTCTCTTGAGTCCCCCAACTCATAGTGGTATTGGGCGGGAGGCATATTAGGGAGACCACAATGCGAAAAGCACTGACTAGGCGACAGCAGGAAATTTTCGATTTCATAGCAGAGACCATAAGAGGCAAGGGTTACCCACCCACGATCCGTGAGATCATGGATGCATTTGGAATAGCCTCTACAAACGGCGTCAGGACAACTCTGGCCGCNTTGGAGAAAAAGGGATACATTCGTCGCCGCCCCATGCTTTCACGTGGGATTGAATTAACTGATTTTGTAGAACGGGATATTCCCGGAACTACGGAACTCAGGGAAATTCCCCTGATTGGGCGTGTAGCCGCAGGGGAGCCCATTCTGGCTACAGAAAACGTTGAAGGCACTCTGGCCGTAGATCGTTCCTTCGTACCTTCAGACGAGGTGTTTGCACTTAAGGTATCCGGAGAGAGTATGCAGGATGCCGGCATTATGGATGGTGACTACGTCTTGGCCAGGCAACAGCAAACNGCAAATCAGGGCGATATCGTTGTGGCGGTTATTGGCGAAGAGGCCACTGTCAAACGATACTATCTCGATGNNGGGGGGATCCGGCTAATGCCGGAAAATGAGACATTCGAACCCATCCTGGTCGATCCAACACAGGAAGATTTTCGTATCGCAGGTAAAATTGTGGGATTGATGCGCAGGTTCTGAGGAAGTACTTNGAGAACTCGAGGATCTCCTGTCCCATTGCGGGCAGGAGCTTTTTACTTTGTGGGATGGGTCGAAAGGGGATACTTNCGACGAAACTGCTTCCCGGACAGTTGCTCCACGTGATTGGACAGCTCCCTGCTCAGNAGGCTTGTAAGAATTGCGGTNCCGGATAAACNGGTANCGANGANGATCTGGTCGATGTGACAGGNTTCCNCGTCTNAAAGTGATGCCTCCGGACAAGTTAGAGATGGTCGCGCTGAGATTCCAGGTGGAAGGTCCAGTTGTGATCCGAGCTTCGCCAGGATGTCTTCCACCGTTTCGACAAGGACAGCGCCTTGTTTAAGCAGCCGGTTTGAACCCGTACTCCTTCCGGAATGAATGGGGCCCGGGATCGCAAAGACCTCACGGTTCTGCTCGAGGGCAAGCTTCAATGTGATCAGGGCGCCGCTCCTGTCTCCCGCCTCTACCACCACAACTCCCAGACTCAGGCCACTGATGATCCGATTTCTTCTAGAGAAGTTGTTGGCTTCTGGTTTCGTACCGAGCGGGAACTCGGAGATTGCTGCACCTGTCTAGCAGATCTCCCGGAAAAGGCCCAGATTCTGAACGGGATAGAGATGGTCTAGGCAACTTCCCAGCACGGCAGCAGTGTATCCTTCTACGCTCAGTGCACCCCGGTGTGCATAGGTGTCTATGCCCGTGGCCATTCCACTGACCACCGTGATGCCTCTTGAGGCAAACTCGCCGGCCATTCTGTATGCCGAGTCCTTGCCGTATGAAGTAAAGGACCCCGAGCCCACGATGGCCACTGTCGGTTGTGAGCAGAGCCCGATTTCACCTCACACGTAAAGGGCAGGAGTTGGCGTGTAGATCTGTTTCAGGTAGAGCGGGTAATCGGGATCCAGAATGGTCAGAATACGAACATCGGCATCCTCCGCACGAGAGATCTGGTCAAGAGACCAGGTAGAGTCCTTACTCTCAAGTATGGCCCGCGCAATCTCCATACCCACGTAAGGAACCTTCGCAAGACGCTCAGGTCTTGCACGAAGGACTTTGGAAGGCGTGCGAAACTGTTGTACGAGTGATGGAAAGATGGCAGGACCAAGGCCCGGTACAGCATATAGTGTCAACCAGTCGCGTAGGTTCAGGGCCATGTGTTTTTTCAGCCGGATAAGATTGATGGGTTTGAGACAACGGAGCCTGTCCCTGTTGCATCAGGTAAATGTTATACCAGCTAAAAAGTGCACAATGGTGGCAGGGAAGAGAAAATTCGTGAGAACGGATGTTTCAGAATGGTGGGCGGAGGCGAGAGATTCTATCAGGGTTCGGTCGTTCTGCTCATCAGAACGATTTCCCCAAGCCTCTGAATGAGGGTTTGTAAGCCATCACCCGATACCGCAGATATCGACAGGTCTGCCTTTCCCGAAAGATCAGCCCTTTCCCGGGCTTCTTGCGGCAGGATGTCGGTTTTGGATGCGGCGACGAGGATGGGTTTCTTGAGCAGGTCTTCGCTGTAATGGCTGAGTTCACTGCGAAGGGTTTCCAGATCGTCCTCAGGGTCAGGAGATGAGACATCAACAAGGAAGAGGAGTGCTCGGGTCCGCTCGATGTGANGCAGGAATTGGATGCCCAGTCCTTTGCCTTTGTGTGCACCCTCGATCAGGCCGGGTATGTCCGCCACCACAAAGGTATCGTAGTCTCCGAGCGACACAATTCCCAGATTCGGCTGCAATGTCGTAAAAGGATAGTCCGAAACCTTTGGATGGGCAGCCGATATCCGCGAGAGGAGGGTCGACTTTCCAGCGTTGGGCAAGCCCACAAGTCCGATATCGGCGATGATCTTGAGTTCCAGCTCAAGCTGCAGCTCCTTGCCCTCCTCACCTGGNTGGGCATAGTCGGGAGCCTGGTTCGTGGGCGTCGCAGACCGATGGTTGCCGCGACCCCCGCGACCACCCTTCAGCAAGACGTATCTGGAGCCATCATCGGTAAGATCGGCGAGGGTGTCCCCGGTTTCACAGTCTCGGACAACCGTGCCCGGCGGAACTTTGATCTCCACGTCATCGCCTCGCTTGCCCCTGCATTTCTTGCTCGTGCCATGCCCGCCCCTTCCTGCCTTGATCTGTCGGTGGTATCGGTAGTCGAGCAATGTCGCAAGGCGGTTATCCACAGTGAAGGCCACGTCTCCGCCATCTCCGCCGTCTCCCCCGTCCGGACCCCCGAGGGGTACGAACTTCTCCCTTCGGAAACTCTTACAGCCATTTCCGCCGTCACCGGATTGCACTGTGATTTTTGCATGGTCTACGAACATGGGAAAGCTCTTTGTGGCGTGAGCCGGCGGGGTCTCACGTGTTTTCGTTATCAGCAGGTTGACTGGGCAGGCTCTGGTGGTTGTTTGGGGAAACACGGTTGGATCCGTTCCCGGCAGATGGGCGCATCAGGAGCGTTTCCTCAATGGGTGTATGCACGTCTGCACTTTGTACCAGGTCACTGTCCGTGTTGTGGAGGAAGGACACGACCTCCAACCGTGGCCCTATGGTCTTAAGCAGGTTTAAGAGCGATACGAAATCACCGTCTCCCGTAACGAGGACCACACGACAACATTCAAGAGCTTTTCGAAGTTCAATCGAGCGTTGAACCGCTTTGCTGCGTAGAAGATGTTCTGGACATCCACAAAAACATCGACTCGTAGCTGTTCTTCGGGGATTTCGGATGCAGTACGTATCGAAAANCGCCCTGTTTCGGCCATTCCTTCCAGCCTGTTCTTGATCACGTCCAGTTCTTTCCAAATCTCCCGTCTTTCCCTTGCGCTGCTGATGGCTTCTTTCATCAGACGTTCTTTGATCTCCAGCAGGACANTGGGGCGGGCAGGNNGCTCAGTCTTGTTGTNCCTGTCTGAAGAAACCTGTTNCTCNATCCTGTCCAGGCTCTTGTGAATTCTTCCATCCTCTTCCGTGAGCCGGGCGAGGCCTCCGGCAAGTGATGCCTGATCGGTCATATGGTTTTCCGTTGAAGCTGGTGGATTTTCGAATTGGCCGGTTCGATGGTCTCGCGAGTGTTGTGGGTCCAATGGATCATCTCCCTTTGGCTTCAGTGAATCGTTTACGCAGATTCTCAGCGATGAGGGGNGGAACAAAAGGGGTGATGTCGCCCCCAAACTGGGCAATTTCGCGAACTGTGGTAGAATTCAGATATGTGTATTCCAGGCTTGGCGTAAGGAAGACCACTTCGAGATTCGGATTCAGTTGCCTGTTCGCAACTGCCATTGAAAGTTCCACTTCATACTCTGTAGTTGTGCGGAGGCTCCTCACAACGGAAAAGACCTGTCGCTCCTTGGCAAAGTCCACAAGGAGTCCGCTGTACTTGGTCACCTCCACCTGAGTGTAGTCCGAAGTCACCTGCTTGATCATTTCTACCCGGTCTTCCGCGCTNAACATAGGGGTCTTCTCAGGATTGTGNCCTACCGCAACGAGGAGATGGCCGAAAATCTTCAGAGACCGCTCGATGAGGTCGAGGTGGCCNTAGGTAATGGGGTCGAACGTGCCTGGATATATTGCGGAAGTCATTGGNTCTCCTCTTTTAATCCACGGTATGCCAGCCCAGCTGCTACGGCAAAGGCGCTCTGGCGATTAAGCAGGTTTTCCTGATTGCTTGTCAACCCGCGAATGTCGCAGGCATCAAACGGTTCAAGGGACTTGAGTTCAGGGGATACGAGCTTCAGCCGGGCGACCAATGCCTGGGTATGTTTAGGCTCACCTGAGAGGTAAACCTGCTGGTATGCCTCGCTGCTCTTTCCAGTGATGCGATCTCCCGTTACCCAGCCTTTAATCTTGTGAAGTCTTTCGGNNTCAGTGTCCTTGGGTCCTTCAACNGTGTTTTGCTGAATGTCGATCGTCTCCGCCGATGTAATGTTCTTGCGATCTCCCGCAACGAAGGCCAGCTCGGAGCGTTCCAGGAGGATCGCAGCATTGCGGTCTTTCAACCAGACTCTTGCGAGTTCACAGGCATGATACAAGGCAACGGGGGTAATCAGGAATGTGCCTGGCACGTATCCCGCAGAGATAAAGGTGCTGGTGATAAAATCCTGGATTTCTTTCCGAATAGCAATCCAAAAAGCAGATCTGCCCGCCGGATAATAATCGATTAGATAGCTCTCTAATGGCGAGATCAGCGTTTGTGCGGCCTCCCACCGGACCTGCTCTTTCCGATCTTCGTCGGAGGCCACTTCCAATGGAATTTTCTGGATGTGGTAGAATGTCCTGCCCAGGGATGGAATGACAGTGCCTGTATCGATATCCAGAGATGTGAGAGTCGCTTTGAGGAAGTCGACAATGCTGTCTCTGCTACCGGAATTCGGGAAGGCGGAGGGACTCAGGGAAGAGGGCAGGGTGCTCTCGGCAAGGGCACAGAGACGGGGACCGGTTTGAGAACGTTCGAGGCATACGGTACGAATGGCATCTCCGCCGAGGTGGACGCCGGTCGCTCTTGTCATGGAGGGGTCACGGTGATGAGGAGACGAAGGTTTGCAAAGGTTTTCTTCCCATTCCCCCTGACCCCTGTGAGTTCTTCAAGGGTTCTGAAGGTGCCGTTCTTCTCTCGGTGCTCAACTATTCGTTCGGTTGTCCGTGGACCGATTTTCGGCAAAGTTTGCAGCTGTTGTGTGGTCGCCGTATTGATGTTTACGACAAATGGTTTATCCGGTACATTCTTTGGAAGTTCTCCCACAGGTGATACTTCCACGGCGGCCTCTCGGGCTTTGAACTCAGGTAGGCCGTCATCAAGGTACCCCTCTAGAAATGTGATGATAATTCCCAGGAGCAGAATGGCGCACAGGACTACCAGCGCGACCTGTTCCTTCCTGTTGAATGTGAACATTGGAATCTCCGCTAAACGCTAGTTGAATCTTATTTCTCCCCATACCCTGAATTCCCACACCCTGTTGGTGAGATCCCTTAGTTTGTCCTTCCTGCTGTCGTGTCGCAGCTGGGTTCCACCTGTGAACTTGCTGCTGAATTGGTACTGTGCCGCCAGACTCGCTCGCCACGTATCCTCGTTGCGTCTGATTACCGCCTGGACTGAGTCAGTCAGCGTAGCGCTTCGAGGGATCTCTTTCTGCAAATTCGTGCCGGTTCCGAATTCCATCGTGAAATCCAGGTTGCTCTGTAGCTTTTTGAAGAATTTGGAGCTTAGGGCGTATCTCAGTGTGGCATTTAATTGAGACTGCTCGGTTATGGTTGTTCCAATCAGTCGCTCCTGCAATGTTGGTTCAACATTCGTGGTGTCTGTTCCCACATTGCGTTGGTAGCGCAGGTCGTTGTTTCTGGTTTTACGGATCTGGACGGACGTGCTCATCTGGTTTTTCCATCTCGCCTGCCATGCAAAAAGAGGACTGAAGGCTGTTTGTTTGCTGTCGTTGGTCAGGAAGAGGTCGCCCAGCCCACCATCGCCTCGCTTCGTCTTGCTTTCCTTGTAGGTAAAGTTGATGCTGGAGCTAGTAAAGAACCAGCGGAATACCGGCAGCCCTTCCATGCCACGCCATCCCGCAGACACACTGGGAAATTCAACTTTCTCCTCTTCCGTATTGGCATTGCCGAAATTCCTGGAGTGATTGTAAGAGGCAGCTGTAGACGTCTGAAAGCCGGCGGGCAGGCGAATGCCGCTGTTGGCACTCGCATTGTCTGTGATGACACGAGTGTTGATACGGGTGACCCCGGCCGTGTTGAACACCTCTACGGCTGTGGTATCCGTTAGTCCAAGTTGGAACTTCAACGAAGGGCGATCCCTCAGTCCGAACAGATTGAAGGCCCGGTTTCGAAATGCATTGAGTTGAACGGTTTGCAGGGAGGACCCCAGTTTTCCGATAAGTCTTACAATTGAAAACCCTTCCTTGCGACCTCTGGCCAATGGCTGAAAGAGTGCCGGCAAATTGAAGCTGAACCTGCCGCTGATTCTGTTGGTGTTTCCGACCGTTAGGCCACGTCTGGCATTCCCGTAAGTTGTGCGCTGTCCACCCGTCTCGAATTGTTCTCTGTAGTTTGCGGAATACTGGGTATTTACCGTAAACCATCGAGTAAGCCTGGGTGTGAAGTTGAAGCTTACCTGTTGATTTCGGTTCGTCTCTCGCCCGAACTGGAACTGGGTTGGGGCGAAGGAATTGCGCATGTCCCGGTTTACGGACATCGTGTAGTCGGTGTTCAGACTTCTGAGCGGGGCGAGTTTAAGGCTATATGTTTCCGAGAGGGTGAACGTCTCATTGAGATTGGCAATGGTGTCCGGGGAGACGCCGGCAACGGCGGAGAAGGATCTTTGGTCCCGCGTATTGCGAGCAAACCGGGCGTTGTATCGGATGCTCGATGGGAGGTAGAAGATTTCGACATCCTTGAGGGTTTGGTAGAAAGGCAGCCACTTGAATGGCAGAAAACCATCCTTCTGCGGCCAGTTCAGGTCGTAACTGAAAGACCCGTTGAGGTTCTGGGTTTCACTGGACCGCCGCCGCGTGATGGCTCCGTTTACCGAGCTGTTGGTTGTGTAATTCAGAGAAGTGTTAATTCTGTCAAAGAAAATCTTCGCCATGAACCTCGAATTCTCCGTTGCTGGCCGTTTACGGAGGGAGATATTGAATCTAGATGAAGACCGGATATCACTTTCGTTTGATTTCTGCTGCTGTGTCAATACGATGTCGGAACCTCGTCGGATTCTTGATACAGAACTGTTTCGGTTGTAACTGAAGCGTACGGGAAGGTTTGTATTCCAGGCATCGGGAAGGAATTTGTTCAGGTTTAGCTGGCTGTCCAAACTGATCTGGGTGGTTGTATTTCCGGTTGCCCTTCCCTGGAGGTCCTGGAAGTCTCCGCTGCGCCGTTCGAGGTTAATGCTTACGTTGCCCAGATCGGCCAGCACGGTTTGCACATTGATGAGGGCGGATATTGCCTTCCGTTTTCGGATCTTGTCCACCCGTAGCTCGTCGATCCAGATTTCATTCTCGCCTTCGAGTTTGAAGTCGCCTCTGTTTCGCACACCGATGGTAAAAGATTTGATGTTTGACAGGGCGGGATTCCCGCGAACCGTGTATGTGGCACCATCCAAGTCCACTTCCATCCGATTTTCTTCGCGAATGAGTCGCGCAACGAGGTTTCCCGCCTCAAGAGATATGGACACGCTGTCCGACGAGGGCTGATTGGCACGATCCAAGAGCTGTCCCTTTAGCTGTGACAGCAACTCCAGGTTGATGTCCATAGTGTTGGTGGGGTCAGCCCAACCCCGATAGATGCGTTTGCGATACTCGTAGAAGTTGAGGGTGTCCTCACTAATGGGGGCAAAGCGGATGAAGAGCTCAACTGGACTCAGGATCCCGCCCAGGGAGTCCGGACTAGCGGGGAAGTTCACATCGGAGATTTCTGAAGCCGGATTGCCGCCGTGCGCGAACATGGTCATTGAGCCGTAAGCTGTATAGTTCTGGCCGCTGAAGAAAGTTCTGGAAGCGGAGACACTTTCTCCCGGGTACAGATCTTCGAATTTGAGGGCCAGAGATCTTTCCAGAAGTTCTCGCCCGGTGGTGGGATCCGTCTCGCGCTCGAGACCGGGCGGCGGCTCATACACGACGTTGTCTGTGCCGATGGTGGCCACTTTGAAGTCACCGGATTGCTGGCCGATTGCCGGTTCGTCCTCAAGCCAGTCGCTTCCCACAATGTCTATTGTGTAGATGTCCAACTGTGTTGGCTCATCGTGCTCTATCCAGATTCGGGCATAGTCGATGACACCCGAAAACGTAGTGTCGGGAGATCCTTCCACCGTTCGGGGGGCCTTCTGGCCACGGAGCGGAATCCGCAACAGCCTCCAGGGGTTGTCACTGGCATCCGACTGGCTGCCAACTACCAGTACTGAAGGCCCTGTGTAATCTCTGGAGATTGGGGCCAGGCCGCGATCCGATCTTGTCACGTCGGTGGGGTCGTATCGGAGGTTTACACTGTACCGGACATAACTGTTGCGCGTGTCCAGAATTCCGTTTCGGTTCAGATCCTCGGTATCCGGTGCCTGCTCCCGCTCGGGGTTGTTATTCTGGGTACCGTTGACCCCAACAGGATATCTGAATTCTGCTTCGTCCTGGTTGAAATCCACGTCGAAGAAGTTGTCGTCGGACGGGTCGTCGGGTACAGACCTGAATGGAAAAATGGCTCTGAAGACGGAGTCCTCCTGGGCATCGCTGAGGCCGTCCAATCCCACATCCTCTTCAGGAGTGGCCACGTCATCTCCGGTGGGGAATCCCGGCAGGGCCAGGTCTTCGGTGCGGAACTCACCGGCAGGGGGGCGATGGTCCGGATGATCCAACAGTAAATCGGCCCGTTCTGAAATCTGTCCGAAATCCAGGTGGAGTTTGCCGCCATTGCCTCGAACCCATAATTCGATGAACTTGGATCGAGAAAAGTCCAGGCCTACAAGGTAGCTTGTGATTCCCGCCCAAGACTGCAGCGGCATCTCCCCGGAAGCATTACGGGAGATTATCGGGAACCCGTTGGTCCTGGCGGGTTCGAAGCGCAAGGTGAGGATGTCTACTACGCTTTGCTCCACAGGGATGTCATCTCGAGAAGGCTGGATATCGTAAATTGTGATTCGGTCTCTCTCGACAGGATTGTACCAGGTCAGCCTTCCCTTGGGGAGGAAGAGGTCGATGTTGTCGCGTTTGGGTCGGCTCGATTGATTCCAGACAAATTTGAATGTTTGGATGCCAAGCCTATTTTCCGCCCCTTCGAAATCGTCGATGTAGGCTACGTTCTTTGTATTCGGATTTGGAAGGCTTTGTGCGATCTCCATGTCCAGATTGAGGGAGGAGGGTGCATCGGTGGTTACAAAAGGAAGTGTGTTCACCAGGCTCGTAAGGAGCTTTGGCTTGAATCTGAACCTGCCGTTCACGTCCCAAATCATTGTTCGGGCAGGTTCCTCACCGACGCGTACGCGTTGTGTTGTGGCGCTCTGGCTGCTGTAGAGAAGACTGGCCCCAATCATGGAGACGTTGTCTTTGAATGGGTGCTCCGCCCGGATACCCAGAAGGCTTTTTTGGCCTCCGCCACCGATCCCGAAGAGGCCTTTTGATCCGTAGTTGATGATGAGATTGGCGGAGGGGTCTGAAGCCAGTTCCGCTGCGTCGCCAATGAGACGGATGCTGCCGAATTGGTAGTCGATGCTGTAGTCTCGACCTTTCGTTAGGCGACGATTGTTTAGAATGACCTCTTCGCTGTCCTCTATGATGCCGAACCCAAGATTGAATTCCGTCGACTGGCTCTTGGAGCGGATACGCATGAAGAACCGGCTCTTTTCGGACCGGGTTGTGCGATTGATGGTGTCGTAGATCTCCGGCACCCTGGCGTCATCTTCCAGGTCGTCTGCTCCGACTCCCTGGAGGCCGAACGGTTCCAGATCCAGGAAGACCAGATGGCCCTGAATCAGGTTGAGCCCCGGGAGCTCGTTACCCCCCTTGATGTCGATGATGTTGTCCGGCTGGGACGATTCCGACGAACCATTGGTGTGGGTGTCGAGGCCAAAAATCTGGAGAAAGGGTGTGCCGCCCTGATTGTCGACGGGTTCCTGTCCAGAGACGTCCCGAAAGATCTCCAGTTCGAACCCTTCCGGCTCGATGTCTCTACCGCGAAGGCTGTAAACATTTCGCCATGAAAGTTCCCAGGTGGGGAAATCGGGCAATTGCTGCCGTCCCTTGATAAGTTTGAGGGGAATCTTGATATTGGGGTTGGAAGGGTCCTGGATAAAGGTGGGATCACCGAAGGTCCGACCGTCACTGGTCTGATAGGCCACGCCCAGAGCAAAACCTCTGTTCACTTTGCCCCTGCTCATAATCAGGTAGCCACGAGAGTCTACGAGGAACTCGTCTCTGTCGAGCTCGTGAAAAGAGCCTTCTTCGATACCGCCGTTTTGAGATTGGGATACCGATTCATTCGGCGTGCCGTTACTATTCCAGATCGCAAAAGCGACACCAGCTCCTGCCCTCTGTTCGATGTCATTGATATCATTAAAGTCATTGAGGAATACCCGAACGGAGTTGATATCTACCAGGTCCTGTCCTGCAGGATTGTTCGGGTACGCGTCTCTGTAGATCCCATCTAGAAAGAAGTACAGGTCTTCTTCGTACTCGAAATCACGAATGATATTAGCGGTCTCTTCGGCCTGCCCCTGGAAGGTCTTTCGGTTGCTCGCACCCTTGTCCTGTGTAGTGACAACGGTGACATCGAGCCCGCCGAGCCTGCCTTTTCCTTTTATTCCAAAGAGTCCACCTCTGTTCGGTGAACTGAAACCGATCAGACGTGTGCCGGGCAGACTCAAAGATGTACTTCCCGCTTCAATTTCCTGGATGATGCCGTCTTCATCACCATCGTATCGAAGCTTAAGAGACTCGCCGATGTCCACCTGCCCTCTGCTGTCCTGTTGGAGATTGAGAGTGATACGGTCCCCAATGGTACCCTGGACGTTCAATTGAGACTCTTGCTGGAAGTTAATCGTGAATCCCTGGGCTGTTCTTGCCCGTGCTGTCTGGGCCTGTCCGGCAATGGATTGGTTCTGGCCGGACAGGTCGATACGACGGGAGCCAGTGATCTTGATGTTGGTTTCACCTTCCCCTGTGATTGCACTCAGGCCACGGGGAACTTTCACTGGGATCTTGATGTTGACCAGCCCTCCGCCTTCTTCACCCGCACGGGCCCTCACCTTTTCCCCCAACCTTCGTTTTGCCATTCTTGGGAGATCGGATCGAAACTTATACATGGCGAAGTCTCGCAGAGACAGCACAATAGGTGGTCCGACCTCGTGGTCACCTAGCGTGCGCTGAAAAACGAAAGTATGACTGCCATCACCCTTTAGCCGGATGTTTACTTTTTTGAATTGGCGTCGGCGCTTCAGTAGGCGTGGATTGTATCTGGATATGGAATAGGAGAGCTTCTTGAGGGGTAGGAGGTAGGGATCCAGCGTGTTTTCAGAAAGGTTGAAATGGATTGAGGGTGGTCCGGACGCCGAGCTCGAAACCAGGAGCATTACGGCTATCGCTGACCAAGGCAGGGATCGGAACAAGCACCGGCAAAAAAGGATGGTTTTTCGCACTAATCTACTGCCTGGGAACATAAATGGAGTCCCATAAGCCCGCTCGTTGGGAGGGAGTTTCAGGTTTCGGCAGCGGACGAAATGGCATCAAAGTGTGGATAGACAAAAGGTTAGGCGATAATAATACCATACGACATGCGAAAGATCAAGGGAAAAGCAATTTGGGATCAGCCTGTCCCCGATTCCTCGCATTTTGTTGTTTAAAGAGAAGAAAAACAAAATGTTGTGCTTTAACACTTAGAAATCGAACAGAACTAACTGCAAATGGCCATAGGGGTTCCAACCCGAAAGGGCTTCCTTGCCTTCTTCAAATGGCCTATATTCGGCTTCAAAGCAGGCAGATTATCTAGTTCAACTCATTAGTTATCATATGGTTCCTTTGGAGTAGCCCATGGTTCTCTCACGGTACGTGCTGAAGGAGCACGTGTCACCATTTCTGTTCAGTTTTTGTGTAATCATGTTCCTGCTGGTGGTAGATCTGATCCTTCAGAAGATGGACCTGATTCTGGGAAAGGGGATTTCGTCTTTAATCGTGGCCGAACTCTTCTTCCTCAACACGGCATGGATGGTTGCTCTGGCGATCCCCATGGCTGTTCTGGTAGGTACATTGATGGCTTTCGGTAGAATGAGCGGAGATAATGAGATTTCCGCGATCAGGGCGCTGGGAGTGGGTATTCAGCAAGTGGTATGGCCGGTCCTGGTCACCGGTGCGGTGGTCGCGGGGGCCCTGGTACTGTTCAACGATCGGGTCCTGCCGGAATTCAACTATCGGGGCCGTATGTTGATGGGTGACATACAGCGCAAGCGCCCTGCTGTTGCGCTCGAGGATAAGATGGGTGTCTTTATACAGGATTTCGACAACTATAAGATCCTGATTGGTGACATCGATGGGGAATCGTCCATCTTGGAAGACGTTCTCATTTACAAGTATGAACCGGGAGGATTTCCCGTGACAATCGTGGCCAAAGAAGGTGAGATCCAATTCATCGACCAGACCGATGAGGCACGCTTGCTGTTGCGACAAGGTGAATTTCATAGCGTGGACCTCGAGGATCCAGAGGTCTTTGTCAAGGCAGCATTCGACCGCAAGGTGCTGCGACTTGGTGATGCCGGTCGCAGACTTTTGCGTACGATTTCGCATTATAGAACGGATCGAGAGATGACCATAGGCATGATGCTTGATCGTGTCATTCAGTTTGAGGGAGAGATTCAAGCCAGGAGACTTGAACGGTCTGAAAGTGGAGCGGAGTTTATGAGGAAGTTCGTGTTGGACAGGGAGCCGGTTTCTCGACCGTACAACAATACCCTGGATCTGTTCGGGCGAACCAGGACCGATGCCACCATAGTGGGCCACAAGAAGCGACAGGTGGACAGATATCTGGTGGAGATTCATAAGAAACTCTCGATACCGGTGGCTTGCATTGTGTTCGTTCTTGTAGGTGCACCTCTCGGGATTCGTGTTAAAGGGAATAGCCCGGCGGTTGGGGCGGGAATAAGCATCGGTTTCTTCCTGCTCTGGTGGTTGTTCTTGATCGGAGGGGAAACCCTTGCCGACAGGGGCTTTGTTGCCCCTTGGTTTGCTATGTGGTGCCCCAATATCTTTGTACTGGTCGGAGGAGGCTGGATCGCGATTGGCACTGTATTTGAGTGGAGGCCGTCAATCCGGAGGAACCGATGCGCGTCCTGAGTCTATATGTGCAGCGACAGTTTCTGGAGCTGTTTCTGCTGTGCTACATAGGTTTTGTGGGGATTTTTGTTGTAGTGGACCTTGTCGGACGGCTGAGTGCATTCATCGATCGCGGTGTAGGGCCGGTTGTAATCCTGATGTTCTACCTCTGGTCCATCCCTTATTTTTCGGTGCTTATCCTCCCTATGGCTATGTTGCTGGCCAGTCTGCTTTGCTTTGGAGGGTTGGCACGGTTTGGGGAACTCACGGCGATGAAAGCTGCCGGTGCCAGTCTATACCGCCTGGTGGTTCCCGTTCTCTCGGTTTCACTCCTGATCTGTGTCTGTGCCTTCTTTCTGACGGACTGGGTGATGCCCGGGGCAAACAGAAGGCGGTCGGCCGTGGAGCGGGGTAGGAAGCCCGTGTTCAAGAAGCCGATATTGTCTCAAGTGGTGTTGCGGGATATTGATGGACAGATCCTCTCGGTAGGCCGGTATATCAGAGCAGAGAAAAAGGGTCAGCAGGTAACCCTGGACAAATACGAAGGACGAAAGCTTGTAATGAAGATTCGTGCGGAGGAAATTGTCTGGCAGGGCGAAGGGTGGGAACTGAGAGATGGAGAGGTCCGCAGGTTTTCAGACCAGGGGGGCGAATCGGTTCGGAAATTCGAAAATTTGTCCGCCGATACCATCACATTGGGACCAGAGGACCTGGCAAGAGAGAGCCGTCCTCCAGACCAGATGAGCTACAAGGAGTTTACGAACTTCATTAAGAGAAAGATTCGGAATGGGGAACAGGTAACCCGTGATTTGGTAGGTCTGCATCTGCGTCTCGCATTCCCGTTCGCCGGGTTTGTGATGGTTCTGTTCGGCATACCCCTATCATCCGGGACCCAGCGGACCGGTAAGCCGCTTCTCGTGGGAATATGTCTCCTCGTTTCCTTCGTATATTACGGCAGTATTCAAGCTGGTCGTGTAATGGGCTGGAACGGTCTGCTCTCACCGTTCTGGGGTGCCTGGGCCGCCAACCTGATGTTTTTGATCATAGGCACGGGGATGCTCACTCGTACACACAAGTAGGGAGGGTTATGCCCCTCCCTACTGTCTCAAAAGCCACAAGAGTTAGTTTTAGAAGATCGTGCGACGGCCCTTCTGTGCGAAAATAAACTTCTTTGGATTTTGTGCACGATTATTACGAATCACAGCGTAGTGTAAATGGGGGCCAGTGGATCTGCCCGTGTTCCCCAATTTGCCTACCGTGTCCCCACGTTTCACTTTTTGACCCTTCCTTAGCGGGGGCTTGACCTTTAGGTGACCATACACGGTACGGAAACCGAATCCGTGCCCGATGGAGACATACCATCCTAGGTTCTTGTCTTTATTCACCGTCAAGATTTCCCCGTCGGCCGTTGCAAGGATGCTCGTGCCGGGCCTGGCTGAGATATCGACTCCGTTGTGAAAATGCTTTCGCCCGGTGAAGGGGTGGTTTCGATAGCCGAAAGAGGATGTCTCCCACCAGTCTGTATTGGTTGGCAGTGGGAGGATTGAGGGTGTGTGCCGTCGGACTTTCTCACTGCTGGTAAGGCGGCTTTCAATGGTATCGAAGCTGGCCGTTAGAAACTGTGCTTCCCTCAGCAACTGGTCCATATCGGTATAAGTGTTTTTGAGCAATTCGCCGGCACTATATGATATTCTTGCCTCCCAGGGGGGCGGCTCGTTGGAGAGCCCACCAACACCCATCTGACGGACATCCTTGCCGGGTTCAGCGAGGCTCACCAGAACACGCATCATCCGGTCTGTCTCGGAAAGATCATCCACCTTGGTTCGCAGGTTCTTCAAATCGCGACTGACGCGTTCGAACTGGTACTTGAGCTCAGAGTTCTCGGTTTGGAGAGAGACCTGTTGGAGCTCCCGGTTCAATTTGATGTAATAACCAATAGTGTAGAAAATGAGAGCACAGATCGATACCAGAATGATACCTGATAGTCCCCAAAGAAATGGCCGGGAGACATTGACTTCTCTCACCCGGTCTTCATTATGGGGAATCGCCATCAGAGTCAGGTACTTTTTACTCATCTACGAGCCCCTACTATAAATCAACTGACTTGTGCAGATTTGGATGCATCCCAATGTGATTCGATCCAACTAGCGCAATTTAAGGTTATCCGAGGTTCTTGTCAAGCTAAGATTTTAGTAAAACAGGCACTTGGGTTTGGTTTTGGAGGTCGCTCCGGGCGGTTGGGTTCGGGAGCAATGGTGGCCCTCAGGGACTGAGGCAGGGGAGTACATCCGTCTTCAGGGCTTGTCTAAGTTTCGGATTGTCGTCACAGAAAATTCGGACGACTTTTGCCTGTGCCTCAAAGTTACCGATAAGATATTCCTTCAACATGGAGACCTCAGGGTCGTCAAAGGTCAGGGGATCCGCCTTGTCCGTCGGGATGTGAGACCCGAAGAAGACCTTCAAATCGACTTCAGGGCTTTTTCCAAACCTGGGAATGTCGACCAGGATCTCGTCTCCGGTGAGGGGTTGACCAATTTTCTCACCGAAGGCTTTAGAGAGGGATACCTCGAGCGCCCTGCGCTCGTCGGGCAAGTAGTAGAGTCGTTCGAACCTGTCTACAAGCTTTTGTTGCTTTTCACAGGGCAGGAAGATTCGTGCCACTTTGTATAACTTCCTTCGCTTCAGCCGGTTTACCATGCTTCTGCGTTGAGGCATTCCCAAACGAGCGGATTCCGCCTCCAACCGATGGATCAGGTCGGACTCCGTGGCACCATTGAAATCTGCCTCAACCAAACTGCAATCTGGATGTGCAAGCAGATCCTGTACTCCACGCTTGAACATGGCGTTGGCAGACCTTACGGCGTGGTGCCAGTAGACGTTCCTGTACATCAAATAGCTGGTAAAGACAAGCGCTTCCACAGCCGAGACACCCCTGTAGGTGATTGCGGGGCGTTGGTTCGCAGGATCGTAGGTAATCGCCCCCAGCAGCCGATCGCGGTTCACACTTTCTCCAAACGGTACGCCACAGTACCTCGCATCTCGAAGCAGGTAGTCGATTTTGTCCGGGTCCAGGGTGCCGCTGAGTATGTGGGCGAGTTTGAGATCCCCTTCGGGAATATTTACGCTTCCGTTTCGATAGTCTATAACATTGGCTACCCGTTGGGGGTCCGTCCCTGCCGACTTCAGCGCTTTGTTGACTTCCGTGGACGGATCCAATATCACCTGGCGGCTTCGTTCTTCGTGGTCTACGAAAAACATCTGCATCTCTTCCAGCAGATGGGAAAATGGGTAGTGACCTATGTCATGCAGCAGGCTTGCGGCAAGGAGAACCTTGACATCCTGGAGGTCTACATCGATGGGAGGATCAGACTTGAGCAGTTGACGGAGGAACTGGCCGGCAATATGGAACACGCCCAGGGAGTGTTCGAACCGGGAATGGCGGGCACCAGGGTAAACCAGGAATACGTGTCCCAGTTGGGAGATATCTCGTAGGCGCTGAAACTCCTGGGCGTCCACAAGAGACACCATTTCATCGGGAACGTGAATGTAACCCCAGATGGGGTCTCGGATCGCTTTTCCCGTATCCAGAAATTGGAGGTCGATTTTCATACAAGAGGGGTGCAATGAGGATTACAAGGCAGATAGAACTAAGGTGATTTAAGGAGAGAATCCCTGTGGTTTTGAATTCCGCCAGTTCCTGCTGGCAGGCAATCAGATCCTTAATTGGTATTGTTCAAACGTTCGGAGAGGAGTCCGATGACATTGCGGTAGATCAGAAAACCGATGTCAGGGTACTTCTTCAGTAAGACCTCAAGTTTGATCTTCGACAAGTCGAAGACGCTGGCACGGTTGTGAGCGACCACCGTGGCTGTTCTTGGCTCACCCGCAATCACACCCATTTCACCTACGCTCGTGATTGGAAAGAGTTCAGCTATGCGCGTCCCGTCTGTAGCATTGACGCCAAGCGCACCGGAAAGCAGGATGTGCATTTCCGTGCTCTTGTGGCCAAATTCGAATAAGACCTCCCGGTCGCTGAACGAACGTGGTCTGCAGATCTTTAATATTTCGAGCGACCGGCGAGGCAAAAGCCGCTGAAACATCGGGATCTTGTCAAAAATGTGTATGAATCGCTTCGTTTAGTTGTGAGTCTAACTCTCATCTTGGGGTATGTAGAAGGGGAAGCGATTCTGTCCCCCGTATAATCGGAAAATCGTCAAAATCCTTGATTCACAAAGAGATACTGCGGGAATCGCGTTCCTATGTGGGTTGGAGCCCGTTCTCGAGCGGCTGCACTGCAGGCTCCGTGATACCCAAAATGAAGATTCCCACCAGGTTGTTCACCATCTCTGCATCGCTGTTTTCATCGCTAGACCGATTAGAAGCCACGAATCTGTTGATACAATACTGCATCAAAGACCAGAAAAATGAGCGGGTAGTCAGATGAGGGTCCACAGGTCGATACTTGCCTTCTGCAATTCCCCTCTCTATTGCCAAGCGGATTGCTTTCATCAAGGGGGATCGGTTGATTTCAAAGAATCGTTCCCTGAATTTATGATCCTCCAGTGCGCTGTACATCATGAGTCGAATGAAGGTAGGATCTTGCCGGTTCCGCTGGATATACGCCTGGGCAAAGTTCTTCAGCAGTGCCTCAAGGTCCTGCGAATCCTGGGGGGATTCCTCCTGTTCCCAAAGCATCCTCCGCTTATCGAGCGTATACGCAATGATTGCGTCATAGAGGTCTTCTTTGGTTGCGAAGTGCCTGAATATGATGGCCTCGGATACCCCTGCGGCCTTGGCGATTGCCCTTGTGGTGGCGCCCTTGAAACCCTTGCCGGCAAAAAGGGCAATGGCGACCTCGATGATCTGGTTTCTACGTTCTTCCTGTGACAGCCGTTTTTTTGTCATTTTCGAATTACGGAGAATTCTTGTTTGGTCAACCGCGCTGGTCGACATAAATATCGTCATCGGCCAGGCGGATGTCAAGTTGGAAGGAAAACTGGAATTACGCAATGTTTCAGCCCCTAGTTGCCTTAGAAATCTATTTTGGAATGTAAGGCGCCGACCCATCCCCGTTTGGTGGGGGAAAACTCACTTGGGTTTCTGCTGACAAAACTGGGGGATGTCCCTATATTGATCGGAGATCGAATAACTCAAATGACCGTTTGACGTCATGAATCAGAGGTACGTTATGAGTTGGATAAGGAAACTCTTTGGCAAGGACAGGCGGAAGTTGCGGATCGATGTCGAGTTACCCGTGATGGTAGAGACTGGGGGGGATCAGAAGATCTGCAGATCCCAGGATCTGAGCGAATCGGGGTTGCGGATGGACATAGCCGAGGTCCCCTCACTATCAGAGCTTACGGGCGGCAATCGAGATGTAATCCTTGGAATCGTAATAAGGGAAGATGAGGAACCTGTTCAAGTCTTGGCGGAGCCTATCTGGACCGGTAAAAAGGAGGGTGGGGTACACAGCAGCGGGTGGATGTTCTGCGAGTTTACTCCCGGTTCAAAGGAAAGGTTGGTGAAGTATATAAAGTCCCATGGTTCCTGAATGAAGGCCATTGTTCGCGACATGGTTCGGCTGCTCGATAAAAAATACAAGGGTGGCGACTGGGACAAGGGTAGGAAAAGGCCGGATCCTATGGATTCGCTTGTCCGTACCATACTTTCTCAAAACACCACTGACGAAAACCGAGACAGGGGATACGACGAGATGCAGAAACGGTTTCCCACATGGGAATCCGTGATGGATGCAAAACCTGAGGCGTTGAAAGATGCCATTCGAATTGCGGGGTTGGCGAACCAGAAAGGTCCGAGCATACAGAATTTCCTGAAGTGGTTGATGGAGGAAAAAGAGGAACTGGATATCAGCTTCCTCGGTGACCTGCCTGTTGATTCTGCAATCGAGTTGCTTACCTCACACAAGGGCATCGGTGTCAAGACCGCATATATTGTGTTGGCTTTTGCATTCGATTTGGACCTCTGCGCTGTAGACACCCATGTACATCGGGTTATGAAGCGAGTGGGTGTCATATCGGAACGGTGTGGTCGAGATAAGGCGCACAATGTGATCGCTCCTTTGATCCCAAATGGGAAGGCGCGTGTTTTTCATATGAACCTTGTGGACTTCGGTAAAGACATTTGCACGGCCAGGAGTCCGAATTGCGAGGCGTGTCCTCTGTCACACCTGTGCACATTTTTCAAGGAACAATCTACAAAGATTAAAGCCGGATGATGCCNCGGTTCTTGTGTGATTTGCACCNGTTTCTTCTTGACAGGTACAGGGTATTTTGATAGATTTTCGCAGTTGTCGAAGCGATCCTGTGGGGTTTCGAACTGGACTTGTGAGCTCCCGTAGCTCAGGTGGATAGAGCAACTGCCTTCTAAGCAGTAGGTCGCAGGTTCGAGTCCTGCCGGGAGTATTGACAATTGTGGTGGGTGTAGCTCAGTTGGTGAGAGCGCCTGGTTGTGGCCCAGGAGGTCGGGGGTTCAAATCCCCTCACTCACCCCATTCTAACCTTATGAAGATGTGCACATGGCCTTTGGCTCTAGGTGAGAATCCTTGAGGGCCAAGGGCTTTTTTTGGGTCTTTTACGGACGGAAATGAATCTATTTAAACGCAACCATAAACAGTCTGAACGGGCAGTCGTCATCGGTTTGGACGGTACCCCGTTTTCCCTCGCCTCGCAGCTTGTTGAGGAAGGGAGGATGCCGAATCTGGCCGCCTTGCTCGAGAAGGGCACGATGGTGCCCATGGAGTCGGTAGTCCCGACAGTCTCCAGCGTGGCGTGGGCATCCATCGTAACCGGCTGTAATCCTGGAAAGCACAACATCTTCGGATTCATCGATCGAGTTCCATTGACGTACGAGATGTTCATTCCCTCATCAAAGAACCTGCTGGCGAGGACGTGGATAGAGCTACTCAGTTCTATGGGGAAACGTGTATTTTCGATGGGGGTGCCCACTACTTATCCACCTAAGGCGGTAAATGGCATCCTCATATCGGGATTCCTCGCACCGAACTTGGAGAAGGCGACATACCCTCTTCAGGTTGCGCGTGAACTGGAGGCTATGGGATATACCATAGATATTGATGCCTGGCAGGCACGTGAAGATAAGGAGAAGTTTCTTGATGAGATTTTCGAGACTCTAGAATGTCGCCTGCAGGTCATGTTCCGTTACCTTGCCCAGGAACGCTGGGATTTGTTTGTGGCGCACATCATGGATACGGATAGGCTCCATCACTTCCTGTGGGGAGAGATCGAGGACAAGAATTCAGTATTCCTGCCCTGGTTCTATCGGTTTTATGACCGTATCGACCAGGCGTTGGGGGAGTTGGCGAGTCGACTGGACGAAGATGTGCTGTTGATGATTTTATCGGATCACGGATTTTGTAGGCTCAAGAAGGAGGTACATCTGAATTACTGGCTCCGCCAGGCAGGCTACCTTAAGTTTGCCAGTCGGTCACCGAAACAGCTAAGAGACCTCGCCCCCGATACACGATGTTATTCCCTGCTCCCGGGCAGGTTTTACATCTGTGTAGAGGGCAGGGAGCGAAACGGGTGCGTGTCCCCGGGAGGGGACTACGAGGCCCTGAGGAAAGAGATTTCAGAAGGTCTGCTTTCCATGCGTGATCCCGACACCGGAGATCGTGTGATCCGACAGGTTCTCATGAAAGAGGATATCTACGCAGGGGATGCCTTTGAAGTAGCTCCCGANTTTCTTGCNGTTCCCGAAGAGGGATTCGATTTAAAAGGGGGATTTGAGAAAGAAATATTGATGGAGTCCAGCCCGGTGACCGGGACACACACGGTGGATGATGCCATGTTTTATATGAATCGGACAGTTTCAGAGGGTGGAGGGATGCAGGTGGTCGATGTGATGCCTACGCTGATGGAAGGTCTCGGTGTCGAAATCCCGGACGACGTCGATGGCCGGTCCAGGATGAGCAGGGTCTGATTGCAAATCGTTCTGAATTGAGGAGGACCTAATATTTCCAGTAGGAAGAAGGTCTTGCTGGTGGTGAGTGCGCGACCGAANTTTATGAAGATCGCGCCGGTGCTGGAGCGAATGAAAAGACTCGGGGACGAGTTTCATCCCTTGCTTGTTCACACGGGCCAGCATTATGATGCNCTCATGTCCGATGTGTTCTTTGAGGACCTGGGCCTGCCCAGCCCTGATTTCCATCTTGGTGTTGGTTCCGGCAGCAACGCCACCCGGGTGGCACGAACACTGGTTGCATTCGAGGAGGTTGTGGTTGGGGAGCGTCCCGATCTTGTTGTGGTAGCCGGTGATGTGGATCCGACTCTGGCATGTGCTCTGAATGCGACGTGGGAGCACTTGCCGGTAGCACACATTGAGGCTGGTCTTAGAAGCAGGGATCGGCGGATGCCGGAGGAGATTACTCGGATTCTAACAGATGCGCTGTCCAGGTTTCTGTTTACTCCTTCTCCTGATGCAGATGAAAACCTGCTGTCAGAGGGCATAGAAGCCAATCGCATTTTTCGCATCGGGAATGTGATGATCGATTCTCTGCGTAGAATGGAGCATCTGGCCGATGCCTCGGATGTGCTTTTGCGTCTTGGGTTGCACGAATGTGGATATGGTCTGGTGACTCTCCATCGTCCTTCAAATGTGGATGACAAGGGTGTGTTTGAAGGAATTCTTGGGGCCTTGGGCGAGATCCAGGAGCAGTTACCTCTCGTTTTCGCACTGCACCCACGAACCAGAAAGCAGATTGAGGCGTTCAATCTGGAGGCTAAAGTCCAGGGAATGAAGAATGTGCTCATTACACCACCAGTAGGTTATGTTGAGATGCTGAAGATTCAAAAGTGCGCCAGGTTGGTACTTACGGATTCCGGAGGGCTTCAGGAAGAGACCACTGCATTCGGAGTTCCCTGTTTGACTCTGAGGGAGAATACAGAGCGGCCCGTTACCCTTCGGGAAGGAACCAACACGCTGGTGGGTGTGGATCCTGTAGAAATCCTTCAGGGAGCAAACG
The DNA here is from genome assembly GCA_002709665.1 of Gemmatimonadota bacterium. Classification (GTDB taxonomy): domain Bacteria; phylum Latescibacterota; class UBA2968; order UBA2968. The sequence continues at coordinate 23,934 of PAQK01000024.1, read as the reverse complement.
CCGCGCTTGAGGAGATTCCCGGAAGTGGTTCCGTTCCGGAATTGTGGGATGGGTTAGCTGCGCAGAGACTGGTTACGGTCTTGCAGGACCATCTATGATAAGCCTTGGTTGAGGCCTCTAAAATACAGGAGGGAATATGTTATTGAAGTCTATTGTATGGCGAGGTCTGGTAGGAGCAATACTGTTTGTATCTGCTGTTCCGCTAGCTGCCCACGAAGGCCAGCATGTTCTGGATACCAGCGAAGACAATATGAAACTAATCGCTAAATCCCTGGGAGTTCAATGTACGCACTGCCACGTGGAGAAAACTGAGGCAGGGAAGCCAGACTTCGAGGCCCCATCGAAAGAAAAAGCGACTGCTATCTTTATGCAGGTGCATTTTGTGGACAGCCTTCGTACGGCAAAGGGGGAATCACTCACTTGCGAAGGGTGCCACCAGGGTGCCTCGAGGTTCCTCCCGCGAGATCTCGAGAATGCGAAGCCGTCAACGCTCTCGGAGCATATGCCAAGGCCTGACATTTTCAAAATGATGAAACAGTTTGAGCTGGATCTGGGCGTTACGTGCGATTTCTGTCACATAAGGAACGAGGAAGGCAGACTCACACCAGAGCAACCGACCAAGCACAAGCTTATGGCAAAATACATGATAGACCATTATGCTGCAGGTCTGCAGACATTGGATGGTAAGCCGGTTACGTGCAACACCTGTCACCATGGGAAGGCAGAATTTCTTCCTCGTTGAGATGGGACTGCCTCTACATGTGAACAGGGGGGAAGTGCTGGCGCACTTCCCCCCTGTCTGATTGTGTTGTCGATCAGGAGCAACCCACTGAATTTCCACAGTTCAGACATCTGTAGCACGAGCCATTCCGAACGGTGATGTGTCCACAGGTATCGCAGAACGGTGCATCTCCCATCATATGCGAAAGCTGCTCGTCCAGGACCATTGTCTGGGTTTGGGGCTGATGGTCTTCCTTTTGTTGTGTCTGTTTCGTTGGGNCACCACTGGATGCAGAAAGACCGGGTTTGGTGCCGTTCACTCCGTTCGATTTTGTCTCGCCGACAATTGCCACGGGGCCAGGTTCGGTGGGTGGTGCTTCTGGTTCTGGTGCCTCAGCGGCTCCCTGGGTGGTGGTGGCTTTTACGGTCTCGGCTTTCTCATTCGAGGCAACAACCATTTCATTCTCCAGATCGTGATGGTCGTCAATGTCGGAAGCGATGTCCTCCGGTTTGACCTGAAGGAAGTCTGTTCTGCCGAGGTATTCATACCCGAGAACCCGAAAGACGTAGTCGATCACTGATGTAGAAAACTTGATATTCGGGTGGTCGACAGTACCCCAGGGCTCGAACCGCGTGAATGTGAAGGTCTCGACGTACTCCTCAAGAGGTACACCATATTTCAACCCCTTGGATATGGCGATTGCNAAGCANTTCAGTATGCTCCGGAAGGGGGCGCCTTCCTTGTGCATATCTATAAAAATCTCTCCAAGAGTACCGTCTTCATACTCTCCCGTCCGCAGGAAGACTTTTTGGCCAGCTACACGCGCCTCCTGTGTGAATCCCCCTCGCTTGGATGGGAGGCGCTGTTCCACGCCACGCAGTGCCAATTCTTCAGAAACAGACTGCTCGGCGATGACTCCTACAGCCTCATCTTCACTGCGTTCCTCGGCTTGCGCCGCATCGGCATCGGTGGTGGAAGAGGAGCTTAGTGGCTGGGAGAGTTTGGATCCNTCCCTGTAGATGGCAATTGCCTTTAGGCCCCGTTGCCACCCTTCTACATACAGTTCTTCGATGTCCTTGGCGGTAGTTTCGGTGGGAACGTTGACCGTCTTGGATATTGCGCCACAAATAAACTCCTGAGCAGCGGACATCATGCTAATATGGGCCATGGGGGCGATGAATCTCTGTCCTCGTTTGCCGCATTTGTTCGCACAATCGAAAACTGGAAGATGATCATCTTGTATATGCGGTGCGCCTTCAATGGTCATCTGACCACAAATGACGTCGTTGGCCTCCTCAATTTCGGAGGAGGTGAACCCTAGGGCGTTGAGCATCTCAAATTCTGGAGCATTGTATTGATCGGGGGTGAACCCCAGGCGTGCCATCGTTTCCTCTCCCAGTGCCCAGGGCATAAATGCGAACNTAAGCTCGAAGACGCCGGGGAGTGAAGCCTCTACCTTCATCAGATCTTCAGCAGTGAACCCCTTCGCCTTTAGGGATTCCCTGTTTATATGGGGGGTATCCAGAAGCGTAAGAGTACCGCAGATGTAGGCAATGATATCCTCGATATGATCCTCTGAGTATCCCAGGNGCTGCAAGGCTCGAGGGACGGTGAGATTGACGATCTTGAAGTATCCGCCTCCAGACAATTTCTTGAATTTCACCAGGGCGAAATCCGGCTCAATACCGGTTGTATCACAGTCCATCAAAAGGCCAATTGTCCCTGTAGGTGCAATAACGGTGGCCTGAGCATTACGGTAACCAAACTTCTCACCCAGTTCTACGGCCATGTCCCAATCTTCTTTTGCGGCCGCAATGAGATCCGGAGGGCAGACGTCCGGGTTTATCTTGTAAGCTGCATCACGATGCATATTCATCACACGGAGCATCGGGTCGCTGTTCTTTTCATAGCCGGCGAAAGGACCTTTATCTGCAGCCATTTGTGCTGAGGTCAGGTAGGCATGACCACACATGATCGCAGTGATGGCAGCGCAAATCGCACGGCCCCCATCACTGTCATAGGGCAGCCCCAGAACCATCAGCAGTGTGCCAAGGTTCGCATAGCCGAGCCCAAGCGGTCTGTAGTCGTGGCTGTTCTGGGCGATCTTCTTGGTGGGGTAGGAAGCAAAACCGACGAGTATCTCTTGTGCAATAAAGAAGATCTTGCAGGCGTAACGGAACCCTTCGATGTCGAAATTTCCGTCCTCTTTGAAGAACTTCATCAGGTTTATTGAAGATAAATTGCAGGCACTGTCGTCCAGGAACATGTACTCTGAACAGGGATTGGACCCGTTTATGCGATCCGTATTNGCTGAAGTGTGCCAGTTATTAATTGTCGAATCGTATTGTACACCTGGATCTGCACAGGCCCAGGCCGCTTCACTGACCTGGTTCATCAGATCCCTGGCCTTATAGGTCCTGTGGACCTCACCTGTGGTGCGCAGTCGCGTGCTCCACGCACCATCGTCCATGTAGGCCTGCATGAATTCGTCGGATATACGGACAGAGTTGTTGGAGTTTTGACCGGAGACGGTCTGATAGGCCTCCCCATTGAAGTCCGAACTGTAACCCGCCGCCATCAGGGCAGCCACCTTTTTCTCCTCTTTGGCCTTCCACCCGATGAAATCTTCGATCTCGGGATGATCCATATCCAGAGACACCATTTTTGCAGCTCTGCGGGTTGTTCCTCCTGATTTGATGGCTCCTGCGCCTCTATCCAGCACTTCGAGAAAGGACATCAGGCCGGAGGATACACCACCGCCGGAGAGTTTTTCCATGCTTCCACGGATTTTGGAAAAGTTGGTCCCGGTTCCCGATCCGAATTTGAACAATCTGGCCTCATTCTTCAGCAGGTCGAATATGGCCATAGTGTCGTCTTCTACCGATTGGATGTAACACGCCGAACATTGTGGATGGGAGTATGAATCTTTGGTTTCAAGAATCCGTTCCCGTTTCCTGTCCCAATACCAGTTCCCGCCGCTGCCTTTTATCCCGTACTCGTGGTTGAGTCCACAGTTGAACCAAACAGGTGAATTGAAGGCACCCATCTGGTGGATCAGATGATAGGAAAGCTCTGCCTCGAATGTATCTGCATCTTCCTGTGTATCGAAGTACCCACCTAGATCCTCACCTGCTGAACGGATTGTCTTGGCTACCCGATGGACAACCTGGCGCGCAGAGACCTCATGACCGGTTTTTGGAACACCCCTTTTTCTAAAATACTTGGACACCACTATGTCGGTGGCCAACTGTGACCAGTCTGCAGGGACCTCAGCATCCTCCATCCGGAAGACTTCTGATCCGTCCGGGTTAGTAATGACCGATGCCCTTTTCTCATACGTAACCTGGTCGAGGGGATCCTGGCCTGGTGTGGTGTGTTTGCGCTCAAGCTTCATAAAAACTCATCCTCCGATGGGTAACAGCCTGGCTTCCCAGGCATCCTGGTGCTTAGATATGGGTTCTGCAGGGAAACGGGTTATAGATCTCGGATACTACCGTCTGGGCGAAGGGAGCCATCCAGGAGGAGCAGAAATACTTCGAACCGCGAGGGGGAGAAGGGAGGAGAAGGGATTGTCTACTGCCAGGAAGTTGATTATGACAGACAACAATGGTTTAAACCGTAATAGTTGCTTATTGTAGAGCAGCAAGTTGTCTGAGTTCCTTCTCGAAATCGCTCAGGTCTTTGAACTGGCGATACACCGAGGCAAATCGAACATAAGCGACGTGGTCCAACGCCTTGAGCTCTTTCATCACCAACTCACCAATTTGAGCATTTGCCTCAATTTCGCGTTCGCCAAGGCCAATCAGCTGTGATTCGATATGGTCCGTAACCTCTTCGAGTTGAGCCGTTGAGATCGGACGTTTGTTGCAAGCAAGCTGCAGCTTTGCGAAGAGCTTGGTTCTGTCGAAGGGCTCGCGTCTGCCATCTGTCTTGATGACCATCAGCGGGGTGTCTTCAATGTACTCATAGGTGGTGAATCTTCTAGAACACCCCAGACACTCTCTTCTTCTTCGAATTGCCGTGCTCTCTTTACTGGACCGTGAGTCTACAACCTTGTCCTCAGTTTCTCCGCAATACGGACACCTCATACTTGAGTCTCCAGGTAAGACCTGGGGAGTCTGGGATAGAGATAGGGTCCTGTAGAAGGACCCTATCTTGTGGGGCAGTTCAATTATAATACAAAATGTGGGGTTGTCAAGNGAAAAAATGGCCGGAATCTTGGGTGCAAGTTGTGAGGAAATCTGTGTAATTTTCTAAGAATCAGGCGGTTATAGAACGGGGCCGCGGGTCTGCCTCCAATCGAAAAACATCCTTCCCGAAACTGACGGATTTAAAGCTGCAGGCCTATGAAATAGCCACAAATCCACCCTTGTCTTTTGGGGATGACCGGGCCTATATTTATTAAACCCCTTCAGGACCCAGGTGTCTGCAATCCCCTTGCAAAATACTCCGGGTCGGTTTCCGAAATTTCCCAAATTCAGAGAATCTACGATGTTATCTCTTTTGAGCCGGCTCGTAGGCACGAGTGTCGACCTGCAACGGCAGATCGTGTCCATACTGTACGAAAATCCGTTTATCGAATCTACCCCATCGGCGTTCGCGGCTCGGGTTTGGAAGTCTGAGGATGAAGTAAAGACGGCTCTGGACGCCCTGGGCAGCTGTGGCATTCTTGACCTGGAAGATGGGGTCTACCGCTATGCACCGGATGGGCTAGCATCCCGTGAGATTGCCGAATTCGTTGGGTCGCAAGAGTCCGATGCTGCTACTGTGCGACAGCAGGTGCTGGAACTGGAGACCCAGGGGAGGTTGAAGAAGCAACTTTCGGTCACCCAGAAAGAGGTAGTGGCAATCCTGGAGATGGTGCCTGCGGGTGTGATCCTGCTGGATGCGTATGGAAATCTGCTGAAGAGCAACTCGCTTGCCCGCGACTTGCTCGGAATATCCGGTGAGGACAATGCGATCGATATTTGCGATCGCTTGGATCTGACCCGCGATGAAGTGCTCGAGTCTGAGATTGTGGTAGAAGTGGCGCTTGACCGCCCACTTTCTGTGGTATCTCGACCCTTCCGCCTGAAGGGGAGTGATACAGGCACCATGATTACCCTGCAGGATATTACCTTCAAGAAGGAACTCGAGGCCAGTGCGGAGCGGGAAAGGGAAGAATTTTTCTTGATGATCCGGCACGAATTGAAGAAACCACTACTGCAGGTCGAGCAGTTTTTGGAAGGCCTGGATGCAGAACACGATGATGATCTGGCACGCGTAAAAACGTCGGCAACCCACCTTGGGGCGATGGTTGACGACATGCTTCTTTTGGCACGCTTGGAGCGCGATCCGATGGCCGTGGTGCCACGTGACCGCATCTCGGTCAATTTTCTGCTGGCTGGAGGGGACCTGTCATACAGGGCAAAGGCCCAAGCTGTCGGAGTGTCTCTCCAGATGATACCCCTTGAAAAGGACATCGCAATTCAAGGGGAAGAGAGGTGCCTGAACCAGGTCATTGGGAATCTTCTGGATAACGCAATTCGGTTTACGCCACGAGGTGGTAAGGTGTGGTTGAGAGGCCTGAGTTATGGCGCCGAAGTTTGTGTCGAGGTCGAAGATTGTGGACCCGGGATCCCGGAAGACCAGCAGGGGAAGGTCCTAGATCCGTTCTACCAGATAAGAAACGACGATGGCAGATCGGGTGGTCTGGGTTTNGGCCTGGCCATTTGTCAGAAGATCGTAGAGGCCCACAGTGGGCATCTAGAAATTGGCAAGGGAGATCGTGGCGGGGCGATGGTCACGGTTTCGTTGCCGATCCAGAATTGAATCTGTCCGGAGGGACTCGGAAGGGAGAGCCCATGGCCGCCAAACTCATCCTAACTGTGGATGACGATGTCTCGACATTGATGTATCTCGAGCAGATTCTGAAGAACGAGGGTTACCACGTCCTTTGTGCCTGCGGAGCAAATGAAGCCAAGGAGGTATTGAGGTCTGAACAACCTGATCTGTTGATTCTGGATGTACAGATGCCTGGGATGGGCGGATTTGAGTTTCTGGAGGAGATCAGGCGCACAACTCGGGGCACTCAGATTCCTGCCGTTTTCTTAACNGTCAAGGACAACNCTGAAGACGAGAAAAGGGGACTCAAGGAGGGCATTGTGGATTATATGAGNAAGGACATCCTGACTCCCGATCGCGTGCCAATTCTCTGTCACCGCCTGCGGAATTTCTTTACCTGGCAGGAGAATGAACGGCTTCGTGGGGTATTGGCCACCATCGTTTCGGCCAACCACGAAATCAACAACCCCATGATGGTCATACAGGGCAGTGTAGACCTGATTCGTCTCAGAGGCATGCCGGAAGATCACCCGGAGGCGCAGGATGCCCTTGGCAGTATCAGTGATGCCTGCCAAAGGGTCAAGGAGGTGTTGGGGAAAATCTCTTCCATCGCCCGATGGGAGGGCAAGACCTATCTCGACGGGGTCGAGATGCTCGACTTGGAAAAGGTTTAGCCTACAAACTTCGTGGGAGCATTTAGGATGACATCGCAACTTGAGGTGGAATCGGAATTTTTGGATCAGGTGATTAAAGCTTCGAAAGGGGATCACCGGACAAACGCAGTGAATTGGCTGAAGTCGCTACACATGCGCCAGATCGTGGCGCACGACTGTNTGGAGATTGTTGAGAGAGGTGACCACCCCGCGTTGCGTGCTACCGCAGCACAGGTGTTGGGATTTCATCGAGCCCCACAGTCTTACTCGGAGTTGATCCCACGACTTCTGGCCTGCGTGAACACCGAGCTGGACCTGGTGGTGAGAAAATCGATCGCCTTCTCGCTGCGTGGGACCGCAGAGCTGATAGACCTNTTGAGCCACCCGGATCAAGAGGTGGTTGTAGAGGCAATCGTGGGTATACCTGAAAACCATAAAGCCCTGCGCGAGATGTTGTTGAGGTTATTTTCTGGAGTGGATGTTGAGACTGAAAAGGTAATGGCCAGGCGATTCCAGAACGTGGAGAGACACGCGGATGTTCTTATATCCTTCCTGATGAACGAAGAATTTCCCCAAAGCTGGGGCGATCCGACTCCACGTGTCCTGAGGCTCTTCGGTGATCTCTGCCAATCTGAGTTGCTGCTTGCGATATGTGGGGCTGAAGAATCTATACGGAGGACGTTGCAGGACATTTGGCCTGGAATCCGGCGGCGAGAGCGAAAGCGGGTGCTNATGGACATCTTCATCGAAAGGGTGGAGAAGGACAGACCATCGGAATTCCTGTTGCTCACCCTTGTACGGAAAATTGCTGTCGATTCCAATTTCTATGCCACAAACCGCAGGTTCTTAGAACAGATCTTGCAGACGATGGAAGGAAAGGAGGTCGCCGCGTTTCTCCAACTTGCCGCGGATTACGAGGGCGAACTGCAAGCAGAAGGCGCCTCCAGGCTTGCCGAAGTTCTGGCTTTCAGTTCCAGGTCATTCGAGGACCTCAGGATTCCCCTGGAGAACTTGATAGCAATGTGGGAGGTTCTGCAACCGGGACTTGGGTTGAAGGCCTTCCACACCCGGCTTGGAGCAGGACGCGTTCCTTCATCTCAACGAATTTAGTAGGTCTGATCTCATTCCTCTTTATGTCGATAATTTTAGCCGGGCCAAACAGGGGGCGGGCCGAAGAAAGCTTCAACGGAAGAAGCCGAGTTAAGTGTCTCAGCGAACACGGGTTCACCAGCTTAGCGGATGTTCGAAAAACCCTCAACCTCTGGCGAACCGATTACAACACGTTACGCCCACATACATCATTGAACGATCATACACCGTGGGAATTCCTATCCCAGCACAGCCGATCAACCCGAAATTCTCTCATAGCACCTGGCCCAAAGACTGGGGCAGGTCAATCCAGCACCCTAAAATTACCTGGTCCCAATCATAATGAAATTGTAGTCCCCCCTTCGTTGCAGGACCTTGGAATGAGACATATGACGGTCTAATCGTGAGATCTCGATCGGCATCACGCCGTGCTTTGCCAGCCAGGTGCTCAGCAGGTTTGAGAGCACTCCCCACCGGTTGAAGTTCCCGAAATCCAAACGCCCACCTTGCCACCGGTGTCCAGGCGCGAGTGGGTGACATCCAGGGCTTGATCCTGCCGCGGCATCATACTCAGACTGTAGGAAAAGAGCGCGGCCTGGAATCTCCTCTCCAGGTTGTAGTCTCCTGCGTCCGCCTGGATGAGTTGTACATTTCTCAATCCTTGTCGGCAAATGCGCCTNCGCGCGATGGCAAGCATTTCGGGTGAGAAATCAAGGCCCGTAATATCCCCCGATGGTCCCAAAGCTCGATAAATATAAGGCAAATTAGAACCAGAGCCGATCTCCAGGACGGAATCTCCGGGTGGAAGATTCAGGAGATCTATGATCAATTTCCTTTCGAATAGAAAGAAGAGGCGGGTGGCATCGTATATCGGTGCCACCCGCTTGTAATACTTCCTGATTGCACACAACGCAGTGTCAGGTCCACGAGAAGTCATGGAGAAATCCCCTTACCTGGCGACTCCTTTTTCCCGCATCTGCAAGTTGATCCGCTGCGTTTCTCTGCTAAAGGTCTTTTCGAATTCTGGATAGTACTGTATTACCTCATAGAAGAATTGTGCCGCATCTCGATCAATGATGTGGAACCGCTGCTGCAAATCCTGCTCGGTTGGAAAGATGACTTGACGGCCTACTCTAAATNCCTTGATGCTGAGCGGCAACGTGGAGTTGAGCGCAAGAATCCTCTTTAAAACCATCACACTCTGCAATACCTCCAGTGCTGTGGCTCCCCGTACTCCTCTGGGTTTGACCTCGGACAACAATACGGTCCACTTGTCCGGGGAACCGTCCGTCCGTCGCTTGTTCCCGATCATAAGGTCTGAAACATAACTCTCAGGCGATGTGTGGACGCTCTGGTAGGAGATCTTTGCCTTCGGCGGCACAAAGGGATGTTGCGGAGTGCCCTTCTGCTGTGCATCGAAGGACAATACCAGCGTTTTATGGCTCTCCTTATCCTGGAGATTATGGAGAAAGGCGATTTGGAACCCGCTGCTGTCCGGGGCAGATGGTCGGTCTTCGAGCAGGATCATCCTGTTCGGGCTTACGTTTTTCCCGTAACCGGTCTTGTGGACAATCTCCCACAGCATCCTGCGCACCATGATCTCTTCGCCTGGTACCCTACCGCTAAGCAATCTCGCATAGATCTCCTCGTTCTTGATGCCTGGATCCTCGCTCGCCCAATTGTTCAATCGGGTCATGAGTTGCTTGAAGATTTCACTTTCGTACAGGAATTTCAGATCGAATATGTCGTCGTCCCGAACGCGGTAGGCATTTCGGAACAGCTGGTTGCCAAAGGCATCGAAGATTTTCGAATCCTTCGGAATAACGTAACTGAAGGACTTCTCTTCAAGTGGAACGACGTGAGGCGTTAAAACGACAATGACCTCCTTCTTTGACTTGTCAACTACCTTCCTGCGAAAGGGGAGTCCAAGAATCGGGATTTGCGACAGAATTGGAATCCCAACCCGTTTCTCCTGCCTGTGAGTTGAAATAAGTCCACCGATAATGAAAGGTGTGTTGTCCGCAACCCGAACAAAGGTCTGGACCTGCCGGTTATCCACCGTTGGGGCGAAGAATACGTCGCCTGCCTGCGCACTTGCGCTCTGATTAACAGCACTGACAATGGTTTCCACCTGCATGGTGACTTCAGAACCGTCCTCACTGATGCGGGGGCGCAGGTTCAGGACAATTCCAACGGGAAAGTAATCCACCGACTGGATGATGCTATTTCCTGTAGAAGTCGATTTTACAACTGGAACCTGCTGACCAACCTGAATGCGGGCTTGCCTGCCATCCAACACCAGGACCGATGGACTGGAGAGGATTTCGGCGTCGTTGGTTTCGATAAGGGCCTTGATCATATTGCGGAAGAGAAAGTAGTCACCAAAGGCATTCGCGCGATTGCCGTACATATCTTGAATGGTGTTCTTGCCAAAGATGAATGTGAACGGCTGTTGTCCTGTGTAATCCTCCTCGAAGGTGGTGCCATATTTGTCTTGTTGCGCGCTGAACTGGATTCCCAAATCTTTTACTTTGTCTGTGTTAATTTCGATGACGAGGGCCTCGATGACAATCTGCCGTGAGGGGCGATCGATCTTGTCCCTTAGAAGACTTAGCAGCTTCTCCATCGACTCGGGATCGTTCCTGTCGTAAACAATCAAGACCCTTTGCTGAGGTTCTCCCGAGGTCATACCATGAAGAAAAGTACCCCCGATATCGGGGACCGCAGAATACTGGGATGACCCTTGCTGCTGATAGCCCCCTCCGGTGGGCGGGGGCTCCATCAGGCTGGTCTTGGGAGAGTCGATCAGCTTCACGATTGCGGGAAGAGTCCAATTCTGATAGTGCGTGCCAGTGTATATCTTCTCGTAAGGGTTTTCCCCATTGTTCCAGCTGTACTCGATAGCCATGTACCCCAATGATTTGAGCATCGCAATCGCACGGTCACTCTGTACGTAGCTGAAATGATAGATCTGGTGCCCCCGGTCCTGTAGTTTCGTCGAGAGCAATTCGGCTTCGATACTTGATACTTGAGATTGAGCAAAGGACTGAAGATATGCGAGGTCTGGATTCGGTAATTTTGAGCCATTGCTATAGGTCTCTTGTCCATAAAAAACCAGATCGTATCCTCCCTGAGGGCGAGATAGAATGGCAATCTCTGTCGTTCGTTGAGCACCCGCTGCTCCCGATTTGGCATAGTACCGGGCGGTTTCCACGCCAGATAGGTCCGAGCTTTTCCAATTGCCCGAACTGCCATCAAGCTCATTGTAGTTTAGATATAATGCAATCTGGTTGGTCAAGGTGTCTAGTAGTTGACGTGTCTTGGCAAGAGATCTGTAGGGTGATTTCAGGGTAACGGCCGGGTAGGTGGGTGTTTGTTGTGTTACGGCAGCATCCTGTCCATACAGGGGGCAGGAGTGGATAGCCACAAGGCATACCAACACGGATTTGCACAAGACCTCGATGAAAGGTCGAATCTGTGGGNATCTAGGCATTGGGCGTATTCTCCTCGGATGGTGAATCGGCATTCTTTGTCTGTTCCACTTGGCGTAATCTCTGTGTAAGCGTTCGGATGATTGTAAGCGCAACTTCGAAGTGATTGGAAAGAATTGTCTGAAAATTGTCCTGGTCGATCCGCAGAAGGAGGCAGTCTGTATCTGCCGTTGCGGATGCAGACCGAGGTTCACCATCCAGAATGCTCATCTCCCCAAAATAGTCCTTTTCCCCCAGAACGGCCAGAGCCAATGCATCCGTGTGGATCCTCACACTGCCCTCCACAATGAGAAACATACTTGTGCCGTGCTCTCCCTGCTTTATGATTTGCTCCCCACTGGTATAGACCACCTCTTGAGCGATCCCTGCCAGGTGACTAAGTTCCCGAGGCAGCATTCCGGAAAAGAGCGGCACGTTGCGCAGGAAGAGAATTTTTTCGATGGTGATCATGGTCGGCTCACTCGGAAGGGTGCTCATGTATAAGCGATTTTGCCAATTCACTTACAGATTCATGCGGATCTTTAAGCAGTTCCTNGCAGGTCTGTTCGAAAGCATCGGACCGATCCAGATTCGCCCAGCTGAACAGAGCAGTTTCGCGAACCACGGGATTGGTGTGTGAAAGATACTTCGGCATGAACTCGGTGGCAGCTCTGAGTCCGTTGTGTGACGCGGTGTAAAGTGCACCAATGGCGACCCAATCCGCCGCACCTCGCTCGAGAATTTCAGTCACGTGTCGGTCAGTAGACCCCTCAGGATCGGGGGCGCTCTGTTTCGCAGATTCCAAAAGCTTCAGAAGGGAATTCTTGATCTCTCCCTTCANTACGTTGTCAAGGATCTCCAGNATGTTTGCTCGGTNTTCCTTCTGTCNGGANCCCAATTCCCGGTATAGTGCTTCCATATCTACACTAGGAATGCACACATCAAGCAGGGTAAAGACGCCCTGCAAGTTTACATCATATTCCTGCTTCAGGGCGTCGCAGAGGATTTCCGTACCCTCCATCTGCTGCAAGGTCTCGAGAAGCTCCTGTTGTCTGGCGGCAGACTGCAGTTGTCGGTCGACCACACGATTGAGATCCTCGAGGTAGGGCTTTATTGCCGGGGCAGTCTTCAGAAGCTGGCTGTAAGCCCGCACGGATTCCCTTTGGACATTCGGGTCGTGGATCTGTGAAGAAGCCTGAACCAGCGAGGGGATTGCATTCATATTCCCGAGTTTCGCAAGGATAGCGGGCACACGGTCTGCCCCTGGGAACGAACCGTCCAAGCGATGCAGTTCCAGGTAGGGCAGCAGGTGGTCCAGAATTCGATCGCCGAAACGGACAAGGGTTTCTGCCGCCGCTGCTGAAACCACAGGCTCGGCAAGAAGGGGTATGATCACCGGGATCATCCGATCATCTGGCCTTTTGGAACAGGCCTCCAGTGCAGTCTGGATCACACGCGGATCCTCGTCCTGCAACAGGCCGATAAGCGGCCGAAACAATCCGTCGCTCTGGACATGTGCCAGCGAGTCCGCAGCGGCAATCCTTATCTCAGAATCTTGGGATTTCAGCATACCTTTCAGGACTACACCTGCATTAAGCAAGTTGTCCAGATCGCCGCTGTTGATCAATGCCGCAACTGCTGCGCCTCTCGCTGTAGGGTCCGGGTCAGCAAGGTCCTTTTCGATTTCCTCCGTGGTCTCTTNATCGCCCAGCCTCGCTGTTGTATAAATGGCAGCCGCCCGAACCCGGGGGTCCGGATCGGTTCTGAGACCAAGGATGGTCTTCAAGTCCCCATCATTCCCATGCTCCTGGAGGTATTCAAGGCTTGCAATTCTGATCTCGGGGGTTTTTCTCCCAAGTAAACTCCGGAACTCGGCAGTCCAGTCTGCGTGGTCCAACCCTTCTATGATTCCGAGGAGATATATGATCTCCTCGTCGGACGATGAACTTAGTGAGTCCCGAAGGTGAGTCTCGAAGGATTTGTCCTGAAACTGGGCAGTTTCCTGCGTTGGGTCGAATCGGCGAGAACCGAGTGACCCGACAAGCGCGGATACATAGGACTTGAAGTTTGTACGGGATAGAACTAGCCAGATGAGTGCAGCTACCACACATATGCCTGCAAGGTACTGAAGCTGAATCTGGTTTCCCAAGGCGGCTAGAGTTCCACCTGTGGCGGCAATTGCAAGAGGTTTACCGATACCCTCCACAAATGCCCTTGCCTGATTTCGAGACTGTTGTTGGATACCCAAATACAGCATTTGCATGGCTGCCATATCCACTGTGAACAGAAGGATCTGCACGAGCAGCTTGGATCCGACAATCCAGGAAAACTCACCGGTGATGGCCGTGCCCAGCGAGACTGCGACCATCCCGGCAGGCAGAATTGCCAGGCCCAGGAACACCCCGCCACGTTTCAGGATAGAATGCACGAGGAAGAGCTGGAATACGAGAGCGATAACGCTGGCATATGCGTAAAAGGTGCCGAAGAAACCAGCCAGTTCGGAACCCGAATAATTCGCCCTCGCCCCGACCTTGAACTGATAATCTACAAGGGTCAAAGTGGATGTTGCAACGATGATCAGAAGCACAAGATTTCTGACTTGAGGCATTTTGACGAGACCCGAATGGTTGGTTCGGGGGGCTGAGGAGCCCTGACCGGGGGTGGGTTGCAACCGGTTCGCCTCGAGTTTAGAGAGTTTGAACACCAGCAGTGCAAAACCTGCAACCAATACTCCGATAAGGAGCAGTAGATTCTCAGTTCCGAACTGTGCGGCAAAAGGCCGAACAAGAAATCCAGCTCCGATACAGGCGCAAGTACCGCCGGCGCCTATGAACCCGAAGAGACGTTTTGCCTCTCTGGGATTGAAGAGCATGGCGGCAAAGCTCCAAAACAACATCATAGGGACGTTGACTACCAGATCGCTAAGAAAATAGGCCAGGATGCGATAACCGCCCCAGGGCTGGAAGAGAGCCAGCCTGAGGGCGACAAGCAACAAGATAAGCAGGATGCAGGTTCTGATAATCAACCGCCCCAGAGGGATTCGGGATGCGAACGTACCGTAAGTGTAGGAGGCGCAAATGACCACAATCGCTGTTCCTACATACATGTATGACAGGTAGTCCAGGCTGAATCGGGTGAGGAATAGTGTGTCCCCGGCTGATCGAGCGATCAGAGCCGACGATGCGACACACATAAATCCCAACAGCGCATAAAGGAAACGGGATCTTTCGGTTGCCGGGAGGTTGATGGATGGCAGACGCAGACTCATTCGGACTCACACGCGGAAAGATAGCGAAAACAACCACAAGGCGGTTTTGGAGCGAGCTAATATAGGGTATAGACTTTGAGAAGTCAAACACCTGAGAAGAGTGGAAATTCTACCCTTTACACAAAAAACAAAGGCTTATCATTAGTTTGCCATATGGACATTTGGGCCAAGGGGGCACCCCTGCTACCAATGGATTTTTCCTCAGGTACCCCACCGGAGTGGAATTCGTGAATCGGCCTGAATGTCCAGCTACGTCCGGAAATCTCGTATTTCCCGAGGGCATAGCTGCGGATGTCTACATCGTTGACCGGTTCAACTACTGAATCCGAATGGTGGACACGTCGGGGAATATCTCAACAGTGCCGGGTAATGGGAATTTCGGATTTTCAGGAGATGGCGGAGCTGCCATATTGGCGAGCTTGGCATTTCCCTCAGGGTTTTCCGAAGACAGCGCCGGGAATCTGTATATCGCGGATCGTGGCAACAGTAGGATTCGGGGAGTAGATGCCTCCGGAAATATCTCTACCGTCGCGGAGAGCGGCATACCGGGCTTCAGCGGAGACGAGGGATCGGCCGTAGGCGTCAGCTGAATCGGCTGGCAGGGGTTTACGGGGACTCGCAGAGCAATGTGTATGTGGCCGACACCGGTAATCAAAGGGTTCGGAAGGTGGCCGCACCAATCAGAGAGTCTACAAGCCCGGGGTGGCACGAAGAGTTGCCCAACATGTCTTACCCTCCAACTCCTTTCAAAAGGTTCGACCTGGATGGCGACGGCAGGATCGATTTCTACGATTTCCTGATCTTTGACCAGGACCAGGTGGACGCACTTGAGGCACAAAATGCGCAGTAATATCCGGGGCGCGGAAGAACAAAAAGAGGGAGGCGAAAGACGGCCTTCCTCTTTTTGTTCGTTGAGGTTGCCGATTACAATTGGTGATCCATATATCNCCTGATCTCGCCCAGGATGTCCGATCTGCCTGCATAGGGCTTGACGATCAGGCAGAGGTCCCACGTATTTGTGGCACCAATTTGAATGTTTTCGTGCCTAAGCACATAGTCCCAGGCCGGGTTCCAGGCTGGTTCCTTCCCGCCTCCACACGGTGAATATGCCAGTCTGAATCCCCCAGGCTGTTTGAACATCATCAGAAACACCAGATCGTGACATAGTCCATAGTAAAATGGCAAGCTGCTTTCCAGGATGCTGGAAAGTTCCGGCACGTCATCCAAGAATGTGGTGCTGGATTCCATAAGCGTCTGATGTCTGTTGATCTCGGGTTCATCCGGGGTGCTGAAAACGTTTAATTCCCTGGAGGCATGATCTGCTTTGGTTATTCCGTACCATTTGTGTGATGCTGTCCGGGCGTCGGCCTTCATATATATGTTCCGGTCAACAGGCATATGCATGTAGCTTGCCCAAAGGCTGCTGAGCGTACAGGGTTCATTTTCCGCGTTGAACCGGCAATGCGCAATCAGTTCGATCTTTTGATGCAAGTAGTGTGGTTCCTCCGCCCGAAACGTGATCCTGGCACTGACGTGAGAGTGAGAGGTCTCCGGCTGTACCAGGACCACACATTCGTCGTCTGTTTCTTCGATATGCATCGGTTCACATCTGGGTTCAAATTTTCTGCCCGTCTTCTCAAGATAGGGGGTGAGTCCGCTGAGATTTATGGTTTCGTAATTCAACCCGGCATACGTGGGCACAAACAGGTTGTTCGGACTGTGTCTGGGGATG
This sequence comes from Gemmatimonadota bacterium, assembly GCA_002709665.1. Lineage (GTDB taxonomy): Bacteria > Latescibacterota > UBA2968 > UBA2968. The sequence goes on along the minus strand of PAQK01000024.1, from coordinate 7,178 downwards.
AGTGAGGCAACTCCGTTGTAACCTCCTCTGTGAACCCCAAGCGAGGAATTATCTGCAATGAATGCTAAAAACTCCGAGGTCTCCAAACACGGAAAATCCGACATGTCATCACCCTCTTGGTTTGATATTGTTATGCCTGCCTGGTTAGACGTTGTAGAAGAGTTCCATCAAAAGCCATCGTCTTCGACAATTGGTGTTAACCTCAGTACGGTGCCAGGACTGTTCAGGACCACATATATTGCACCGTCGGGCCCGTTCGTCACATCTCTAACCCTCCCAGCATTTTTCAAGATCACTTCCTGGTGAATTACCCGATTATTCTCGATCGCTAACAAACGTACTTCCTCGTAGGCGAGAGCAGAAACCAGCAAACGGTTCTCCCACTTCCCGAATGACCTGCCCTGATAGAATTCGACCGCACACACCGCGATAGAGGGACGCCAGAACAATACCGGTTGGACCATGCCCGGCAACCTTTCGTGTTGAGAAACAAGTGTTCCATTGTAATTGCGCCCGTAGGTGATTTTCGGCCAGCCGTAATTATCACCTCGCCTCACGATGTTTATCTCGTCTCCCCCCATTGGACCGTGCTCAGCACTCCATACCTCACCAGTTACAGGATGGACTGCAAGTCCCTGGGGATTTCGGTGTCCATAGCTGAAGATCGTCGTCAACGCCTCCACGTCTGCTGTAAAAGGGTTGTCAGTTGGTATATTCCCATCCGGTAGTATCCGGTGGATTTTGCCATTCGGTTTCGACAGATCCTGAGCCTCGCCGCTTCGACCTCGGTCGCCCACGGAAAAGTACAGATTCCCCGAGGAGTCGAATACAATTCTGCTGCCATAATGGTGACGGGTGGATTGATAAGTGTCATGTGGCGCGTCGTAGATTACCTCGTGGTCGTGCCACTTTCCCTCGCGTATACGTCCCCGGGCAATGCGAGTCATTGCCGGAGGCCTGGTTTGCGAGGTGTCGACGAGGGCGTGGCTGTAAGCTAGATATACCCACCCGTTTTGTCCGTGGTCCGGATCGATCGCCACATCCATCAGACCGCCCTGACTTTGCGCAATTACAGCCGGGGTATTCTCGACCGCTTTCGGTGAGAGGACGCCGTATTGGACGATACGTAACCTGCCGGTACGTTCTGTAATCAATGTAGTGGTAGAATCGACGAATGCTATTGCCCAGGGAATCTCCAAACCCTCAACCCATTTCTGCACCAGGATGTCGTAGTCATAGGTGTAGAGCGTATCCGGAATGGGAGGTCTGGCCGCACCCAGCGAGTGGGCCGACTCATCGATAAACCGGGAAATGGCCTCGATCTGATCCTTCGATAACGCATCTCCGAAAGCGGGCATGCCCTGTTGCGCTATTCCGAAGGTGATGTTCCTTATCTTGTCCAAACCGTACATCCAGATGCCATCCACCAGGCTGGGTGCGTTTCCACCTTCCAGATTGCTTCCGTGGCATTTGGAGCAGAATTCCCGATAGAGTTCTTCCCCCTTTGCATCTGGCACCTCAGCGGGAATTGTAGCCTGGACAAATGTCGTCAGAATGATTGTGAGTACCAAAAGTCTCATAAGTCCTCCCAGAATTTCGTGCTCCTATCTTGATCATACCTCTGCATTCTTCGGGTCGCGCACGAAGCTCGCAACAAAAAGGAGGGATGTAATGCAGACGACCAGAACAAACAACCAAGGCAGGTTATGGTCCCACTGGTAGAGTACCCCTCCGTCGAGCGATGCGAGAACCTGAAGGACGATTGTAAAATACCCTACTCCGGGACCACCTGTTCCTCCGGATGCCGCACCCATTCGCACTGTCCCTCTCCCGATCGCCGCCATCACCCGGCCCCTGATATCTCTTGGAACAATATCTGCCAAAAGGATACTGCAAGACGATCCGTCCATTGATGACAGCAAGAGATGATGTCCTACCGAACGACCGTTCTTGGCGGGGCCTTGGGTGTCTTATTCAGGGCAGGATGGCTGTTCCGGTCAGTGAATTCACGCTCAGATATCTGGAACTCGAGTGTATGAATGCAGCGCACTTGCCTGGGATTTGCGATCGGTGCATCGGGATTGTCGTGGGGCGACAAAACGAGATCAATACCGTTAACACTAAGGACAATGCATGTTTTGGCCGAGTATTTTTACTGAAACTCGAAGTTGCGACGGTATCATTCCTCCGAGGCTTCCAGGTCACTTACTTTGAGCGAGACGCCGTTCATACTTTGCAAGCAAATCATTGGTTCCTTCAAATTAGTTGATTCCAGGTTCCGTTCAATGCAACCCGCCCCCGTGGAGGTTCATCGCAAGGCTCCTGAAATTTTCAATGCGGTGAACCGTACAGAGGTCGGCATCGTGCTGGTCTCCCGAGTCTCTGCTGGTCCTCGAAAGGATGACGAGGTCATCGTGATCCACGACCGCACTGGGATACATGAAGCTTCGATGGGCGTGGTCCGGCCAGCGGGCGACGCAGCCTGCCGGAAACCAGTTCAGGCAGTCTATGCTGTAATGCAGGAAGAGCCATCTCCGTTCATTCCCCGGGCCACCATGGTACCCGGTTTCGCNCATCCGATCCCCCCAACCCAGCAAATCCTGGGAGTTTGTGGTCAGGTTGCTCAACATCCAGTACATCCTCGCTTCGTAATCCGGGACCACAAAGAATTTGCACTGCGCGCCCGGCCAGCTGCTGAACTGAGTGAAGTCGAGTCTGTTGGCTTCCTGGTTATAATCCAATATCGCAGCTACTCCGGCCGATGCATACTCATCGATTACGCATCGGGTTATGGCACGGATTCGACCGTTCACTTCGATCGTATTAGGCTCGAGCCAGACAAGCTTATGTTTCCATCCCCGTGCCAACTGCGGTCTATTTCCATCTGGATACAGACTTCGCGTCAGGCTCTCAGGGAGCACGGGAGGGTCGACGACATTCGACACGCTCCACGCGTCCGAATCGAGAGGGGATCGACCACGTTCGAACCGAGTCATCACCTTTCCACCGTGACCATAATGTGGAAGATCGAAATCCATTGCCCAGTAAACGTTGTCTTCGTGATGCAGCCGAGCCGTCGAGATGTTCCAAATTGGTCCATCCAGGACTGTTACGGGATCGCTCCAGGATTNGCCGGCATCCTCGCTGGTGACGATCTGGAAATCACCGTGACACCTTTCCTGCACGAACATTACGAGGTTGCCGTCGAGAAGGAATGGGGTCGCCTCTTCGTAGGGGAGTGACGGCAGTTCTTCCCACTCGCTCCCTCCATTTCGACTTCGGAGCAGTCTCAGACATAGGCCCCTGTCGTGACCTGGACGACCCCACTGGGGTGCGGCGATCAGCAAGGTCCNATCGTCGAGTCTTGTCAGGTCCGGATCGTGGAAAAAGTATTGCCGAGGGTCCGGTACCTGCGCGGCGATGACAAAGTCCTGGGCCAGGGGTTCAATATTGGGGTTCGTCATAGGATTTGGATTCCATGATTGATCGGACGGATAGTGTTTTTGGCGATGTCCGCTGTTTCGGGAAACATCAATAATGATTGACTCTTCTAGGGCTTGCCATTTTTCAGTACGCGATCCAGAAACGCGTAGGTCTGCTGTCTGGCCTCCGGTGGGAATCCGTGTTTTCCTTCCGGATAGATAGCAANAANATTGTCTCGCGCATCAAAANGATCATACACCTCGGCCGCCATTTCACACGAATTCGTCAAAGTTCACAATACGATTCTCTCTCGATGAAACATCAGCAGCCCAGCACATTGACAAAGATTTGATGTTGTCTGCAGAATTTGTGGGAGGTCTTTTTCCATTCTCAATAGCATTCAGAAATTCTCTACATACCTGTGCTGGGCCAGCCATATCGCCGGTAAGCAGGGAGAGTTCCATCTGTTCCTCGGGGTCACGTCGGGACAGTACAACAGGATTATCCTTGTCGCTACCGGCGAATGTGAGTTGACCTGCGGAGCCTTCCACTCGCCAGGACCCGGAGTATGAGGTGTTTTTGCCTTGCGTCACATAACTACCGCTATAAGTAGCCACTACGCCGTTACTCAGGCCGTAAACAGCCTCGACCACAGTGGGCCCATCGCATTCGTTCCAGTGTGGATTGAAGCTCTTCGCAAAACACCAATCGGGATCAGCATCCAGGATCCAGCGTATGGCGTCGAAGTGATGTATGGATTGGTTCATCAATAGTGGAAGATAGAGTCCTTGCGTGGGTCTCCACCTGTGGAAGGTTACTTGCACCGACACGATTTCACCGATTTCGCCACGTAGAATGGCCTCCCGGATTGTGCGCATTTCCGGACTGAATCGATAATTCTGTGCGACTGCAACGGTGAGTCCCATTTCTCTCGCCTTGAGATCAATCATCCTCGCATCTTCGGGTGTCTCAACCATGGGCTTCTCTATAATGACGTGAACACCCGCATCGAGACACTGTGTCAGACAAGCCGCGTGGTCAGGATTGGCAGCACAAACTGTTGCCACCTCAGCTCCGGTTCCCTTTACTGCATCACCTATACTTTCAAACCGCATGGACTCCGGAATTTGATGCTCATCGCAGGACGCATCGAGGATAGACCGGTTGATATCCACAACGCCGACAACTTCCAATCCTGCATCCTGCGCCCATTTGTACCAGGAACGTCCCCGTCTTCCCATTCCAACACAAATTCCTTTCACAGGTTAACCTCCAAGGCCACGGGTCTCCAATTGGATCCAGAATTTTGTCTCGCGCGTTTGTCGCTTGGATATTTCCACATCAGATATAACCTCCCGGCAGTAGCAAACGCGATGCTGCGTTCTTCTCGTGGAATATGGTATGATGGGCGACTCTCCTTTCAGGATCTTCTGAAGGATTGCGCCCTGTATGTGTGTTGATGTCAAAGTGAGGCCAGCTGCTGCTGGTAATGTCCAGTCTTATGCGGTGACCCCTTTTGAACAAATTAGCAAGGGGGCGCATCTCGATTCTGATCAGGCAAACCTCACCAGGGTCCATCAACTCTGGTCTCCTGTTGTCGTTTCGGAACTTCGCTCTTTGTATCCCCTCTGAAACCCCAACCGCGAATCCCTGCGGGTGATCCTCGGAAGGTTGATACAAGTCCACCAACTTGGCTACGAAATCACAATCAGGTGCATCAGAACATACCCAGAGCTCCACTGCAGGGTGTCCCACTAGTTTGAAATCCTTTGCAAGCGGCTCAGTCTGAAACACCAGGACATCGTGACGGGACTCCAATGGCAGGAAGGGCTCATCGATGCCATAGAGATGGTAGCCTTCCATTTGATCCCAGGCGCCGTTTGTATTGATCCTTCTGGTTCCACCTTCCGAAAGCCGAGTAACCGTATATGCTACACCTGTGCTGCTGGGGCACGGATCTGAAGGATCGGATCGATAGCTTGTCGAAGCCGATTCCTCTGAGGCAACCTCCTCGGAGAGGAGACCACCTGTTCTCAGGTGCAGGTTTACGGCTTCAAGATCTGGTGCCCACAAGCCGTTTTTCTCCCAGACTCCTCCGTGTTCGAAGAGTCCTTGTTTACCGACGGTTCCCGACCCACCTCCCATGACGAAGTACTGAACCGGTTCTTCAAACACCCCGTCATCGTCGATTTCCTTGAGCCATCGGTCAAACCAGCGAACGTGGTAGTCCGGAAGGATCTTCTCACGGACAGAATCCGCTCCGAACGTAGTCTGGCCGATGTTGAGATCTGTTTCACCGTGGGTCCAGGGTCCGAACACGACGTATTGGTTCTTGTGGCCCATTTCCCTCAACCGAGTAAAAGCGAGAGTGTCAGGATGGCAGAAGGGATAGTGATCATACCATCCACAAACCCAGAGCGTGGGAACGTCCGGCCAATGGTCCAGGAATTCCGCAGGACACAGCCCAGGATTCATCCAGAATTCATCCAGACAATCGTGACGCAGATAGTCGAAGTAGGTTTTCTCATAGGATGGCGCCAGAGAAAGCGGAGACTGGCCCTGTCGGATTGGATACCGGTCGAGCCACTCTTCATACCTCATACCTAGTAGAGCCTCTTTCACATTTGGGTTTTCAGCGGCTTCCTTGCCGTCTGCCGCCATCATGACGAAGTAAGACAACCAGAATACATCGAGCGCTCCGCCCTGGTGGACGCTGTGATACCCGTGGGGATAGCTGAAGTAATGACAAGTCGCCGCGAGATGGGGGGGAGCCTGGGTTTCGGCTGCTGCCTGGGCAAAGCCTTCGTAGGAGCCACCGTATGTGCCGACTCTTCCATCACACTGAGGATGGGTCGCCAGCCACTCGATCGCGTCGTATCCGTCTTCGGCCTCCTGAGCAAATGCGTCGAATACACCGTCGGATGCATACCGCCCCCGCACGTCCTGGACAGCGACCAAATAGCCGTGTCGGGCAAATCGCATCGCCTCTTCATTGTTGGCAGGACCTTTGTTGTAAGGTGTCCGCCTCAACAATGCGGGCATTTTGTCCTCAACCTTACCCAGATCCTTGGCAGGAAGATAGATGTCCGTCACCAATTCGATGCCATCCCGCATCCGGACTCGGACGTTCGGTTGAATCATTAGTTCAGGGTATTTCTCATTCCGCAAGCGGTCTCTGTCGTAATTCACAGTCGATATCCTCGGGTGCGTCTTCATTTTGTGTTTCTTGGGCTCCGGGGATAGTATCCCGGTCCGATACCTATGTACTTTCCAATTTATCGAATTATCAAAGCTCCCCGTTCTACCAGGGCGGTGATTTGCACGGCAAGCACATCCACGCTAAGAGGATTGTTACCTAGGTAGATTGTATCCCCTGATCCGAGTCCAGCATTGTTAACCAAGGGGGAGAGGTCAGTGATCTGGTTGTTAAGGAGATAGAGAAGTGTCAGGGCCGTGAGGCTGGACAAGGTAGAGAGATCACTGATCTGATTGTAGTGGAGATAGAGATGTGTCAGGGCCGTGAGGCTGGACAAGGGTGAGAGGTCACTGATCGCTGAGTTGGCGAGATTGAGAGTCGTTAGGGCCGCGAGGCTTGACAAGGGGGAGAGATCACTGATCTGGTTGTAGTGGAGATAGAGATGTGTCATGGCCGTGAGGCTGGACAAGGGAGAGAGATCACTTATCTGGTTGTAGTAGAGATTGAGATGTGTCATGGCCGTGAGGCTGGACAAGGGAGAGAGATCACTTATCTGGTT